>NZ_CDXDQE010000131.1:0-220 GCF_978021625.1 Janthinobacterium foliorum | reverse complement strand
CGGTCGATTACGAGTATTTAGCCTTGGAGGATGGTCCCCCCATATTCAGACAGGATGTCACGTGTCCCGCCCTACTTGTCGTACGCTTAGTACCACCGGTCCGATTTCACATACGGGGCTATCACCCACTATGGCTCCACTTTCCAGAGGATTTTGTTATCGGTCCGACTATCACGTACAGGCTCTTCCCATTTCGCTCGCCGCTACTTTGGGAATCTCG
>NZ_CDXDQE010000130.1:0-227 GCF_978021625.1 Janthinobacterium foliorum | reverse complement strand
CTTTATCGCGCAGTTTGCGCAGTTGAACCGGCGCCAGCGGCAGGCGGGCATGGCCCTGCTGCGTGGCAACACGCCACACGACGCGACCGTCGCGCTGCTCGAGGGCGTGGCGCAGTCGCGCTTGGCCTGTCCCGCCTGCCACTCGCCCCATCTGCATCGGCATGGCCATGCGCACGGCCTGCAGCGCTACCGCTGCGTGCCCTGCGGGCGCACCTTCAATGCGCTCA
>NZ_CDXDQE010000129.1:0-234 GCF_978021625.1 Janthinobacterium foliorum | reverse complement strand
CGGTAGGATTCGTGACTGGGGTGAAGTCGTAACAAGGTAGCCGTATCGGAAGGTGCGGCTGGATCACCTCCTTTCTAGAGTTTGCACGAAGCAGCAATGCTTCCGCCTCAAATGTTCACACTTATCGGCTGTTAATATAAAGAACAGCATTTGGGGCTGTAGCTCAGCTGGTTAGAGCACCGTGTTGATAACGCGGGGGTCGTTGGTTCGAGTCCAACCAGCCCTACCAGTTTC
>NZ_CDXDQE010000128.1:0-248 GCF_978021625.1 Janthinobacterium foliorum | reverse complement strand
GAAGCATTGCTGCTTCGTGCAAACTCTAGAAAGGAGGTGATCCAGCCGCACCTTCCGATACGGCTACCTTGTTACGACTTCACCCCAGTCACGAATCCTACCGTGGTAAGCGCCCTCCTTACGGTTAAGCTACCTACTTCTGGTAAAACCCGCTCCCATGGTGTGACGGGCGGTGTGTACAAGACCCGGGAACGTATTCACCGCGACATGCTGATCCGCGATTACTAGCGATTCCAACTTCATGCAGT
>NZ_CDXDQE010000127.1:0-255 GCF_978021625.1 Janthinobacterium foliorum | reverse complement strand
CCACCGCTACCACAGCGCCGAAAGCGACGCCTACACGGGCGTGCGTGCCTTCTGGCACGACGAGCGCTACGCGCGCCGCCGCAGCGTCGTGGCCGGCGTACCCGGCAACAGCAAGCGCCTGCGCACCGCCTTCGCCAACGAGACGGACGCGCGCGCGGCGGCCGTGGCCGAATGGCAGCGCATCCTGCGCGGCCTGGCCACCTTTGAAATGAGCTTGGCCCTGGGCAATCCGGCCGTGTTCCCGCAATCGCCCGT
>NZ_CDXDQE010000126.1:0-255 GCF_978021625.1 Janthinobacterium foliorum | reverse complement strand
CGCGTGTTGGCGCCCTTGCCGCGCACGGAGCGCGTCATCGACTGCGGGTCGATCAGGCGCGCCGCACGGCGCGTGGTGGCCGGCGCGCTGCACAGGGCCACCTCGGCAGCGCTCTGCGCCGTGATGCCGACCGCTGTTTCCAGCGGCACATACACGGCGTAGGGCGAGATGTCTGCAAACACGCTCTGGCGATTGCCGATCTCGCGCCACGTCTCTTCGCCGGCCTGCACCGTGACCGTGCCCGTCAGCACGACG
>NZ_CDXDQE010000125.1:0-255 GCF_978021625.1 Janthinobacterium foliorum | reverse complement strand
CACATGCTGGATCTGCAATACATCAACATGAACGGCACGGGTGCCGGCCTGGACCGCATTCCCGTGGGCCCGGGCAAATTCTCGTACGCCTTCTTCAAGGATAACGACATCAACGCCCGCGATCCCGTGACGGGCGCCATCCTCGGCACCCGTTCGGCCGTGCGCCAGAACTTCATCTACGGCGACATTCCCGTCAACACCAACGGTACCCTGGACGTGGCTGCCACCATCATCACGGCCGAAGGTAAGGACAAC
>NZ_CDXDQE010000124.1:0-255 GCF_978021625.1 Janthinobacterium foliorum | reverse complement strand
TCTTCCAGCGAACTTTCGGTCGGGATATTGTCGCTGTCGTGCTTGTGCGGCGGATAGCTGGACGAGTGGCCGGACGGCGTCACCACTTCCACCACCAGCAAGCCATCGGCCTCGGCCGTCTGCGGCAGGATGTCGCACACATAACGCGTGTTGGCGCCCTTGCCGCGCACGGAGCGCGTCATCGACTGCGGGTCGATCAGGCGCGCCGCACGGCGCGTGGTGGCCGGCGCGCTGCACAGGGCCACCTCGGCAGCG
>NZ_CDXDQE010000123.1:0-255 GCF_978021625.1 Janthinobacterium foliorum | reverse complement strand
AGCAAGTCTGCATCCTGGTGGCGCGCGACCGCACGGGCCAGACCCTCGATTTCGTCACGGGCAAAGGGCAACTGACGAAGGCGCAGCTGCACCGTTATTTGTTGCCCGTCATCGACAAGGATGTTCTGCTGGTCACGGACGGCCATGCCGCCTACCGGGCGTTTGCCATGGAAGCGGGCCTCAGTCATCAGGCCGTCAACTTGCGCGCCGGCATCCGCGTGGGCGGGGCCGCCCACGTGCAGAACGTCAATGCGT
>NZ_CDXDQE010000122.1:0-255 GCF_978021625.1 Janthinobacterium foliorum | reverse complement strand
AGCCCTGGTCGCCGTACGCCTCGCCACCCGGGTAGGCGCGCACGCCGCCGACGCCGCCAATGCCCATCTTTTCCGACACATCGAGGTTTTTCGATGCCATCTGGCCACTGACAATGCCGAACAAGCTGGTCTCGCCGCCCAGGCTTTGCACGCGCGCCGCATTGAAACCGACTTTATTGAAGTGGCCATTGCTCTTCACCGTCAACTGGTCGATCAGCAGCGCCACCGGCGTCTGGATATCGATCTTGCCGGTGG
>NZ_CDXDQE010000121.1:0-255 GCF_978021625.1 Janthinobacterium foliorum | reverse complement strand
CCTGGCGCGCAGGGTGATGGTGTCGGGCGCACCGCTGTGCTCCACCTCGTCGACGGTGAACTTGCCCATATCCACCAGGCCGGATGATTGCCAGCCCAGCGCCAGGGCGATCTGCGCGCCGCGCGGCGGCAGGGCCAGCTTGCCGTCGCTGTCGTCCAGGGAAATGTCGAGCTGGTCGCTCTCGTCGCCACGGCACAGGGTCAAGGTCAGATTAATCAGCCGCGGCGAGACGATGGCCGTCAAATCCTTGTCTTC
>NZ_CDXDQE010000120.1:0-255 GCF_978021625.1 Janthinobacterium foliorum | reverse complement strand
CCATGGTGAGCTTGAGATTGGCCAGCTTCGACTGCGCCTCCAGTTCCTTGCCGGCGGCCGAGTCGCGGCCCAGCTTGTCCAGCTGGCCGATATTGGCGGCGCCCCGGTTGAGCTTTTCGTTTTTGTGGATTTGCCCGCGCTGCAAATACATCTGCGAATACAGGTTCGATGCGGTGCGGTTTGAAAAGATGCTGCCGATGGCGTCGAGCACCTGTTTCTTTTCCGTGATGCCCTTCTTGGCCAGTTGCGGCAACA
>NZ_CDXDQE010000119.1:0-255 GCF_978021625.1 Janthinobacterium foliorum | reverse complement strand
CGGGTGGCATCGCGGCCAAGGGCTTGAAAGATGATGCCTTTTACTACCAGATGGAACCGCTGGTGCAGGAAATGAGCGGCAACCGCGTCGGCACCTCACTGATGAGTGCATACCAGAACTTGTACCAGGGCCGCACCACCAAGCGCTCAGCTCGAAAACTGGAAGAGTTTGGCCTGATCGGCGACAAGAGCAAGGTCAAGCACGACAAGGCCGGGCAAGTTTCATTCCTTGACCCGGGCGCACTGCTGGGCGCCG
>NZ_CDXDQE010000118.1:0-255 GCF_978021625.1 Janthinobacterium foliorum | reverse complement strand
CAAATCTTTTGCATTGCAAAAGATTTGCTCACTCAAAAAACTGACAGGCTACTTCCGAAGAAGTATCCTATTTCATTATTTCTTGTGAACATTTGATATTTTAAGTATGACGCCAATCCGAAGATCGGCGCTGCACTTGCATCAAATGTCCACACTTATCGACTGTTAATTGTTAAAGAACTGTATTCGGTACTGCTTTCGCGCTATCGACAAAGCGTTGTGTTTGTCAGCTGCGAAGAAGGAAGAGTATGAAGC
>NZ_CDXDQE010000117.1:0-255 GCF_978021625.1 Janthinobacterium foliorum | reverse complement strand
TACGGTCGCAAGATTAAAACTCAAAGGAATTGACGGGGACCCGCACAAGCGGTGGATGATGTGGATTAATTCGATGCAACGCGAAAAACCTTACCTACCCTTGACATGGCTGGAATCCCCGAGAGATCGGGGAGTGCTCGAAAGAGAACCAGTACACAGGTGCTGCATGGCTGTCGTCAGCTCGTGTCGTGAGATGTTGGGTTAAGTCCCGCAACGAGCGCAACCCTTGTCATTAGTTGCTACGAAAGGGCACTC
>NZ_CDXDQE010000116.1:0-255 GCF_978021625.1 Janthinobacterium foliorum | reverse complement strand
GTGTGGCTGGTCGTCCTCTCAGACCAGCTACTGATCGATGCCTTGGTAGGCTTTTACCCTACCAACTAGCTAATCAGATATCGGCCGCTCCACGAGCATGAGGTCTTGCGATCCCCCACTTTCATCCTTAGATCGTATGCGGTATTAGCGTAACTTTCGCTACGTTATCCCCCACTCTAGGGTACGTTCCGATATATTACTCACCCGTTCGCCACTCGCCACCAGAGCAAGCTCCGTGCTGCCGTTCGACTTGCA
>NZ_CDXDQE010000115.1:0-256 GCF_978021625.1 Janthinobacterium foliorum | reverse complement strand
ACCCCGGAAGGGGAGTGAAATAGATCCTGAAACCGTGTGCATACAAACAGTAGGAGCGGACTTGTTCCGTGACTGCGTACCTTTTGTATAATGGGTCAGCGACTTACATTCAGTGGCAAGGTTAACCAGATAGGGAAGCCGTAGAGAAATCGAGTCCGAATAGGGCGATCAGTCGCTGGGTGTAGACCCGAAACCAAGTGATCTACTCATGGCCAGGATGAAGGTGCGGTAACACGCCCTGGAGGTCCGAACCCAC
>NZ_CDXDQE010000114.1:0-258 GCF_978021625.1 Janthinobacterium foliorum | reverse complement strand
CATTCACCCCCACCATCCCCACCTGCACCCGGTGCGTGTATTCGCGCGCCGTGTTGCCGTCGCGCGTGTAGATGGCCGTGCCGTTGCCGTACTCGTGCGCATTGACCAGGTCCAGCGCCGTGGCAAAGTCCGGCACGCGCACGATGCACAGCACGGGGCCGAAAATCTCCTCTTTGTAAATCGTCATCTCCGGCGTGACGTGGTCGAACAGGCTGCCGCCGAGGAAAAAGCCGTTTTCATGGCCGGGCAGGACGAAAC
>NZ_CDXDQE010000113.1:0-262 GCF_978021625.1 Janthinobacterium foliorum | reverse complement strand
GCACGACGATGCACAGCTCGCGGCTGCCCGTCTGCAGCGTGACCTGCTCGCCGGCCTGCAGACGGTGCGCGGCAAAACCCACGTGCGTCCAGCCGGCGGACGCGGGCGTCACTTCCACGATCTTGCCACCCGCCTTGTTCGCCTTCACCAGCAGCGGGCTCATGCCGCCTCCCGTTTCAAGCGCGGGATGGCGTCGACCAATTGCGCCAGGTAATCGTGGCCCATCTTCGCGTACTGATAGCTGGGGGCGACGGCCGGGTCC
>NZ_CDXDQE010000112.1:0-264 GCF_978021625.1 Janthinobacterium foliorum | reverse complement strand
CCAGGGCCTGGCGGATGGACCAGGCGTCGATGCCGCCGGCCACCTGTTCCGAATATTCGCCCTTCATCATCTGCGGGATGCCGCAGGCAAACTCCACCACCTCAATGCCGCGCGTCACTTCCCCTTTTGCATCCGTGAACACCTTGCCGTGCTCGGCCGTGATCAGGGCCGCCAACTGGTCCGCATGCTCTTCCAATAATTCCTTGAATTTGAACATGACGCGGGCGCGGCGCAGCGGGGACGTTTGCGACCAGGCGGGAAAGG
>NZ_CDXDQE010000111.1:0-264 GCF_978021625.1 Janthinobacterium foliorum | reverse complement strand
GGCTAAAACAGTCAGGATGTTGGCTTAGAAGCAGCCATCATTTAAAGAAAGCGTAATAGCTCACTGATCGAGTCGTCCTGCGCGGAAGATGTAACGGGGCTAAGCCAGTCACCGAAGCTGCGGATATCCTTTATTGGATATGGTAGGAGAGCGTTCTGTAAGCCTGCGAAGGTGTCTTGTAAAGGATGCTGGAGGTATCAGAAGTGCGAATGCTGACATGAGTAGCGATAATGGGGGTGAAAAGCCTCCACGCCGTAAGCCCAA
>NZ_CDXDQE010000110.1:0-265 GCF_978021625.1 Janthinobacterium foliorum | reverse complement strand
TACGACTCGGGTGTTACTGGTAGGGCTGGTTGGACTCGAACCAACGACCCCCGCGTTATCAACACGGTGCTCTAACCAGCTGAGCTACAGCCCCAACGCGGTGCTACTACGACTACTGTTTCTTCTTCAGCTAACAGTCGATAAGTGTGAACATTTGAGGCGGAAGCATTGCTGCTTCGTGCAAACTCTAGAAAGGAGGTGATCCAGCCGCACCTTCCGATACGGCTACCTTGTTACGACTTCACCCCAGTCACGAATCCTACCG
>NZ_CDXDQE010000109.1:0-265 GCF_978021625.1 Janthinobacterium foliorum | reverse complement strand
CCAGACTCCTACGGGAGGCAGCAGTGGGGAATTTTGGACAATGGGCGAAAGCCTGATCCAGCAATGCCGCGTGAGTGAAGAAGGCCTTCGGGTTGTAAAGCTCTTTTGTCAGGGAAGAAACGGTGAGGGCTAATATCCCTTGCTAATGACGGTACCTGAAGAATAAGCACCGGCTAACTACGTGCCAGCAGCCGCGGTAATACGTAGGGTGCAAGCGTTAATCGGAATTACTGGGCGTAAAGCGTGCGCAGGCGGTTTTGTAAGT
>NZ_CDXDQE010000108.1:0-265 GCF_978021625.1 Janthinobacterium foliorum | reverse complement strand
CCAGACTCCTACGGGAGGCAGCAGTGGGGAATTTTGGACAATGGGCGAAAGCCTGATCCAGCAATGCCGCGTGAGTGAAGAAGGCCTTCGGGTTGTAAAGCTCTTTTGTCAGGGAAGAAACGGTGAGAGCTAATATCTCTTGCTAATGACGGTACCTGAAGAATAAGCACCGGCTAACTACGTGCCAGCAGCCGCGGTAATACGTAGGGTGCAAGCGTTAATCGGAATTACTGGGCGTAAAGCGTGCGCAGGCGGTTTTGTAAGT
>NZ_CDXDQE010000107.1:0-266 GCF_978021625.1 Janthinobacterium foliorum | reverse complement strand
TGCAAGGCGAACGCGGCGAACTGAAACATCTAAGTAGCTGCAGGAAAAGAAATCAACCGAGATTCCCAAAGTAGCGGCGAGCGAAATGGGAAGAGCCTGTACGTGATAGTCGGACCGATAACAGAATTCTCTGGAAAGTGGAGCCATAGCGGGTGATAGCCCCGTATGTGAAATCGGACCGGTGGTACTAAGCGTACGACAAGTAGGGCGGGACACGTGACATCCTGTCTGAATATGGGGGGACCATCCTCCAAGGCTAAATACTC
>NZ_CDXDQE010000106.1:0-267 GCF_978021625.1 Janthinobacterium foliorum | reverse complement strand
CCATCCAGTCCGCCTGGGCCGTCGATCCGCCCAGCGCCGGCAGCCAGCTGCAGCAGATTCCCGCCGCGCCCCAGTTGCCGAAAGCGCCGCCCGCCATCCGCGTGCAGCAGGGCAATGTGCCCGCCACCACGGTGGGCGACACGACGCGCATCACGGTGCAGCGCCTGCAGATTGCCGCGCCGCCCGTGTTTCCAGAAAGCGAACTGATCGCCACCACGGGCTTCGTGCCGGGCAGCGAGCTGACCCTGGGCGAACTGCGCGCCATGG
>NZ_CDXDQE010000105.1:0-274 GCF_978021625.1 Janthinobacterium foliorum | reverse complement strand
TACTCATCTCGCCCACCTGTGTCGGTTTGCGGTACGGTCTCGTATGACTGAAGCTTAGAGGCTTTTCTTGGAACCACTTCCGATTGCTTCGTGCACAAGTGCACTCGTCCCATCCCCTTGAATTCCGCGCCCGGATTTGCCTAAGCGCCTTCTATGAGACAGAAACTGACTATTCCAACAGTCAGACAACCTTCCGCGATCCGTCCCCCCATCGCATCATACGACGGTGCAGGAATATTAACCTGCTTCCCATCAGCTACGCATCTCTGCCTCG
>NZ_CDXDQE010000104.1:0-274 GCF_978021625.1 Janthinobacterium foliorum | reverse complement strand
CGAGGCAGAGATGCGTAGCTGATGGGAAGCAGGTTAATATTCCTGCACCGTCGTATGATGCGATGGGGGGACGGATCGCGGAAGGTTGTCTGACTGTTGGAATAGTCAGTTTCTGTCTCATAGAAGGTACTTAGGCAAATCCGGGTACGGAATTCAAGGGGATGGGACGAGTGCACTTGTGCACGAAGCAATCGGAAGTGGTTCCAAGAAAAGCCTCTAAGCTTCAGTCATACGAGACCGTACCGCAAACCGACACAGGTGGGCGAGATGAGTA
>NZ_CDXDQE010000103.1:0-278 GCF_978021625.1 Janthinobacterium foliorum | reverse complement strand
ATTCGTGACTGGGGTGAAGTCGTAACAAGGTAGCCGTATCGGAAGGTGCGGCTGGATCACCTCCTTTCTAGAGTTTGCACGAAGCAGCAATGCTTCCGCTTCAAATGTTCACACTTATCGGCTGTTAGTCAAAGAAGAAACAGTAGTCGTGGTAGCACCGCGTTGGGGCTGTAGCTCAGCTGGTTAGAGCACCGTGTTGATAACGCGGGGGTCGTTGGTTCGAGTCCAACCAGCCCTACCAGTAACACCCGAGTCGTAAATTCCCGGGGGATTAGCTC
>NZ_CDXDQE010000102.1:0-278 GCF_978021625.1 Janthinobacterium foliorum | reverse complement strand
GGCTAAAACAGTCAGGATGTTGGCTTAGAAGCAGCCATCATTTAAAGAAAGCGTAATAGCTCACTGATCGAGTCGTCCTGCGCGGAAGATGTAACGGGGCTAAGCCAGTCACCGAAGCTGCGGATATTGTTCTGTGATTTATCACAGATATATATGGTAGGAGAGCGTTCTGTAAGCCTGCGAAGGTGTCTTGTAAAGGATGCTGGAGGTATCAGAAGTGCGAATGCTGACATGAGTAGCGATAATGGGGGTGAAAAGCCTCCACGCCGTAAGCCCAA
>NZ_CDXDQE010000101.1:0-289 GCF_978021625.1 Janthinobacterium foliorum | reverse complement strand
AGCTTGTGCGCGTAGTACGCTTTCAGCACCAGCGCATTGGCGCCCGTCCACGTCACGCCCACGCCGGCGCCGCTCAGGGTGCGGCGGTTCTCGCCCGCGCTCCAGGCATCGCGGTTCAGCTTGACGGAACCCGTGTCGGCAAACGCCAGCACCTGCAGCTGGCCCGGAAAGGCCGTGAACGCCGTCACGTTCTGGCGCAGCTCCACATTCAGCACATAGCCCTGGTCGCCGTACGCCTCGCCACCCGGGTAGGCGCGCACGCCGCCGACGCCGCCAATGCCCATCTTTT
>NZ_CDXDQE010000100.1:0-289 GCF_978021625.1 Janthinobacterium foliorum | reverse complement strand
TGCGCATGGCCCCCCCGGCGGCGGGCTGGACGCGTCATTTGTCGCGCCCCTTTTTCCGATTCCAGCACATATAGCTCGTCGGCCTCGGCGATGCCATGCAGGCCATGCGGCCGGTCCGTTTTTGCCAAGGCTAAAAAACGGTGGCGCCAGCGGAACGTGGTGTTGCGGTGCACGCCCAATTGGCTGGCTGCCTGGCGTACCGAGCGGGAATCGAGCAGGCAGTCGGCATAATCGAGCCACAGCGATTTATGCCGCAGGCGAGCCAGTGGCGTGCCGGTGAGCGCATTGA
>NZ_CDXDQE010000099.1:0-299 GCF_978021625.1 Janthinobacterium foliorum | reverse complement strand
GGCAGCTCCAGCCGCGCCAGCACCTGTCCCTGGCCCACGTACAGCGTGTGCAGTGCGCGCAGGGCCGGACCATACGCCAGCCCCAGTTCGCCAAGCGCGGCGTAGCACTGCCCGGCCGACAGCTCGGCCACGCTGCAGGCCGCGCGCAGGCCCGCCAGGTCGTGCCGCGCCGGCGCCGCGTCCGGCACGTCCGGCAGCCCGGTCGCCGCGCCGTGCAGCAGGGTGCCGTCGGCCGTCTCGCTGTAGATTTCGATGCCGACCGTGCCATCCGCCTCCGGGAACAGGGCCAGGTGCACCTC
>NZ_CDXDQE010000098.1:0-301 GCF_978021625.1 Janthinobacterium foliorum | reverse complement strand
TGGCGCAATATCGGAATGTATTAGAAAGCCGCACACTTACCGCAGAAGACATGGGCTGTGCCCTGTACTTCCCATATGCCGGCAAAGTACTCACCATTCCGGCACCAGCATCGCTGGGCATTCCCCCCAATACCGGCAAGTGCGTCAAATTTTTTGGGCTGGTCAATGCTGGAATACTGGTTGCTGCACCAGGCGTAAATATTGGATTTGATGTCGGCATGGTGCAAAGCATCACGATCAAGGTCGGCCAATACCTCACTCTGATGGAAACTGGGGGAAACGTTTGGCAAGTAATCGATTC
>NZ_CDXDQE010000097.1:0-301 GCF_978021625.1 Janthinobacterium foliorum | reverse complement strand
TGCCCGAAGACGTGGGCGGCTGGTGGATACGCGAAATCGGCATCTACGACGAGGCGGGCGACCTGTGCGCCGTGGCCAACTGCCCGCCCAGCTACAAACCCCTAATGGCCGAGGGCAGCGGCCGCACGCAAGTGGTGCGCATCGTGCTGATCGTCACCAGCACGGCCGCCGTCGAACTGAAAATCGATCCTTCCGTCATCCTGGCCACACGCAAGTATGTTGATGACCAAGACATTACCGTGCGCGCGTACAGTGACGCGCAACTGGCCAAACACTTGGCCGCCGCCGATCCGCACCCGCT
>NZ_CDXDQE010000096.1:0-302 GCF_978021625.1 Janthinobacterium foliorum | reverse complement strand
ACCCTTTTAGGGTATTGCATACTGAATACATAGGTATGCAAGGCGAACGCGGCGAACTGAAACATCTAAGTAGCTGCAGGAAAAGAAATCAACCGAGATTCCCAAAGTAGCGGCGAGCGAAATGGGAGGAGCCTGTACGTGATAGTCGGACCGATAACAGAATCCTCTGGAAATAGGAGCCATAGCGGGTGATAGCCCCGTATGTGAAATCGGACCGGTGGTACTAAGCGTACGACAAGTAGGGCGGGACACGTGACATCCTGTCTGAATATGGGGGGACCATCCTCCAAGGCTAAATACTC
>NZ_CDXDQE010000095.1:0-302 GCF_978021625.1 Janthinobacterium foliorum | reverse complement strand
CCTTCTATGAGACAGAAACTGACTATTCCAACAGTCAGACAACCTTCCGCGATCCGTCCCCCCATCGCATCATACGACGGTGCAGGAATATTAACCTGCTTCCCATCAGCTACGCATCTCTGCCTCGCCTTAGGGGCCGACTCACCCTGCTCCGATGAACGTTGAACAGGAAACCTTGGGCTTACGGCGTGGAGGCTTTTCACCCCCATTATCGCTACTCATGTCAGCATTCGCACTTCTGATACCTCCAGCATCCTTTACAAGACACCTTCGCAGGCTTACAGAACGCTCTCCTACCATAT
>NZ_CDXDQE010000094.1:0-306 GCF_978021625.1 Janthinobacterium foliorum | reverse complement strand
AAGAAGTCGACCTGGCCGGCCCGCGCGCCGGCGAAGTGCTGGTCGAGCTGAAAGCCACGGGCATTTGCCACACGGATTACTACACCTTGTCGGGCGCCGACCCGGAAGGCCTGTTCCCCGCCATCCTTGGCCATGAAGGCGCCGGCGTCGTCGTCGACGTGGGCCCGGGCGTGACGACGCTGAAAAAGGATGACCACGTCATCCCCCTGTACACGCCGGAATGCCGGCAATGCAAGTTCTGCCTGTCGCAAAAGACGAATCTGTGCCAGGCCATCCGCTCGACCCAGGGCCGCGGCCTGATGCCGG
>NZ_CDXDQE010000093.1:0-309 GCF_978021625.1 Janthinobacterium foliorum | reverse complement strand
CGGCCGTGGCGCGGGTGCTGGAACCGAAGGTGGCGGGACTGGACGTGCTGCTCGCGTGCCTGGCGCAGGATGCGCCGCGCTTTTGCGTGCTGTTCTCGTCGGTCTCGGCGCTGCTGCCGGCGCTGGCAGCGGGGCAGAGCGACTATGCGATGGCCAACGCCTACATGGATTACGTGGCCGAGGCGCAGCAGGCGGGCTTCGCGCTGCAGAGCATCCAGTGGCCCAGCTGGAAAGAGACGGGCTTTGGCGAGATTGGCAGCGCGGCGTATGCGCGCAGCGGCCTGCTGTCGCATACGGATGCGGAAGGCC
>NZ_CDXDQE010000092.1:0-314 GCF_978021625.1 Janthinobacterium foliorum | reverse complement strand
CTGATCCGTTCGCGCAGCAACAACCTGTATGCGCAGATCAATTACGACGACAAGACCTTCCAGGACAAGACGGAATCGACGGGCACCGTCAACGACAAGAAGGCCAAGGTATGGCTGCTGAACATCAATGGCGACAGCAAGGACGGCTTCGGCGGCGGTGGCGTGAGCACGTATTCGCTGACTTACACCACCGGCAAGATCGATATCCAGACGCCGGTGGCGCTGCTGATCGACCAGTTGACGGTGAAGAGCAATGGCCACTTCAATAAAGTCGGTTTCAATGCGGCGCGCGTGCAAAGCCTGGGCGGCGAGAC
>NZ_CDXDQE010000091.1:0-315 GCF_978021625.1 Janthinobacterium foliorum | reverse complement strand
ACCACGTCATCCCCCTGTACACGCCGGAATGCCGGCAATGCAAGTTCTGCCTGTCGCAAAAGACGAATCTGTGCCAGGCCATCCGCTCGACCCAGGGCCGCGGCCTGATGCCGGACGCCACCAGCCGCTTCTCGCTGAACGGCCAGCCGCTGTTCCACTACATGGGCACGTCCACGTTCTCGAACTACATCGTGGTGCCGGAAATCGCCCTGGCGAAGATCCGCGAAGACGCGCCGTTCGACAAGGTCTGCTACATCGGCTGCGGCGTGACGACGGGCGTGGGCGCCGTGCTGTTCTCGGCCAAGGTCGAGGCGG
>NZ_CDXDQE010000090.1:0-318 GCF_978021625.1 Janthinobacterium foliorum | reverse complement strand
CGCTGGTATTGTTGTTGTAGATCGGGCCGCCGTTGTTGGCCGCGTTGACCGAGGCCGTGGCCGCATCGTTCCATTTGCCGTAGGTCACGAAAGCGCGCAGCTCGGGACGCGACCACAGGCCAGGCCCGGCCGAGATCGTCGGCGCGATGGTCAGCTTGGTCAAACGCTTGGCCGGCAGGCCGCCCGCTTGCGTCACCCGGTCCGTGCCCAGTTCGCCCACCAGCTTGAAGTTGTTGGTGAACGCGTACACGGGACGCACGCCGACCGAGGTCCAGGTCGAGGAACCGTTGGCGTTCGACTCGTCTTTTTGCCACAGGG
>NZ_CDXDQE010000089.1:0-323 GCF_978021625.1 Janthinobacterium foliorum | reverse complement strand
TCGCACCTATGCTTATCAGCTGCTGGCTGTTCACTTGAACGCTGCCGATCCGCATCCATTGCTGGCCAAAACTGCTTATGTCGATCAGCAAGACGCCAGCGCCCGCGCCTATGGCGATCAGCAGCTAACCAGCCACTTGAATGCTGCCAATCCGCACCCACAACTTGCCCAGCGCAGCTATGTGGACCAGCGAGATGACCAAGTCATCGCGTATGGAAATCAACAACTGGCCGGGCACCAAACCAGCGCTGATCCCCATCCGCAATACAGCATGAAGACCGTGGCAACACCGCCGAAATTTGACGAGTCGAACAGACTGGTCA
>NZ_CDXDQE010000088.1:0-316 GCF_978021625.1 Janthinobacterium foliorum | reverse complement strand
TTTACGGCAAACCGATCAATAAATAATCTTTACTTCTTCCAGATTGTTAAAGAACGAAACAGCTTTGATCGCTAAAAGATCAAACCTAAACCTAGCGGCTTACGTTTGCACTTTCGAGTAAAACTTTGGTGGAGGATGACGGGATCGAACCGACGACCCCCTGCTTGCAAAGCAGGTGCTCTCCCAGCTGAGCTAATCCCCCGGGAATTTACGACTCGGGTGTTACTGGTAGGGCTGGTTGGACTCGAACCAACGACCCCCGCGTTATCAACACGGTGCTCTAACCAGCTGAGCTACAGCCCCAACGCGGTGCTAC
>NZ_CDXDQE010000087.1:0-328 GCF_978021625.1 Janthinobacterium foliorum | reverse complement strand
TGCCGCAGACGGCCGAGGCCGATGGCTTGCTGGTGGTGGAAGTGGTGACGCCGTCCGGCCACTCGTCCAGCTATCCGCCGCACAAGCACGACAGCGACAATATCCCGACCGAAAGTTCGCTGGAAGAAACGTATTACCACCGTCTGAACCCCGAGCAGGGCTTTGCCTTTCAACGGGTCTACACGGATGACCGCAGCCTCGACGAAGCCATGGCCGTGGAAAACCACGACGTGGTGATGGTGCCGCGCGGCTACCACCCCGTCACCGTGCCGTATGGCTACGACGGCTATTACCTGAACGTGATGGCCGGCCCGCAACGCGCGTGGCA
>NZ_CDXDQE010000086.1:0-329 GCF_978021625.1 Janthinobacterium foliorum | reverse complement strand
GTGATCGCCACGGCGCCGCTGGAGCGGCGCCTGCTGCTGCTGTCGGACTTGCCGGGCGTGCAGGTCAGCTCGACGCTGGCGCCGGGCGCCTCGCTGGGCGCTTCGGACCTGATCGTCGACGTGCAGCCGGGATCGCGTGTCAACGGCAGCATCGACGTGGACAACCAGGGCAACCGCTACACGGGCCGCAACCGCATCGGCGCCACCCTGAACATCAACGAGCTGGCCGGCATCGGCGACGTGGCCACCGTGCGCGCGTTCACCTCGGCCGATGGCTTGAACTATGGCCGCCTGGCCTACCAGGGGCAGGCCGGCCTGCTGCGCCTGGG
>NZ_CDXDQE010000085.1:0-330 GCF_978021625.1 Janthinobacterium foliorum | reverse complement strand
ACGAAGCCATGGCCGTGGAAAACCACGACGTGGTGATGGTGCCGCGCGGCTACCACCCCGTCACCGTGCCGTATGGCTACGACGGCTATTACCTGAACGTGATGGCCGGCCCGCAACGCGCGTGGCATTTCAAAAACGACCCGGCCCACGAGTGGCTGATGAACAAGTAAAAAGGAAGAACAATGACAACGCAACAGATCGGCCACTTTATTGGTGGCAACCCCATGGCGTCGCGCTCCGAGCGCACCAGCGACGTCTTCAATCCCGCCACGGGCGCCGTCACGGCGCAAGTGGCGCTGGCCACGCCGGGCGAATTGAACGCGGCCGTGG
>NZ_CDXDQE010000084.1:0-330 GCF_978021625.1 Janthinobacterium foliorum | reverse complement strand
TCGGCCAATACCTCACTCTGATGGAAACTGGGGGAAACGTTTGGCAAGTAATCGATTCCACCGCCGAAATGTGGCGCAACGCCGACTTTGCTTCTACCCTTGCCATTAACGGATATCAAAAGATGGCCGGCGGCATGATCATCCAAAAAGGCCTGGTGCTGACCAGTTCTGCCTCCGACTTTGTCCGTTTCACCTTCCCCATCCGGTTCCCTGGAACGGAAAACCCAACCGTGCTTGTCTCGCCGATCAACGGCGGCACGCTAACCTACTCAGCATGGCACAACACACCAACCGCATCCTATGTAGACATCAAGGGCAATGCGCCTGCCA
>NZ_CDXDQE010000083.1:0-332 GCF_978021625.1 Janthinobacterium foliorum | reverse complement strand
CCCGCCGCCAGCGCTACCGAACCCAGGCGCGCCTGGATCGTGCCCTCGTTCGACACGTTCGCGCCCAGCAAGGCCACGTAGCCGCCCGGCGCGCTGATGCTGCCCTGGTTCAAGACCTTGCCCGTGCCATTGCCGGCAAACTGGTACTTGCCGGCCATGAAGTCGGCGTTACTGATATCCAGGGTCGACGCCACCAGGCCCGCCGTATTCACGGAGGCGCCCTGGCCGAACAGCACCCCATTCGGGTTGACGATGAAGACCTTGCCATTGGCCGACAAGTTGCCCAGGATGGTCGTGCCGTCATTGCCCAGCACCCGGTTCAGGGCCACCGC
>NZ_CDXDQE010000082.1:0-338 GCF_978021625.1 Janthinobacterium foliorum | reverse complement strand
TCTTCCAGCTTGTCCACCGTGATGCCTTCGGCGCCCATGGCGCGGGCGATTTCCGCGAAGCTCTGGTTGTCCAGTTCACCGGCGACGAAGCGGCGGTTGTAGAAATCCACCTGGTTTTTCTTTTCCGCGCCCCACTGGCGGTTGTGGAACACCACGGCCGTCACGGGAATGTTGTGGCGCACGCAGGTCATGGTTTCCATCAGGCTCATGCCCCAGGCGCCGTCGCCCGCATACGACACGGCCGGACGGTGCGGCGCGGCCACCTTGGCGCCGATGATGGTCGGAAACGCATAGCCGCAGTTGCCAAAGCTCATCGCCGCAAAGAAGCTGCGCGGCTT
>NZ_CDXDQE010000081.1:0-341 GCF_978021625.1 Janthinobacterium foliorum | reverse complement strand
GCTTGCCCTGGGCGCAGCCCGTGGCATAGATGTATTCGGCGATCGGCGTGGAGCCGACGAAGCTGACGGCGCGCACGTCCGGGTGGTGCAGCAAGCCATCCACGGCCTCTTTATCGCCCTGCACGACGTTGAAGACGCCGTCCGGCAAGCCCGCCTCCGTCAGCAATTGCGCCAGCAGCAGGCTGGCGGACGGGTCGCGCTCGGACGGTTTCAAGACGAACGTATTGCCGCAGGCAATGGCCATCGGGAACATCCACATCGGCACCATCACGGGAAAGTTGAAGGGCGTGATGCCGACGCACACGCCCAGGGCCTGGCGGATGGACCAGGCGTCGATGCCG
>NZ_CDXDQE010000080.1:0-342 GCF_978021625.1 Janthinobacterium foliorum | reverse complement strand
GCTGGCGGCGCAGCTGGCCCGGCGCCATGCCGGCAGCATCGTCATCGATGGCGGCAAGGATGAGCAGCTGCATGCGCCGCGCGACTGGCGGCAGTACGACGCCTGGGTCGACTTGAGCGGCTGCGCCAGCGCGGCGCCGGCAGCGCTGGCATGGATCACGCCGCTGCAGCAGTGGATCGAGGCACGGCGCCAGGAGCATGGCGTGGTGCTGTGCATCACGCAGGGCCTGGAGCGCTTCCGCCAGGCGCAGGTGAATCTGGCCGGCGCGCGCCGCGTGGGCCTGTACCGCATGCTGCAAAGCGAGTACGGCCGTCTGGTGTCGCGCCATGTGGACCTGGAAGA
>NZ_CDXDQE010000079.1:0-345 GCF_978021625.1 Janthinobacterium foliorum | reverse complement strand
GCGTTGACGCAGTGCTGCGTCTGGCCGATGCGCTGGATGCTTACATCCCAACGCCAGAGCGCGCTGTTGACGGTGCGTTCCTGATGCCAGTGGAAGACGTGTTCTCGATCTCGGGTCGCGGTACCGTGGTCACCGGTCGTATCGAGCGCGGCATTGTTAAAGTCGGCGAAGAGATCGAAATCGTTGGTATCACCGATACCGTCAAAACGACTTGCACCGGCGTGGAAATGTTCCGCAAGCTGCTGGACCAAGGTCAAGCAGGCGACAACGTTGGTCTGCTGCTGCGCGGCACCAAGCGTGAAGACGTGCAACGTGGTCAAGTTCTGGCAAAGCCAGGCTCGATCA
>NZ_CDXDQE010000078.1:0-345 GCF_978021625.1 Janthinobacterium foliorum | reverse complement strand
GCGTTGACGCAGTGCTGCGTCTGGCCGATGCGCTGGATGCTTACATCCCAACGCCAGAGCGCGCTGTTGACGGTGCGTTCCTGATGCCAGTGGAAGACGTGTTCTCGATCTCGGGTCGCGGTACCGTAGTCACCGGTCGTATCGAGCGCGGCATTGTTAAAGTCGGCGAAGAGATCGAAATCGTTGGTATCACCGATACCGTCAAAACGACTTGCACTGGCGTGGAAATGTTCCGCAAGCTGCTGGACCAAGGTCAAGCAGGCGACAACGTTGGTCTGCTGCTGCGCGGCACCAAGCGTGAAGACGTGCAACGTGGTCAAGTTCTGGCAAAGCCAGGCTCGATCA
>NZ_CDXDQE010000077.1:0-354 GCF_978021625.1 Janthinobacterium foliorum | reverse complement strand
GGCGCAGCCGCTCAAGTCGACCCAGGCGTCGTACTGCCGCCAGTCGCGCGGCGCATGCAGCTGCTCATCCTTGCCGCCATCGATGACGATGCTGCCGGCATGGCGCCGGGCCAGCTGCGCCGCCAGCGCCGCCGTCTGCGCGCAGGCGAGGATCGCCAGGCGCTGGCCGGCGCGCGGCTGCCGCGCCGCATCGGCCGCTTCCCAGGCCTTGCTCAGCAACAGTGCCTGGCGCGCGCCTGCCGCCGCTGCCGGCGCGGCTTCGGCCGCCACGGCCAGCGCGGCGGGCGCCGCCGGTACCCAGTAGCGCTCCTTGGCGAACGGATAGGTCGGCAGGCTGATACGGCGCGGCGTGGC
>NZ_CDXDQE010000076.1:0-354 GCF_978021625.1 Janthinobacterium foliorum | reverse complement strand
CCACCCTGAACATCAACGAGCTGGCCGGCATCGGCGACGTGGCCACCGTGCGCGCGTTCACCTCGGCCGATGGCTTGAACTATGGCCGCCTGGCCTACCAGGGGCAGGCCGGCCTGCTGCGCCTGGGCGGCGCCTACACGTATATGGACTACAAGCTGGGCAAGGAATTTGCCGTGCTCGACGCCAAGGGGACGGCGAAGATCGCCAGCGTGTATGGCAGTTATCCGCTGATCCGTTCGCGCAGCAACAACCTGTATGCGCAGATCAATTACGACGACAAGACCTTCCAGGACAAGACGGAATCGACGGGCACCGTCAACGACAAGAAGGCCAAGGTATGGCTGCTGAACATCA
>NZ_CDXDQE010000075.1:0-354 GCF_978021625.1 Janthinobacterium foliorum | reverse complement strand
TGATGTTCAGCAGCCATACCTTGGCCTTCTTGTCGTTGACGGTGCCCGTCGATTCCGTCTTGTCCTGGAAGGTCTTGTCGTCGTAATTGATCTGCGCATACAGGTTGTTGCTGCGCGAACGGATCAGTGGATAACTGCCATACACGCTGGCGATCTTCGCCGTCCCCTTGGCGTCGAGCACGGCAAATTCCTTGCCCAGCTTGTAGTCCATATACGTGTAGGCGCCACCCAGGCGCAGCAGGCCGGCCTGCCCCTGGTAGGCCAGGCGGCCATAGTTCAAGCCATCGGCCGAGGTGAACGCGCGCACGGTGGCCACGTCGCCGATGCCGGCCAGCTCGTTGATGTTCAGGGTGG
>NZ_CDXDQE010000074.1:0-357 GCF_978021625.1 Janthinobacterium foliorum | reverse complement strand
CGCCCAGCAGCTTGATCGTGCCGCCGCGCGTGTCGATCGTGTGCGCCTCGATCACGCCCGTGTTGTTGACCACGGTTTTCAGGAGGTCGCCGGCCGCCTGTGCCGTGAGGACCACGCTGCCGCCATCGGCCTGGATCAGGCCGCCATTGTTCACCAGCGCGCCCACGGCGCCTGCATTGATCGCCACGTTCAGCAAGCCGTCGCCCGCCACGTCCAGAGTGATGGCGCGGCCCGCCGCCAGCGCTACCGAACCCAGGCGCGCCTGGATCGTGCCCTCGTTCGACACGTTCGCGCCCAGCAAGGCCACGTAGCCGCCCGGCGCGCTGATGCTGCCCTGGTTCAAGACCTTGCCCGTGC
>NZ_CDXDQE010000073.1:0-357 GCF_978021625.1 Janthinobacterium foliorum | reverse complement strand
CTTCGCAGCTGACAAACACAACGCTTTGTCGATAGCGCGAAAGCAGTAACCGAATACAGTTCTTTAACAATTAACAGTCGATAAGTGTGGACATTTGAGGCAAGTGCAGCGCCGATCTTCGGATTGGCGTCATACTTAAAATATCAAATGTTCACAAGAAATAATGAAATAGGATACTTCTTAGGAAGTAGCCTGTCAGTTTTTTGAGTGAGCAAATCTTTTGCAATGCGAAAGATTTGGATGGTAGTGATACTGTCCGACCTGTCAGAAATGACATTAAACAGAGATTAAACTGAAGAGTTTGATCCTGGCTCAGATTGAACGCTGGCGGCATGCCTTACACATGCAAGTCGAACG
>NZ_CDXDQE010000072.1:0-365 GCF_978021625.1 Janthinobacterium foliorum | reverse complement strand
CTTCCGCCAGGCGCAGGTGAATCTGGCCGGCGCGCGCCGCGTGGGCCTGTACCGCATGCTGCAAAGCGAGTACGGCCGTCTGGTGTCGCGCCATGTGGACCTGGAAGAGGGCGCCGGCGAGGCCGAGCTGCTGGAGCAGGTCTGCGCGGAACTGCAGACCGACGACCTGGAAGCGGCAGTGTGCTACCGGGGCGCGCAGCGCTACCGCGCGCTATTGCGCGGCGAAGCGCTGGCCCCCGCGGCCGGGCTGGCGCCGCTGCCGCGCTTCGAGGCGCAGCAGGTGCTGCTGGTGACGGGCGGCACGCGCGGCATCGGCATGCTGTGCGCGCAGCATGCCGTGCGCCAGTATGGGGTGCGGCGCCTGG
>NZ_CDXDQE010000071.1:0-367 GCF_978021625.1 Janthinobacterium foliorum | reverse complement strand
AACTGAAAATCGATCCTTCCGTCATCCTGGCCACACGCAAGTATGTTGATGACCAAGACATTACCGTGCGCGCGTACAGTGACGCGCAACTGGCCAAACACTTGGCCGCCGCCGATCCGCACCCGCTGCTGGCCAAGATTGCTTATGTCGATCAGCAAGACAGCAACGCTCGCACCTATGCCTATCAGCTGCTGGCTGTTCACTTGAACGCTGCCGATCCGCATCCATTGCTGGCCAAAGCTGCTTATGTCGATCAGCAAGACGCCAGCGCCCGCGCCTATGGCGATCAGCAACTGGCCAAACATCTGGCCGCAGCCGATCCACACCCGCTGCTGGCCAAGATTGCTTATGTCGATCAGCAAGACAG
>NZ_CDXDQE010000070.1:0-368 GCF_978021625.1 Janthinobacterium foliorum | reverse complement strand
GTAAATCGATGGGTAATGATTGTATGTATCAACAAACAAGCAACAACGTTGTACTTTCTTATCCCTGTAGCGCTCTTTGCTCACTTCGGTGAACAGAGGCTAACGTTATAGGGACAAGCGAATAAGTGCACATGGTGGATGCCTTGGCGATTACAGGCGATGAAGGACGTAGTAGCTTGCGATAAGCTGCGGGGAGTGAGCAAACACACTTTGATCCGCAGATTTCCGAATGGGGCAACCCACCCTTTTAGGGTATTGCATACTGAATACATAGGTATGCAAGGCGAACGCGGCGAACTGAAACATCTAAGTAGCTGCAGGAAAAGAAATCAACCGAGATTCCCAAAGTAGCGGCGAGCGAAATGGGA
>NZ_CDXDQE010000069.1:0-387 GCF_978021625.1 Janthinobacterium foliorum | reverse complement strand
TGTTCGCCTTCACCAGCAGCGGGCTCATGCCGCCTCCCGTTTCAAGCGCGGGATGGCGTCGACCAATTGCGCCAGGTAATCGTGGCCCATCTTCGCGTACTGATAGCTGGGGGCGACGGCCGGGTCCTGCTCCGCTTCCACCACCAGCCAGCCCGCGTAACCGTGCAGATATAAACGCATGAGGATGGCGGGAAAATCGATGCTGCCATCGCCGGGCACGCTGAAGGCGCCGTTGATGACGGCCTGCAAAAAACTCCAGTGGCCATTCTTCGCCAGCTTCACGACATTCGGCCGCACGTCCTTGCAATGCACATGGCAGATGCGGGCGATATGCTTGTTCAGCACCGCCAGCGCGTCGCCGCCGGCAAAGGTGATGTGGCCCGTGTC
>NZ_CDXDQE010000068.1:0-392 GCF_978021625.1 Janthinobacterium foliorum | reverse complement strand
CCGTCAAGCTGAACCGCGATGCCTGGAGCGCGGGCGAGAACCGCCGCACCCTGAGCGGCGCCGGCGTGGGCGTGACGTGGACGGGCGCCAATGCGCTGGTGCTGAAAGCGTACTACGCGCACAAGCTGGGCAATGCCAAGGCGACGTCGGAACCGGACAAGGCCGGACGTTTCTGGCTGCAGGCCGTGAAGTATTTCTAAAAAATAAGTTAACACAAATCAGGACACAGTCATGAACCGCATCTACCGCTCCATCTGGAACCAGGCCACGGGCGCTTACGCCGCCGTTTCCGAAAACGTCAAATCCGCCGGCAAGCGTTCGCTGCCGGGCAGCAGCGGGGGCGGGGCGCACTTTGCCCTGACCAGCATGGCGGCGGCATTGATGCTCGGCTA
>NZ_CDXDQE010000067.1:0-392 GCF_978021625.1 Janthinobacterium foliorum | reverse complement strand
ACACCAGCGCCGACGGTACGGCCGCCTTCGCGGATAGCGAAGCGCAGACCTTCTTCCATCGCGATCGGGTTGATCAGCTTGACGGTGATCGACACGTTATCGCCTGGCATGACCATTTCTTTGTCTGCTGGCAACTCGATCGAACCCGTTACGTCCGTCGTGCGGAAGTAGAACTGTGGACGATAGTTGTTGAAGAATGGCGTATGACGGCCGCCTTCGTCTTTCGACAGAACATAGATCTCGCCGGTGAAGTGGGCGTGCGGCTTGATCGAGCCTGGCTTTGCCAGAACTTGACCACGTTGCACGTCTTCACGCTTGGTGCCGCGCAGCAGCAGACCAACGTTGTCGCCTGCTTGACCTTGGTCCAGCAGCTTGCGGAACATTTCCACGCC
>NZ_CDXDQE010000066.1:0-393 GCF_978021625.1 Janthinobacterium foliorum | reverse complement strand
GGCGTGCTGGCCATGGTTGGCCTGGGCGATATCGGCGATCTGAAAAACATGCTCAGCATCGACGGCATGACCAGCAGCATTGCCGGCGCGGCCAAGAACGCCGTGGGCAGCGTGGTCGGCAATGTGGTCGGCGGCATCACGTCGAAATATGGCGGCGTGGTCAGCGAAATGAAAGACAAGATTGGCGGCAGCATCAGCGGCGCCATCGGCAGCGCGGCGGACAAGTTCAAATGAGCGAGCATATTCCCGCCTTCAAGGTCAGCATCGAAGACAAGGATTTGACGGCCATCGTCTCGCCGCGGCTGATTAATCTGACCTTGACCCTGTGCCGTGGCGACGAGAGCGACCAGCTCGACATTTCCCTGGACGACAGCGACGGCAAGCTGGCCCTGC
>NZ_CDXDQE010000065.1:0-405 GCF_978021625.1 Janthinobacterium foliorum | reverse complement strand
GCTGCACGTCGACGATCAGGTCCGAAGCGCCCAGCGAGGCGCCCGGCGCCAGCGTCGAGCTGACCTGCACGCCCGGCAAGTCCGACAGCAGCAGCAGGCGCCGCTCCAGCGGCGCCGTGGCGATCACGGTGCCGTCGAGGCCGGCCAGCAGGCTGCCGGCCAGGCCGTCGGACAGATTGCTCTGGTTGCGCAGCTGCACCTGGCCGTACTGGCCCGGCAGCACGTTGATGGTGACGACGCCATCCTTGATATCTTGCGCGGGCAGATAAGCCTGGGCGAGGAAATAGCCGCGGTTCTGGTAATAGCTGGCAATGTTGGACGCCATGGCGCGCAGTTCGCCCAGGGTCAGCTCGCTGCCCGGCACGAAGCCCGTGGTGGCGATCAGTTCGCTTTCTGGAAACACGG
>NZ_CDXDQE010000064.1:0-411 GCF_978021625.1 Janthinobacterium foliorum | reverse complement strand
TTCAGCTCCAGCAGATCCGTCACTTCCGAGCCGGAACCGTTCACCTCGACATGGTCAATCTGCCCCGCCAGCTTGCCGCTGCGCGCCAGCGCCGCCTGCATCACCGCCTTTTGCGCCTGGAAGCTCGGCGCCACGGGACCGGCCGTGCGCCCGTCGTTGTTCACCGCCACGGCCTTGATGGTGGCGTAGATGCGGTCGCCATCGCGCTGCGCCTGCTCGAGGGTTTTCAACAGCACCATGCCGATGCCTTCGCCCAGCACGGCGCCGTTGGCGCGGGCATCGAAAATATGGAATTCGCGGCTCAGAATGTCGCGCTGTTCGAACACCTGCAGCGGACCGTCCGTATTGAGCAGGCTGACGCCGCCCACCACGGCCGAGGTGATATCGCCCGCGCGCAGTGCCTGGATGGCC
>NZ_CDXDQE010000063.1:0-413 GCF_978021625.1 Janthinobacterium foliorum | reverse complement strand
CAAGACATCCTTGTCGATGACGGGAGACAAGCAGTCATGCAGCTGCGCCGTCGTCAGCGCGCCTGGTCCGGTGACGAAAGCCAGGGTTTGCCCCGTGCGGTCGCGCGCCACAAGGATGCAGACTTGCTCACTGGAAATGCCACGCTGGCGGGCATGGCCACCCCGGCGGCGCGCCGGACGCGTCAGATGCCGCGCGCCCTTTTGCGATTCCAGCACATACAGTTCGTCGGCCTCGGCGATGCCATGCAGGCAATGCGGCCGGTCCGTTTTTGCCAGGGCTAAAAAGCGGTGGCGCCAGCGGAACGTGGTGTTGCGGTGCACGCCCAATTGGCTGGCTGCCTGGCGTACCGAGCGGGAATCGAGCAGGCAGTCGGCATAACCGAGCCACAGCGATTTATGCCGCAGGCGAGCCA
>NZ_CDXDQE010000062.1:0-428 GCF_978021625.1 Janthinobacterium foliorum | reverse complement strand
GGGGAGTGCTCGAAAGAGAACCAGTACACAGGTGCTGCATGGCTGTCGTCAGCTCGTGTCGTGAGATGTTGGGTTAAGTCCCGCAACGAGCGCAACCCTTGTCATTAGTTGCTACGAAAGGGCACTCTAATGAGACTGCCGGTGACAAACCGGAGGAAGGTGGGGATGACGTCAAGTCCTCATGGCCCTTATGGGTAGGGCTTCACACGTCATACAATGGTACATACAGAGCGCCGCCAACCCGCGAGGGGGAGCTAATCGCAGAAAGTGTATCGTAGTCCGGATTGTAGTCTGCAACTCGACTGCATGAAGTTGGAATCGCTAGTAATCGCGGATCAGCATGTCGCGGTGAATACGTTCCCGGGTCTTGTACACACCGCCCGTCACACCATGGGAGCGGGTTTTACCAGAAGTAGGTAGCTTAACCG
>NZ_CDXDQE010000061.1:0-431 GCF_978021625.1 Janthinobacterium foliorum | reverse complement strand
CGCGCACGATGCACAGCACGGGGCCGAAAATCTCCTCTTTGTAAATCGTCATCTCCGGCGTGACGTGGTCGAACAGGCTGCCGCCGAGGAAAAAGCCGTTTTCATGGCCGGGCAGGACGAAACCGCGGCCATCACTGACCAGCTTGGCGCCCTCCTGCACGCCCGTGGCGATGTAGCCGGCGATCTTCTCCTTGTGCACCTGCGTCACCACCGGGCCCATTTCCGCTTTTAGATCCATGCCCTGCGCGATTTTCAGGGCCGCGATGCGCGGCACCAGCGCTTGCACCAGCTGGTCGCCCACGTTGCCCACGGCCACGACGACGGAAATGGCCATGCAGCGCTCGCCCGCCGAGCCGAAGGCGGCGCCCATCAGGGCATCGACCGTCTGGGGAATATCCGCGTCCGGCATGACGACCATGTGGTTCTTCGCG
>NZ_CDXDQE010000060.1:0-432 GCF_978021625.1 Janthinobacterium foliorum | reverse complement strand
TATTCACGGAGGCGCCCTGGCCGAACAGCACCCCATTCGGGTTGACGATGAAGACCTTGCCATTGGCCGACAAGTTGCCCAGGATGGTCGTGCCGTCATTGCCCAGCACCCGGTTCAGGGCCACCGCATTGCTGTTGGGCTGGTTGAAGCGTACCGACTCGCCCTGGCCGATATTAAAATTGGCCCAGTTGATGACGGCGTTCTGGCTGCCCTGGTGGATCACCGTATTGCCCGGTGCGCCGTTGATCGTCGCCTGGCCCGCCACCACCGTGCCGCCCGTCGGCCCCGCCAGGGCCAGGGAGCCATAGCCGAGCATCAATGCCGCCGCCATGCTGGTCAGGGCAAAGTGCGCCCCGCCCCCGCTGCTGCCCGGCAGCGAACGCTTGCCGGCGGATTTGACGTTTTCGGAAACGGCGGCGTAAGCGCCCGTGG
>NZ_CDXDQE010000059.1:0-432 GCF_978021625.1 Janthinobacterium foliorum | reverse complement strand
TATTCACGGAGGCGCCCTGGCCGAACAGCACCCCATTCGGGTTGACGATGAAGACCTTGCCATTGGCCGACAAGTTGCCCAGGATGGTCGTGCCGTCATTGCCCAGCACCCGGTTCAGGGCCACCGCGTTGCTGTTGGGCTGGTTGAAGCGTACCGACTCGCCCTGGCCGATATTAAAATTGGCCCAGTTGATGACGGCGTTCTGGCTGCCCTGGTGGATCACCGTATTGCCCGGCGCGCCGTTGATCGTCGCCTGGCCCGCCACCACCGTGCCGCCCGTCGGCCCCGCCAGGGCCAGGGAGCCGTAGCCGAGCATCAATGCCGCCGCCATGCTGGTCAGGGCAAAGTGCGCCCCGCCCCCGCTGCTGCCCGGCAGCGAACGCTTGCCGGCGGATTTGACGTTTTCGGAAACGGCGGCGTAAGCGCCCGTGG
>NZ_CDXDQE010000058.1:0-433 GCF_978021625.1 Janthinobacterium foliorum | reverse complement strand
AAGGCACGCACGCCCGTGTAGGCGTCGCTTTCGGCGCTGTGGTAGCGGTGGCCGTCGCCCAGGGCGCGCGTGATGGGAATGACGGGCAGCGCCTTGCCGCTGGCGGTGCGGCTCTGGTTGATGGGGAGGAATAGCAGGGTGTCATTCTTGACGGTGGCCATCGCGTCGTATTTCCTGCCCAGCCGGCGCAGGAAGGCCGCATCGCTTTCGTGGGTCTGGTCGATGTGCTCGACGGCAGTATCACGCAGGCGCGCCGAGACGCCCGACGCCAGCTCGTTGCGGAAGGCAATCGCCTCGATGATGGCACCCAGGGTGGTCTTGTGAAAGCTGTGTTCCTGCTGCTGCTTAAACGTGTCGATCAGGTTGGCCGACCTGGCGCGCAGGGTGATGGTGTCGGGCGCACCGCTGTGCTCCACCTCGTCGACGGTGAACT
>NZ_CDXDQE010000057.1:0-472 GCF_978021625.1 Janthinobacterium foliorum | reverse complement strand
CCACCGGCAAGATCGATATCCAGACGCCGGTGGCGCTGCTGATCGACCAGTTGACGGTGAAGAGCAATGGCCACTTCAATAAAGTCGGTTTCAATGCGGCGCGCGTGCAAAGCCTGGGCGGCGAGACGAGCTTGTTCGGCATTGTCAGTGGCCAGATGGCATCGAAAAACCTCGATGTGTCGGAAAAGATGGGCATTGGCGGCGTCGGCGGCGTGCGCGCCTACCCGGGTGGCGAGGCGTACGGCGACCAGGGCTATGTGCTGAATGTGGAGCTGCGCCAGAACGTGACGGCGTTCACGGCCTTTCCGGGTCAGCTGCAGGTGCTGGCGTTTGCCGACACGGGTACCGTCAAGCTGAACCGCGATGCCTGGAGCGCGGGCGAGAACCGCCGCACCCTGAGCGGCGCCGGCGTGGGCGTGACGTGGACGGGCGCCAATGCGCTGGTGCTGAAAGCGTACTACGCGCACAAGCT
>NZ_CDXDQE010000056.1:0-476 GCF_978021625.1 Janthinobacterium foliorum | reverse complement strand
TTTTACGGCAAACCGATCAATAAATAATCTTTACTTCTTCCAGATTGTTAAAGAACATACAGCACTTGGTCTCGAAAAGACCAAACCTAAATTTCATCACCGAGGTGATCAACTTACGTTTGAACTTTTGGTGGAGGATGACGGGATCGAACCGACGACCCCCTGCTTGCAAAGCAGGTGCTCTCCCAGCTGAGCTAATCCCCCTGAGATTTACTACAGAAACTGGTAGGGCTGGTTGGACTCGAACCAACGACCCCCGCGTTATCAACACGGTGCTCTAACCAGCTGAGCTACAGCCCCAAATGCTGTTCTTTATATTAACAGCCGATAAGTGTGAACATTTGAAGCGGAAGCATTGCTGCTTCGTGCAAACTCTAGAAAGGAGGTGATCCAGCCGCACCTTCCGATACGGCTACCTTGTTACGACTTCACCCCAGTCACGAATCCTACCGTGGTAAGCGCCCTCCTTACGGTTA
>NZ_CDXDQE010000055.1:0-495 GCF_978021625.1 Janthinobacterium foliorum | reverse complement strand
GTCACCCGGTCCGTGCCCAGTTCGCCCACCAGCTTGAAGTTGTTGGTGAACGCGTACACGGGACGCACGCCGACCGAGGTCCAGGTCGAGGAACCGTTGGCGTTCGACTCGTCTTTTTGCCACAGGGCGACGAATTCCATGCCGAAGTTTTCCATCGGCTGGATGGCCATGTCATTGAAGACGCGCGTGCGCTTGCGGTCCGAGCCGAAGGCCGTGTTGCCCGAGGCGCCGAACTGGCCGTTGCCGTCGCCGCCCACGCCGGGACCGACGCCGTACTGCACGCCGAAGGTGTTGCCGCCGCCGAAGACCTTGCCTTGACGGTGGAACGCCGACAGTTGCCAGCCGTTATGTTTCGGGCCGTAGATGTCGTTGTCCTTACCTTCGGCCGTGATGATGGTGGCAGCCACGTCCAGGGTACCGTTGGTGTTGACGGGAATGTCGCCGTAGATGAAGTTCTGGCGCACGGCCGAACGGGTGCCGAGGATGGCGCCCGTC
>NZ_CDXDQE010000054.1:0-524 GCF_978021625.1 Janthinobacterium foliorum | reverse complement strand
GCCAGCGCCGGCAGCAGCGCCGAGACCGACGAGAACAGCACGCAAAAGCGCGGCGCATCCTGCGCCAGGCACGCGAGCAGCACGTCCAGTCCCGCCACCTTCGGTTCCAGCACCCGCGCCACGGCCGCCAGCGACTTGCGCGCGAAGACCGGCGTGTCCGATTCGCCCAGTCCGGCCGCATGGAGCACGCCGGCGATGGGACCGAACCTGGCGCGCACATCGGCCAGGCACGCCCGCACGGCCGCCTCGTCCGACAGCGCCAAGGCCACCACCTCCACCTCCACGCCCTGCGCGCGCAGCTGCTCGATGTTGCGCATCTTCGCCGCCAGCGGGCCGTTCGCTGCCTGGTGGGCGGCCCACTGCGCTGGCGCCGGAAACACCTCGCGTCCGCTCAGCACCAGGCGCCGCACCCCATACTGGCGCACGGCATGCTGCGCGCACAGCATGCCGATGCCGCGCGTGCCGCCCGTCACCAGCAGCACCTGCTGCGCCTCGAAGCGCGGCAGCGGCGCCAGCCCGGCCGC
>NZ_CDXDQE010000053.1:0-552 GCF_978021625.1 Janthinobacterium foliorum | reverse complement strand
ATAGGGAAGCCGTAGAGAAATCGAGTCCGAATAGGGCGATCAGTCGCTGGGTGTAGACCCGAAACCAAGTGATCTACTCATGGCCAGGATGAAGGTGCGGTAACACGCCCTGGAGGTCCGAACCCACTAATGTTGAAAAATTAGGGGATGAGCTGTGGGTAGGGGTGAAAGGCTAAACAAACTTGGAAATAGCTGGTTCTCTCCGAAAACTATTTAGGTAGTGCCTCAAGTATCACCATCGGGGGTAGAGCACTGTTATGGCTAGGGGGTCATTGCGACTTACCAAACCATTGCAAACTCCGAATACCGATGAGTGCGAGCTTGGGAGACAGACGTCGGGTGCTAACGTCCGGCGTCAAGAGGGAAACAACCCAGACCGCCAGCTAAGGTCCCAAAGATTGGCTAAGTGGAAAACGAAGTGGGAAGGCTAAAACAGTCAGGATGTTGGCTTAGAAGCAGCCATCATTTAAAGAAAGCGTAATAGCTCACTGATCGAGTCGTCCTGCGCGGAAGATGTAACGGGGCTAAGCCAGTCACCGAAGCTGCGGATAT
>NZ_CDXDQE010000052.1:0-599 GCF_978021625.1 Janthinobacterium foliorum | reverse complement strand
GCTGGCGGCGCAGCTGGCCCGGCGCCATGCCGGCAGCATCGTCATCGATGGCGGCAAGGATGAGCAGCTGCATGCGCCGCGCGACTGGCGGCAGTACGACGCCTGGGTCGACTTGAGCGGCTGCGCCGGCGCGGCGCCGGCAGCGCTGGCATGGATCACGCCGCTGCAGCAGTGGATCGAGGCACGGCGCCAGGAGCATGGCGTGGTGCTGTGCGTCACGCAGGGCCTGGAGCGCTTCCGCCAGGCGCAGGTGAATCTGGCCGGCGCGCGCCGCGTGGGCCTGTACCGCATGCTGCAAAGCGAGTACGGCCGTCTGGTGTCGCGCCATGTGGACCTGGAAGAGGGCGCCGGCGAGGCCGAGATGCTGGAGCAGGTCTGCGCGGAACTGCAGACCGACGACCTGGAAGCGGCAGTGTGCTACCGGGGCGCGCAGCGCTACCGCGCGCTATTGCGCGGCGAGGCGCTGGCCCCGGCGGCCGGGCTGGCGCCGCTGCCGCGCTTCGAGGCGCAGCAGGTGCTGCTGGTGACGGGCGGCACGCGCGGCATCGGCATGCTGTGCGCGCAGCATGCCGTGCGCCAGTATGGGGTGCGGCGCCTGG
>NZ_CDXDQE010000051.1:0-605 GCF_978021625.1 Janthinobacterium foliorum | reverse complement strand
ACCCTTTTAGGGTATTGCATACTGAATACATAGGTATGCAAGGCGAACGCGGCGAACTGAAACATCTAAGTAGCTGCAGGAAAAGAAATCAACCGAGATTCCCAAAGTAGCGGCGAGCGAAATGGGAAGAGCCTGTACGTGATAGTCGGACCGATAACAGAATCCTCTGGAAAGTGGAGCCATAGTGGGTGATAGCCCCGTATGTGAAATCGGACCGGTGGTACTAAGCGTACGACAAGTAGGGCGGGACACGTGACATCCTGTCTGAATATGGGGGGACCATCCTCCAAGGCTAAATACTCGTAATCGACCGATAGTGAACCAGTACCGTGAGGGAAAGGCGAAAAGAACCCCGGAAGGGGAGTGAAATAGATCCTGAAACCGTGTGCATACAAACAGTAGGAGCGGACTTGTTCCGTGACTGCGTACCTTTTGTATAATGGGTCAGCGACTTACATTCAGTGGCAAGGTTAACCGAATAGGGAAGCCGTAGAGAAATCGAGTCCGAATAGGGCGATCAGTCGCTGGGTGTAGACCCGAAACCAAGTGATCTACTCATGGCCAGGATGAAGGTGCGGTAACACGCCCTGGAGGTCCGAACCCAC
>NZ_CDXDQE010000050.1:0-616 GCF_978021625.1 Janthinobacterium foliorum | reverse complement strand
GTGGTTGTTGCTTCTAACGAGTTGTTTACTCTCGTAAGTGTCTGTTGTGTCTGATTTAATGCTGTGCTGACTGATTCGGATAATATCATCATCGATTCTGTCAACGGCTCCACTGTCATTGATATTTGGTTCAGCAAGTGATCGTCTAATACTATTTGGTTCATCATCTTTTCTTGCTGAGAAGCTCCTAACGAGTTCATCATCTCTATTTTTGTCATATATCACCTTGTTTTTTATAGTGTTCCAACTGTATTTTTTACCCAACTGAGATCCCTTGAATGCCACATCTCCAACACTGAATGAAACCCCCGCCACGTTGCCAGTGCTGGCAACATTGAACCTCGGTTCAATGCCTACGGCCTGCACTCTGTCTATAAACGTCTGCAGATCTGGTTTTCCTACCATAGCAGCCTGCAATGCGTTCTGTAGCACGATACGGGCTGGTTTCTCACCTGTCCTCAAGGCTTGCTCGATCTCGTTCTTGGTTGGTGCTGATACGTCTGATTTTTGTCCTTTAAGACTTTGTGTAATAGTTAAGCCGTGTTTTACTTCTAAACGTTCACAAGCTGCTATTGTGTTAAATGCTGAGTGCTGACCGAGCCATACAGAACCATCA
>NZ_CDXDQE010000049.1:0-653 GCF_978021625.1 Janthinobacterium foliorum | reverse complement strand
TCTTCCAGCGAACTTTCGGTCGGGATATTGTCGCTGTCGTGCTTGTGCGGCGGATAGCTGGACGAGTGGCCGGACGGCGTCACCACTTCCACCACCAGCAAGCCATCGGCCTCGGCCGTCTGCGGCAAGATGTCGCACACATAACGCGTGTTGGCGCCCTTGCCGCGCACGGAGCGCGTCATCGACTGCGGGTCGATCAGGCGCGCCGCACGGCGCGTGGTGGCCGGCGCGCTGCACAGGGCCACCTCGGCAGCGCTCTGCGCCGTGATGCTGACCGCTGTTTCCAGCGGCACATACACGGCGTAGGGCGAGATGTCTGCAAACACGCTCTGGCGATTGCCGATCTCGCGCCACGTCTCTTCGCCGGCCTGCACCGTGACCGTGCCCGTCAGCACGACGATGCACAGCTCGCGGCTGCCCGTCTGCAGCGTGACCTGCTCGCCGGCCTGCAGACGGTGCGCGGCAAAACCCACGTGCGTCCAGCCGGCGGACGCGGGCGTCACTTCCACGATCTTGCCGCCCGCCCTGTTCGCCTTCACCAGCAGCGGGCTCATGCCGCCTCCCGTTTCAAGCGCGGGATGGCGTCGACCAATTGCGCCAGGTAATCGTGGCCCATCTTCGCGTACTGATAGCTGGGGGCGACGGCCGGGTCC
>NZ_CDXDQE010000048.1:0-666 GCF_978021625.1 Janthinobacterium foliorum | reverse complement strand
GTGGAAAACCAGTATTTCCAGTATGAGGAATGGGCCCGGCATTTGCTGGCCGAGCGCAAGAAGGTGGTCGCCGCCTGGAAGGCCGGCAGTGCCAAGGCGGGCAAGAGTCTTGAAGATATGCCGGTCATGCACGTGTTCATCGTCATTCCGGTGCCAGAACGGGCGCAGATGGTGCCGCGCACCCACGACATGCTGGCGGCGCTGGGACAGCACGCTGGCATGACGGGGCAAAACGAGATGATCGACGACTACAACAAGGCGCCGAAAACGCGGCTTGTCAGGGCAGGATTCGGCATTACCGCCGAGGTGGCAGTCCAGTTGCCCGACGTGGTGCGGCATTCCAACGGCATCAACAAACCCGGCGTGATGACGCTCGAGAGCGAATTCGGGCTGAAGGTCTCGGTGGCCATGCTCAATGTCAGCGCGTTCGACAACGACCGCTGGCGCTACCGTGAAATCTACATCCATTCCAAATTGATGCTGGTCGACGACGTGTTCATGACCTTGGGCAGCGCCAACCTGAACCAGCGCAGCATGGCCGTCGACAGCGAAATCAATATCGCCACCGTCGACTATCGCGTGGCCCGCGATTTGCGCAAGCGGGTGTGGCGCATGCATAGCGGCGGGATGGTCGACGGTGGGGGCGGGACGAAGGCGGAGATTGTG
>NZ_CDXDQE010000046.1:0-677 GCF_978021625.1 Janthinobacterium foliorum | reverse complement strand
ATCGTGGTGCCGGAAATCGCCCTGGCGAAGATCCGCGAAGACGCGCCGTTCGACAAGGTCTGCTACATCGGCTGCGGCGTGACGACGGGCGTGGGCGCCGTGCTGTTCTCGGCCAAGGTCGAGGCGGGCGCCAACGTGGCCGTGTTCGGGCTGGGCGGCATCGGCCTGAACGTGATCCAGGCGGCGAAGATGGTGGGCGCCGACAAAATCATCGGCATCGACATCAACCCGGCGCGCCAGGCCATCGCGCGCAAGTTCGGCATGACGCATTTCATCAATCCGAACGAAGTGGAAAACGTCGTCGATGCCATCGTGCAGCTGACGGACGGCGGCGCCGACTATTCCTTCGAGTGCGTCGGCAACACCAGCCTGATGCGCCAGGCGCTCGAGTGCACCCATAAAGGCTGGGGCAAGTCCTTCATCATCGGCGTGGCGGCGGCGGGGCAGGAAATTTCCACGCGGCCGTTCCAGCTGGTGACGGGACGCGAATGGCGCGGTTCGGCCTTCGGCGGCGCGCGCGGACGCACGGACGTGCCGAAGATCGTCGACTGGTACATGGAAGGCAAGCTCAACATCGATGACCTGATCACGCACCGCTTGCCGCTGGAGCGCATCAATGAAGGCTTCGACCTGATGAAGAGCGGCGAGTCGATCCGTTCCGTCGTGCTGTACTGATC
>NZ_CDXDQE010000045.1:0-689 GCF_978021625.1 Janthinobacterium foliorum | reverse complement strand
ACGGTACCGCGACCCGAGATCGAGAACACGTCTTCCACTGGCATCAGGAACGCACCGTCAACAGCGCGCTCTGGCGTTGGGATGTAAGCATCCAGCGCATCGGCCAGACGCAGCACTGCGTCAACGCCCATTTCGCCTTCTTTGCCTTCCAGCGCCATACGTGCCGAACCTTTGATGATTGGCAGGTCGTCGCCTGGGAATTCGTACTTCGACAACAGCTCGCGCACTTCCATTTCAACCAGTTCCAGCAGCTCTGCGTCGTCGACCAGGTCGCACTTGTTCAGGAACACGATGATGTATGGAACGCCAACTTGGCGGGCCAGCAGGATGTGTTCGCGGGTCTGTGGCATTGGGCCGTCAGCTGCGGAGCACACCAGGATCGCGCCGTCCATCTGCGCGGCACCGGTAATCATGTTCTTGATGTAGTCGGCGTGGCCTGGGCAGTCAACGTGAGCGTAGTGACGGGTTTCCGTTTCGTACTCGACGTGGGCGGTGTTAATCGTGATACCGCGCGCTTTTTCTTCTGGAGCTGCATCGATCTGGTCGTATGCTTTAGCTTCGCCGCCGAATTTCTTCGACAGAACCGTTGCGATTGCAGCGGTCAGCGTGGTTTTACCGTGGTCGACGTGGCCGATGGTGCCGACGTTGACGTGCGGCTTGGTCCGTTCGAATTTACCTTTTGCCATTTT
>NZ_CDXDQE010000044.1:0-737 GCF_978021625.1 Janthinobacterium foliorum | reverse complement strand
GACCGTGAAACAACTTTGCGCCGATGATAGTGCTGCAACCAGTGTGAAAGTAGGTTATCGTCAGGCTTGTTATTCGCAGTAAGAGAAAAACCCGTCAAGCAATTGACGGGTTTTTTTTCGTCTGCTGGTTTTGTTGAGTAAATTTGATTACTCAAAACTGCCCTTGCTTCCTGAAAAACATGAATTGGCGCTGGAGCAGCTGCCTGGCCGGCGCTGACCTGGTATAAATACCGGTGAAGATCTCCGCTAATGCACTGCTACATGCGGGCGCCAGCGTGGCCAGAATGACGTTACCTGGTTAATTTGATGGTGATATGGCATGGAATAATGCTATTTCACATTTTTTTAGAATAAACCTTGCTGCCAGCGTATAGCTTTGCTATAGTTCGCCTCCCCAATGAGACGCAGCAGTTTGCGAAACAAAGGGATCACTGGAAACGGTGAGGGTAGTAAAAAAGAAGGTTGACGGATGTAGCGAAATGCCTCATACTCTTTCTTCTTCGCAGCTGACAAACACAACGCTTTGTCGATAGCGCGAAAGCAGTAACCGAATACAGTTCTTTAACAATTAACAGTCGATAAGTGTGGACATTTGATGCAAGTGCAGCGTCGATCTTCGGATTGGCGTCATACTTAAAATATCAAATGTTCACAAGAAATAATGAAATAGGATACTTCTTCGGAAGTAGCCTGTCAGTTTTTTGAGTGAGCAAATCTTTTGCAATGCAAAAGATTTG
>NZ_CDXDQE010000043.1:0-843 GCF_978021625.1 Janthinobacterium foliorum | reverse complement strand
ACTGCATGAAGTTGGAATCGCTAGTAATCGCGGATCAGCATGTCGCGGTGAATACGTTCCCGGGTCTTGTACACACCGCCCGTCACACCATGGGAGCGGGTTTTACCAGAAGTAGGTAGCTTAACCGCAAGGAGGGCGCTTACCACGGTAGGATTCGTGACTGGGGTGAAGTCGTAACAAGGTAGCCGTATCGGAAGGTGCGGCTGGATCACCTCCTTTCTAGAGTTTGCACGAAGCAGCAATGCTTCACGCTTCAAATGTTCACACTTATCGGCTGTTAGTCAAAGAAGAAACAGTAGTCGTAGTAGCACCGCGTTGGGGCTGTAGCTCAGCTGGTTAGAGCACCGTGTTGATAACGCGGGGGTCGTTGGTTCGAGTCCAACCAGCCCTACCAGTAAAAGCGTCAAACGAAAGTACAAACCTACTTTCGTTTGGTTGATAGCTAAAAACCACTGGCAAAGCCAGATGATTTTTAGAAGTAAAAGCCACGCAAGACCCATAGGGGGATTAGCTCAGCTGGGAGAGCACCTGCTTTGCAAGCAGGGGGTCGTCGGTTCGATCCCGTCATCCTCCACCAAAGTTTTACCCGAAAGTGCAAACGTAAGCCGGTCAACAAGACTGTGGTTTAGGTTTGATCTTTTAGCGATCAAAGCTGTTTCGTTCTTTAACAATCTGGAAGAAGTAAAGATTATTTATTGATCGGTTTGCCGTAAAAGGTAAATCGATGGGTAATGATTGTATGTATCAACAAACAAGCAACAACGTTGTACTTTCTTATCCCTGTAGCGCTCTTTGCTCACTTCGGTGAACAGAGGCTAACGTTATAGGGACAAGCGAATAAGT
>NZ_CDXDQE010000042.1:0-1204 GCF_978021625.1 Janthinobacterium foliorum | reverse complement strand
TGGCGAGATTGGCAGCGCGGCGTATGCGCGCAGCGGCCTGCTGTCGCATACGGATGCGGAAGGCCTGGCACTGCTCGACCATGTGCTGCGCGGCGGACAGGATAGCGTGGTGCTGCCGGCGGTCGTCGATCCGCAGGCCTGGCAGCCGCGGACGCTGCTGCAGCACCAGCGGGCCGCCGCTCCCGTTCCTGTCTCGGCGGCACCGGCCGGCCCGGCGCGCGCGACGGCGGCGCAGGCGCCGCTGCTGGAGCAGGTGCAGGCCTGGCTGATCGTGCTGCTGGCCGAGACGCTGAAGATGGATGCGGCGCTGATCGATGCGGACAATACCTTCCTCGAGTACGGCGCCGATTCGGTGCTGCTGCTGCAGCTGGTGCGGCAGGTGGCGCAGCGCGCCGGCAGCGAACTCGATCCGTCGATCCTGTTCGAGTATCCGACCATTGCCAGTTTCGCCAAGTGGCTGTGCGGCGCCTATCCGCAGATCCTGCCGGAAAGTGTGCCGGGCTCCAGCGCAGCGGCATTGGCGGCATTTCCGGCACCGCTGCAGGTGCCGGCAGCCGCGCCGGCCGCCCTGGCGCACGCAGCGCCACAGGATATTGCCGTGGTGGGACTGTCTTGCCGCTTTCCCGGCGCGCCGGACCTGGCGCAATTCTGGACGCTGCTGGCCGAGGGGCATTCGGCGATCGCGCCCGTGCCGGCGCAACGCTGGGGCTACGACAGCGGCCACCATGCGGGACTGCTCGCCAGCATCAGCCATTTCGACCCGGCGTTCTTCCTGACGTCTGCCGAGGATGCGCGCGCCATGGACCCACAGGCCTTGCTGCTGCTGGAAGAGACTTTGAATCTGTTCTGCCATGCCGGCTACGGTCTCGATGAAATCAAAGGCGGCGCCGTGGGCGTGTATGTGGGCGCGCGCAGCCAGCACCGGGCGAGTGACGAAGCGTTCAGCAAGGCGACCAATCCCGTGATGACGATCGGCCAGAACTACCTGGCGGCGAACGTCTCGCAGTTCTTTGACCTGCGGGGGCCCAGCCTGGTGCTCGACAGCGCCTGTTCGTCGGCCCTGGTGGGCATGAACACGGCCATCCAGGCACTGCGCGCGGGCGATATCACCTCGGCCGTGGTGGGCGGCGTCAGCCTGCTCAATACGGACGGTCCGCTGCAGGTGTTCGAACAGCGCGACATTCTGAGCCGCGAATTCCATATT
>NZ_CDXDQE010000041.1:0-1235 GCF_978021625.1 Janthinobacterium foliorum | reverse complement strand
TGTAGTGGTTTAATGTACCTGGACACCAATTTAGGCGAGAATGCTCGCCATGGAGAGGTGTTTGATGAGCAAGCAAAGACGTACGTTTTCCCCTGAGTTCAAACAGCAGGCAGCATGCTTGGTGCTGGATCAAGGATACAGCCACATGGAGGCAAGCCGGTCGGTCGGCATAGGCGAATCAGTGCTGCGCCGCTGGGTGCAGCAGCTTCAGTTAGAGCGGCAAGGCATCACGCCACAGAGTAAGGCAATGACGCCTGATCAGCAGCGAATACAGGAACTCGAAGCACGCATTGAGCGTCTCGAGCGGGAGAAGTCCATTTTAAAAAAGGCTACCGCGCTCTTGATGTCGGAAGGGATAGAACGTACGAGGTAATCGATCAGATTTGTGGTGACGAATCAATCGAGTTGATCTGCGCGGTGTTCGATGTAGCGCGGTCATGCCTGTATGCGCATCGGGAGCGCGCCCGGCACATTGATGTTGAGCGCATGGCATTGCGTAGCCGCGTGCACGAGCTGTTCGTCGAGAGTCGCAGTTCGGCGGGAAGCCGCAGCATTATGGGCATGATGCGCGAGGAAGGCACGGCAATTGGCCGCTTCAAAGTCAGTCGTTTGATGGAAGAGTTGGGGCTGGTCTGCAAACAACCTGGCAGCCATGCCTATAAGCAGGCTACGGTGGAACGGGTCGATATTCCGAACCACCTCAATCGTGAATTCACAGTGGCGGCGCCAAATCAGGTCTGGTGCGGGGACATCACCTATGTCTGGGCGCAAGGCCGATGGTATTACCTGGCTGTGGTATTGGACTTATTTGCTCGCCGAGCGGTGGGCTGGGCATTCTCGCTACGCCCCGATGCCGACCTTGTTGTGCAAGCGCTGGAAATGGCTTACGAGCAGCGAGGTCGACCGCAGGGGCTGCTGTTTCATTCGGATCAAGGTAGCCAGTACTCCAGTCGAAAATTCCGTCAGCGCTTGTGGCGCTATCGGATACGACAGAGCATGAGCCGTCGGGGAAATTGTTGGGATAACTCTCCGATGGAACGGCTGTTCCGCAGCTTCAAAACTGAATGGCTGCCGTCAACTGGTTACATGACGGCACAGGAAGCACAACGGGATATTAGCCACTACCTGATGCACCGGTATAACTGGATACGGCCACATCAGTTCAATGAGGGATTGGCTCCGGCCGTCACCGAAGAAAAACTTAACGTAGTGTCCGGGATGGGTTGACCACTACA
>NZ_CDXDQE010000040.1:0-1469 GCF_978021625.1 Janthinobacterium foliorum | reverse complement strand
AATATGGAATTCGCGGCTCAGAATGTCGCGCTGTTCGAACACCTGCAGCGGACCGTCCGTATTGAGCAGGCTGACGCCGCCCACCACGGCCGAGGTGATATCGCCCGCGCGCAGTGCCTGGATGGCCATGTTCATGCCCACCAGGGCCGACGAACAGGCGCTGTCGAGCACCAGGCTGGGACCTTGCAAGTCAAAGAACTGCGAAACGTTCGCCGCCAGGTAGTTCTGGCCTACCGCCATCACGGGATTGGTCGCCTTGCTGAATGCCTGGTCATCCGGGCGATGCTGGCTGCGTCCGCCAAGATAGACGCCAATCGGCTGGCCTTTGATTTCCTGCAGGCTGTAGCCGGCATGGCACCACAGATTCAAGGTCTCTTCCAGCACCAGCAGCGCCTGCTGATCCATCGCCCTGACATCGGCTTCGGACATCAGGAAGAACGCCGGATCGAAATGGCTCACGCGCGCCAGCAGGCCGGCGTAATACGCGCTCTCATAGCCCCAGCGCTCTTTCGGCACGGGGGCGATCGCCGAGCGTCCCTCCACCAGCAGGCGCCAGTACTGCTCCAGATTGTCCGCGCCAGGAAAACGGCAGGACAGCCCGACCACGGCGATGTCGCCCGGCGCCGTTCCAGTCTGCCGCGGCGCAGGCATTGACGGCACGACAAGCGGCGACAGCGCTGGCGGCGCCGGCGCTGCCAGCACGGGCGCGGCTGGAACGGCGGCGGCGAGCAAGGCGCCCGTCAGCGCTTCGCCGTGCCGGCCGCACAGCCACTTGGCGAAACTGGCAATCGTCGGATACTCGAACAGGATCGAGGGATCGAGTTCGCTGCCGGCGCGCTGCGCCACTTGCCGCACCAGCTGCAGCAGCAGCACCGAATCGGCGCCGTACTCGAGGAAGGTATTGTCTGCATCGATCAGCGCCGCATCCATCTTCAGCGTCTCGGCCAGCAGCACGATCAGCCAGGCCTGCACCTGCTCCAGCAGCGGCGCCTGCGCCGCCGTCGCGCGCGCCGGGCCGGCCGGTGCCGCCGGGACAGGAACGGGAGCGGCGGCCCGCTGGTGCCGCAGCAGCGTCCGCGGCTGCCACGCCTGCGGATTGACGACCGCCGGCAGCACCACGCTATCCTGTCCGCCGCGCAGCACATGGTCGAGCAGTGCCAGGCCTTCCGCATCCGTATGCGACAGCAGGCCGCTGCGCGCATACGCCGCGCTGCCAATCTCGCCAAAGCCCGTCTCTTTCCAGCTGGGCCACTGGATGCTCTGCAGCGCGAAGCCCGCCTGCTGCGCTTCGGCCACGTAATCCATGTAGGCGTTGGCCATCGCATAGTCGCTCTGCCCCGCCGCCAGCGCCGGCAGCAGCGCCGAGACCGACGAGAACAGCACGCAAAAGCGCGGCGCATCCTGCGCCAGGCACGCGAGCAGCACGTCCAGTCCCGCCACCTTCGGTTCCAGCACCCGCGCCACGGCCG
>NZ_CDXDQE010000039.1:0-1642 GCF_978021625.1 Janthinobacterium foliorum | reverse complement strand
GAATAACAAGCCTGACGATAACCTACTTTCACACTGGTTGCAGCACTATCATCGGCGCAAAGTTGTTTCACGGTCCTGTTCGGGATGGGAAGGGGTGGGACCAACTTGCTATGGTCATCAGGCATAACTTGTACTGGCGCTTGTCTCCTGTAGGACGACAAGGCCATGAATCTGGAAGAAGCAAAGATTGGGGTAATGAATGGTATCAACACACACGCAACGTTGTACCGTCTTATCCTCTGTACCTGCTAAGGTTATAGGGACAAGCCGTACGGGCAATTAGTACTGGTTAGCTTAATGCATTACTGCACTTCCACACCCAGCCTATCAACGTCCTGGTCTCGAACGACCCTTCAAAGAGCTCAAGGCTCTGGGAAATCTCATCTCAAGGCAAGTTTCCCGCTTAGATGCTTTCAGCGGTTATCTCTTCCGAACTTAGCTACCCGGCAATGCCACTGGCGTGACAACCGGTACACCAGAGGTTCGTCCACTCCGGTCCTCTCGTACTAGGAGCAGCCCCCTTCAAATTTCCAACGCCCACGGCAGATAGGGACCAAACTGTCTCACGACGTTTTAAACCCAGCTCACGTACCACTTTAAATGGCGAACAGCCATACCCTTGGGACCGGCTACAGCCCCAGGATGTGATGAGCCGACATCGAGGTGCCAAACTCCCCCGTCGATATGAACTCTTGGGAGGAATCAGCCTGTTATCCCCAGAGTACCTTTTATCCGTTGAGCGATGGCCCTTCCATACAGAACCACCGGATCACTATGTCCTACTTTCGTACCTGCTCGACTTGTCAGTCTCGCAGTTAAGCACGCTTATGCCATTGCACTATCAACACGATGTCCGACCGTATCTAGCGTACCTTCGAACTCCTCCGTTACACTTTAGGAGGAGACCGCCCCAGTCAAACTGCCTACCATGCACTGTCCCCGATCCGGATAACGGACCAAGGTTAGAACCTCAAACAAACCAGGGTGGTATTTCAAGGTTGGCTCCACGAGAACTAGCGTCCCCGCTTCAAAGCCTCCCACCTATCCTACACAGATTGGTTCAAAGTCCAATGCAAAGCTACAGTAAAGGTTCATGGGGTCTTTCCGTCTAGCCGCGGGTAGATTGCATCATCACAAACATTTCAACTTCGCTGAGTCTCGGGAGGAGACAGTGTGGCCATCGTTACGCCATTCGTGCAGGTCGGAACTTACCCGACAAGGAATTTCGCTACCTTAGGACCGTTATAGTTACGGCCGCCGTTTACTGGGACTTCAATCAAGAGCTTGCACCCCATCATTTAATCTTCCAGCACCGGGCAGGCGTCACACCCTATACGTCCACTTTCGTGTTTGCAGAGTGCTGTGTTTTTATTAAACAGTCGCAGCCACCAGTTTATTGCAACCCTTTCACCCTCATGGAGTAAACCAATCAAGCTACCGGGGCGTACCTTTTCCCGAAGTTACGGTACCAATTTGCCGAGTTCCTTCTCCCGAGTTCTCTCAAGCGCCTTAGAATACTCATCTCGCCCACCTGTGTCGGTTTGCGGTACGGTCTCGTATGACTGAAGCTTAGAGGCTTTTCTTGGAACCACTTCCGATTGCTTCGTGCACAAGTGCACTCGTCCCATCCCCTTGAATTCCG
>NZ_CDXDQE010000038.1:0-1908 GCF_978021625.1 Janthinobacterium foliorum | reverse complement strand
GGGGCGCCGCCAATATCGGCCAGCTGGACAAGCTGGGCCGCGACTCGGCCGCCGGCAAGGAACTGGAGGCGCAGTCGAAGCTGGCCAATCTCAAGCTCACCATGGGCGAGAAAATCCTGCCGCTGTATGCGCAAGGGCTGGAACTGGCCATCAGCGCCGTGCAGCGTCTGAATGGCTTCATGGAACGCAACCCGACCGTGGCCAAGGTCATGATTACCGTCTTTGGCGTGCTGGCCGCTCTGCTGCTGGTGCTCGGCCCGCTGATGTTGGGCATTGCCGCCCTGATCGGCCCGTATGCCATGCTGCACGTCATGTTCGCCAAGATGGGCGTAACGGGCGGCGTGCTCACGCCCATCCTGCGTGGGCTGGGCGGCGCCTTTATGTGGGCGGGCCGCGCCGTGCTGGGCTTGGGTACCGCGCTGCTGACGACGCCGGTTGGCTGGATCATCATGGCCATTGCCGCCATCGCTGGCGCCGCATACCTCATCTACAAATACTGGGAACCGATCAAGGCGTTTTTCAATGGCATCTGGTCGCACGTCAAAACGGCCTTTGCCGGCGGTATCAAAGGCGTCAGCAACCTGATTGCCAACTGGTCGCCAGTCGGTTTGTTCTATCGTGCCTTCGCTGGCGTGCTGGGCTGGTTTGGCATTGCGCTGCCGGCCAAGTTCACCGACTTTTCCGCCACTATCGTGCAGCGCATCGCCACCGGCCTGGCGCCGCTGGGCGGTTTCTTTACCGGCGCGTGGTCGCAAATCCAGACCGCTTTTGCCGGCGGCTTCGTTGGCGTGAATAACCTGATCGCCAACTGGTCGCCCGTGGGCCTGTTCTATCGCGCCTTCGCCGGCGTGCTGGGCTGGTTCGGCATCGAGCTGCCGAGCAAGTTCACCGACTTTGGCGCCAACATCGTGCGCGGCCTGGTCAACGGCATCACCAGCTCCATGGGCGCCGTCAAGGACGCCATCAGCAATGCCGGCTCCAGCACCATTGCCTGGTTTAAGGAAAAGCTGGGCATCCACAGCCCGAGCCGCGTGTTTGCCCAGCTGGGCGACTACACCATGCAGGGCCTGGCCGTGGGCCTGGACCGCAGCGAGGGTGCGCCGATTGCCAAGGTGTCTACCCTGGCGCAGCGCCTGACGCAATTGGGCGCCGGCATCGCCATCGGCACGGCCACGGCATTACCGGCCAGTGCCTTCGACACGCGCGCGCCGCTGGCACAAGGCGGGTTCGGCACCGGCATGACGATCCAGGGCGACAAGATCGAAATCACTTTCAACGTTCAGGCCGGCACCGATCCCCAGGCCATCGCGCGCGCCGTGTACGCGGCCATGGAACAGCGCGACCGCGAAAAGGCGGCACGCATCCGCTCGTCCCTGCGCGACCACGATTAAGAAAGAAACACCACCATGATGATGATTTTAGGAATGTTCGTTTTCAGCCTGCCGACCTTGGCCTATCACGAGCTACAGCGGCAAACGGAATGGAAGCATGCCAGCACGGCCCGGGTGGGCTTGCGCGACGCGCACCAGTATGTGGGGCCCGGCGACGACACGATTACCCTGTCGGGCTGGGTGGCGCCGGAACTGACCGGCTCCCTGTACTCGCTCGATGCGCTGCGCATGATGGCCGACACTGGCAAATCGTGGATTCTGGTCCAGGGCACGGGCCGCATTCTCGGCTCCTACCGCATCACCAGCATGACGGAAGGCCGCACCGTCCTGGACGGCAGCGGCGGCGCGCGCCGCGTCGAGTTCTCGATTGCGCTCAAGCGCGACGACGATGGCGTGCTGGCCATGGTTGGCCTGGGCGATATCGGCGATCTGAAAAACATGCTCAGCATCGACGGCATGACCAGCAGCATTGCCGGCGCGGCCAAGAACGCCGTGGGCAGCGTGGTCGGCAATGTGG
>NZ_CDXDQE010000037.1:0-3439 GCF_978021625.1 Janthinobacterium foliorum | reverse complement strand
CGTCGACAGCGAAATCAATATCGCCACCGTCGACTATCGCGTGGCCCGCGATTTGCGCAAGCGGGTGTGGCGCATGCATAGCGGCGGGATGGTCGACGGTGGGGGCGGGACGAAGGCGGAGATTGTGACCGCATTCAAAGATTGGAATAATTTGATGCGAAGTAATCGAAAGAAAAAATTCAACAAATCCGGAACTGCAATTTTTAAGAAAATGACAGGTTTTTTGCTGCCATTGGAAGACAAACGCAGTTCCACCATACGCCTGGGTTGATTATGAATAAAAACGATACCGTTTTTTTTCGCCAGCCATTTGTAGTGTTGACAGCTCTTCTCTTTATTTCTCTAATCGCCTGCAAAATGCCTAACGACAAAGAAGAAATCTTACCACGCAACCAAAGCTTGCCGCTTTTTAATCCGCATGTCGCGGATTTTATCTGTGAAAACGAGGCAAGCAAGGTGCCGCCCATCGATGCGCAAGCCGAGGATTGGTTTCTCGCAGCACGCGCCCTGGAAGATCCTGAAATTTTCGTCGAAGACCGCGATTACAAAAAAATCGTCGATCTGACGCGTCAAGCGGCGGAGCGATTGCACTGGAAGGCGATGCTCAATCTGGCCAGCCTGTATGTGGAAGGGCGCGATCCCTCACATGGTAATGAAGATGCGGTGCAACTGGTGGAAAAGGCGATGCGGCTGGGCATACCGGCGGCGTATGACCGGATGGGGACATACTATGCGAACAGCACCGGCGTTGATGGCGACATTACTCGTGCTTATGCCTTCTGGCAAAAGGCTGCACAGATGGGTAATCCTCAAGCGCTGGGTTTTCTTGGCGAAAAATTGACAGCTGGAGAGGATCACCCAGGTATTGATATGTGGGGAAACATTCCTGTAGCGACCAAAATGCTCGAGTGCGCGCTTGCACAAGGGTATGGACAGGCTGCGTTTGATTTGCATTATTTGTATCTGGTATTAAGATCATCGGATGGCGCCGCAAATGGAGACAGTACTCCAGAGACAAAGGCGCGTGCTCTAAAGGTATTGCATGAGGGGGTCAAATTTGGTTGTGAAAATTGCGCTAACGCATTGCAAATAGAATTTGACCACCCCTTTGATTTAGCTAATATGTTTACTCCGTACATCGATAAGGCTCGTGGCGTACGATATGGATTGTTAGGGGATGCCCTCGGCTTTAACCCCAATCGCCGCTTTCCCAACCTTGATAAAATCTTGCCATTGCCACCAGCTGATCTGCCGCCTTGGGATGGTCAACGAAAGAGCCTGCTTGACGCGGCCATGGGCGTCAGCCCGCCGCCCGCCATCCCGAAGCCAAGTGCCGCCTCGCTGTTGCAAGAACCATATTTCCTGGTCGCCGAGTATGCGCTGCGGCCCACCGGCTTGCACAGCGACGCGGCGAGCGCGCCATTTTCGGCCTACTGGCAACCGGCCCCAGGGCAGGGCTTGACCCAGCCGGCCCGACTGGTGCACGCAGGCGTAGCGTTCCGCCACTTCGATGTGGCGGATGCCACCGGCCAGAGGCGCTATGGCGGCGTGACGTGGGAACGGTGCCTGACGATACGGCACAACCATGGCGCGGTGGAGCCGCGCGCCGCGCGCGGCTTGCTGCGCGAGGTGGCGCGACCCGAGCCATGGTTGAGCTGCCCTTGCGCACAAGCCTGTCCCGTCAGCGGCGTCTGGCAACCGTGGCTAGCGGCCGACCATCCGCTGCAGGCGAACGTCAACCAGTACTGGCGCCAGGCCTGGCTGACCCAGGGCGCGCCGTTCCCGCGACCGCGCCGCGACTGGCTGCTCGATTTGCCCGACGACGAGGTGACGTGGCATCTAATGGATGCGTCCATTGCAGATCTCGTCTAACCGCCGGCTTCGCGCACGGCCGCGTCCTCCTTGGCAATGGCGAGGAGTTTGCCTTGCAGGCCAGCGCGTGCTTCGATGCCGGCGCAGCGGCGGACGGCGAACAGTCGCTGTCGAACCGCGGTGTACGCGCGTTCGACGACACCGCCGATGGCCGCTGGATGCAATGATTCACGACACTGACGGGAGAGCGCCATGCCGGAACCGACCAGCCGCATCGAAACCACGCACATCGACGAGGTCGGCCGCAGCGCGACCAGTTCGCTTCAGTGGCTGCTGGAAAGCCGCAACCTGAAAGGCAAGGCCAGCCACCCGATTACGCATAACAACAAGCTGACGCTGTTCATTTGCGGACAGGAAGGGTTCGCCGACATCGCCGGCGAAATCGCCAGGGCGGAAAAGTCCATCGACCTGTGCTGCTGGGGTTTCGATCCGGGCATGGAACTGGTGCGTGGCAACAGCGCCACCTGGCCGCGCGGCGACACGTTTGGCGACTTGCTGATCGCCGCCGCACGGCGTCACGTCAGGGTGCGCCTGCTGATCTGGCATGACCGGATCGGTTCACCGATGGTGCACAATATGCCGGGCCATACACACGGCACTTCGCCATGGAAAATCGGTGGACAGCGCGCTGACGATATCAGCGCAAAAGCCAGCCTGGCGATGTTGCAGGAGGCGGTCAGAAAAAAGAAACCGGTTGCAGGCCACGGTTATTGGGGCGAGTACGTCCGGCCCGAGGATATTCCGACAATGGCGCGTGAAGAATATTGTCACAGCTGGTATGCGGCCGCGTTCAAGGGCCAGTTTGGCGGCCTGGAGATACGCTTGCGGCACGGTGACAGCACGGCAATCAGCAAGAGTATCGCGACCGAAATCAACCGGCCGCACGGCTTGACGATGGGGGAAATCGAAAAGCCCGGCATGCAATATCTGGGCACGCATCACCAGAAACCGGTCCTGATCGATTTCGACCACGAAGAAGGGGCGAAGGCCGTCGGTTACGTGATGGGCCTGAACTCGGTGACCGATTATTGGGACACGACGGCCCATCTGCTCGACGATACGCGGCGCGAACAGGGCGGCGTCAACGAGCGGCGCGAGTGTTTGCAAGGCATGGCCGCAGATGGCGGATACGCCACGCTGAAGCCCTATCAGGATTATGCCTGCCGCATCGACGGCGGCCGTGCGCTCATTGCGCTCTACAACAATTTCGTGAAGGCATGGGATCGCGCGGCCGGCGATCGCACGCATGCGGCGTCCACTGCCAGCGTGAGCCGCGAGTTACCCCATGGCAGCCCACCGGCGCGGCTGTTGCGCAAGGCCGAACCGGGCGACTCCACCGTGCAGATCGTCCTGACGCAGCCCGAGGAACAAGACAAGACCATCAAGGAAACCTATTTTCGCGCCGTGACCCAGGCCAGCCTGGCGGGCGGCTACCTGTATGTGGAAAACCAGTATTTCCAGTATGAGGAATGGGCCCGGCATTTGCTGGCCGAGCGCAAGAAGGTGGTCGCCGCCTGGAAGGCCGGCAGTGCCAAGGCGGGCAAGAGTCTTGAAGATATGCCGGTCA
>NZ_CDXDQE010000036.1:0-3838 GCF_978021625.1 Janthinobacterium foliorum | reverse complement strand
GGCGCGCGCCTGCCGCCGCTGCCGGCGCGGCTTCGGCCGCCACGGCCAGCGCGGCGGGCGCCGCCGGTACCCAGTAGCGCTCCTTGGCGAACGGATAGGTCGGCAGGCTGATACGGCGCGGCGTGGCGCTTGTCCAGCCAGCATACAACTGGTGCCAGTCCACGGCCATCCCCCTCGCCCACAATTCCAGCAGCTTGCCATGCTTGCCTTTTGCCAGCCAGCTCTGGACCGTCGTGGCCAGCGCGCACGCCATATCTTCGTCGCTGCCCAAGAGTTCCAATGCGTCGCTGCCGCGCTTGACCTGGCCCCGATAGTATTGGCCGCCCTCCTCATCGCCCTCCAGCCACGCCAGCAGACCATGCTGCAACTGCTCCACCGACAGCGCAAGGAGCGCCAGGCGCTCTTCCATCGCTTCGCGCCCTGTCTGCAGGGTGTAGGCGATATCGGCCAGGTCAGCATCTGTCAGCCCCTGCGTATCGAGCGCCTCAGCCAGTTGCAGAGCCTGTGCCCGCAAACCAGCTTCGTTCTTCGCTGACAGCACGATCAGGGCCGGGCGTTCTTGCGTCACCGCGATGGCGGCACGCGGCGGCGCGGCATGCTCGGCTACCAGCACGCAGGCATTCGAGCCGCCCGCACCGAAGGAGGAGACGCCGGCGATACGGCTGCCCTCGACCTCGACGCCATCGCGCAGGAAGGTGGGGCGCTTCCACTCGGCCAGTTCCTGCTGCACCATGAACGGGCTGCCGGCAAAGTCGATGTGCGGATTGAGCACGGCCGAGTGCAGCGACGGCGCCAGCTGGCCGTGGCGCATCTGCAGCAGCACCTTGGTCAGGCCCGCGATGCCGGCCGCGCTCTCGCAATGGCCGATGTTCGACTTGGCCGAGCCGATGGCGCAGAACTGCCGGTCGGGCGTCTGCTCGCGGAAGGCGCGGCTCAGGCCCGCGATCTCGATGGGATCGCCCAGCGAGGTGCCCGTGCCATGCGCTTCAATGTAGCTGATGGCGCGCGCATCGATGCCCGCTTCGCGCAGCGCGCGCGTCATCAGCCTGCTCTGCGCAACCGGGCTGGGTACCGTATAGCCATTCGCCTTGCCGCCATGGTTGAGGGTCACGGCCTTGATGACGCCATAGATATGGTCGCCATCGGCGATGGCCTTCGCCAGGGGCTTGAGCAGCACCGCGCCCACGCCTTCGGCCGGCACGTAGCCATCGCCGCCCTCGCCGAAGCTCTCGCACTGGCCCTTGCTGGAGACGAACTTTCCCTGTCCCAGCATCAGGTACTTGTTCGGATGCAGCGACAAATTCACGCCCCCGGCCAGGGCCAGCTGGCAGGCGCCTGCCTGGAGGCTCTGGCATGCCAGTTGCAATGCCGTCAGCGACGACGAGCACATGGTGTTGACGACCATGCTGGGACCGTTGAAGTCGCAAAAGTACGAGACGCGGTTGGCCACCGAGGCCAGATTGCCGCCGACAGTGAGGTGGCTGCCGCGCGCCTGCTCCTGCGCACCGTACAAATGGTATTCCTCGTACATCACGCCGACAAAAACGCCCACGTTGCCGTCCGCCTGGCTGGCCAGTGCGGCGCGCGTGTAGCCGGCGTCTTCCAGGGTCGCATACGCGCATTGCAGGAACAGCCGTTCCTGCGGGTCCGTCGCTGCGGCATGGCGCGGCGGAATATTGAAAAACAGCGGGTCGAATTCATCGACGCCGTCGATGAAGCCGCCCCACTTGCTATAGGTCTTGTCTTCGCGGTTGCGGTCAGGATCAAAATACTGGCCATGATCCCAGCGTTCGGCCGGAATCTCGCTGATGCAGTCCTTGCCGTTCTTGAGATTTTCCCAGAACTGCTGCACATTGGCGGCGTGCGGATAGCGCCCCGCCAGCCCGATAATGGCGATGTCTTCACGCAGCCCGGCCGGCGCCACGGCCGGCGCCGCCACTGGCGGCGCCGCCGGCGCCACGGAGGGCGGCGCCGGCTCGGCGGCAGCCACGGTATCGGCATCGGGCAAGGCGGCGCCCACCAAATCCTGCGCATGCCGGGCCGCCAGGTAGGCCGCCAGTTCGGCGATATTCGGGTATTCGAACAGCAGGGTCGGCGTCAGGCTGAGTTGCCCCATGCCGTTCAGTGTGGCGACCACTTCCAGCAAATCGGCCGAGCCCAATCCCATTTCATAATAGCCGGCATGCAGCGCAACCGTGTGCGCCGCCTGCTTCAGCCGCGCGCCGATCAGGCGCCGCAACAATCCTTCGATGGCGTCGGCGGGCTGGCCGCTGGCCGCTGCCTGCGGCAGGAGCGGCGCTGGCGCCAGCGCCCCAGCGCCCTGCGCATCGAGCAGGCCGGCGTGGCGTACGAACTTGTTGGCGCAGTCGCGCAATTCGGCCACCTTGCGCCCCGACATGTCAAAAAATTCTAGAGTGGAATAAAACAGCTCGCCGCTCTGGCGGACCGACGTGGACAGGATGCGCGCGATGCAGCGCGTACCGAGCAGGGCGGTGGCACGGAACGACGCATAAAACAGCGGCACGTGCAGATCCGGCGACGGCGGCTGCAGCCCGGCAACGCCAACGGCGCTGCCATCGATCAGCACCGGATGAAACATGGAGCCGGACGCGCGCTCCTCCGCCTGCCGGCCCAGCGCCGCGTCCACCAGGACGGCGTGCGGCAGGGCATGGACGCTGCCCACGGCCCGCATGTACGGCGAATGCTGCAATTGACGGTTGCGGCATTGCGCATACACCTCTTCCATGTCCAGCACGCGCAAGGCGTCTTGCCTGGCGGTCTGCAGGTCGAGGCGATCCTCGAACGGTTCGGCGGCGACGCGGTGCATCTGCGCCTTCGCGTGGCGCGTTGCGGCGCCACCGGCCACATGGCTGCTGATCGCGATATCCCAACTGCCGGGCCTGGACTCTTCGCAATCGATCGTCAGCTGCATTGCGCCGCCGGGCGCGACCAGCAAGGGTACGTAGATCACCATATTGCGCAATTCAAGTTGCCGGTAGTCATGGCCATGCTTGCGAAACAGCTGGTACAGCATGTCGATATAAGCCAGGCCAGGCAGCAGATGCCGCCCGTGTACCAGATGTCCCTCGATCACCGGATGTTTGCTACTTATGGAAAACGTCGCTTTCACATCTGTCCTCTTTATGTATGTCCTGTTGCACCCGGATGGGTGGCAACGCGTCCTGTGCTGATCACAAACCCCAAAAACTGTCCTCGACCGCCTGGGCAGACGGTGCCTCGGCGTACGTTTCCGCCGCGCCGTCCCCGTCCCAGAAGCCGCTGGTGCCGCTGCTGACGCCAGTGTCGCCAGCGTCGCCGGCGGCCACGCGCACATCGATGCGCTGCAGCGCCGGCGGCTGCAGCGGCTGGCGCCGTGCGGCCGTGTCGCCGGCGGCGGCCGGCCACGATTCCAGGATGGCATGCACGTTGGTGCCGCCGTCGGCGAAGCTGTTGATCGCCACGCTGCGCACCCCGGCGCCGCGCCAGGCGCCGGCGCTGCGCGTGAAATGGAACGGCGAAGCCTGCATGTCGTAATGCCGCATCGGCTGGTGGCCCGACAGGAACGGCACTTCCAGCCCGTGGTGCAGCATCAGCACCACCTTGATGAAACTAGCGATGCCTTCCGCGCACAGCGGATGGCCGATGTTCGGCTTGATCGAGCCGAGGCTGCACGGCGCGCGCTCTGCCGCCCGGTACACCGCCTCGATCGCTTTCAGCTCCAGCAGATCCGTCACTTCCGAGCCGGAACCGTTCACCTCGACATGGTCAATCTGCCCCGCCAGCTTGCCGCTGCGCGCCAGCGCCGCCTGCATCACCGCCTTTTGCGCCTGGAAGCTCG
>NZ_CDXDQE010000035.1:0-3913 GCF_978021625.1 Janthinobacterium foliorum | reverse complement strand
AGCCCTTGGCCGCGATGCCACCCGTCTTAATCATGTTCAGCCATTCATTCGGCCCGACGCGCCCGCCCGTGGCGGTGATGACCTGTTGCACGATGTTGGCCTGGGCTTCAAACTTTTCCTTACTCTCTAGGCCGCCACGCAGCTCGATGACCTTGAGCATGTCCATGAACTTGCGTTCATTGTCGGCGCCTTCTTCCTCGCCAAAGAAGGCGTGATTGGCAAACTTCATCTTGGCCAGGGTAGGGGCGACCATTTCCGCGTGGTGCACGTCGGCAAAGGCGCTCATGCCATCGCGCATGAGTTGCAGGTTGTCGAGCTGGCTGGTGCCGTAGGTCTGCATGTTGCGGGCAAAGGCGACCGCCTCGGCTGAGACTTTATCGCCCAGGCCCAGCGCGTTGACCCTGCCCACTTCCGTCTGATAGTGCTTGGCCTCGTTCAGCCCTTTGACGACGGGCGCGCCCAGCACGGCGCCCGTGGCGGTGGCGCCGGCGCCGGCCATGGCCAGGTTGCCAGCTTTGTTGCGCAGCTTGTCGGCATGCTGAGTGGCGTTGGTGACGCGCTGCTGCTTGGCGGCGGAGGCGGCCAGGCGCTTTTGTTGTGAGGCCAGTTCAACGTTTGTCAGCTGGATGCTGTTTTTGAGCCATTCCTGCGCCTTGCCCAATTGGCGCGTGTCGATGCCAGCATCTTTCAGGCTGGTGCGCAGGACGCGGAATTGCTGGCTCTGTTCTCGGCCTTTCAGCGTCAAGGCCTGTGTGACCTTTGTCGCCGCCTTCAAATCACGCGTCATGGCGCGTGTGGGAGACTCGGTCTGTTTTATGCTTGCGGCCAGCTCTTTTACTTTTTTTTGAGCTTCTTTCAGCTCAACCCCCGTTGTTCGAATACCGCTATGCAGTTCGCGGAATTTCCCCAGGTTTTTCTGCTGCGCGTTGAGGTCGCGCAAGCGGTCGCTGGTCGCCCTCAAGGCCTTGGCTGTCTCGCTAGAACCGGCCACGACTTTCTTGAGCGGGCCGGTGATCTTGTCCAGTGCCGCAAATACCACCTGTAACTTCAAATCCCGACCAGCCATCTATTCCGCTCCGCTTCGCTGCCTGGCGCGTTCGCGCCAGGCCATCAGTTCATCAATCGTAAAATCGTCCATCGCTGCCGGCGTCCAGTGGAAGACGCCGGCAATGTCGGCCATGGCGTCTTCTACTTCGCCGGGGATACCGTATGGCGATCGGCTTTGCTCACCAAAAAACCGGCAACCTCGGCGCCCACGGTGAGCAAGTCGGCAGGGTCCATGCTGGCCACGTCGTGCGCCGTCAGGGTCGGCTCGGTGATGCGCGGCAGCACGATCTGCAGGGCCGACACGTTCAGATTGGCAAGCTCGATCAGGGAAATGCCGCGCAGCGCGCCCGCCTTGGGCTTGCGCACGGTGAGCGAGGTGATGAGGGTGTCGCCGCGCTTGATCGGCTCGTCCAGTTCGATGACGGCTTGGTTTTGGGTATCGTTGTGCATGCTGTGTTCCTTGTTGTCGTGTGATTTAAAAAGGGGATTACAGGCCGATGGCCTTGCGGATGGCCGTATTCGTGTCGCCGCCGCCGAAGTTTTCGGTGCCGCTCATGAAGTCCAGTTCGATGACTGTGACGCCGTCGATCATCAGCTTGTAATAGCTGCAGGCCATGGTGTATTTATGGGTGGTGTCGTCGCCCATCTTGGCCGCGCCCATGTCGATTTCCTTGTAGCGGCCGCGCACAACCACTTCCACGGCGGCGACCGTGCCGTCATCGTCCTCCTGGTAAGCGCCGGCAAAGCGCAGTTGCACGGCGCCGTGCGTGTGCGCGCCGTACTGTTTCAGGGCTTCGGCGATCAGGCCGCCGCCGCTCCATTCCAGCGACAGCGCCTCGTTGCCGAAGTCCACGGACACGGGGCCGCTCATGCCGCCGGCGCGGTACTCCTCCATCTTGCGGCTGAGTTTCGGCAAGGTGACTTCGGGCACCATGCCCATGAAGGACACGCCGTTTTGAAACAGATTAAAGTTTTTCAGCTTGCGGGGCAGGCCCATAATTTCTCCAGTATTTCAATGCGCCCGCGCTGGCGCGGGCAGGGTGGTGATGTGGCGCCTGTACGACTAGGCGGCGATGCGCGAGGCGAAGTCGGCCAGGTAGCGGTCGGTGATGCGTTGCTGGAATTTCAGGTTTTCCAGCGGCGGCACGGGCGTGTAGTCGTAATCGATGGCCAGCTTGCCGTCTTTCAGGCCCGTCTTGTCGTTGTATTGCTCGTCATACCAGGCATGGCCGTCGATGATGTAGCCCTGCAGTTTCAAGTCGCGGAACTTGGCATTGATGCTTTCCAGCAGGTCGCGCACCAGCGAAGGATGCAAGGGCACATCGACGTAGGCGAAATGCGCTTCGGCGATGGTGTCGGCCAGCACCTGGGCCGTGCGCGTGTAGCTCTCGTAGTAGAAAAAGCCGCCTTGCGCCTCGCAGGTGCGCGAACCCCAGAAGCGATAGCCGCCCATGTTAATCAGGGTGGTCACTTCCTTGGCGTTGAGCACGCCGGCATCGGTGGCGGGGTCCTGCAAGTCGAAAAACACGTCCTTGCTGATGCCGGTGGGGCCATTCACGACGACGTTGGACAGCGTCTTGTGCCAGCCTGTTTCCTCGTCGATCTTGGCGCGCAGGCCCATGGCATAGGCCACGGCGGACATGCTGGCCTCTTCATCGATGGCGGTGTTCCAGCTGACGAAGTCGGGCCAGATGAGCATCAGTTCGCGCTGGCCGAACTGGCCGCGGTAAGTGATGGCTTCCGTGGCGTTGGCGCAACCGTAGGCCGATGCGTAGGCAAAAGCGCGCAGTTGCTGCGCCACGCTGGCCAGGGCGTTGGCCACGGTTTGCGTGTCCAGGCCTGGCGCGCCCAGGATGCGCGGTTTCACGCCCAGCTTGCTTTGCGCGGCCAGCAAGGCTTTCACGCCCAGGTACTGGCCGTCTGGCGAGACGCCGCCCACCACGTTGCTGGTGGTTTCCGCTTCCGTCTCGCCTTCGGCCACGCGCACGACGACGCACAGCGGTTTGGTCTGCGCGGCGATGGCTTCCAGCGCGCGGTACAAGGTACCGCTCTTGCCGGCCTTGCCCATGGCGGCCAGAACGTTGGTGACGAGCACGGGTTTATTCAGCGGGAAGGCGGCCGCGTCGGCATCCTCGGCCGTGGCGATCAGGCCGAGCACGGCGGTGGAGACGGTGCGGATAGGGCGCGAACCCTCGTTAATTTCGATGACGCGCACGCCATGGTGGTAGTCGGTGGGCATGGTTGGCTCTCCTGATGTGAGGTAAAAATAGGGATTACTGGCTGGTGTTGGCGGACAAGACCGCTGGCAAGGCTGCGCCGGCTTCGGCGAAGGCGCGGCGCGCCTCATCCGGCAACATGCCGGCGATGCGGTTGTATTCACGTTCGACGGCTGCTTGCAGCGCTGGCATATCCTCGGCAGCGCACACCGCCGTGCAGGCGGTGATATTGAGCAAGTCGGTACGCGCCGTGCTGATCGCTTGCACGGTCGCCATGTCGGTGCTAGCCAGTGCGGCAAAGCCGATGCCCGCCAGGCGATTCAATACGGCGTCACGGGACAGGCGTACCTTGTCCATATAGTGTTCCGCCAAGGTGGCGAAGGCGACAGGTGGAGCATCTGAGATGACAAGTTTCCCCCGCTTGAATGCGAAGGTTTGTCCCGGTTGCCGTGCCATCGCGCGTTCAAAATCAGCGTAATCGACATCAGTAATGTCGTCGGGTAGGGTGGCGTAATCTTCTGTGTACGGATAAAAGTTGCCCGTGGATTTGGAATAGCGAATGTTCATTTTTTAGTAACCAATGGCAATAACGTCGATGTACATGGCAGGCGCATTGCCCTTGATGTCTACATAGGATGCGGTTGGTGTGT
>NZ_CDXDQE010000034.1:0-4068 GCF_978021625.1 Janthinobacterium foliorum | reverse complement strand
GGCGCGCGCCTGCCGCCGCTGCCGGCGCGGCTTCGGCCGCCACGGCCAGCGCGGCGGGCGCCGCCGGTACCCAGTAGCGCTCCTTGGCGAACGGATAGGTCGGCAGGCTGATACGGCGCGGCGTGGCCTGGCCATACAGCTTCAGCCAGTCGAAGCTGAAGCCCTGGACCCAGAGACCGAGGAGTTTTTCATACTTGCCCTTGGCAATCCAGGCATCGACGATGGCGCCCATGTCTTCATCCGCGGAAAACACGCCGGCGACGCTTTTTTCGCCCCGCGCCTGGCCCCGGTAGACGGCCGCGCCGGGCTCGGCGCCGCGCAGCCAGTCGCCAAGCTGGCCGCGCAGCGCCTGCAGCGAATCGGCTTGCAGGGCTAGCCTTTCATCCATCGCCTCGCGTCCGACTTGCAGGGTGTAGGCGATATCGGCCAGGTCCGCATCCGTCCAGCTCTGCAGCTCGAGAGCCCGGACCAGCTGCCGCACCTGTAGCGCCAGCGCCTGCCCGGTGCGCGCTGACAGCACGATCAGGGCGGGCGGACGGTTCCCGGCGCCGGCGCTGCCGGTGGCGGCATACTCCTCGATGATGAGGTGGGCGTTCGCGCCGCCGGCGCCAAATGAGGAAATGCCGGCGATGCGCGGCACCTCGTGCGGCGTGCCATCGCGCATGCGCAGCGGCCGTTTCCATTCCCCCAGTTCCTGCTGCACCACGAAGGGACTGGCGGCAAAGTCGATGTGCGGATTGAGCACGGACGAATGCAGCGACGGCGCCAGCTGGCCGTGGCGCATCTGCAGCAGCACCTTGGTCAGGGCCGCAATGCCGGCGGCGCTCTCGCAATGGCCGATATTCGACTTGACCGAGCCGATGGCGCAGAACTGCCGGTCGGGCGTCTGCTCGCGGAAAGCGCGGCTCAGGCCCGCGATCTCGATCGGATCACCCAGCGAGGTGCCCGTGCCATGCGCCTCGACGTAGCTGATATCGCGCGCATCGATGCCCGCACGACGCAAGGCGCGCGCGACCACCTTGCCCTGCCCTGCCGGGCTGGGCACCGTGTAGCCATTGGTCTTGCCGCCGTGATTGAGCGCCGAGCCCTTGATGACGCCATAGATATGGTCGCCATCGGCGATGGCCTTCGCCAGGGGCTTGAGCAGCACCGCGCCCACGCCTTCGGCCGGCACGTAGCCATCGCCGCCCTCGCCGAAGCTCTCGCACTGGCCCTTGCTGGAGACGAAACGCCCCTGTGCCAGCATCAGGTATTTATTCGGATGCACCGATACGTTCACGCCGCCTGCCAGTGCCAGCTCGCACTCGCCTTCGTGCAAGCTCTGGCAAGCCAGGTGGATCGCCGTCAGCGACGACGAGCACATGGTATTGACGGCCATGCTGGGACCATTGAAATTGCAGAAATACGATACCCGGTTGGCGACGGAGGACGGGTTCGACGAGACCGCCACGTGGCGGCCGCGCGCATGCGCCGCCGCGCCGAACAGCTGGTATTCCTCATACATCACGCCGACGAAAACGCCCACGTTGCCATTGGCCTGGCTGGCCAGCGCGGCGCGCGTGTAGCCGGCGTCTTCCAGGGTCGCATACGCACATTGCAGGAACAGGCGCTCCTGCGGATCGGTAAATTGCGCATGCAGCGGCGGGATATTAAAGAATAGCGGGTCGAATTCATCGACGCCGTCGATGAAGCCGCCCCACTTGCTGTAGGTCATGCCCGGCATGTCGCGGTTGGCATCGAAATACAGGCTGTGGTCCCAGCGCCCGGCAGGAACCTCGCTGATGCAGTCCTTGCCGTCCTTGAGGTTATCCCAGAACGCCTGCACATTGTCCGCTTGCGGATAGCGTCCGGCCAGGCCGACGATGGCGATATCCTGGCGCGCCAGCGCACTGGCAGGCGCGGGCGCGGGCGCAGGACCGCCCGCTGCCGCCGCATAGCGGCGTTGCCGCGGCGCGGCGGCGGAGGCAGCCTGCGTGTTGGCTGGCGGCATTGCCGCCGGTGCGGCCGGTGCGGCCGGCACCGCCAGCAGCGGCTTGACGCCCAGCACTTCCTGCAGACGCTGCGGATAGGTGGCGATGAAATAATCGATCAGGTCCTGTGCCGTATGGTGTTCGAAGACCAGGGTTTTCGACAGATTGCCAAAGACTTTTTCAAGCTGGCTGACCAGTCCCATGGCCATGATGGAATCGATGCCATATTTTTCCAGCGGTGCGCTGACGTCGATGCGGTCAACGGACAGCTTGATAATGCCGGAGAGCAGTTTCAGGAAATACTGCGCCGCCCTTTCCGCCAGCTGGGCATCGGCCGCCACGGGCAGCGGCGGCGTGCTGGCCGCGACGGCTGCGGCTGCCGGCGCCTGCCAGCTGTTGCGCATCTTGCCGGCATCGCCCTGCATCACCACCATCTGGTCCTGCCCCGTGGCCAGCACGCGGTACAGCGCGGCCACGCCGTCGCCGGTGCCCATCGCCAGCATGCCCGCATCCTGCGCCAGCAAGTGCGCGGCCTGCTGATCCATGCGCATGCCGCCCTCCTGCCACAGCGGCCAGTTGACCGATACCGTCCGGCCATGGCGCTGTTCCAGCGCCACCAGGCTGTTGCGGTAAACGGCATAGGCATCCATGAACGCGTTGGCCGCGGCATAGTCGGCTTGTCCGGCATTGCCATAGGCACCGGCCAGCGAGGAAAAACAGATCAGGAAATCGAGCTTCAGCTTCCGGCTTGCCTCGTCGAGATGCAGCAATCCCAGGGTCTTCGGCGCGAGGACCGCCTGCAGTTCGTGCGTTGTTTTCTTCAGGATGAAGTTGTCGCGCATGATGCCGGCCGCATGGATGATGCCATCGAGCGTGCCATGGTCGCGCACCATGCCTTCGACCAGCGCGGCGACGGCCGCCTTGTCCGTCACGTCCGCCTGGAGGTATTGCACCCGCGCACCCAGCGCCTCCAGCGCCTGCAGCTGGCGCAGCCCGGCCTCGCCTGCTGCCGAACGCCCGGTCAGCACCACGGTGGGGGCAGCTACCTGGCGTGCGATTTCCTGCGCAAAGATCAGTCCCAGCCCGCCCAGGCCGCCCGTAATCAGATATACCCCGCCCGCCTTCCATGGCTTGCGCATGGCGCGCGCGCTGGCCGTGACGTCCTTCCAGCCGGCGACCCAGCGACCGTCTTCCTCGTAGCGAATGTGCCGGTCCTGCGGCATGTGGCGGTTTTCCAGCAGCTTGGCGGGCAAGCCACGATGCAGCTGCGTGTCATCGAGGGCGATCAACTGGCCTATCAGCAAGGGATTTTCCAGGTGCGCCGTTTTCAGCAGGCCGCTCAGCCCGGCCATCAGCTGATGGCCGCTCAAGGCGGGCACCACGATCTGGAACAGGACTTTGCCCGCCGGCCGCGCCTGCAGTATCCACTTGATTTCCTCGAAGGCGGCCACGGTATAGCGCTGGAAGTCCTCCACCATGCCGTGATGATGCGAGGCGATCTGGATGCAGCGCGCGCCCGTCGGGCCCACGATATCCTGGCTGGAAACGCTGGGCATATCGCAGATCATCACCACATGCTGGGCATAGGCGGGTTCCTCGGCCTGCAAGCGCACCTCGCTCGGCAGCCATTCCGGTTCCAGCAGCACGGTGCCCTCTTCCGCCGTCGCGCTCGCGCCGCCGGCCACGCGCGAAGAAAATGCCGTCAGCCGCACGCACACGGCGCCATCCGGATCGCACAGGTCGATATCGAGCTTGCGCACGCGCGCGTCCGCCTGGTCAGGCGCACGCGTGCGCACCAGCGCCCACATGCTGGGACCGCATTCGCCCAGCACCTCCAGGCGCTCCAGGCCGAACGGCAGCGGCGCGCCGCCGCCCGCCGCGCCCAGCGACAGCCCGACCGGCGCCTGCAGCGCCGCATCGAGCAGGCTCGGATGCAGGCCATAGGCGCTAGCCTGCGCCGCCTGCCCTGCAGGCAGCTCCAGCCGCGCCAGCACCTGTCCCTGGCCCACGTACAGCGTGTGCAGTGCGCGCAGGGCCGGACCATACGCCAGCCCCAGTTCGCCAAGCGCGGCGTAGCACTGCCCGGCCGACAGCTCGG
>NZ_CDXDQE010000033.1:0-7482 GCF_978021625.1 Janthinobacterium foliorum | reverse complement strand
ATTTCTTCGTGAACATTTGATATTTTAAGTATGACGTTACCGAAGTAACGCTGCACTTGCATCAAATGTCCACACTTATCGACTGTTAATTGTTAAAGAACTGTATTCGGTACTGCTTTCGCGCTATTGACAAAGCGTTGTGTTTGTCAGCTGCGAAGAAGGAAGAGTATGAAGCATTTCGCTACGTCCGTCAACTCCTTCTTTTTCTCTACTTCACTCGGCATTTGCATGCGTCGTTCAGCGAGGGGGCGAATTATAGCCAAGCCGCCCAAGGGCGGCAAGCTTTATTTCAGCAATGCTGCAACCGCCATGCCGACATCGCTTGTACTGGCACTGCCGCCCATGTCCGGCGTGCGCGGACCGTGCTCCAGCACCTGCTCGATGGCGCGCAGAACCGCGTCATGCGCGGCCCGGTAATTGGCGTCGCCATTGCCGAGGAAATCAAGCATCATGGCGCCCGACCAGATCATGCCGATGGGGTTGGCGATATTCTGGCCATAGATATCGGGAGCGGAACCATGTACCGGTTCAAACACGGACGGGAAGGTGCGCTCCGGATTGATATTGGCCGATGGCGCGATAGCGATCGTACCCGTACAGGCAGGGCCCAGGTCGGACAGGATGTCGCCAAACAGGTTCGACGCCACCACCACATCAAAGCGTTCGGGGCTCAATACAAAACGGGCTGCCAGGATGTCGATGTGGTATTTGTCCCAGCGGACATCGGGAAACGCTGGTGCCATCGCCTCGACCCGCTCATCCCAGTACGGCATGCTGATGGCGATACCGTTCGACTTGGTCGCCGATGTCAGGTGCTTCTTGGGGCGGCTTTGCGCCAGTTCAAATGCATATTGCAAGATGCGGTCGACACCCTTGCGCGTAAACACGGATTCCTGCAGCACCGTTTCACGCTCGGTACCCTCGAACATGCGCCCGCCCACGGACGAATATTCCCCTTCCGTATTTTCCCGCACCACATAGAAGTCGATATCGCCCGGCTGTTTGTTCGCCAACGGGCAAGGCACGCCCGGCATCAGGCGCACCGGCCGCAAATTGACGTATTCATCGAATTCGCGCCGGAATTTTAATAAGGAGCCCCATAGCGAGATATGATCAGGCACCTTGTCTGGCCAGCCGACGGCGCCAAAATAGATGGCGTCAAAATCCTTGAGCTGCGCAAACCAGTCCGATGGCATCATTTGCCCATGCTCCAGGTAATAATCGCAATTGGCCCAGGGCATGGTCGTGAACTGCAGGCTGATATTGAATCGGCGCGCGGCGGCCTCGATGACGCGCAAGCCCTCCGGCATGACTTCATTACCGATGCCGTCACCGGCGATGACCGCGATTTTATGTGTACGCATGGAGAATCCTGTTGGTAATGGCGCTGGAAACAGACGCTGGAAGCAGACGCCGGAGATAGACGCTGGCGGCCCGCATTTACAGCTGCTGCGCCACGTCCGGATACAAACGGGCCAGCACATCGGAGGTGATCGCCGTGATAACCGGCTGCGCGCGATCGGCGGCCAGCTCCCCGGACTTCTCGCGGCGCACGTCTTTCCACACTTCGGCCAATGCAGCATCATGGCGCGCCACCGCTTGTTCCACTTCATCTTGCCAGAATGCCGGCGCTTCGCTTTCAACGAAATTGCCGCGGCCACGGCCAAAATGCGCCACCGCCAGATACCGCAGCACGCCCGCCACCACCAGGGTGCGCAAGAAAGCATCCGTAAATTGCATGGTCGGCTCATTGCGATCCGTACCGGAATTAAACCCCCAGGCGGCGCCGGCAAATGTCAGCGCGCCGACGACACCGCCAAGCAGCGCGCCGGTGCCCAGGGTCAGGCCACCCGAAATCAGATCGGCCGACAAGCCCGTCGCCGCACCGGAAATCATCGCGCCCAGCAAACCGGCTTGCGCCTTGTCGATCGGCGCGCGCACGGCAAAGTTTTCCCGCACCCGGGTATTGATCTTGTGCGCATCGGTGGGATCGAGCTTATGCAATATCAACAGTTCGCGCGTGGTCTCGCCGCTGCGCGTATTCAGGCGCGCCACGAGATTGGCCATGGCCTTTTCCTGGCGCTGCTGTTCTTCATTCTTGCCGATGCCGACCACTTGCAAGGCTGATTTCAACAGCCCCTTGGAAACGGGAGCGATCGCCTCGCTATCCTGGGCGGCTACCACCAGTTGCGTGGAGAGCAAATGCATGGCCTGCTGGAAGCGCGCCGCGTTCTGGGCCTGCCATGTGGCAAACAAGCGCGCATAGCCGGCCTGCTGCGCCGCTGGCAGCAATTTGCCTACCGCTTCGTAAAACACGCGCTCATGCACCCAGCAGCGGGCGAAGGCATCGAGCGCCAGGACGTCGCGCACGATGGGATATTGCTGCAAATGCTCACGCCAACGCGCCTGCTCGCCATGCTCCTCGTTGCCCGCGCGTGGCGGCCCCATCTGATTGAGCAAGACCACCACGGGCTTGCCGAGCCACTCGAGGATTTTCATCTCCGCCGGCAGGTAGCCCGCATCCTTGGGATGTTCCGAAGAATTCACGAGATACAACACGACGTCGGCCGCATCCTTGGCCGTGCGCAAGGCTTGCTGGCTGAGCCAGAACGGGCGGTCGCGATAGCGGTCCAGCACTTCGCGCAGGAACCAGCCGATGGGATTGCCGGACTGGCCAAGGCGCTTGAGCAGCCGCACCGAGTCGCCAAAGCCGGGCGTATCCCACAATTGCAGGCTATCGCCCTGCGGCGTGGCCAGCAAGATATGCGACTCCGCAAACACCGTCACGTGGGCGGCATCGCGCACTTCGCCGATATCCACGCCCACCAGGGTGCGCGCCAGGGTGGTCTTGCCATTATTCGTATGCGAAATCAGGGCAAACTGTATCTGCACCGCATCACCCTGCTCACCTTTGTTCACATTCACGCTCATGCTGCTGCCGATACTTTCAACCCCACACCCGCGTCGAGCGGATGCAAGGCAGGATTGAGTAAATTGACCACGGTGGCCGTAGTTTTGTGGAATTGGCAAAACTGCTGCCACAGAGCCACTCTTTCCGCCAGGCGGGCAGCATTATCAGCTTGCTCGCCAGCATGTTCCAGATAGCTGGACTCGTCGATCAGCACGGCAATGCCGCGCGCCGACGATTGCACCAGATAATCGAGAAAAGCGCCGTGATTTTCCTTTTCCGGCGTCGCCGTCAGGTTGAACAGTACGGCCGTGATATTGACTTGCGGATCATTCAAGTCCGTGCCGCGCAAGACATCCTGCGGCTCCTCGCCATACGAGGTCGATGGCCGCAGCATCACACGGCCCTGTTCGCCAAACAGCATGAGGGATAACTGGCCCAAGCCCTTGTGGCGTGCCTCATCGACTGTAAAGCTGTAGGGCAACACGCGCAGCATGCCGCCCGTGGCCACGCCGATGCTTTCATTAAGCTTGCGGAAATACGGCTGATCCAGATCCAGTGGAAAATGTTTCGCCAGGCGCGCGGCGCGCCAATGATTGAGCAGCGCCAGGATCACGCGCGGCACGACCACCAGCAGGAAGATGGTTGCCGCATACAGATGCACCCAGCGCGCGCCGCCTTCGACGTTCGTGGTTTGCGGGAAGCGCAGCGCCTCGATTTCGGCCAGTGAAAAACCTTGCAGGTGGAACAGGGCGATGGCCGGCGCAAACAAGGTCGAGAGCAGACTGTGCACCTGGCTGGCACCGAGAAACGTGCTTTCCCAACCAGCCGCGTATTGCGACAGGAAACCGCGCGCATACAGCGAGGCGACGGCGCCGATGGCAAACATGGCGGCGCTCAGGTGTATCGTGCGGCTCAGGCGCGCGGCCGTCAGCTTGGCGCTCAAGTGCGCCCACTCCCCCATGAAACTGAGCAAGCCCGAGGACAGCGCATGCGGCAGCTTGCGCGGCAGGGCCAGGCGGCCTATGCTCAGGCGGCGCACCAGCCCCGCTTTCGGCCAGCCGAGGGAATGGGAAGGAATGCAGAGCCAGATCAGCAAACCCAGATAGACGAGCAGATTCCAGGCGATGATCAGCAATAAGGGAGCGGACAGCAAGTCGACGCGGTGCGGGTCCGTGATGCGGTCGAGCCCGGCACCCAGCAGCAGGGACAGCAGGGGCAAGGTCAGTGCCAGGGTTTTCATGCCGTTGCGGCGTTTCGCAAAGGCGGCGAAGGCAGGCGTGCGCTCGGTGATGCGCTTGAGGATCAGCTCGGAACGCTGCTGCAGGAAATCGTCGCCCGTCACCTCGGCCTGCTTGCCAGAGGCTTGCCACTGGGCAAGCTCCCGCGCGCTGCGGCTGGCATACATGCGATCGTCCTCGCTGAGGACTTCTTTTTTCTGGTCAGCCGTCTCGATAGCCCGGACCAATACTACTTCTCTCGCAATCTGCTCGTTCATGGCGCTCCTGTTTTTGTATGAAACGACAACTCGACAGGCAGATTGTGACGTACTTTTGTATTTCAGGCCAACGCGTCATCGGCTTTCAGCAGTTGATACAGCAGATACACGAGGAAGGCGGCGATCCAGGCCGACCATAAGGTATGCGTGAAGAACTGTGCCCCTTGCATCTGTTGCAGCCAACCGAGTCCCAAGCCGCACAGCAGCATGACGCCTGCGGCCAGCGCCGCCAGGCGTGGCTGGCGCGGCCAGAAAAACAGCGGCACGGCCAGCAGCCACCACGCGGTGCTCGCCTGCATGGCCGACGGACACATCATGGCAGACGACTGCTCCGGCACGCTGTCCAGCAAGCGCACATACGATTCGAGTCCACCATAACGCAGCAAATCCGTCGGGCACAGCACGCCGCTGAACAGGGATAGCAGATAGATGCCGAGCGGCACCAGCAAGGCCGACAGCGCCAGGACCCGCAAGGCCGTGCGGCGCGATGCGGACACGCGCAAGGGGCGCAACGCATCCCAGATGGCCAGCAGGATGGTGGCGCCGGCCAGCAGGATCAGGCCGAACTGCAGATTGGCCGCCAGCCCGCTGGCGTTGCCGGAAAACTGCCCGCGCGCGCCATCAAACATGCTGTCGGCCAACGTCAAGTCGAGATTGCTGTAATTGCCGATCCAGATGATCAGCATGGCCGACAGCATCAGTACGCTATCGATACCCTTGGGGGTTTTGAGAAGTTTCAGTTTGGCCAGCATGGATGTGCACAATTACTCGATGATATGAAAGGAATGGCCGCAGAATGCAGCTGCCACGCAAGCCATCGTACAGTGTCAAGATGAAGGGAACATGACGGCGCGCGCCGCCAACAACACGGGCGGTGCAAGACGAGCGTGGCGGAACCTTACAAGTACCGGGATGAAGTGCACGTCAGGTGCGCGTTAATTTTTCGTTAAACACGCAAAAATGCAGGAAGGCGTTAACTAAAATCAATGCTCAGCAGCGTGCCACCGCCAGGGCGAACGCTGAATTCCAGGCCGGCGCCCAGGTACCGGCAAATGCGCTGCACCAGCCCCAAGCCCAGGCCGGTACCTGACGAACCCGCCAAGTTCACCGGCATGGGCTGATGCAGCAGGCGGGCGCGCGCCGCTGCGGACAAGCCCGGCCCCGTATCCTCGACGATCAGGGCGCGTTGCGCCAGGCGCACGATCACCTCGCCCTGCAGCGTATATTGACAGGCATTGCGCACCAGGTTGCCAATCGCAGCGCTCAGCAATTCACGCGGCGCGTTGACGAGAAAATCGCTCCCGCCCGCAAACACCAGTGTGAGCGGTTTGCCCGCCGTATACGATTGATAGCGCTGGCACTCTTGCCGGGCCAGTTCCGCCACGGAAAGTGGCGCACATTCCAGCAGCTCGGGCGCACGCGCCAGGCGCAGCAGCACCGTTACGGAATCGCTGGCTTCGCGCGCGGCCCGGGCGATGCGCTCAGAGGCGGAATGCACGACAGGATCGGTGGGACCTTGCTCCATCAGGATTTCCGCCGCGCCCGTAATCACCGTCAACGGCGTGCGCAGTTCATGACTGACATCTCCCGTAAAAAAGCGTTCACGGTCGAGAACTTCCGTCAATTCCGCCGTACGGTCGGCAAAAGCACGCGATAATACCCCCAATTCATCGGTGCGATCCTGCAGCGGCAAAGCCGGTGCGCCAGCCTTGACAGCGCGCGTCAAGGCCATGATCGGCGTGATGAGGCGGTTGGCGATGAATGCTCCCAGCAGCGAAGCGCACATCAGGAAGCCGAGAAACCCCAGGGCAAACATGCTGTACACCACCAGCTCGATTTTTTCATATTCGGTGGCTTGGTCGATGACGACGAACTCGCCATGCACATCGCTGCCTACCAGCACGTGCAAGTCGGCGCCGTCGACGGTTTTTTCATGCATGCCCGGCGCCAGGCCTCGCAACGGTGGCGGCGTATCTTCGGCATGATGAAAACTCAATCCGGCCGGCATCTCGACGGACAAACCGGCAGCACGCCTGGGCGAGGCCCAGGCCGCCACTTCCTTCAGGCGCTCGTCGACGAGGCGCACTTCGATGCCTTCGACGGCGATGCCGGCCATGATGGCAAAAAAGATGCTCGCCGCCACGGCGAACAACAAGTAGGCGACGATGATGCGCCGCTTCAGGGAGCTAAACGGACGCATCTTCACTGAGTAATTTATAGCCGATGCCGGGGATGGTGCGCAGCATGGGAAAGGCGTATGGTTTGTCGAGCACCTGGCGCAGTGCATGGATGTGCGTGCGCAGGGCATCGCTGTCGGGACGCTCATCGCCCCAGACCTCATGCTCGAGCATGTCGCGCGGCACCAGCTTGGGCGCTTCGCGCATCAGGCATTTCAGGATGGTGTAACCGGTCCTGGTCAGGGTCAATACCTGGCCGGCACGCCGGACTTCGAACTTTTCCAGATCAAAACGCAACTCACCCACTGTCAATATGGCCGCGCCCGTGGTTTGCCCGCGCGCGCGGCGCAGCAAGGCTTTCAGCCGGATCTCCAGTTCCAGCAAGGAAAATGGCTTGACCAGGTAATCATCGGCCCCGCTATCGAAACCGGCGACCTTGTCTTGCAAAGTGTCACGCGCCGTCAGCATCAGCACTGGCGTACTGTTTTTCAATTCATCGCGCAGTTTTTGGCACAATTCCAGTCCCGTCAGGCCCGGCAGCATGACATCAAGCACGATAACATCGTAGTCATGTTGAGCCAGCAAGGCCAGACCCGCATAGCCGTTCATGGCCGAGTCGAGCGCATGGCCCTTCGGCTCCAGATAAGCGTAGAGATTGGCAAGGATATCGGGATTGTCTTCAATGATCAGGATGCGCATACGCCATTGTAGGGGGAATTAAAGCGCATCAAACAAAACCGCCAGACGAAAAAAAAACCCGCTCATTGCTGAGCGGGTTTTTCTCTTACTGCGAATAACAAGCCTGACGATAACCTACTTTCACACTGGTTGCAGCACTATCATCGGCGCAAAGTTGTTTCACGGTCCTGTTCGGGATGGGAAGGGGTGGGACCAACTTG
>NZ_CDXDQE010000032.1:0-7489 GCF_978021625.1 Janthinobacterium foliorum | reverse complement strand
CCACATTGCCGACCACGCTGCCCACGGCGTTCTTGGCCGCGCCGGCAATGCTGCTGGTCATGCCGTCGATGCTGAGCATGTTTTTCAGATCGCCGATATCGCCCAGGCCAACCATGGCCAGCACGCCGTCGTCGTCGCGCTTGAGCGCAATCGAGAACTCGACGCGGCGCGCGCCGCCGCTGCCGTCCAGGACGGTGCGGCCTTCCGTCATGCTGGTGATGCGATACGAGCCAAGTATGCGGCCCGTGCCCTGGACCAGAATCCACGATTTGCCCGTGTCGGCCATCATGCGCAGCGCATCGAGCGAGTAAAGGGAGCCGGTCAGTTCCGGCGCCACCCAGCCCGACAGGGTAATCGTGTCGTCGCCGGGGCCCACATACTGGTGCGCGTCGCGCAAGCCCACCCGGGCCGTGCTGGCATGCTTCCATTCCGTTTGCCGCTGTAGCTCGTGATAGGCCAAGGTCGGCAGGCTGAAAACGAACATTCCTAAAATCATCATCATGGTGGTGTTTCTTTCTTAATCGTGGTCGCGCAGGGACGAGCGGATGCGTGCCGCCTTTTCGCGGTCGCGCTGTTCCATGGCCGCGTACACGGCGCGCGCGATGGCCTGGGGATCGGTGCCGGCCTGCACGTTGAAAGTGATTTCGATCTTGTCGCCCTGGATCGTCATGCCGGTGCCGAACCCGCCTTGTGCCAGCGGCGCGCGCGTGTCGAAGGCACTGGCCGGTAATGCCGTGGCCGTGCCGATGGCGATGCCGGCGCCCAATTGCGTCAGGCGCTGCGCCAGGGTAGACACCTTGGCAATCGGCGCACCCTCGCTGCGGTCCAGGCCAACGGCCAGGCCCTGCATGGTGTAGTCGCCGAGCTGGGCAAACACGCGGCTCGGGCTGTGGATGCCCAGCTTTTCCTTAAACCAGGCAATGGTGCTGGAGCCGGCATTGCTGATGGCGTCCTTGACGGCGCCCATGGAGCTGGTGATGCCGTTGACCAGGCCACGCACGATGTTGGCGCCAAAGTCGGTAAACTTGCTCGGCAGGTCGATGCCGAACCAGCCCAGCACGCCCGCGAAGGCGCGATAGAACAGGCCCACGGGCGACCAGTTGGCGATCAGGTTATTCACGCCAACGAAGCCGCCGGCAAACGCAGTCTGGATTTGCGACCACGCGCCGGCAAAGAAACTGCCCAGCGGCGCCAGGCCGGTGGCGATGCGCTGCACGATATTGGCGGAAAAGTCAGTGAACTTGGCCGGCAGCACAATGCCGAACCAGCCCAGCACGCCGGCGAAGGCGCGATAGAACAGGCCCACGGGCGACCAGTTGGCGATCAGGTTGCTGACGCCTTTGATGCCGCCGGCAAAGGCTGTTTTGACGTGCGACCAGATGCCACTGAAAAACGCCTTGATCGGTTCCCAGTATTTATAGATGAGGTATGCGGCGCCAGCGATGGCGGCGATGGCCAGGATTACCCAGCCAACTGGGGTCGTCAGCAGCGCGGTGCCCAATCCCAGCACGGCGCGACTTACCCACATGAAGGCGCCGCCCAGGCCGCGCAGGATGGGCGTGAGCACGCCGCCCGTTACGCCCATCTTGGCGAACATGACGTGCAACATGGCATACGGGCCGATCAGGGCGGCAATGCCCAACATCAGCGGGCCGAGCACCAGCAGCAAGCCGGCCAGCACGCCAAAGACGGTAATCATGACCTTGGCGACGGTCGGGTTGCGTTCCATGAAGCCATTCAGGCGCTGCACGGCGCTGATGGCCATTTCCAGCCCCTGCGCGTACAGCGGCAGGATTTTCTCGCCCATGGTGAGCTTGAGATTGGCCAGCTTCGACTGCGCCTCCAGTTCCTTGCCGGCGGCCGAGTCGCGGCCCAGCTTGTCCAGCTGGCCGATATTGGCGGCGCCCCGGTTGAGCTTTTCGTTTTTGTGAATTTGCCCGCGCTGCAAATACATCTGCGAATACAGGTTCGATGCGGTGCGGTTTGAAAAGATGCTGCCGATGGCGTCGAGCACCTGTTTCTTTTCCGTGATGCCCTTCTTGGCCAGTTGCGGCAACAGCACCTTTTCCAGCCATTCGAACTGGTTTTCGCGGAACAGCTCGGCGCCCAGCAGTGCGCCCGGGTCAAGGAATGAAACTTGCCCGGCCTTGTCGTGCTTGACCTTGCTCTTGTCGCCGATCAGGCCAAACTCTTCCAGTTTTCGAGCTGAGCGCTTGGTGGTGCGGCCCTGGTACAAGTTCTGGTATGCACTCATCAGTGAGGTGCCGACGCGGTTGCCGCTCATTTCCTGCACCAGCGGTTCCATCTGGTAGTAAAAGGCATCATCTTTCAAGCCCTTGGCCGCGATGCCACCCGTCTTAATCATGTTCAGCCATTCATTCGGCCCGACGCGCCCGCCCGTGGCGGTGATGACCTGTTGCACGATGTTGGCCTGGGCTTCAAACTTTTCCTTACTCTCCAGGCCGCCACGCAGCTCGATGACCTTGAGCATGTCCATGAACTTGCGTTCGTTGTCGGCGCCTTCCGCCTCGCCAAAGAAGGCGTGATTGGCAAACTTCATTTTAGCCAGGGTAGGGGCGACCATTTCCGCATGATGCACGTCGGCAAAGGCGCTCATGCCGTCGCGCATGAGTTGCAGGTTGTCGAGCTGGCTGGTGCCGTAGGTCTGCATGTTGCGGGCAAAGGCGACGGCCTCGGCTGAGACTTTATCGCCCAGGCCCAGCGCGTTGACCCTGCCCACTTCTGTCTGATAGTGCTTGGCCTCGTTCAGTCCTTTGACGACGGGCGCGCCCAGCATGGCGCCCGTGGCAGTTGCGCCGGCGCCGGCCATGGCCAGGTTGCCCGCTTTGTTGCGCAGCTTCTCGGCGTGCTGGGTCGCGTTGGTGACTCGCTGCTGCTTGGCGGCCGCATTGGCCAGCTTCTGCTGCTGCAGGGTCATGGTTTTGTTAGTGGCCTCGATTTCTCGGCGCAAGGTGCGCTCGTGGTTGGCCAGGTCTTTGGTGCCGATGCCGGCGGCGCCCAGGCGCTCGCGCATGACTTGCAGTTGCTGCGCCTGCTGCTGGCCGGCCGTCTTCAAGGCGCTGGCCGCTTTGACAGCGGCGTTAAATTCGCGCGTCATGGCGCGCGTGGGGTTTTCCACCTGTTTCATCTTGGAGCCCAGGCTGGCCACTTTTTGCTGGGCGGCCTCCAGCTTGGTGCGAGTGGCGTCCAGGCCGCCATGCAGCTCGCGGAATTTGCCGATGTTCTTTTGCTGCGCGTTCAGGTCGCGCAAGCGGTCGCTGGTCGCCTTCAATGCCTTGGCCGTCTCGCTGGACCCGGCCACGATTTTCTTGAGCGGGCCGGTGATCTTGTCCAGTGCCGCAAATACCACCTGTAACTTCAAATCCCTACCAGCCATCTATTCCGCTCCGCTTCGCTGCCGGGCGCGTTCGCGCCAGGCCATCAGTTCATCAATCGTAAAGCCGTCCATCGCTGCCGGCGTCCAGTGGAAGACGCCGGCAATGTCGGCCATGGCGTCTTCTACTTCGCCGGGGATACCGTATGGCGATCGGCTTTGCTCACCAAAAAACCGGCAACCTCGGCGCCCACGGTGAGCAAGTCGGCAGGGTCCATGCTGGCCACGTCGTGCGCGGTCAGGGTCGGCTCGGTGATGCGCGGCAGCACGATCTGCAGGGCCGACACGTTCAGATTGGCCAGCTCGATGAGGGAAATGCCGCGCAGGGCACCCGCCTTGGGCTTGCGCACGGTGAGCGAGGTGATGAGAGTGTCGCCGCGCTTGATCGGCTCGTCCAGTTCGATGATGGCGCTGTTTTGGGTATCGTTGTGCATGCTGTGTTCCTTGTTGTGGTGTGATTTAAAAAGGGGATTACAGGCCGATGGCCTTGCGGATAGCCATATTCGTGTCGCCGCCGCCGAAGTTTTCGGTGCCGCTCATGAAGTCCAGTTCGATGACGGTGGCGCCGTCGATCATCAGCTTGTAATAGCTGCAGGCCATCGTGTATTTATGGGTGGTGTCGTCGCCCATCTTGGCGGCGCCCATATCGATTTCCTTGTAGCGGCCGCGCACGACGACCTCGACGGCGGCGACGATGCCGTCGTCGTCTTCCTGGTAAGCGCCGGCAAAGCGCAGTTGCACGGCGCCGTGCGTGTGCGCGCCGTACTGCTTCAGGGCTTCGGCGATCAGGCCGCCGCCGCTCCATTCCAGCGACAGCGCCTCGTTGCCGAAGTCCACGGATACGGGGCCGCTCATGCCGCCGGCGCGGTACTCTTCCATCTTGCGGCTGAGCTTAGGCAAAGTGACCTCTGGCACCATGCCCATGAAGGACACGCCGTTTTGAAACAGATTAAAATTTTTCAGTTTGCGGGGCAGGCCCATACTTTCTCCAGGTATTCAATGCGCCCGCGCTGGGCGGGCAGGGTGGTGGTTGAACGTTTATGCGGCGATGCGCGCGGCGAAGTCGGCCAGGTAGCGGTCGGTGATGCGCTGCTGGAATTTCAGGTTTTCCAGCGGCGGCACGGGCGTGTAGTCGTAATCGATGGCCAGCTTGCCGTCTTTCAGCGCCGTCTTGTCGTTGTACTGCTCGTCATACCAAGCATGGCCATCGATGATGTAGCCCTGCAATTTCAAGTCGCGGAACTTGGCATTGATGCTTTCCAGCAGGTCGCGCACCAGCGAAGGATGCAAGGGCACATCGACGTAGGCGAAATGCGCTTCGGCGATGGTATCGGCCAGCACCTGGGCCGTGCGCGTGTAGCTCTCGTAGTAGAAAAAGCCGCCTTGCTCCTCGCAGGTGCGGGAACCCCAAAAACGGTAGCCGCCCATGTTGACCAGGGTGGTGACTTCCTTGGCGTTGAGCATGCCGGCGTCGGTGGCCGGGTCTTGCAGGTCGAAAAACACGTCCTTGCTGATGCCGGTCGGGCCATTTACGACGACGTTGGACAGGGTCTTGTGCCAGCCCGTTTCCTCGTCGATCTTGGCGCGCAGGCCCATGGCATAGGCCACGGCGGACATGCTGGCCTCTTCATCGATGGCGGTGTTCCAGTTGACGAAGTCGGGCCAGATGAGCATCAGTTCGCGCTGGCCGAACTGGCCGCGGTAAGTGATGGCTTCCGTGGCGTTGGCGCAGCCGTAGGCCGATGCGTAGGCGAAGGCGCGCAGTTGCTGCGCCACGCTGGCCAGGGCGTTGGCCACGGCTTGCGTGTCCAGGCCTGGCGCGGCCAGGATGCGCGGTTTCACGCCTAGCTTGCTTTGCGCGGCCAGCAAGGCTTTCACGCCCAGGTACTGGCCGTCTGGCGAGACGCCGCCCACCACGTTGCTGGTGGTTTCCGCTTCCGTCTGGCCTTCGGCCACGCGCACGACGACGCACAGCGGTTTGGTCTGCGCAGCGATGGCTTCCAGCGCGCGGTACAAAGTACCGCTCTTGCCGGCCTTGCCCATGGCGGCCAGCACGTTGGTGATGAGCACGGGTTTATTCAGCGGGAAGGCGGCCTCGTCGGCATCCTCGGCCGTGGCGATCAGGCCGAGCACGGCGGTGGAGACGGTGCGGATAGGGCGCGAACCCTCGTTAATTTCGATGACGCGCACGCCATGGTGGTAGTCGGTGGGCATGGTTGGCTCTCCTGATGTGAGGTAAAAATAGGGATTACTGGCTGGTGTTGGTGGACAAGACCGCTGGCAAGGCTGCGCCGGCTTCGGTGAAGGCGCGGCGCGCCTCATCCGGCAACATGCCGGCGATGCGGTTGTATTCACGTTCGACGGATGCTTGCAGCGCTGGCATATCCTCGGCAGCGCACACCGCCGTGCAGGCGGTGATATTGAGCAAGTCGGTACGCGCCGTGCTGATCGCTTGCACGGTCGCCATGTCGGTGCTAGCCAGTGCGGCAAAGCCGATGCCCGCCAGGCGGTTCAATACGGCGTCACGGGACAGGCGTACCTTGTCCATATAGTGTTCCGCCAAGGTGGCGAAGGCGACAGGTGGAGCATCTGATATGACAAGTTTCCCCCGCTTGAATGCGAAGGTTTGTCCCGGTTGCCGTGCCATCGCGCGTTCAAAATCAGCGTAATCGACATCAGTAATGTCGTCGGGTAGGGTGGCGTAATCTTCTGTATACGGATAAAAGTTGCCCGTGGATTTGGAATAGCGAATGTTCATTTTTTAGTAACCAATGGCAATAACGTCGATGTACATGGCAGGCGCATTGCCCTTGATGTCTACATAGGATGCGGTTGGTGTGTTGTGCCATGCTGAGTAGGTTAGCGTGCCGCCGTTGATCGGCGAGACAAGCACGGTTGGGTTTTCCGTTCCAGGGAACCGTATGGGGAAGGTGAAACGGACAAAGTCGGAGGCAGAACTGGTCAGCACCAGGCCTTTTTGGATGATCATGCCGCCAGCCATCTTTTGATATCCGTTAATGGCAAGGGTAGAAGCAAAGTCGGCGTTGCGCCACATTTCGGCGGTGGAATCGATTACTTGCCAAACGTTTCCCCCAGTTTCCATCAGAGTGAGGTATTGGCCGACCTTGATCGTGATGCTTTGCACCATGCCGACATCAAATCCAATATTTACGCCTGGTGCAGCAACCAGTACTCCAGCATTGACCAGCCCAAAAAATTTGACGCACTTGCCGGTATTTGGGGGAATGCCCAGCGATGCTGGTGCCGGAATGGTGAGTACTTTGCCGGCATATGGGAAGTACAGGGCACAGCCCATGTCTTCTGCGGTAAGTGTGCGGCTTTCTAATACATTCCGATATTGCGCCATATTTCCTTGCGCGCGCTGCACAAATTCAGCATTGACCAGTCTGTTCGACTCGTCAAATTTCGGCGGTGTTGCCACGGTCTTCATGCTGTATTGCGGATGGGGATCAGCGCTGGTTTGGTGCCCGGCCAGTTGTTGATTTCCATACGCGATGACTTGGTCGTCTCGCTGGTCCACATAGCTGCGCTGGGCAAGTTGTGGGTGAGGATTGGCAGCATTCAAGTGGCCGGCTAGCTGCTGATCGCCATAGGCGCGGGCGCTGGCGTCTTGCTGATCGACATAAGCAGTTTTGGCCAGCAATGGATGCGGATCGGCAGCGTTCAAGTGAACAGCCAGCAGCTGATAAGCATAGGTGCGAGCGTTGCTGTCTTGCTGATCGACATAAGCAATCTTGGCCAGCAGCGGGTGTGGATCGGCTGCGGCCAGATGTTTGGCCAGTTGCTGATCGCCATAGGCGCGGGCGCTGGCGTCTTGCTGATCGACATAAGCAGTTTTGGCCAGCAATGGATTCGGATCGGCAGCGTTCAAGTGAACAGCCAGCTGCTGATAGGCATAGGTACGAGCGTTGCTGTCTTGCTGATCGACATAAGCAATCTTGGCCAGAAGCGGGTGCGGATCGGCGGCGGCCAAGTGTTTGGCCAGTTGCGCGTCACTGTACGCGCGCACGGTAATGTCTTGGTCATCAACATACTTGCGTGTGGCCAGGATGACGGAAGGATCGATTTTCAGTT
>NZ_CDXDQE010000031.1:0-8494 GCF_978021625.1 Janthinobacterium foliorum | reverse complement strand
GCGCCGCGTCCGGCACGTCCGGCAGCCCGGTCGCCGCGCCGTGCAGCAGGGTGCCGTCGGCCGTCTCGCTGTAGATTTCGATGCCGACCGTGCCATCCGCCTCCGGGAACAGGGCCAGGTGCACCTCGGCCGCCTCGCCCTCGCGCAGTGCCAGCGGCTGCGGCCAGCGCACGTCGCGCAGCTGCCAGCCGTGCTGCGCGCCGCCCGCCTGCGCCAATGCCGCCCGCGCCATTTCCAGGTAGGCCGCCGCCGGCAGCATGCGCCGGCCAGCGATCACATGCTCGGCCAGGAAGAATTCCTCGCCGCTGAAGCGGCTGCTGAAACGGGGACCGGCCATGTCGGAGGTATTGCGCTGCAACAGCGGATGCAGCCACCCGGCCGCCGCTGCCGCTGCTGCCGCTGCTGCCGTGGACGGCGCGCCCGGCGCGATCCAGTAGCGCTCGCGTGCAAACGGATAGCATGGCAGGCTGATTCTGCGTGGCGGCTGCGCGCCGTGCAGCGCGCGCCAGTCGAAGGCCATGCCCTTGACCCACCAGGCCAGCAGCTTGCCGTACTTGCCCTTCGCCACCCAGGCATCGATGGCGCCGGCCATGTCCTCGTCCGCCGCCAGCGCCGCCTGCACGCCGTCGCCGGCCCGGCTCACGTGGCAGCCCGCCGCTTCGCCCTCGCCGGCCAGGAACGCCTGCAGCTGCACGCGCAGCTGCGCCATGTCCTGCGCCACGCAGGCCAGCCGCTCCTCCATCGCCTCGCGCCCTACCTGCAAGGTGTACGCCACGTCGGCGATGTCCGCGCCCTCCTCCTCCAGGCGCGCCAGCGCCGCCAGCAACTGCCCGGCCTGCGCCCGCAGCCGCTCGGCGCTGCGCGCAGACAGCACGATCAGCGCCGGCAGCGCGGCCCTGCCATGCGCGGCGGCGCCTGGGGCGGCCACGTATTCCTGCAGCACCAGGTGGGCGTTGGCGCCGCCGGCGCCGAACGAGGAAATGCCGGCGATGCGCGGATAGGTGCGCAGCACGCCATCGACCTGGACGCTGGGGCGCGTCCACTCCGCCAGTTCCTGCTGCACCGTGAACGGCGTGGCGGCAAAGTCGATGTTGGGATTGAGGGTGCGCGCATGCAGCGACGGCACCAGCTGCCCGTGGCGCATCTGCAGCAGCACCTTGGTCAGGCCGGCGATGCCGGCCGCGCTTTCGCAGTGGCCGATGTTCGACTTGGCCGAGCCGATCGCGCAGAACTGGCGCTCCTGCGTATCGCGCCCGAACGCCTGCGCCAGGCCGCGGATCTCGATCGGATCGCCCAGCGCCGTGCCCGTGCCGTGCGCCTCGATGTAGCTGACGCTGCGCGCATCGATTCCCGCCTTGTCCAGGGCGTCGCGAATCACCTCGCTTTGCACCTGCGGATTGGGCACCATGTAGCCGTTCGTCTTGCCGCCATGGTTGATGCTGCTCGCGCGGATCACGCCATAGATGTGGTCCTCGTCCGCTTCGGCGGCCGACAGGCGCTTGAGCAGGACCGCGCCCACGCCTTCGCCCGGCACGAAGCCATTGCCGCCGGCGCCAAAGCTCTTGCACTGGCCATCTTCGGAAAGCATGCGCTGCGAGCACAAGGCGGCATAGCTGGACGGATGCAGGTACAGATTGACGCCGCCGGCGATGGCCAGCTCGCATTCGCCGCGCCGGATATGCTCGCAAGCTTCGTGAATCGCGGTCAGCGACGACGAGCACATCGTGTCGACCGGCATGCTTGGCCCCTTCAGGTCGAGCAGATACGACACGCGGTTCGCCACCGAGGCAAACGAAGTGCGCGGCAATACCTGGCCGCCTTGCTGCGCGCCATGCAATTCAAACCCTGTCTTCGTCACGCCGGCAAACACCCCGACCCGGCTGCCATATTGCCGTGCCAGCTGTTCACGCGTATAGCCGGCGTCTTCCAGCACGGCCCAGCAGGTCTCGAGGAACAGGCGCTCCTGCGGGTCCATGCTCATTGCCTCGAGGGGCGAGATGCGGAAGAAAAGCGGGTCGAATTCGGCAAAGCCGTCGACAAATCCGCCCCATTTGCTGTAGCTGGCGCCGGCGCCGGGTGTCGTCTCAAAAAAGCCATCCAGCGGCCAGCGCTCCGCGGGGATCTCGCTGATGCAGTCCTTGCCTGCCTGCAGGTTGTGCCAGAACGCCTGCATGTCGCGCGCCTGCGGATACCGGCCGCTCAGGCCGATAATGGCGATTGCTTCGTGCCGCGGCGCTGCCGGCACCTGCCCAAGGCCAGGCACGGGCGTCTTCCTGGCGCGGCGCGGCGCGGCGGCCGTTTTCGCCGGCGCGGCAGGCGCAGGCAGTTCCCTTGCCGGCAGCGGCATGCCACTCCACTGCAGGCAAGCGTGCCGGTGCTGCGCCAGCAGATAGGCGCCCAGCGCGCGCAAACTGGCGCACTCGTAGAAGAGCGTCTTGGGCAGGGGGCCGAATACCTGTTCCAGGCGGGCATTGAGCTGCGTGACCAGCACGGAATCGATGCCGTACAGTTCAAAGCCCAGGTCCAGGTCGATTTTTTCCAGCGCCACCTTGAGGACGGCGCCGAACATCGTCTTGAGCTGCAGTTCCAGCGCCGAGACCAGCGCCGGCAACGCCGGTGGCGGCTTGCCGTCCGCCGCCGGCGCGGCAGTGGCCGGCTGGCTCGCCGCCGTGCCCAGGCGCGCCATGCGTTCCGGATCGCCATGCATCACCAGCAGCTGCTCCTGGCGGCCGGCCAGCGCCTGGTATAGGGCGGCAATGCCATCCTGCGTGCCGAGCGGCGCCATGCCGGTGGCCTGCAGCATGGCTTGCTCCGTGCCGGCGTCCAGCCGCATGCCGCCATCGCGCCACAGCGGCCAGTTGACGGACAGCGTGTGGCCGTGGCGCAGTCCCGATGCCGCCAGGCCGTTGCGGTAGACGGCATACGCGTCCATGAAGGCATTCGCCGCCGCATAATCGGCCTGGCCCACATTGCCGTAGGCGCCGGCCAGCGAGGAAAAGCACACCAGATAATCGAGCCCGAGATGGCGCGTAGCGTGGTCGAGATGCACCAGCCCGTCGACTTTCGGTGCCAGCACGGCGTCCAGTTCCTGCGCGGTCTTCTTCAGGATGAAGCTGTCGCGCGTCATGCCGGCGCCGTGCAATATGGCGTCGATGCGGCCATGCTCTCGCACCACGCCGTCCACCAGCGCAGTCACCGCGGCGGCATTGGCCATGTCGCTGCGCACATACGCCGCGCGTGCGCCCATCGCTTCAAGTTCGTCCAATGCCTGGCGGCGCTGCGCATCGAGCGCCGAGCGCCCCGTCAATACCAGCGTGGCGCCCGCTACCTGGCGCGCGATGTCGCGCGCAAAAATCAGTCCCAGGCCACCTGCTCCGCCCGTGATCAGGTACACGCCGCCCGCTTTCCACGGATGCGGCGGCAACGCCACTGCCGGCACGGGACGCCAGCGCACCACCTCGCACTTTGCTGCCACCTGCCGGATGCGCCGGTCGTCCGGCCGCCGCCCATGCTCGCGCAGCTGCGCGGCCAGGTGCGCGGCGTCGACCACCGCATCGAAGGCGATCACTTGCCCGATCAGGCGTGGATTTTCCAGCCGCGCGCTGTCCAGCAGCCCGGCCAGTCCTGCCAGCGCCTGGCCTTCGCCCAGCGCCGGCACGACGATTTGCAGCAATTGTGTGCCGCCATCGGCCGCTGCCAGCATGGAACGCAGCGTGGCGAGGACGGCCTGGGCGCAGTGGTGAAACGCGGCGGCGGCATCGCCTGCGGCAGGCGCCAGCACCACGCATTGCGCATCCAGGGCGCCGGACAGGCGCTGTTCGTCGATGCCAGGCATGCCGCACACGATCACCCCATGCGCCGCGTGCGGCGGCGCCGATGCCGCAGCAGCGGTCTGCGTCTGCCAATGCGGCTGCAGCAGCAAGGTGGCTGCGCCGCCCGCGCCCGCTTCACGCAGCGCCAATCCCGTGATGCGCACGCACAGCTCCCCTGCTTCGTCGTGCAGGTCGATATCGCACAGCGGTTCGGCCGTTGCGCCGCCAGGCCGTACCACTGCCCACATTGCCGGCGTGCAGCCGCGCAGGAGATCGATGCGCTGCACCGCCGCCGGTATCAGCAGCTCGCAGCAGTCGTGCGCGCCGAGGGCGAAACTGGCCGCCGTCTGCAGCGCCGCGTCCAGCAGCAGCGGATGCAGCTGCTGGCGCGGCGCATCCGGCAGCGCCTGGGGCGGCAAGACCAGCTTGGCCAGCAACAGCTGCTCGCCCAGGTACACGGTGCCAATCACCCGCTGCGCTGGCGCGCAGCTCAATCCTATGCCTTCCAGCCACTCATAGCACTGCTCCGACGAGAGCGTCGTCGTGCCGCACGTGCCGCGCAGCGCCGCCAGATCCAGCGTTTCCGGTGCTGCCCTTGGCACCAGGCCAACGCGTCCTTCGCAATACAGCAACTGTCCGCCGTCGGCCGCGCCATTGAACACCTCGAACGCGACCTGCGTTTCTCCCTCCTGATACAGGCTCAGGTCCAGTTGCAGCAGGCTCGCCGCATGTGCCATGGGCTGCGGCCAGTGGATGTCCGACAGCTGCAGCATGCTGCCATCGCTTGCCTCCATGCCGGAGGCCAGGCCATGCGCGGCGCGCGCCATTTCCAGGCAAATTGCGCCGCTGATGGTCTGCCGCTGTCCAATGCGGCGCGCCGCCAGGGGCGAACTGGCGGGGATAACGGTGCTGAAACGCGGTCCTGTCCAGTCCGATATGTTCCGGTGCAGCAAGGGATGCAGCTGCCAATCGGGCGCCTGCTCCTGCTCCCCCGGCGTGACTATTGCGGGAATCCAGTAGCGGTCGCGCATAAACGGGTACGTCGGCAAGCTGGTGCGGCGGGGCCGGGAGTCGCCCTGCAGGCGCACCCAGTCGATTTCCGTGCCGCCGACCCAGGCATCGAGCACGCCCGACGCATCGGCGCGCAGCAGCCAGGCCTGCGCCAGCGCTTCCAGGTGCGCGGCGCCGGCGGGCTTGGCCGCCTCCGTTCCCTGGCGAACCACGCCGCGATGGACGCCGGGAACCGCGCTGCCGCTCTCGCCCGCGTCCAGCCAGGCCTGCAGCGCGGCGGCAAGACCGGCGTGCGAATCGGCCGTCACGGCCAGCCGCTCCGCCATGGCCTCGCGGCCCAGTTGCAGCGTGCAGGCGATGTCGGCCAGGCCGGCGCTGGCACAGCGGCCCGCCAGGGCCTCGAGCAGCAGGCGCACGACTTCGCGCAAGGCCTGCGGATCCTTCGCCGACAGGGGGAACAGGGCCGCGCGCGGGACCGCCGCTGCCGCAGGGCGCGCGTCACGTGGCGCCTCTTCCAGCACCAGGTGGGCATTCGAGCCGCCCGCGCCGAACGATGATATCCCGGCGATGCGCGGCATCTCCGTCGGCACGCCGTTCACCTCCACGCGGGGACGCGGCCAGGCAGCCAGCGTTTGCTGCACGACGAAGGGACTGGCAGCAAAGTCGATGTGCGGATTGGGGCTGCTTGAATGCAGCGATGGCGCCAGCATGCCTTCCCGCAGCTGCAGCAATACCTTGCTCAGCGCGGCGATGCCGGCCGCGCTTTCGCAATGGCCGATATTCGATTTCGCCGAGCCAATGGCACAAAACTGGCGCTCCTGCGTATGCTGGCGAAATACCCGGCTCAAGCCGGCGATCTCGATCGGGTCGCCGAGCGACGTTCCTGTGCCGTGCGCTTCCACATAGCTGATGCTGCGCGCGTTGACGCCCGCCTGCCGGATGGCCCGTTCAATCACATTTGCCTGGGAACCTGGATTGGGCACCGTGTAGCCGTTGGCCTTGCCGCCGTGATTGACGGCCGTGCCTTTGATGACGCCATAGATATGGTCGCCGTCCGCGATGGCTCTCGATAGCGGCTTGAGCAGCACCGCGCCCACGCCTTCAGCTGGCACGTAGCCGTCGCCTCCTTCGCCGAAGCTCTCGCAGCGGCCGCTGCTGGAAACGAAGTTGCCTTGCCCCAGTAGCAAGTATTTGTTCGGATGCAAGGACAGATTGACACCGCCGGCCAGGGCGAGCGCGCATTCACCGTGGTGCAGGCTCTGGCAAGCCAGATGGATCGCCGTCAGCGACGACGAGCACATGGTATTGATCGCCATGCTGGGGCCGTTGAAATTGCAGAAATACGAGACCCGGTTGGCGATGGACGCTGCATTCGACGACAAGGCGACCGGCCGCCCCTGCACCTGTTCCTGCGCGCCGTACAACTGGTATTCCTCGTACATCACGCCGACGAAGACACCCACGTTGCCGCCCGCCTGCCGCGCCAGCGATTCCCGCGTCTGGCCTGCATCTTCCAGCGTTTCGTAGGCACACTGCAGGAACAGGCGCTCCTGCGGATCGATATATTCAGCGTGCAGCGGCGGAATGCTGAAGAAAAGCGGATCGAATTGATCGATGCCATCGATGAAACCGCCCCATTTGCTTGCCGTCTTGCCGGGCACAGACCTGTCGGCGTCAAAATACCGGCTGTGATCCCAGCGTTCGGCCGGAATCTCGCTGATGCAGTCGACGCCATCCTTGAGGTTTTCCCAGAACTCCCATACGTTGCGCGCCTTCGGATAGCGTCCCGCCAGGCCGATGACGGCAATGGCCTCCAGTGCCGGCGCGCCCTCCCCGCTGCGCGGCGCGGCAGGCGGCGCCGCTGCCGCCGCCTGCCAGTCATGGTGCCCGCTCAAGTAGCGCGCGGTCTCGTCGATGGTCGGGTATTCGAACAGCAGGGTAGGCGCCAGCACGCCGCCGACGCGCTCGTTGATGGAGCGCACCAGCTCGAGCATGTCGGCGGAGCCAAGCCCCAGTTCGTAGTAGCCGCTATGGATACCGACGGCATCCACTTCCCGCTGCAGGCGGGTGGCGATCAACTCCTGCAGGTGCGCGGCGATGGCCTGCGCATCGATGGCGGCGGGAGCGTCGGCGGCCGCCCGCGGCGCCACTGCCGGCGCAGGTGGCGCCGCCTGCAGCAGGTCGGGCGAACGGACAGTCTTGTTGGCGCAGCCGCGCAGCAGTGCCAGCTGGCGGCCATCCGCATCGTAGAACTCCAGGTCGATGCATAGCAGTTCGCCCTTGTGCTGCACGGAGGCGGCAGGAATGTGGACCGTGCAGGCCGATTGCAGCAGGCCGCAGGCGCGGAAAGACTCATAGCACAGCGGAATGCGCAAATTCGCTTCGGCTTCCTGGAATCCGGATACCGCGACAGCGCTGGCATCGAGCAGCACGGGATGGAACATGGCGCTGGCTCCACTGGCGGCGGCCTCCGGGCCCAGCGCCAGATCGGCCAGCACGGCATCGGCTGCCTGATACACGGTGCCCACCGCCTGCATGAAGCCACGGTGCACCAGCTCCTGCTGCCGGCATTGTGCATACACGTCCTGCATGTCGCGGCGGCGCATGGCGCCGCTGCGCGCGGCATCCATATCGCCGGCCGAGGCAGGCGAGGCGAAGGCGGCAGGTGCGCACGGATGCATCTCGGCGGTGGCATAGCACGATGGGGTGCCCTCCTGCGCCGCCTGGCGGCCTATCGAGATATCCCAATGGCCGTTGGCGTGCAGCACGCAGTCCACTTCCACCAGCACCGGCGCGTCCGCCAGCACGATCAGCGGCTGGTAGATCGACAGGTTGCGCAATTCAAGCTGGGCATAATCGTGGCCGTGTTCGCGAAACAGCTGGTACAGCATGTCGATATAGGCCAGGCCAGGCAGCAAGTGCTGGCCATGGACCAGGTGTCCCAGGATCATGGGGCGCTGCAAACTCATGGAGAACGTGGATTTCACATCTAACCTCATTAATAGCATGGTAAGGGCGCACCCGCGGACGCGCCTGATAATGGTCCTGCCGGAGCGCTCAGCGCCCCCATAGGCTTTCCGCCGGCGACACCGCCTGGTCATCGGCCGCCGCCGGGAAATGCTGCACCTTGGCCTGCGCGCCCGCCAGCGCATCGAGCGGGCTGATGTCGATGCGCTGCAGCGCCGGCGGCTGCAGCGGCTGGCGCCGTGCGGCCGTGTCGCCGGCGGCCGCCGGCCACGATTCCAGGATGGCATGCACGTTGGTGCCGCCGTCGGCGAAGCTGTTGATCGCCACGCTGCGCACCCCGGCGCCGCGCCAGGCGCCGGCGCTGCGCGTGAAATGAAACGGCGAGGCCTGCATGTCGTAGTGCCGCATCGGCTGGTGGCCCGACAGGAACGGCACTTCCAGCCCGTGGTGCAGCATCAGCACCACCTTGATGAAGCTGGCGATGCCTTCCGCGCACAGCGGATGGCCGATGTTCGGCTTGATCGAGCCGAGGCTGCACGGCGCGCGCTCTGCCGCCCGGTACACCGCCTCGATCGCCTTCAGCTCCAGCAGATCCGTCACTTCCGAGCCGGAACCGTTCACCTCGACATGGTCAATCTGCCCCGCCAGCTTGCCGCTGCGCGCCAGCGCCGCCTGCATCACCGCCTTTTGCGCCTGGAAGCTCG
>NZ_CDXDQE010000030.1:0-9665 GCF_978021625.1 Janthinobacterium foliorum | reverse complement strand
CGGAAAAGAAAAACCAGGTGGATTTCTACAACCGCCGCTTCGTCGCCGGTGAACTGGACAACCAGAGCTTCGCGGAAATCGCCCGCGCCATGGGCGCCGAAGGCATCACGGTGGACAAGCTGGAAGATGTGGGACCGGCCTTGAAGAAAGCCATCGACATGCAGATGAATGAAGGCAAGACGACCATCATCGAAATCATGTGCACGCGCGAACTGGGCGACCCGTTCCGCCGCGACGCGCTGAGCAAACCTGTCCGTCACCTGGATAAATACAAAGATTACGTTTAATTGCTGGGGCAGCGGCAAGAAGCCGGGGTCAGTCGCTTTGCGATCGGCTTGCCTCCCACTGGGAGGCAAGCCCCCTGCAAGGTCTGCCCCCGGAACTTGGTGCCAGCCCGGCCTCATCCGACACCGCACTGTGACGAAATTCTCACACATTGTCACTTCAGCATCGCTATTTCAATAAAGAATACAAAGCGTCCCGGTATTTGGATTATTTGATTTGACAAGCACCCGCATTCAGCTTAAATTCAATAAAAATACTAAAAAACGGAACGAAAAGTACCAAATTCGACTCATGGAGACAAAAATGAACACACGCGTAACTACCGATGCCGTCACCACCGACTTCCTGCAAGCGTTCGGCGATGCCTGGAACCGCCACGATATCGAGGCCTTGATGGCCGCCATGGCGGACGACTGCGAATTCCACGCCGTCGCCGGTCCTGACTTGCTGGGCAAGAGCTTCATCGGCCGCGACGCCGTGCGCGCCGGCTTCGAGCTGGCCTGGCAAACCTTTCCGGACGCCGCCTGGCTCAATCCGGAGCACTTCGTCAGCGGCGATCGGGGCGTGACGGAATCGACGTTCGCCGGCACCAAGGCGGACGGCACGCGCATCGAGGCGCGCATGGTCGATATCTTCACCTTCCGCGATGGCAAGATCGCCGTGAAGAACGCCTTCCGCAAGGATCGCCCACCGGTCGTCAGCGCCACCGCCCAAGCCTGAGCCAGCAAGTTCACCAGGAATGACCATGAACAAACCTGTCGATACTCCACCTGGCGTACTGGGTAGCAGCACCGCGGCCCGCACGCCCTACGATCCCGCCTACGACCCGCTGGTGGCGCAACGTCCCGGCCACGGCAATGCCTACGCGCCCACCTACTGGATCGGCACGGCGGGCGAGCCGCCGGCCGACGACGGCCCCATCACGCATGACATCGACGTCGACGTGGCCATCATCGGCTCGGGCTTCACGGGCCTGTCCTGCGCCATCTTCCTGGCGCAGGAACATGGCATCAAGGCGACCGTGCTGGAAGCGAACCGGGTCAGCTGGGGCTGCAGCACGCGCAACGGCGGCCAGGCGCAATGCACGACGGGCCGCCTGAAGCGCTCGCAGTGGATAGACCGCTACGGCCTGGATACGGCCCTGAAGCTGCACACGGAAGTGTGCGACGCGATGGAAACGTTCAAGAAGATCACGGCCGATATTGATTGCGACCCGCAGCCGGGCGGCCACCTGTATATCGCCCACAAAGCGAAAGCCATGCCTGCGCTGGAAAAAGAAGCCAAGGTGATGCGGGAGATCTTCCATTATGACGCCCGCATCCTCGACGCCGACACCGTCAAGCGCGAGTATGTGGACGACAAGGAAGCGGCGGGCGCGCTGCACGAGCCGGAAGGCATCGGCATTCACGCGGGCAAGCTGGCCTTCGGCTACCTGCGCAAGGCGCGCGCGCTGGGCGCGAAGGTGCACCCGTCCAGTCCCGTGATGGGCTGGGAAACGCGCAACGGCGTGCATTACCTGCAAACGCCTGGCGGCGTGGTGCGTGCCCGCGCCGTGGCCGTGGCCACGGGCGGCTACACCTCGCCCCATCTGCATCCGCAAGTGAAAAACCGCTTGCTGCCCATCTTGTCGAACTCGCTCGTCACGCGGCCTTTGACCCCGGCGGAAATCGAGGCGTGCAACTTCCGCACGCACCAGGTGATCACCGATACGCGCATCCTGCGGCATTACTACCGTCTGATGCCGGACAACCGCGTGCAGATCGGCAGCCGCAGCGCCATCACGGGTGCCGATGCTCCGCAGGGCAAGTATGAACAGGGTTTGATCAACGATCTGCACCGCAAGTTCCCCGCGCTGACGGGTATCGGCATCGATTATTCGTGGTGGGGCTGGGTCGACGTCAGCCACGACATGATGCCGCGCATCGTGCAGCCCGACCCGCAGCAGTCGATTTTTTATTCGCTCGGCTACGGCGGCAACGGCGTCATGTATTCCGCGCAGGCGGGACGGCGCATGGCCGAGCGCATCGCCGGCAAGGCCAGCGACACGGGCTTGCCGATCTTCAATTCCAAACTGCCGTATCCCAACATGATGGAAATGGTCGAGTCGCAAGCGTTCGCCCCGTTCCGCCGCCTGGGCCAGCGCTTCCTGTACCGCTGGTATCACTTGAAGGATGAAGTTTTTTAAAAGCAGTACCGCAGTTCCAGCCGCCGCATGCGTTGACATAGATTGACCAGCGGCGCCTCCCGTAAGGGATGAGTTTGCCCGCACGTTCACACATAACAATAAACTTGGAGTGAGACATGAACAAGAATACGAGCAAAAACACGGTATTTTCATCGATGCGCCGCGCCGTCCTCGGCACCCTGGTGCTGGGAGCCGTTGTTGCCGCGAGCGGCACGGCTTTCGCGCAAGGCAAGGAAGTGACGATTGCCTACCAGGAAATCAATGGTCCCTTCCTGGTGGCCATTGCCAGCGGTGAAGTGGAAAAAACCACGGGCTATAAAATCAACTGGCGCAAGTTCGATTCCGGCGCCAAGGTGGCTACTGGCATGGCGTCCGGCGACGTGCAGATCGGTGTCATCGGTTCCAGCCCATTGACGGCGGCCGTCAGCCGCGGCGTCGACCTGCAGCTGTTCTGGATCATCGACGACATCAATGAAGCCGAAGCGATGGTGGCGCGCAATGGCGCCGGCATCGCCAAACCGGCCGATTTGCGCGGCAAGAAGATCGCCGTGCCGTTCGTTTCCACCACGCATTTCCACACCATGTTCGCGCTGGAAACGTGGGGCATCAAGCCGACGGAAGTGAAATTGCTCAACATGCAGCCGAACCAGATCGCCGCCGCCTGGGAGCGGGGCGACATCGACGCGGCTTTCGTATGGGACCCGGCCTTGAGCAAACTCAAGCAAAACGGCAAGGTACTCGTCACTTCCGGCGAGCTGAGCAAAAAAGGCAAGGCCACGTTCGATGGCATGGCCGTCGAGCGCGCCTGGGGCGAAGCGCATGCGGACTTCATGGCCAAGTTCGTCAAGGTGATGGCCGCGGCCGACGCCGACTACCGCGCCAATCCGAAGGCGTGGACTATTGACTCCCCGCAAGTGAAGGCCAACGTCAAGCATTCGGGCGCGGCTGCCAAGGACGTGGCCGCTTCCGTGGCCCTGTACGCCTACCCGTCCCTGCAGGAACAGGCGTCGCCCGCCTGGCTCGGTGGCGGCGCGAAAGGCGGCGTGGCGCAAGCCTTGCTGGCCACGGCGCAATTCCTCAAGGGCGAAGGCAAGATCGACACCCTGGCAAGCGATTACGCCAAATACGTGACTCCCAAGTATGCACAGGCCGCAGGCCTGCTGAAGTAAACGTCGTGCGAAAGCGCGCCTGCGGGCGCGCTGACTGAACAGAATGCGTTGAACAGAAGTACTCGAACTGAAGTACTACTTATGCGGGGTCATCATGGAAAACCTGTACGTCAAGGATGTCAGCGTGATTTATCCGGGCAAGACGGCCGGAGAACGCGTGCATGCCTTAAATAATATCAATCTCACCATCAATAGCGGCGACTTCGTTGTCGCGCTGGGGGCTTCCGGCTGCGGCAAGACCACCTTGCTGAGCCTGATGGCGGGCTTCATTGCCCCGTCCAAGGGCGAGATCATGTTGGGCAGCAATAAAGTAGAAGGGCCGGGCGCCGACCGTGGTGTCGTGTTCCAGAAACACGCCTTGCTGCCCTGGCTGAACGTGATGGAAAACGTGGAATTCGGCCTCAAGCTGCAAGGCGTGCCAAAAGCCGTGCGGCGCGAGCAGGCGGCCAAGAATCTGGCGCTGGTGGGCTTGAATGACTTTCACGACAATATGATTTATCAATTGTCGGGCGGCATGCAGCAAAGGGTGGGCATCGCCCGCGCCCTGACCTGCAATCCCGCCATGCTGCTGATGGATGAGCCGATGGCGGCGCTCGATGCGCTCACGCGAGAAACCATCCAGGAGTTGCTGCTCGATATCTGGGCCAAGTCCAGCACCATGTTCTTCTTCATTACCCACAGCGTCGACGAGGCGCTGTTCCTGGCGAACCGGCTGATCGTCATGTCGCCCCGTCCGGGCCGCATCACGCACACGTATGAACTCGATTTCAACAAGCGCTTCCTGGAATGCCGCGATGCGCGCGCCGTGAAATCGAGCCCGGACTTCATCAAGATGCGCGAAACGGTGCTCAACATCATTTATGGCGACGAGCGCGCCGTCAATAAAGAGCTGGAGGTGTCCCATGCATAGCCCATCCGTCGTGGGATTTCCTCCCGCCAGCGCCAAGCGCGCCGGCTTCTTCGGCCGCCTGTTCGCGCCCCGCTGCGCCATGCCGGGCGAGGCGTTCGGCGCGCCGGGGCAGGGCAATTCCAGCCGCATCGCCACCGTCACCGTCATCGCCGTGCTCCTGCTGTGGTTTGGCGTGACGGCCAGCGGCATGGTGAAACCCCTGTTCCTGCCGTCGCCGCAAGCCGTCTACGAGAAATTCATCATGGCGGCCACCACCGGTTTCGGCGGCGCCACCCTGTGGGAACACACGGTGGCCAGCCTGGTGCGCGTGTTCGGCGCCTTTGGCCTGGCGTGCCTGTTCGCCATTCCCATCGGCGTGATGATGGGCGTCAACCGCGTGGCGCGGGGCATCTTCGATCCCTTGATCGAGTTCTACCGCCCGCTGCCGCCGCTCGCTTACTTGCCACTGGTCATCATCTGGTTCGGCATCGGCGAGTTTTCGAAGGTCTACCTGATCTTCCTGGCCATTTTCGCGCCGATGGCCATCGCGGCACGCGCCGGCGTCAGTTCCGTGTCGCTGGAGCAAATCCACGCGGCCTACTCGATGGGCGCCACGCGCTTCCAGGTGATCGTGCACGTGATTTTGCGCGCGGCGATACCGGAAATCCTCACCGGCATGCGCATCGGCATCGGCGTGGGCTGGACCACCTTGGTGGCCGGCGAGATGGTGGCGGCCACGCGGGGCCTGGGCTACATGGTGCTCAGCGCTTCCGAGTTCCTGGCCAGCGATGTAGTGATCATGGGCATCATCGTGATCGGCTTCTTTGCTTTCCTGTTTGATTTGATGATGCGCTACCTCGAACGTACCCTCGTGCCATGGAAGGGCAAGGTGTAAGACGTTCCCGGGAGTGGCGCCGGCGCCACAAGTGTTGCCGCCGCTCCCATTTTTTTAACCGGCAATAAGCAGCAGTACTTCTTACTTACCCTCCAGCGCGCTTGCCCCATGGCAGCCGCGCCGGGCCGCTGCATTTCCAGATTGACTTATGGAATGTGGCCAACCAGACTGATTCACACGATGTATCGATGCTGCTTGACGGTATTGCCTAAAACAAAACAAAGCCGCGCGGCAGCAGCAAGCCGCAGCAGGCGAGGGCGCACCGGGCTTCAGAGATTTTCAGGAGACAAAACATGATTAGCGAATCGCATAACAATACCGGCTTGCAGCACTCGCTCAAGCAACGCCACATGAGCATGATCGCCATCGGCGGCGTCATCGGCGCCGGCCTTTTCGTCGGCAGCGGCGTCATCGCCAAGGCCGCCGGCCCGGCCGCCATCCTTTCCTTCCTGCTCACGGGCGGCCTCGTCGTTCTGATCATGCGCATGCTGGGCGAGCTGGCCTCGTCCCTGCCCGTGGTCGGCTCCTTTTACGAATATGCGCGCCTGGCTTTCGACGACAAGCCGAAGGTGTCGAAATTCCTCGGCTTCATGAGCGGCTGGATGTACTGGTATTTCTGGGTCGTCGTCGTGGCCTTGGAAGCCATTGCCGGCGCGAAACTGGTCAACTTCTGGCTGCCCGACGTGCCGTCGTGGTCGATCAGCCTGGTGCTGCTCGTGTCGATGACGGTCCTCAACCTGTTCTCCGTGAAAGCGTTCGGCGAATTCGAGTTCTGGTTCGCCTCGATCAAGGTGGTCGCCATCATCGTCTTCCTGTTTGTCGGTGCCCTGTTCATCACGGGCAGCTTGCCTAACAGCATCCCGACGCTGGGCTTTTTGACCAGCAACGGCGGCTTCATGCCCCATGGCTGGGGACCCGTGCTCAGCGGCGCTGTCGCTGCCACGGCCTTTTATTCGGGCGCCGAGATCGTCACCATCGCCGCCGCCGAAACGTCGGACCCGGCCAAGGCCATCGCCCGCGCCACCAATTCCGTCATCACGCGCGTGCTGATGTTCTATGTGGGGTCCATGTTTGTCGTCGTCTGCATCGTGCCCTGGGATTCGCCGGCCATCGCCACGCCGTTCGTCAGCGCCCTGAAAGTCATGAACATTCCCTACGCGGCGCATATCATGAATGCCATCATCCTGACGGCGGTGCTGTCGGCCCTGAATTCCAGCCTGTACGCTTCCTCGCGCATGATCTTTGCGCTGACGCGCCGCGGCGATGCCCCGACCGGCCTGGTCAAGCTGAGCAAGAACGGCGTGCCCATCCGCGCCATTTTGTTCAGCACCTTGTTTGCCTATTTCGCCATCGCCGTGTCGTATGTGTCGGCGGACCTCGTGTTCCCCTTCATCGTCAATTCCTACGGCATCCTGATCCTGTTTGTGTACCTGCTCATTGCGATATCTCAATTGCGTTTGCGCCGCCGCCTCGAACGCGAATGCCCGGAACGCATCAAGGTGCGCATGTGGCTGTTTCCCTACCTGACGTATTTCACCATTTTTGCGATGCTGGTGATCCTGGGGGCCATGAGCGTGTCGTCCGATACGGAACAGCGCGTGTCGTTCTGGTTCGGCCTGCTGAGCGTGGTCATCATGAGCGCCATGTATTACATCAAGAAACTGGTCAACGACGACCGCAACGGCGGTAACGAAGCCAAGGTGGAGCTCAAGCATGTCTGACGCCGCCACCTCGCCCGCGGCCCGGCGCCGCTTCCTGCGCAACGCGGCGGCCCTGGGCGCCGCCGCCGCGAGCGGCCCATCCCTCGCCGCCTCCGCTACTGTTACGTTGCCGTTTGAAAACGGCGAACGCGAGCTGGTGGCGTTTCCGCAAAAACGTCCGCTGATCCTGCTGACCAGCCGCCCGCCGCAGCTGGAAACGCCGTTCAGCGTGTTCAGCGAAGGGGCCATCACGCCCAACGACGCGTTTTTCGTGCGCTATCACTGGAGCGGATTGCCCGCCAGTATCGATGGCGCCAGCTACCGCCTGCGCATTTCCGGCCTGGTCAAGGCGCCACTGGAACTCTCACTGGCCGAGCTGAAACAGCTGGCCGAGCCCGTGGACGTGGTGGCCGTGACGCAATGCTCGGGCAACAGCCGCGGCTTCTTTGCCCCGCGCGCCAACGGCGGGCAGCTGGGCAATGGCGCCATGGGCAATGCGCGCTGGACGGGCATCCCCCTGAAAACCGTGCTGGAAAAGGCCGGCATGCAGCCCGGCGCCGTGCAGGTGGCCTTCAACGGCCTGGAAACGCCGCCCGTGGGCGACGGTCCTGATTTCCAGAAAGCCCTGTCCGTCGAACACATCATGGCGGGCGACGCCATGCTGGCCTGGGCCATGAATGGCGAAGACATTCCTTTCCTCAACGGCTACCCGCTGCGCCTGATCGTGCCAGGGTTCTATGGCACTTACTGGGTCAAGCACCTGAGCGACATCACCGTGCTGGACAAGCCCTTCGACGGCTTCTGGATGAGCACGGGCTACCGCATCCCCGACAATGGCTCCGGCTTTGTCGAGCCGGGCGCGCCCGTGGGCAGGACGACACCGATCAGCCGCCTGAACGTGCGCTCTTTCATTACCAGCGTGCAGGACGGCGCGCAAGTGAAAGCGGGGCGCGACCTGGCCTTGCGCGGCATCGCCTTCGATAGCGGCCACGGCATCAGCGAGGTGACGGTCTCGCTTGACGGCGGCCACAGCTGGCAGGAAGCCACACTGGGCAAGGATCTGGGGCGTTTCTCGTTCCGCGAGTGGACGACGGTCATGAAGGCGCCGCGCAAGGGCAAACACGTGCTGATGGTGCGCGCCGTGAACCGCATCGGCCAGAGCCAGCCCATGAAAGCCCTGTGGAATCCCATGGGTTATATGCGCAATGTGGTGGAAACCACGCGCATCCAGGCAGTCTGAGGAGATTCACATGCGAATAGCAATGTTATTAGCCGCGCTGGCACTGTCGGCGGCGGGCGGCGCGGGCGCGCTGGAAATCCACTTGCCGCCGGAAACGGCGACCTATAAACCCAGCGAATTGCCCGGCTACCAGCTGGTGCAGCGCAACTGCATGACGTGCCACGCGGCCCAGTACGCATCGAGCCAGCCGCCAGCCTCGCCGCGCGCCTACTGGGAAGCGACCGTCAGGAAAATGAAAAAGCCCTTCGGCGCCCAGTTTGCCGATGAAGACGTGCCTGCCATGGTCGATTACCTGGTGAAAACCTATGGCGCGGAGCGGGGCGCCGCAACAGCGCTCGCCCCCGTGGCCAAGCCCGCAGCCGTTGCCGCTGTTCCTGCTGCGGCTGCCAGCGGCAAGGATGTCAAGACTTTGCTGGCGGCCAATGGCTGCATGGCATGCCATGCCATCGACCAGAAAGTGGTCGGCCCCGGCTTTGCGGAAGTGGCCGCCAAATACAAGGGCAAGGATGGCGCCGCCGCCGTGGCGGCAAATATCCGCAATGGCGGCGCCGGCAAATGGGGACCCGTGCCCATGCCGCCGTTCAGTCAGCTCAGCGATGCCGAGGCTGCTACCCTGGCAAAATACGTCCTCTCCCGTTAAATCACCGCGCAGCCCGGCTGCGATATACCGCCGTATTCCCATGCGCCAGCCGTTTGGCCGGCGCATGGGAGCCACCCCAGCGCCCTGTCATTCGACATGGAGTGCTCGTTTCCCTTTGTTATCGCTGACTTTATTCATTAATGAATAAATGCTTGAATAACTATCGCGCAATAAAAACCATTGTTTTTAATTTAAAAATCGTTTTTGCGAATACTGTTTTAATTGATGCAATAGTTTACTTGGCGCAGTCGTTTTTTCGCATCAGCCTTGACCCTTAGCCACACGAAAAATTTCCGTCATGCATAAAGTGTGATTATTCGAGAATAATTCCGACAGGAAATGCCGTATGCTGAAATATTAATTTGGTGTATTTTTTCGCAATGTTAATAATTTGTTGCAAAAAATCAACATTGAATAGACAAAGCATTGGTTCAAGGTAACAATATTAATATATAGAAATTTAATTATGTTTTTCTGATAATGCTTAGCCTGGCCCCGAAGGCTGCCGAGAGGACTATTTTGCGCATCACACTCATTCCCCTGACCTTGCTGGTCGCCATCCAGTCCGCCTGGGCCGTCGATCCGCCCAGCGCCGGCAGCCAGCTGCAGCAGATTCCCGCCGCGCCCCAGTTGCCGAAAGCGCCGCCCGCCATCCGCGTGCA
>NZ_CDXDQE010000029.1:0-10316 GCF_978021625.1 Janthinobacterium foliorum | reverse complement strand
GCTGCACGTCGACGATCAGGTCCGAAGCGCCCAGCGAGGCGCCCGGCGCCAGCGTCGAGCTGACCTGCACGCCCGGCAAGTCCGACAGCAGCAGCAGGCGCCGCTCCAGCGGCGCCGTGGCGATCACAGTGCCGTCGAGGCCGGCCAGCAGGCTGCCGGCCAGGCCATCGGACAGATTGCTCTGGTTGCGCAGCTGCACCTGGCCATACTGCCCCGGCAGCACGTTGATGGTGACGACGCCATCCTTGATATCTTGCGCGGGCAGATAAGCTTGCGCCAGGAAATAGCCGCGGTTCTGGTAATAGCTGGCAATGTTGGACGCCATGGCGCGCAGTTCGCCCAGGGTCAGCTCGCTGCCCGGCACGAAGCCCGTGGTGGCGATCAGTTCGCTTTCTGGAAACACGGGCGGCGCGGCAATCTGCAGGCGCTGCACCGTGATGCGCGTCGTATCGGCCACGGCCGTGGCGGGCACATTGCCCTGCTGCACGCGGATGGCGGGCGGCGCTTTCGGCAACTGGGGCGCGGCGGGAATCTGCTGCAGCTGGCTGCCGGCGCTGGGCGGATCGACGGCCCAGGCGGACTGGATGGCGACCAGCAAGGTCAGGGGAAGTAGTTTGGCGTTCAAGGTCATCCTTTCTGCAGTGCACCTACGCCCGGCACATGCGATGTCCACAGTGCTGGCGAGAAATATGAGAGCTGACAGAAATAATATTTTGATATTAGTGTTAAATTTAATGAAAACCAACAATCTAGATTCCCATCAGCAACATTGCACTATTTTAGCGCGCTGGCAGCCCATGAAACGCGCATCTGCGCCCTCTTCTCGCTGCTTGAAGACGACAGTGCACCAGGCCTCCTTAAAATCGGCGAATGGCGCTGATAGCGTGTATTTCTGGCAAATTTTATGTTGTTACTACGCGACGATAGTGCTATAAAAACACTATCGAGATGCTATTCCCAGGACGGGATTCGGAGGAAGACCAGCGCAGATATTGATATTAATATAATGTAAAACAATGTTATTTTATATGTATGTGGAATCATTTTCCATGACACATATTTCATACCTAATTCCGCATGTCACAGTGTTGCCAAAAAAGATTATCAAGAAGCATTTAGAGTGATCTGCTGGACTTTTTTCCAGCCCAGACATCAGAACGGCAGGATGCGTCTCGCACCCTGCCGTTCCACAGGCTATTTCGCCAAGTCGGCATTGCCGCCCAATTCTGGCGGCAGCAAGACTCCCTGGTTGATAATGCTCAGGCGCAAGCCTGGCAGCACGTTCGTCACCGTGTTGCCATTCAGTGCTACCGCCACCGGAACCAGCGTCGTAGCGGCTGGCCCATTCCCCACGGGCTCGGCAAGCGCCACGGTCTCGCCCGCGCCAATCTGGTCGGCCAGCACCATGTTGCCCTGCGATGGCGCCACCACCACCGATCCCAAGGCTGCCGCCACGGCGCTTTGCAGGGCTTCCGTCGGATTCACCTTCAACACGCCATCGACATAGTCCAGTGCATAATTGACCGAAGTCTGGCCGGAAGGCGTGATCAGGTAATTGCCCGACGATGAGCCCGTCGTTGCCGAAGTGTTGAACAACAAGGTGCCGTTCAGTTCAGACGCCACGGTATCGCTGCCCAGCAAGCCCGTGTAACTGGCGGTAAACACGGGATTCGGCTGCCCCTGGCTCTTCTCGGCATTGCCGGCCTTCACCGTCAGCTGCGCCTGCGTGATATCGGCGCTCGTCACGGCCGTGCCATTGACCACATAGTTGCCCGCATCGGCGCCGGCCAGGCGGATGCCGCCCACCGTCACCGTCTTGCCACGGCCTGCATTCTTGTCGGCAAAGGTGGCGCCATTCGAGGCAATGCTCAGCTGATCGCCCGCGATGCGGTCATCGCGCAGGTTCACCGTGGCGCCCGTGGTGGCGTCATACACCTTGTTCGCGGCTGTCGCGCCCACCGTCAGGGCTTTCGGCGTGATGCTGGCCGTCAAGCCCGTCGGGTTGCCGACTGTGTAGTTGCTCGCCAGGCCCGTCGCCGTATCGAGCAGGGTCGTACCCGTCACCGTCACCGCTTTCGCGTTGCCCGCGTTCTTGTCACCGAACGCCGCCGTCTGGCCGCCGATGGCCAGCGTTTCGCCGCCTACCAGGCCGATCAGGCTGCCGCCGCTCAACTGCGCGAGGGTATTGCCATCGTAGACTTTGTTAGCGGCCACCTGGCCTGCCAGCGTCAGCGCTTTCGGCGTGATGCTGGCCGTCAAGCCCGTCGGATTGCTGACCGTGTAGTTGCCCGCCAGGCCATTGGCCGTATCCAGCAAGGTCGTGCCCGCCACCGTCACCGCCTTCGCATTGCCCACATTCTTGTCGCTGAAGGCCGCCATCTGTCCGCCGATGGCCAGGGTTTCACCGCCTACCAGGCCAATCAGGCTGCCGCCGGTCAGCTGCGCCACCGCATTGCCATCGTAGACTTTGTTGCCCGCTACCTGGCCCGCTAGTGTCAGGGCTTTCGGCGTGATGCTGGCCGTCAAGCCCGTCGGATTGCTGACCGTGTAGTTGCTGGCCGCCCCAGTGCCATCGAGCAGGGTCGTCCCCGTCACCGTCACGGCCTTGGCGTTGCCCGCATTCTTGTCGCTGAAGGCCGCCGTCTGCCCGCCGATGGCCAGGGTTTCGCCGCCTACCAGGCCGATCAGGCTGCCGCCGCTCAACTGCACCACGGCGTTGCCGTCGTAGACCTTGTTGCCCGCCACCTGGCCCGTCACCGTCAGGGCTTTCGGCGTGATGCTGGCCGTCAAGCCCGTCGGATCGCTGACCGTGTAGTTGCTGGCCGAACCCGAGCCATCGAGCAAGGTGGTGCCGCTGACCGTCACGGCCTTGGCGTTGCCCGCATTCTTGTCGCTGAAGGCCGCCGTCTGCCCGCCGATGGCCAGGGTTTCGCCGCCCACCAGGCCGATCAGGCTGCCGCCGCTCAATTGCGCCACGGCGTTGCCATCGTAGACCTTGTTGCCCGCTACCTGGCCCGCCACCGTCAGGACTTTTGGCGTGATGCTGGCCGTCAAGCCCGTCGGATCGCTGACCGTGTAGTTGCTGGCCAAACCCGAGCCGTCGAGCAGGGCGGTGCCCGTCACCGTCACGGTTTTCGCATTGCCTGCATTCTTGTCGCTGAAGGCCGCCGTCTGTCCGCCGATGGCCAGGGTTTCGCCGCCCACCAGGCCGATCAGGCTGCCCCCCGTCAACTGCGCCACGGCATTGCCATCGTAGACTTTGTTGCCCGCCACCTGACCGGTGAGAGTCAGGGCTTTTGCCGTGATCGTGGCCGTGCTGCTGGAAACGTTGCTCACCAGGTTGTAGTTGCCCGCGTCCGCGCCGCCCAGGGTGATGCCGCTCACATTGACGGTCTTGCCGCTGCCCGCATTCTTGTCGATGAACGCACCCGTTCCCGCCACCGTCAGGCTGTCGCCGCCGATGATGCCATTAAAGGTCGCCGCGCCGGTGAGCGTCGCATCGGTCAAGCCATCGTAAGTCTTGTTGTTGACGCCCACGTTCGACACGCTGCCGATGCTGGCCCTGGCGATATCGGCCACGCCGCTGGAAACATTGCTCAGCAGGTTGTAGTTGCCCGCATCCGCGCCGCCCAGGGTGATGCCGCTCACATCGACAGTCTTGCCGCTGCCCGCATTCTTGTCGCCGAAGGCAGCGCTGCCGGCCACCGTCAGGCTGTCGCCGCTTACCATGCCATCGAAGGTCGCCGCGCCATTGAGCGTGGCCGTCGTCAAGCCGTCATAGGTCTTGTTGTTGACGCCCACATTCGACACGCTGCCGATGCTGGCCTTGCCGATATCGGCCACGCCGCTGGAAACATGGCTCGCCAGGTTGTAGTTGCCCGCGTCCGCGCCGCCCAGGGTGATGCCGCTCACATTGACGGTCTTGCCCGTGCCCGCATTCTTGTCGATGAACGCGCCCGTTCCCGCCACCGTCAGGCTGTCGCCGCCGATGATGCCATCGAAGATCGCCGCGCCGGTGAGCGTCGCATCGGTCAGGCCATCGTAAGTCTTGTTGTTGACGCCCACGTTCGACACGCTGGTGATATTGGCCCTGGCGATGTCGGCCACGCCGCTGGAAACATTGCTCACCAGGTTGTAGTTGCCCGCATCCGCGCCGCCCAGGGTGATGCCGCTCACATCGACAGTCTTGCCGCTGCCCGCATTCTTGTCGCCGAAGGCAGCGCTGCCGGCCACCGTCAGGCTGTCGCCGCTTACCATGCCATCGAAGGTCGCCGCGCCATTGAGCGTGGCCGTCTTCAAGCCGTCGTAGGTCTTGTTGTTGACGCCCACGTTCGACACGCTGGTGATGCTGGCCCTGGCGATGTTGGCCACGCCGCTGGAAACATGGCTCACCAGGTTGTAGTTGCCCGCGTCCGCGCCGCCCAGGGTGATGTCGCTCACATCGACAGTCTTGCCGCTGCCCGCATTCTTGTCGCCGAAGGCAGCGCTGCCCGCCACCGTCAGGCTGTCGCCGCTTACCATGCCATCGAAGGTGGCCGCGCCATTGAGCGTGGCCGTCTCCAAGCCGTCGTAGGTTTTGTTGTTGACGCCCACGTTCGACACGCTGGTAATGGTTGCCTTGCTGATGCTGGCAGTCACGTTGCCCGGACTGCTGAAGGTGTAGTTGCTCGCCAGGCCTGTGCCATCCACCAAGGTGATGCCGCTGATCGTGACCACCTTGCCCGTGCCGGCGTTCTTGTCGCTGAAGGCGCCGACGCCGCCGATGAAGCCCAGCGTTTCACCCGTGACCATGCCGCTCAAGGTGCCGCCTGACAAGACTGCCGCCTTCGTTCCGTCATAGACTTTATTGCCGGCAGTCACACCGGACAGCGTGACTGCCTTGGGGGTAATACTGGCCGTGGCAGTGGCGGCATTATTGGTGAAAATATAATTTCCCAGGTCGCTGCCGGACAAGGTGATATTGCTGATATTGACGACCTTGTTGTTTCCCACGTTTTTATCCGTGAATGCGCCGTTCGCACTGAACAGCTGCACATCGTCGCCGGCAATTTTTCCATTGATTACGGCCGCGCTGGGACTGAGACTGACATTCAGGTTACCGTTATAGATCTTGTTCAAGGCGCTCAAGCCTGTGATGCCGGTGATCGTTGCCTTTGCAATATCACCCGTCAGGCCGCCCGGCGTATTGAGCGTGTAATTGCTCGCCAGGCCAGTGCCGTCGCCAAGGCTCACGCCGCTGACCGTGATGACCTTGCCCGTGCCCGCGTTCTTGTCGCTGTAGCTGGCGCCCTGCACGGTGAAGGCCAGAGTTTCCCCATTGACCAGGCCAGCCAGGGTTCCGCCCGACAACGTGGCAAGCGCCGTGCCGTCATAGACTTTATTACCGTTCAGGCCAGTCAGCGTCAAGGCCTTGGCGCTGATATTGCCCGTGCCAGTGCCGATGCTGCTGGCCAGATCGTAATTGCCCGCATCCGTGCCGCCCAGCACGATGCCACTGATATTGACGGTCTTGCCATTGCCCGCATTCTTGTCGGCAAAGCTGCCGCTGGCATTCGACACCGTCAGATTATCGCCGCCCACCATGCCCGCAAACGTGGCACCCGACGTGTTCAGGCTGGCGGCGACATTGCCGTCGTACACCTTGTTGCCGGCCACGATGCCGGTCACGCCGCTGATGCTGGCCTTGCTGATATCGGCGCTGCTGCTGGCCGTGGTTGTGGTCAGGTTGTAGTTGCCCGCGTCCGTGCCGCCCAGCACGATGCCGCTGATGCTGACGGTCTTGCCATTGCCCGCGTTCTTGTCGGCAAAGCTGCCGCTGGCGCCCGATACCGTCAGGCTGTCGCCGCCAAGCATGCCGCTAAACGACGCCCCCGCCGTATTCAGGCCGGCACTGGCGCTGCCGTCGTACACCTTGTTGTTGGCTACGATACCGGCCACGCCGCTGATGGTCGCCTTGCTGATATTGCCCGTGCCAGTGCCAGTGCTGCTGGCGAGATCGTAATTGCCCGCATCCGTGCCGCCCAGCACGATGCCGCTGATATTGACGGTCTTGCCATTGCCCGCATTCTTGTCGGCAAAGCTGCCGCTGGCAGCCGATATGCTCAGGCTGTCGCCGCCCACCATGCCCGCAAACGTGGCCCCCGCCGTGTTCAGGCTGGCGGTAGTACTGCCGTCGTACACCTTGTTGCCCGCCACGATGCCGCCCACGCCGCTGATGCTGGCCTTGCTGATATCGGCGGTGGCGCTGGCCGTGGTTGTGGTCAGGTTGTAGTTGCCCGCATCCGTGCCGCCCAGCACGATGCCGCTGATGCTGACGGTCTTGCCGGTCGCGGCATTCTTGTCGGCAAAGCTGCCGCTGGCATTCGACACCGTCAGGCTGTCGCCGCCCAGCATGCCCGCAAACGTGGCCCCCGCCGTGTTCAGGCTGGCGGCAAGCAAGCCGTCATAGACCTTGCTGCCCGCCACGATGCCGCCCACGCCACTGATGGTGGCCTTGCTGATGTTGGCGGTGGTGCTGGCCGTGTTGCCGGTCAGGTTGTAATTGCCCGCATCCGTGCCGCCCAGCACGATCCCGCTGATATTGACGGTCTTGCCATTGCCGGCATTCTTGTCGGCAAAACTGCCGCTGGCGGCCGATACGTTCAGGCTGTCGCCGCCCAGCATGCCCGTAAACGACGCCCCCGTCGTGTTCAGACTGGCGCTGTCTGTGGCGTCGTACACCTTGTTGCCGGCCACGATGCCGCCCACGCCGCTGATGGTCGCCTTGCTGATGGTGGCGGTGGCACTGGCCGTGGTATTGCTCAGGTTATAGTTGCCTGCATCCGTGCCGCCCAGCACGATACCGCTGATGCTGACGGTCTTGCCATTGCCGGCGTTCTTGTCGGCAAAGCTGCCGCTGGCATTCGACACCGTCAGATTATCGCCGCCCACCATGCCCGTAAACGATGCCCCCGCCGTGTTCAGGCTGGCAGCGACGGTGCCGTCGTACACCTTGTTGCCAGCCAGGATGCCACCCACGTCGCTGATGGTCGCCTTGCTGATCGTGCCCGTCAGGCCAGTCACTGGCACCAGCAGGTAATTGCCGCCGGCGCTGCCGCCCAGGCTGGCATTGGTCGTTACCGAAATGTTACCGCCTGCATTCTTGCTGACATAGGTGCCCCCCACTGTCGTGCTGACATTGGGCAGGTCGGCGGCCAGCACGCCGTTCAGGGTGCCGCTGATGGATGCCGTGGTGGTGCCGTCATATACCTTGCCGGCCACCGCCGCGCCACTCAGGGTGACGGACTTGGGCGTGATTACCAGGCCGCCGTCGACGTAGGTAACGGCATAGCCGGACTGGCCGTTCGTCGAATACAGGCCGCTGGCCGAGACGCCATACGTGCCGGCATTCACGGCGCCGGCCGTGCTGCCCGTGTACACGGGCGTGCCCAGCAATATCGTGTTGTCGTACACATTCGAATAACTGACGCTGTTGGCGCCGCCGGCATAAGCCACGCCGTCATATACCTTGGTATTGTAGGAAACGCTGACGACGATCTCTTTCATGAAGGAACGCAGGAACGGCGCGCTGTGGCCATCGTAGGCGACCCACATCTGTCCCAGGTCCCAGCCCGCGCCGGAATAGGTGGCAAGTGTCTTGAGCTGGGCCGTGCTCAAGCCCGTGCCGCCGGCACTGGTGAGTTTGCCGCTGGTCAGGGTATCCCAGTAGCTGCCCGTGACAGCGCCCGCGCCGGTGCCGACCAGGCCGCCACCGGCGCCGCTCACGCTGCCGTTAGCATAGCTGGTCGCGACGCCGCCGCTGTTGCTGCCGACCAAGCCGCCCACGCCGCTGCTGCCGGTCACCGCACCGCTGGCATAACTATCCTTGACCGTCCCGGTGCCCGTGTTCGTCCCCACCAGGCCGCCGACATTGCCGGCGCCCGTGACAGCGCTGGTGGCAAAGCTGCCACTGATGCTGCCGCCATTCGTGCCCACCAAGGCACCGCTGCCGTTACCGCCGGCGACCGTACCGCCAGACAAGCCCACGTTGGCGATCGCGCCGCCGCTGCCGACCGCGCCAAACAGGCCCACATCCGCCACGCCCGACTTGTAGATATTCAGATTCGAAATAATATGGCCGGTGCCATCGAGACTGCCGGTAAATGCCAGGGCAGTGGTCCCAACGGGAATGAAGCCCGCACTGCCCCACACGTCGGTGGCCGTGCTGGCCGTGCCCGCCGCAGCAATATCGTTGGCCAGCACATATTGGGCGGTCAAGTTCATGCCCATCAATTGCAGCTGATGCGCCGAAGTAATCGTCTTCGACCACTCCGAGGCCAGCATTGGCAAGGTCGCACCGCCTCCTGTGGTGCTATTAAAACTGCCATCGGTATTGACCATCACCCAGTTATTGCCAAGTGCGCCGGCCGTGGTGGTGAAGTTAAAACCGGCGAAATTCGACGCGCTTTTCATCTGCGTGCTGCTCAGGCCGATGATGGTGGCAGTGCCGGTGTTGAGGCCTATCGCCGCACCGGAATTGAGCGTGTTATTGTAAATGCCATTGACGACGCCGTTCGGCGCACCATTCTGGCCGGCCACGCCGCCCACATTGCTCACGCCACTAACTTTACCGCTGGAATAGACATTGGTCAGGGTACTGCGTACGCCGCCACTACCCGAGGTTTGGTTATTCCAGCCGACCACTCCGCCGATATTGGAGTTGCCGCTGACACTGCCGGTGGCGTAACTATTGACGATAGTGCCCCCCGACTGGTTGAAGCCGACCAATCCACCGACGAGATCGCCTCCAGCACCGTTGCCCGGCGTGCCAGTAACGGTCGAGGTCGAATAACTATTGCTGATCTTGGCATTATCATTTTCACCGACCAGGCCGCCGGCGTTCGTATGCGCCGCCACCGTGCCGGTGGCGTAGCTAAATTCGATCCCCTGGCTGGGGCCCGTGCCCTGGTAGCGGTTATACGCGGTCAAGCCGCCAGCGCGCTGGCCGCCGCTGACGGCGCCAGTGGCGAAGCTTCGCGAGACGAGTCCATAGTTAAAACCGATCAGGCCGCCGGCACTGCCGGTGTCATCACTGGTCACGGTACCGGAGGCCGAGCTGTTCGTCACCGCCGCACCTGCAGCATTGTTGCCGACCAAGCCGCCTGCACCATAATATCCGGCACCCACCACCGCAGCGCCGGACCGGCTATTATTGATCGTGCCGACATTCTTGCCCACCAAGCCGCCGATATACGCGTAGCCGCTGCCACCGACCGTACCGGTGCTGTAGACATTGTTGACCAGGCCAAAGTTAATGCCAGCCAACATACCGGCGCTGGCGAAATCACCGAGGTAATTCGGCGATGAAGTGCTGACACTGCCGCCTTCCAGCCCCAGGTTGCTGACCGAGGCGCTGCTGCCGATCACACCGAACAGGCCGACGGCGGTATTCGCGCGGCTGATGGTCAGCCCGGAAATAACATGGCCCAGGCCATCAAACTTGCCCGTAAACGGTGTGGCGTTCGCGCTGCCGAGCGGCGCATCGCCGCGGCCGATAGGCGAAAAGCCGCCGCCCGCCCATCCGCTTGTGCTGCTCGCATTGATATTGCTACCCAAAACATAATTACCGCCCAGCGCACCATTAATGCCTTGCAAGTCATTACCCGTCGTGCTGTTTGCCGCACCCAGGCTATTGATGACCGTATACATCGTCACGCTGCCATTGCTGCCCAGTTTGGTGCTGAAATTATTTCCCGATGGTAAATCAACCGTGGCGGACGAGGCAATGTTATAGCTGCTGGTATTGTTGGCCGCCACGGCTTGCTGGCCGTATTCGAGCGCCAGGCTGGCCGTGCCCGTGCCGCGCATGGCCTTGTTGATGTTGATGTTGTTCTGTGCCGTCAGGGTCAGCTTGTTGGCTGCCCAGCTGATGGTGTCGTTGACATTGATATTGCCCTGCGTGCCGCCCGCGCCGGAAACGCTCTGGATTTGCACATTGCCCGATTTCAAGGCATTCGTAAAGAACGCCCCCGTCTGATCGCCGCCTGATGCGGCAATATTGTAATCCGATGGATCGATCAGCCAGGTGCCGGACAGGCCCTTGCTCGATGCCGTCGTCACCTTCAGACCATCGTCGATCTTCACGTGCGCCGCCGACGTGTCGATGAAGCCGCCATCGCCGCCCGCAGGCGCGCTGGCGTCCAGCGTGCCCGCCGCGTTCACCGTGCCGCTTTGCATGTCGCCCAGCAGCTTGATCGTGCCGCCGCGCGTGTCGATCGTGTGCGCCTCGATCACGCCCGTGTTGTTGACCACGGTTTTCAGGAGGTCGCCGGCCGCCT
>NZ_CDXDQE010000028.1:0-13562 GCF_978021625.1 Janthinobacterium foliorum | reverse complement strand
CGTGACCTACGGCAAATGGAACGATGCGGCCACGGCCTCGGTCAACGCGGCCAACAACGGCGGCCCGATCTACAACAACAATACCAGCGGCACGTCCTACGGCTTCCAGGTGGAAACCTGGTTCTAAACACCGGACCAAACCTGCTGCGCGGCGCGCTTTGCGGCCTGCGATGCTCACCGTGCTCTGGCACGGTTGCGCTTCTTAGCCACAAATCGCTGCCGCTCACGACGGTTTTGTCCGGCGTTTTACTACACAAGAAGCTGCATAAAAAAGGGCGGAACCGCGGTTCCGCCCTTTTTACGTTACGGCATCAGCAACGTTACGGCAGCGCCACCGGCAATTCCGGATACTCCTGCGTCAATGCGTACTTGGTGCCGCCCACGGTGACCGTGTAGTTGGCCGGTCCCGAGATGGGCAGGCGGTAGTTCAGGGTCAGCGCCACGGAGCCGCCTGGCGCCAGCGATTGCCAGGCGGGAATCGCAAAGCGGGCCCGGTTGTAGTTCTTCGTGAAGCCGCCGATATTGTTCGGCCCCGTGTAGCCGGCATTGATTACCGTCAAGCCGAAGCCGGACTGGTCGCTCATGTCCGACGGCGCCGACACGGGATAGTCGAACTCCACCACGGTACCGCCAGGCAGGGTCGACGCGGTGTTGTTTTTCACCGTCATCACCGGATTGATGGGGAAGTTGTTATCGCCCAGCTTCCAGCCACCGAGGGTGATGCTGATGTTGGCCGCCGTGCCCGGCATGGCGATTTCGGCGCGCTTGTTGCCATACGCGCCGGCCGTGCGGAAGGCCTGGTACAGCACGTCCGTCAGCGTGGTGCCCATGAAATACTCGCCCTTGCCGCCGTTGCGCGTGGCATCCCAGGCATAGTCGCCGGCCATTTCCCAGATCATCACGCCGCCGATATTGTTATTGACGATGTACTGGGCCTTGGCCGCGATCGACTGCGTGGTTTCCGTGGAAATGAACACTTTTTTGGTCGCATTCCACAGCCACGGCGCCACCATGGTGCTGCTGTAGTACGGCACATAGGTGCCCACCAGCGCCTTGTCCGTGACTTTGTACGCGTCCAGGTAGCTCGGCACGATGCCGTTCTGCAAGTTCAGCGCATGCCAGATGGGGTTGCCGCCGCCCGGCGTCGGTTTGCCCTGCGAGTCCAGGTCGAACCACACGTTGTCGATGCCGGTGGCGCCCGTGCCGCACGTCTTGGTGCCGGCGCACGTGACCGTGGAGCTGATCAACGGCGTCGTGCCCCACAGGCCGTTGGTGCCGCCCGTCACATCCTTCCAGCCCCGCGTGTAGAACGGCACGCCGATATTGATGCGCCCCGCCTGCATGGCGCCACGGTAGTAGCGGTACGCCCAGTCCGTGTTCAGGTAGCCGATGTTCTGGAACTGGTAGGCATTACCCGCGCGCAGCTCACCATCGTTGCCATCGTCAAACAGCGCCGCGTTCGGTCCCACGTACTGGTTCCACGCGCCGTGCAAGTCATACGACATCAGGCTGGCGTAATCGAGATATTTCAAGCCCGACATGTTTTCCTCGCCGCGCAAGACCCAGCCCGAAGCGGAGCCGGCAATGGTCAGCAAGTAATACTTGTTGTCCTGCACGGCCGCTTCGTCGAGCTTCTGGCGCAGCACTTTCAGCAGCACGTTATAGCTCGTCATCAATCCCGCCAGGCGCGGCTTCGAGACGGCGAAGTCGTTCGGATTGCCCGCTTCATTGTTGGTGGTCGGATGTTCGTAATCAACATCGACGCCATCGAAGAAGTTGTATTGGCGCACGAACGCCACCATGGAATCGGCCAGGGTGTTGATGCCGGCCGTGTTGATGCTGCCATCCGCGTTCGTCGTGGCCGTGTAGAAGCCACCGCTACCGGCCCAGCCGCCCACGGAAATCATCAGTTTCACGCCCGGATACTTCTTCTTGTATTGCGCCAGCAAATTGAAATGGCCCTTGTAGGGCAGCGACGGGTCCATGGCTGCCGCCGGCACGTTCGGCCAGGTCAGGCCCGTGTCCGGATTGGCCGCGCCGCTGCCGATGGCGATTTTCGAGGTGGCCGGATCGACGGTGGCAAACGCATAGTTCAGGTGGGTGATCTTGTCCCACGGCAGGTTGTTCACCAGGTAGGTGGGGCTGCCATCGACGCCCGTGCGCCAGCTGGCGAAATAGCCGACGATGCGCCGGTTCAAGCCATTGCCCAGCACTTCGCGGCCATTCGCATCGTAGACCTTGCAATACGGCACATTCGGCACGGCCGAGATCAAGCCGTCCGGACGGCAAGCCGTCGGCGTCGGCGTCGGCGTCGGCGTTGGCGGCGGCGTTGGCGTTGGCGTTGGCGTTGGCGTTGGCGTCGGTGTCGGGGTCGGCGTCGGCGTCGGGGTTGGCGTCGGCGTCGGCGTCGGCGTCGGGGTTGGTGTATCCGTCACCGCCCATGGACCCCACGTGTCGGTGGCGCTGGGGACATTGCCCTGCGTCCACCACTTGGCCTTGTAGCTGACGCCCTGGTAGACCACGCACTGGCCACCCGTGTAGACGGTGGCGGCGTCCCAGACGGCGCAAGCCTCGACGGTGGCGTGCAGGCTATTCGGCGTGGCGGTCGTGCCATCCTGGCCGCCGCCGCAAGCGACGAGCACGCCGCTGAGCAAGGCCATCAATAATGCATTCGATTTCATGTGGTGTCTGTCTCCGTAATGGTTGTACATCGAGAGCTTGTCGCAGGCCCCTCATGGGGCTCTTGTCAACTGTGATCCCTGGCTGGCTTGTACTGCTTCTACTGCTACTGCAACTTCACATTCCAGTTGGCTTCCACGCATTTCACGTAGTTCCCGGCCAGCAGGGCGCTGTACGGGGTTTGATAGCTGACCAGCTGGCATTGGTTCTCGCCACCCGCGCTCCAGTTCTTTTCCCAATAGATGTTGTAGGCTGCGGAACTGGCCGGGGTGAAGCGCTGCATGTTGGCGCACGACAATTGCTCGCCGGAATAGTTCCAGCCCATGTCCGCGGCAAACTGCTTGTAGTAATCGATGCGGTTTTGCGCGGCCTGCTTTTCCGTGCCCTGCCCGCACTCGGCATTGATGATCATGATGGTGGTGGCGAAGTTATTTCCCGCGCCGGCCGCCGTATCGGCCGCGTTCGGCACCCATGTGCCATCGAGCACGTGCAGCATCGACGGTTTCGGCGGTTGCGGATAGACAAAGAAGAACGTGGCCGAGGCCAGGTTCAGCCAGGTCGAGGCCACCAGGTCCGGATTTTTCAGCAGCACGGACTGGTCGCCGTCGTGCATGGCTTGCGAGAACGGGCCATAGTTGTAGTTGTAGGACAGCTGCTTGGCGCCGCGGCCAAAATACTTCTTGAAGCTGCCATCGGCATTCGTGCCGCAGGTCCACACCTTGTTGAAGACGGGGTCGGCGCACTCGATGTTGTAGCCGCAGCCGGCGCCCGTCTCGTCGCAGCCCAGCTCGCGCAGATACTTCAAGCCCTGGCGCCATTGCGGCAGCGGGCTGCTGGCGTTGTGGTCGCCCGTCTCCTGTCCGAAGTGGGCAAACATGGTCGACAGGCTGTGCCGGCAGATGGCGTCCGCATTGCGCCCGTCGCTGTAGTCGTCGCACACGGCGGGGAACTTGGCCACGGCCTGCAGGAAGCGCTGGTAAGTGTAGCTGGCGTCGCGCGCGGCAAAATAATAATCCCACTTGGCCGCCGGCATCAGGCGCTCCACGCGCTTGACGTTGAGCGGGTTGCCGGCCAATCCAGGCTGGACGGCCTCGACCTGCGCATTGGGCAAGGTGCGGATCGACGCTTTCACTTTACGGAAGAAATCGTTATTCGTCAGCGCCGCCTCGTTGGCCTCGGCCTGCGCCTTGGTGGGAACGCCAGGCGTGGGTGTCGGTGTCGGCGTCGGTGTCGGTGTCGGTGTCGGCGTAGGAGTGGGTGTCGGCGTGGCGGTATCGAGGCTCCACGGTCCCCACTGGTCGTTATTCGGTGCCGTGCCCTGCACCCACCACTTGGCGCGGTAGACCTTGCCGTCATACACGGCGCACTGGCCCGCCGTATAGGCAACGCTGGCGTTCCAGGCCGCGCAATTGTCTCCCGCGACGGTGGCGGCCAGCAAGGCCGAAGGGGGTTCGGTGGTGCTATTGCCGCCGCAAGCGAGCAGCGCGCTGCCCAGCAGGCCAGCCATCAAGGGCGTGGCCAGCCGGCTTATTTGCCGTATCTTCACAATGTCTCCTGAACGTTATACGAAAACTATCGGTGTAGCTTTTATGTTGTACGTAAAGAAAGCACAGCGAAGCGTCGGCTTTCTGCACAGAGAATGCGACGCCCAAAATTGGTAGTCAAGTGGTTTTATATAACGGTGTTTTTTACAATACCAGTGACCGCGGGCGGTCTGACCACGCCGTCAGAGGCGAAGAATGAGGGAAATGTAAAAAGAAGAAGACGCAGCCGCTTTCAGCAATACCGCGACGGCAGGCGCGCGGCAAGTGGTATTAGCACTGCCGCGCGTCATTTCATGCCGGTGGCGTTGCCGTGCGCTGGAATTGCGGATAATACAAGTCGTAAAACCAGCCGCAGGCGCTTTCGATCTGTGCCTGGATACGCGGTGGTATCGCATGCTGCCTGGGCGCGCTGATGGTGGCTTGCTGGCGGTGCGTGTATTTCATGCGGTAGTGGCTGTCGCTTTCCTGGATGCCCACTGCCAGCGCCTGCGGGTCGATCTGGAACGGCGCCAGGCCCAGCCATGCGTAAAGGTGCGACATGCATTCCACGGGACGGGCCATCAAGTCTTCGAAGCGCACGAAATACAGTTTCTGCTGTACCTCGATGGGCAGGTCCAGCACGGCATGCAGCGAGCTCAATGGAGCACCGATGGTGCGGTCCTTGGCAAACAGCATGTCCGCCCGCCCCAGGCGATCGAAGTCGGCCAGGTGATCGACGAAGTCGAGCAGGATGGTGCGCTGGTGCTGCGCTTCGATGGAGCCGTAGACTTGCCCCAGTTCGCGCACGCAAACGATGATTTTCGCTTCCGGCGCCAGTTGCAGCAGCATTTCCACGCAATGCAGCCAGGCACGATTCTTGTCGACCACGCCCTGCTTGCCGCAGTCCTGGTACCAGCCGCGCAAGAAACCCTGCATGGCCGTTTTCAGGTGGCCGTAGCTGGCGTCGAACGAGGTATCGAGCTGCGACAGAAAAAAAGCATCGTCGCTGACCATGCGCCGCATGCCCAGCAAGGCGTTGCACAAGGGGGAACTATTGCCTTCGCAATGCAGGTCGGGATGCTGCGCCAGCAACTGGCACAGCAGGGTGGAACCGGCGCGCGGCAGGCCGGCCACGCCGATGAAATTGGATGTCATGCGATGTCACTTTCTGTTCAGCGCTGCGCTTCTGAAGGAAAACAAGGATGGTGCGGCAATTATAAGAGCGCCGCGGCGCTATGGCGCAATAAAAAATGCCGCTTCGACACACGAAGCGGCACTCCGGCATCCCCGCGTGGAGACGCCGCCTGCGTTACTGGCTTTCCTGGGTGCTGTTGCCACCCGCTTCCATCGGCAGGCGCAAGCCGCTGTCGACCACGCTCAGGCGCAGGCCCGGCAAGACGTTGCTGACGACATTGCCCGCCAGTTGCACCACCGGTGCGCTGCCGCCCTGCTCCCCTTCGCCCGGTGCCGCCGGCTTGCCCGCCACCGCCTCGCCAGTCGCGACCATGTCGGCCTGCACCATATTGCCCTGCGATGGCGCCACGTTGACGGCCGCGATCACATTCGAAATGGCGCTGCGCAACGCCTCCGTCGGCTTGACTGTCAGCACGCCACCGACATAGTTCAAGCTGTAATTGACCGACGTCTGTCCCGAGGCCAATACGAGGTAATCGCTGGCCACCGAGCCCGTCGATGCCGTCGTGCCGAACACCAGATTGCCACCCAGTTCGCCCGCTACCGTATCGCCGCCCAGCAAGCCCGTGTAGACAACATTGAAATCGGGATTGGCGCGCCCCTGGTCTTTTTCCGCATTCTCGACTTTCACCGTCAAGACCGCCCTGGCAATATCGGCCGTGCTGGTCGCCGTCTGGTTGACCGTGTAATTGCCCGCATCGGCGCCCGTCAGGCGGATGCCGGCCACCGTGACCGTCTTGCCCGTGCCGGCATTCTTGTCGCTGAAGCTGGCGCCGTTTGTCACGACCGTCAGCTGGTCGTTGCCAATGCGGTTGTCGCTCAAGGTGACGCTGGCATTGGTGGTGGCATCGTACACGCGGTCGCCGCCCGAAGCGCGCACCACCAGGCTGGCTGGGGTGATATCGGCAGTGGCCGTCGCTTGCGTGCTGGCCAGCACATAATTCCCCGCATCCTGGCCACCGAGGCCCAGGCCGCTGATGGCCACCGTCTTGCCCGTCGCCGCATTCTTGTCGCTGAACACGCCGCTGACCGCGCCGCGGCTCAGGGCCAGGCTATCGCCCGCCACCATGCCGTCGAAGGTGGCGCCAGCCAGGTTCAGGCTGGCCTTCGTCGTGCCGTCGTACACTTTGCCAGCGGCAAGAATGCCCGAGACGCCGCTGATGGTTGCAGGCGTGATGCTCGCGGTCAGTCCCGCCGGATCAGTCACCGTGTAATTGGCGGCCAATCCCGTGCCATCGACCAAGGTCGTGCCGCTGACCGTGACCGCCTTGCCATTGCCCGCATTCTTGTCGCCGAAGCTGGCGTGCTGTCCCGAGATGCCCAGCGTTTCCGCCCCCACCAGGCCGTCCAGCACGCCACCGGACAGGCTGGCCACGGTATTGCCGTCATATACCTTGCTGCCCGCCACCTGCCCGCTCAAGGTCAATGCCTTGGCCGTGATATCGGCCGTGGTGCTGGCTACCGTGCTGTTCAATACATAATTGCCGGCGTCCGCGCCGTTCAGGGACAGGCCCGTAATGCTCACCTGCTTGCCGGCGCCCGCATTCTTGTCACTGAAAGTGCCGCTGGCGCTGGCAAGACCCAGGCTGTCGCCCTGCAACAAGCCGCTGAAGCTGGCGGCCGACGTGTCCAGCGTGGCAGTGCTGCTGCCGTCATACACCTTGTTGCCTGCGGTAATGCCGCCGACGCTGCCGATCACCGCCTGGGCGATATCGGCTGTGAGGCCGGTGGGATTGCTGATCGTATAGTTACTCGCCAGGCCGCCGTTGGCGCCGTCGACCAGGGCCGCGCCGCTGGCAGTGACGGCCTTGCCTCCGCCGGCGTTCTTGTCCGCAAAGACGGCGGACAGGCCCGTCACGCCCAGGGTTTCCGCGCCCACCAGGCCACTCAAGGCACCGCCCGACAAGGCGGCCGCCGTCGTCCCATCGTAGACCTTGTTATTCGCCGCCATGCCGGTGATGCTCAGGGCTTTCGGCGTGATATCGCCCGTGGCGCTGCCCGTGGTGGCCAGCAAGTTGTAATTGCCGGCGTCTGCGCCGCTTAGCACGATGCCAGTGATGCTGACGGCCTTGCCATTGCCTACGTTCTTATCGCTGAAGACGGCGCTTTCCGCGCTGGCGGACAGGCTGTCGCCGGCCACGATGCCGTTGAAGATGGCGCCCTGCGCCTGCAGCGTGGCGCTGGCGCTGCCGTCATATACCTTGCTGTCGGCCAGCAAGTTGCTCACCGTGCTGATATTCGCCTTGCCGATATTTGCCGTCGCGCTGGCCGAGCTGCTGGCCAGCTCGTAGTTGCCCGCATCCGCGCCGCCCAGGACGATGCCGGTGATGTTGACCGTCTTGCCATTGGCCGCGTTCTTGTCGCTGAAACTGCCGCTGGCGCCCGCCACCGTCAGGTTGTCGTTGCCGATCTTGCCGCCAAATGCCGCGCCGGACGCATCGAGCGTGGCCGACGTGAGGCCGTCATACACCTTGTTGCCCGCCGTGATGCCCGACACGCCGCTGATGCTGGCCTTGGCGATATTCGCCGTCGCCGTGGCGCTGGTGCCTGCATCGGCCAAGGTATAGTTGCCTGCATCCGCGCCGCCCAGGGCGATGCCGGTGATGTTGACCGTCTTGCCATTGGCCGCGTTCTTGTCGCTGAAGCTGCCGCTGGCGCCCGTCACCGTCAGGCTGTCGCCGCCCACCATGCCGCCGAACGATGCCGCCGCCGTATCCAGGCTGGCGCTGGTGCCGCCGTCATACACCTTGTTGCCTGCCGTAATGCCCGACACGCCGCTGATGCCGGCCTTGGCGATATTCGCCGTCGCCGTGGCGCTGGTGCCTGCATCGGCCAAGGTATAGTTGCCCGCATCCGCGCCGCCCAGAGCGATGCCGGTGATCTTGACCGTCTTGCCAATGGCCGCGTTCTTGTCGCTGAAGCTGCCGCTGGCGCCCGTCACCGTCAGGTTGTCGTTGCCGATCTTGCCAGCAAATGCCGCGCCGGACGCATCGAGCGTGGCCGATGTCAGGCCGTCGTACACCTTGTTGCCCGCCGTGATGCCGGACACGCCGCTGATGCTGGCTTTGGCGATATTCGCCGTCGCCGTGGCCGTCATGTCCGCCAGGGTGTAGTTGCCTGCATCCGCGCCGCCCAGGGCGATGCCGGTGATGTTGACCGTCTTGCCATTGGCCGCGTTCTTGTCGCTGAAGCTGCCGCTGGCGCCCGCCACCGTCAGGTTGTCGTTGCCGATCTTGCCGCCAAATGCCGCGCCGGACGCATCGAGCGTGGCCGACGTCAGGCCGTCGTACACCTTGTTGCCCGCCGTAATGCCGGACACGCCGCTGATGCCGGCCTTGGCGATATTCGCCGTCGCCGTGGCGCTGGTGCCTGCATCGGCCAGAATGTAGTTGCCCGCATCCGCGCCGCCCAGGGCGATGCCGGTGATGTTGACCGTCTTGCCATTGGCCGCGTTCTTGTCGCTGAAGCTGCCGCTGGCGCCCGTCACCGTCAGGCTGTCGCCGCCCACCATGCCGCCGAACGATGCCGCCGCCGTATCCAGGCTGGCGCTGGTGCCGCCGTCATACACCTTGTTGCCTGCCGTAATGCCCGACACGCCGCTGATGCCGGCCTTGCCGATATTCGCCGTCGCCGTCGCCGTCATGTCCGCCAGGGTATAGTTGCCCGCATCCGCGCCGCCCAGGGCGATGCCGGTGATGTTGACCGTCTTGCCATTGGCCGCGTTCTTGTCGCTGAAACTGCCGCTGGCGCCCGCCACCGTCAGGTTGTCGTTGCCGATCTTGCCGCCAAATGCCGCGCCGGACGCATCGAGCGTGGCCGACGTCAGGCCGTCGTACACCTTGTTGCCCGCCGTGATGCCGGACACGCCGCTGATGCTGGCCTTGGCGATATTCGCCGTCGCCGTGGCGCTGGTGCCTGCATCGGCCAGAATGTAGTTGCCCGCATCCGCGCCGCCCAGGGCGATGCCGGTGATGTTGACCGTCTTGCCATTGGCCGCGTTCTTGTCGCTGAAGCTGCCGCTGGCGCCCGTCACCGTCAGGCTGTCGCCGCCCACCATGCCGCCGAACGATGCCGCCGCCGTATCCAGGCTGGCGCTGGTGCCGCCGTCATACACCTTGTTGCCTGCCGCGATACCCGACACGCCGCTGATGCTGGCCTTGGCTATATTTGCCGTCAGGTTGCCAGGACTGCTGACGGTATAATTGCTGGCCAGGCCGCCGTTGCCGCCATCGGCCAGGGTGGCGCCGCTCACGGTCACCACCTTGTTCGTGCCGGCGTTCTTGTCGGCGAAGGTTCCCGCCAGGCCGGACAGGCCCAGGGTTTCGCCATTGACCAGGCCATTCAACGTGCCCCCGGAAAGGCTGGCGTTCAACGTGCCGTCGTACACGCGATTGCCGGCGCTGACGCCCGTGATGGTCAGGGCCTTGGCCGTGATGTCGGCATGCACGCTGGCCGTGCTGGCGTCGAGGACATAGTTGCCCGCATCGGCGCCCCCCAGCGACAGCCCGCTGATGCCGACCACCTTGCCCGTCCCCGCATTCTTGTCGTTGAAGGCCGCCGTGCCGGCCACGGTCAGCACATCATTGCCGAACTTGCCCGTGAGCACAACTCCTGACGTGTCGAGTGTCGTCGCCGTCAAGCCGTCATAGATCTTGCTGCCTGCCAGCAAACCGCTGACACTGATGGTGGCCGGCGTGATGTCGCCAGTAACGCCCGCCAGCGCCGCCAGAGTGTAGTTGCCGGCGGCGCTGCCGCCCAGGGTAGCCGTGGCATTCACGGCGATACCATTGCCGACATTCTTGCTGGTGTAGCTGCCCAGCAAGGTGGCGAGATTGACATTGGCCAGGTCGCCGGCCAGCACGCCAGCCAGGCTGCCGCCGCTGAGCACGGCGTTCATGGTGCCGTCATATACCTTGCTGCCCGCCGTGGCGCCGTTCAGGCTGATCTGTTTCGGCGTAATCACCAGGCCGCCATCGATATAGCTGATCGCATAGCCGGACTGACCGCCCGAAGAATACAGGCCACTGGCCGACACGCCGTACATGCCCGCGTTCACGGCGCCTGTGGCATTGCCCGCATACACAGGCGTGCCCAGCAGGCTGGCGCCTGCCACCGTATTCGAGTAGGTGACGCTGTTGCTGCCACCCGCATAGGCGATGCCGTCATAGACCTTGCTGTCGTAGGAAACGCGCACGGCGACCTGTTTCATGAACGAGCGCAGGAAAGGTCCGCTCTGGCCATCGTAGACCACCCACATCTGCGCCAGTTCCCAGCCGGCACCCGTGTAATTCGACAGGTTCTTCAGCAGCGCCGGCGTCATGCCCGTGCCACCCGCGCTGGTCGACTGGCCGCTGGCCACCGTGTCCCAGTAGCTGCCCGTGACGCTGGCTCCATTCGTCCCCACCAGGCCGCCCACGCTGCTGGAACCGCTCACGCTGCCATTCGCATAGCTGGTAGCGACGCTGCCGTTATTGCTGCCGACGAGGCCGCCGACAATGCTGCCGCCGCTGACGGTGCCGCTGGCATAGCTGTTCACGACCATGCCCGTGTTGCTGCCCACCAGGCCGCCGCCCGTGGCGGTGCTCGTCACGCCGGTGGTGGCAAAGCTGCCGCTGATGGTGCCCGCATTGCTGCCGGCCAGGGCGCCCACGTTGGTGCCGCCCGTCACGCTGCCGCCGGACAAGCCCACGTTCGCGATCGTTCCGGCAGCGCCAACGGCGCCGAACAGGCCCACGTCCGTCACGCCGGACTTGGCGATATTCAGGTTCGAAATGATATGGCCCGTGCCATCGAGGCTGCCGATGAAGGGCGAGGCGGTGCTGCCAACGGGGATGAAGCCGGCCGTGCCCCAGATATCCTTGCCTGCGGCCGCAGTGGCGGCAGCGTCGAAGCTGCTGCCCAGGGTGTAGCTGGCCGATTTATTCATCGCCATCAATTGCAGCTGGTGCACCGAATTGATGGTGGCCGACCACTCGGAGGCCAGCATCGGCCGCGTGCCGGTGCTGCCATTGAGCGTGCCCTCGGCGCTGATCGCGGCCCAGTTATTGCCGGTGGCGCCGCCTGTAGTAGTGAAATTAAAACCCACATAATTACTCGATACCAGCATCTGCGCCGTGCTCAGCCCTTGCGCATTCGAGGTGGCGCCATTGAAGCTTTGGCCAACGCCATTCAAGCTGGCATTGACCGTGCTGTCAAAGTAGGCATGGTTGATGGAACCGCTGTTATGCTCGCCGACGATGGCGCCCACGCTGGCGCCCCCGCCCGTCACCTTGCCGGTGGCATAAACATTGGTGATGGTGCCGCCCACGTTATAGCCGACGACGCCGCCTGCCAGCGAGGTGGTCTGCACATCGCCCGTCGCATAGCTGTTGTTCAAGGTGCCGCGCAACAGCCCCACGAGGCCGCCGACATAGCCGCCGGTGGAAGTCACCTTGCCTGTCGCATAGCTATTGCTGATGGTGGCGCTGGCGCTGTTATTGGTTCCCACCAGGCCGCCGGCGCTGCCCGTGCCGTTCATCGCGCCTGTCGCATAGCTGTTGCTGATCGTGGCATTATTGAAACTGACCAGGCCGCCGCCATAGTTGCCGCCTGCGTTAACGGTGCCCGTGGCATAGCTATCGCTGATCGTGCCCGAATTGGTGACCACCAGCCCTGCCGCGACATAGCGCGTGGAACTGGTGATGGCGGAACTGGAACTGCTCTTGATCAAGCCGCCCGCGGCGTTGAGGCCGACGAAGCCGCCTGCAGCGCCGTAGCCGCCCGGTCCGGGATCACCGGCGGAGACCACCGTGCCGGAAACGCGGCTATTGCTGATCGTTCCTGCATTCATGCCCACCAGGCCACCCAGGTTGACGTAGCCGGAGCCACTCACGGCGCCGCTGCTATACACGTTATCGATCTTGCCATTGTTGGCGGCGGCCAGTGCGCCGACGCCGGCGTAGCTGCTGCCATACGTCGCCGCCGAGCCCGCAATGTTGACATTGCTCAAACCCAGATTGCGCACGGCACCCGCAGTGCCGATATTGCCGAACAAGCCGACGGGCACGTCAGGGCGGCTGATCGTCAATCCCATCATTTCATGGCCCAGGCCATCAAACGTGCCGGTGAATGGCGCCGCATCACTGCCGATGGGCACAAACCCCTTGCCGCCATCCCAGCCGGCCGTGGCGCTGGCGTCGATATTACTGCCCAGCACATAATTGCCGGACAAATTACCCTGCATGCCCTGCACATCGCTGCCGCTGGTGCTGTTGAAGGCACCCAGGCTGTTGATGACCTGGTACACAGTCACGCTGCCATTGCTGCCCAGCTTGGTACTGAAGTTGTTGCCCGATGGCAGGTCGACTTCCGCCTTGACGTTGTACGTGGACAGATTGCCGGCCGCGACCCCGCTCTGGCCATATTCGAGCGCCAGGCTGGCCGTGCCCGCGCCGCGCATGGCCTTGTTGATGTTGATATTGTTCTGTGCCGTCAGGGTCAGCTTGTTGGCCGTCCAGTTGATGGTGTCGTTGACATTGATATTGCCCTGCGTGCCGCCCGCGCCGGAAACGCTCTGGATTTGCACATTGCCCGATTTCAAGGAGTTGCTCAGGAAAGTGCCTGTCATGTCGCCGCCGGACACGGCGATGTTGAAGTCGGTCGGATCGATCAGCCAGGTGCCGGACAAGCCCTTGCTCGATGCCGTCGTCACCTTCAGACCATCGTCGATCTTCACGTGCGCCGCCGACGTGTCGATGAAGCCGCCATTGCCGCCCGCAGGCGCGCTGGCGTCCAGCGTGCCTGCCGCGTTCACCGTGCCGCTTTGCATGTCGCCCAGCAGCTTGATCGTGCCGCCGCGCGTGTCGATCGTGTGCGCCTCGATCACGCCCGTGTTGTTGACCACGGTTTTCAGGAGGTCGCCGGCCGCCTGTGCCGTGAGGACCACGCTGCCGCCATCAGCCTGGATCAGGCCGCCATTGTTCACCAGCGCGCCCACGGCGCCTGCATTGATCGCCACGTTCAGCAAGCCGTCGCCCGCCACGTCCAGGGTGATGGCGCGCCCCGCCGCCAGCGCTACCGAACCCAGGCGCGCCTGGATCGTGCCCTCGTTCGACACGTTCGCGCCCAGCAAGGCCACGTAGCCGCCCGGCGCGCTGATGCTGCCCTGGTTCAAGACCTTGCCCGTGC
>NZ_CDXDQE010000027.1:0-15927 GCF_978021625.1 Janthinobacterium foliorum | reverse complement strand
GCGCCGCGTCCGGCACGTCCGGCAGCCCGGTCGCCGCGCCGTGCAGCAGGGTGCCGTCGGCCGTCTCGCTGTAGATTTCGATGCCGACCGTGCCATCCGCCTCCGGGAACAGGGCCAGGTGCACCTCCGCCGCCTCGCCCTCGCGCAGTACCAGCGGCTGCGGCCAGCGCACGTCGCGCAGCTGCCAGCCGTGCTGCGCGCCGCCCGCCTGCGCCAATGCCGCCCGCGCCATTTCCAGATAGGCCGCCGCCGGCAGCATGCGCCGGCCAGCGATCACATGCTCGGCCAGGAAGAATTCCTCGCCGCTGAAGCGGCTGCTGAAACGGGGACCAGCCATGTCGGAGGTATTGCGCTGCAACAGCGGATGCAGCCACCCGGCCGCCGCTGCCGCTCCTGCCGCTGCTGCCGTGGACGGCGCGCCCGGCGCGATCCAGTAGCGCTCGCGTGCAAACGGATAGCATGGCAGGCTGATCCTGCGTGGCGGCTGCGCGCCGTGCAGCGCGCGCCAGTCGAAGGCCATGCCCTTGACCCACCAGGCCAGCAGCTTGCCGTACTTGCCCTTCGCCACCCAGGCATCGATGGCGCCGGCCATGTCCTCGTCCGCCGCCAGCGCCGCCTGCACGCCGTCGCCGGCCCGGCTCACGTGGCAGCCCGCCGCTGCGCCCTCGCCGGCCAGGAACGCCTGCAGCTGCACGCGCAGCTGCGCCATGTCCTGCGCCACGCAGGCCAGCCGCTCCTCCATCGCCTCGCGCCCTACCTGCAAGGTGTACGCCACGTCGGCGATGTCCGCGCCCTCCTCCTCCAGGCGCGCCAGCGCCGCCAGCAGCTGCCCGGCCTGCGCCCGCAGCCGCTCGGCGCTGCGCGCCGACAGCACGATCAGCGCCGGCAGCGCGGCCCTGCCATGCGCGGCGGCGCCTGGCGCGGCCACGTATTCCTGCAGCACCAGGTGGGCGTTGGCGCCGCCGGCGCCGAACGAGGAAATGCCGGCGATGCGCGGATAGGTGCGCAGCACGCCATCGACCTGGACGCTGGGGCGCGTCCACTCCGCCAGTTCCTGCTGCACCGTGAACGGCGTGGCGGCAAAGTCGATGTTGGGATTGAGGGTGCGCGCATGCAGCGACGGCACCAGCTGCCCGTGGCGCATCTGCAGCAGCACTTTGGTCAGGCCGGCGATGCCGGCCGCGCTTTCGCAGTGGCCGATGTTCGACTTGGCCGAGCCGATCGCGCAGAACTGGCGCTCCTGCGTATCGCGCCCGAACGCCTGCGCCAGGCCGCGGATCTCGATCGGATCGCCCAGCGCCGTGCCCGTGCCGTGCGCCTCGATGTAGCTGACGCTGCGCGCATGCACGCCGGCACGCCGCAGTGCATCGGCAATCAGCTCGGTCTGCGCCAACGGATTGGGCACGGTATAGCCATTCGTCTTGCCTCCCGCGTTGAGCATGCTGCCCTTGATGACGCCATGGATGCGGTCACCGGCAGCGATTGCCGCCTGCAATGGCTTGAGCACGACGGCGCCCACGCCTTCGCCATCGACGAAGCCGTCGGCGTCGGCGCCGAATGCTTTACAGGCATCGCCGGACGACAGCATGGCCATGGCGGACAAGCCCACGTAATGGCCAGGATCGAGTATCAGGTTGACGCCGCCGGCGATCGCCGTGGCGCACGTGCCGCTGCTCAGGCTTTCCACCGCCAGGTGCAGCGCCGTCATCGAGGATGAGCACGCCGTGTCGACCGCCATGCTCGGCCCATGAAAGTCCAGCAGGTAGGACACGCGATTGGCGACTGACCAGTGACGGGCGCCGCCGGCATAATTTTCATTCATCACGCCGACAAAGACACCCACGGCGCCATCGTGCGCCAGGCTGGCCGGCGTATAGCCGGCGTCTTCGATGCTGTGGTAGGCCTCCTCCAGGAACACCCGTTCCTGGGGACTCATTTTTTCGGCTTCGTAAGGCGAGATATTGAAGAACAGGGGATCGAAGCAATCGGCGCCATCGATGAAGCCGCCCCACTTGCTGTAGCTTTTATGCGGCGTATCGCGCCTGGCGTCATAGTGCAGCGCCACATCCCAGCGCGCGGCTGGCACTTCGCTGATGCAGTTTTTTCCCGCTTTCAGGTGTGCCCAGAACTGTTCCACATTGTCCGCGCCGGCATAGCGGCCGGCCAGGCCGACGATCGCGATGTCCAGCGCCCCGCCAGGCACGGCGGGTGTCGGTGCCGCGGCGGCTGGCGGCGCAACTGGGGCCGCTACCGGCGCGCGCGGCGCGTCCGCAAGCTGCGGCGCGGGCGACTTTTCCAGACCCAGCCATTTGGCCAGTGCTTCAGGTTGCTGCGAGGTGAAATGTTGGACCAGCGCATCGATCGTCAGGCACTCGAAGAACAGCGTGCTGCCCACGTCGTCGAACTCCAGGCGCAAGGCATTGGTCAGCTGCACGATAAGGATGGAATCGATGCCATATTGCGCCAGTTGCGCGCTCGCATCGATCTTGTGCAGCGGAACGCGCAGGGTATCGCTGATCAATTTCTTGAAACGTGCCACTGCCGCTTCCGCCAGCCGTGGATCAGCGTCCGCGCCGACGGCCGCCGGGGCACGCTTGGCCGTGGCGACGGGGACGTGTGTTACCTCCGCCTGCGGCTGCACTTGCCTTGCCATGCCATCGCTGGTAGCGGCAATGACTTGCTGGCCCAGGCCGTGGCCGCGCCGCGCGGGAAAGGCAACCTCGCGGAATCCTTCCTGCCTCAGCACCGTCTGCCACCCCTGCGCCGACAAGGCCGGGCAGCCGGGCATGCGCAAGGCGCCATCCTCGTACAGCCACCAGCCGTCGAGCAAGCCAAACGTCAGATGCGTGAACAGGTCCGCGCCGCTGATCTCGTTCAACAGCAATACTCCGCCGTTGCGCAAGGCAGCCTTGGCATTGCGCAGGCTGGTACGGATATTGCTCGTGGCGTGCAGCACATTCGTTGCAACCACAATATCATACACGCCGGCCTCGATCCCTTGCGCCGCGAGCGGCATGCCGACGTCGAACAGCTTGTAGGTCAAATAGGGCTGGGCCGGGCCGTACTCCTTTTCCGCATGAAACAGGAAGGCCTTTGACACATCCGTATAGCAGTACTCCGCCACCTGCTCCTGGTAGGGACGCAAGCGCGCGAACAGTTGCGCGCTGGTGCCGCCGGTGCCGGCGCCGATCTCCAGAATCCGGATGCCGCCTGCCTTTCCCTGGCGCCTGTGCCGCGCGAGACTGGCAACGAGCGTATCGGCCAGCACCGTATTGAAATAGTCGGCCAGGGCATTGCCCTTGTAGACGCCCTCGACGAGGGAGACGGAAGAATCGGGAAACATGATCTCGGTGGCCGGCACGCTGCCGCGCAAAATCGCCGGCAGAGCACGCAGTGTCGCCTCGCTCAGCCGTGCCCGCGCCTCCAGGTCGGCACAGTCGAGCCACGCGGCGCGTCCCAGCGACCAGGCGTGCCACGCCTCGGCGGGCGCCGGTGCCGGTACGCCACCTGCGCTATAGCCTTGCGCATCGCTGTGCAGGTAGCCCAGCGCGGCCAGCATGCGCAGGCTCTGCTCCAGCCAGCGTTCGTACTCGGGGCGCAGGCACAGCAACTGGCGCGCCTGCGCGACGCTGGCCTGCTCCAGGCAATCGAGTCCCATTGCGGCAAGCTCGCTCCACAGCACGCTGGCCAACGCTTCGTCGAAACTGTCCATCAATGGCGGGCGGCCGGGCACACACGCCTGGGCGCCGTTCAACACGTCCTTGTGCTGCTCTGCCAGATACTGCGCCAGGCGCTGCAAGTTATTTTTTTTAGGCAACATTTTTCGCTATTCCGCTAAGTGGAAGGGGTAGAGATCACGGCATCGTCCGATGCCAGCATGCGGGCCATCTCGGCGGTATCCAGGTCGAGTGCATAGTCTTGGCGCAGGCGCTCCACCAGCGCATCGAGCAAGGCCGGCGAGAGCGTGTCCGCGGCATCGCCGGGCGCGCATGCCGTCCGCTCGCGCAATTGCTGCGTCAGGCGCGATAGCATGGCGTGCACCTGGTCCAGCAGCGCCTCTTCTGCGCCATCGTCCGGCGTGCCGTCCGGCGGATACACGCTGAGCATTTCCGCAGGCACGGGGGCCGGCTCCGCAGTCTTGAGGAAAGCCATCTGCTGCGGCGTCCCTTGCAACAGGCTGTCCAGGGCCAGCATGCCGTCCTCCGGCTCGATCGAGGCAAAACCCATCTGCGCCATCCTCTCGCGGTAAGCCGGCGAGGCGACGATGCCGACACTGCCCCAATAGCCCCAGTTCATGACTTTGACGGGATATGCGCCGCTGCGCCCCAGCTGCAGCCCGAAGGCATCCTTGAAGGTACAGCCGGCGGCATAATTGCTTTGGCCGGCGGCCTTGGAAAAGCTTTGCAATGAGGAAAAGAACAGCATGAAATCGAGCGCTTCCCGCCCGAACACCTGTGCCAGGCGCACGCTCACATCAACCTTGGCAGCCAGCCCGTCGCGGAAGCGCGCCTCGTCCATGTTGCCCAGGCTCTTGTCTGCGAGCACGATGGCCGCGTTGACCACGCCATCCACGCGGCCATGGCGCTGCAATATCTGCCGGTACGCCCGCTCCAGAGCCTCGGCATCGGCGGCATCGGCAGACAGATACTCTGGCGCGGGGCCCCACTGCGCCAGCGCATCGATCTTTTCCTGTATCTGCGCGTCGAGCGGACGCCGGCCGATCCAGACGATGTTCGCCGCGTGGCTGCGCAGCATGTGCGCGCTCCAGGCGGCGCCGATGCCGCCTGCGCCGCCGATCACGACATAGACCCCCGCCTGGCGGTAAGGGCTGGCGCCGCTGACAGGCATGTCGCCGGGCAGCAGGCGCTGGCGGTAACACAGGCCGGCGCGCCAGACCAGCGCATTGCCATCGGCATCGCAGGGCCAGTCCATGACGTGTGCCAGCGCAGGCGCGCCATCAACGGGCAAATCGACCAGGCGCACGGGCCAGTTCGGATACTCCTTGGCCATCGAGCCGATCAGGCCATGCACGCTGGCGTGCGCCGGGCGGATTTCCTCGTCCGCATGCAAGGCCTGCGTCTGGGTCGTCAGCACCGTCCATTCCAGCGCGCGCGCGCCATAGCCCAATGCCAGAAGCGCCTTGATCAGGCGGAATCCGCCCAACACGCCTTCCTGCTGCGCCGCGATCAATTCCTCGTCATGCGGACCGCATGTTTTTTGCAGCGGCACGCGCCAGACGATATGCTCGAACTCGCCCAGTTGCGCCAGGCTGGAGGCGAGCACGCCTGCCTCGTCCGCTTCCATGTTGCCATTCCACGCCTGCGCTTGCGGATGGTGCCGGCGCAGCGTCTCCAGTTCGCCCGGCAAGGCATTGACCAGCAGCACGCGCTGTGGCGCGGGCGGTACCATGGCGCCCGCGCTGACGGCATCCCACACGGGATACAGCGCCTGCAAACCGTCGCGGACGGCAGCGGCAGGCGCCGGCTGGCTGGCAGCACGCATGGCCAGGCCGCGCAGGCGCACCGCCACCCGCCCCTGCACGTCGCACAGGTCGATATCGTATTTGCTGACCACCGATCCCCCCGCCCGCCGCAATGCCGTCCACATGAGCGAATCGCACGGGGCAAATATCTCCAGGCTGTCCAGGGCGAAGGGCAAGGCCGGGCTGGAACCGGCCGGTACGCTCTGCATCAAGCCCAGCGAGGCATGCAGGGCCGCGTCGAGCAGGCTCGGATGCAGCCGGTAGCCACCGGGATCGGCGGCGGATGCCGGCAAGCCGAGCTTGGCGAGCGCCTGCCCGTCGCCGCAGTGGATGGAACGCACGGCCCGCATGGCGGGGCCATAGTGGATGTCCATGCCTGCGTACGCCGCATAGCACTGTTCGGCAGACCATTGCCCAACGGCGCATTGTTGCCGCCAGTCATCCAGGTCGAGCGGCACGGGGGCGGTGCGCGGGCCGAGCCGCACGCTGCCCTGGCTATGCAGCACTTCGCCTGCCTGCGGGTCCTGGCTGCAGATGCGGAAATCGATGGCGCCATCGCTGCGCGCGGCCAGCAGCACGTGCACTTCGAGCGGCGTTGCAGCCACTACCACCGGCCGCAGCCAGGCCACGTCGGCCAGGCCGATGCCGGCCCCGGCATCGGCGCCTGACGCCAGCAAGGCCGCTGCGCAAGCCATTTCCAGCTGTGCCACGCCGGGCAGAAGGCGCTGGCCTCGCACGACATGGTCGGCGAGGAAAAATTCGCTGCCGCTGAACACGGCGCTGTAGCGCTGAAGGCCAAGGGCCGAAGTATTACGGTGCACCAAGGGATGCAGCCAGGCGACGCTGGCGGCGGCCGGCCGTGCGGCTTCGATCCAGTAGCGGTCCGCCGCGAAAGCATAGGTCGGCAAGGCCACGCGGCGCGGCGCCGGCGTGCCATGCAGGGTGCGCCACTCGACGGATGCGCCCTCGATCCAGGCGGCCGCCAGGCGTTCCTCGGCGGAGCTGCCGGACGGCGCGGCGCCCGGAACGTGGAGGCCCGTGGCCGCGCCGCCAGCCAGCCAGTCATGCAGCTGCGCACGCAAGCCATCGCGGGAAACGGCCAGCACGACCAGGCGGCTGGCCATGGCGGCGCGTCCCACCTGCAAGGTGTAGGCGATATCGGCCAGCCCGATGCCGCTCAGCTGACCACTGTCGAGCGCCGCGCACAATTGCCTGGCTTGCCGCCGCAAGGCGTCGCTATCGCGCCCTGACAGCGGCACCGCGTGCAAGCGCTCATCGTCCGGCTGGCGCGCAGCCTGGTCTGGCGGCAGGTGTTCCTCCACGACGACGTGCGCGTTGACGCCGCCAAAACCGAAGGAGCTGACGCCCGCCAGGCGCGGCCTGCGCGCCTCCCCCGCGGCCACTGGCAGCCACGGCTGCGTCTGGGTACCCAGGCGGAACGGACTCCCGTCGAGATCAATGAAGGGATTGCGCCGGGTGAAATGCAGCATGCCCGGCAGGACGCCGTGCTGCAGCGACAGCAGGACCTTGAGCAGGCCAGCGATGCCGGCCGCCGATTCGCAGTGGCCGATATGCGTCTTGGCCGTGCCAATCACGCATGACGCAGGCACGACATCCACGCCCGTGTCGTCCTGCAGTTGCTGGAACGCTTCGCTCAGGGCTTGCACCTCGATGGGATCGCCCAGCGGCGTGCCGGTACCGTGCGCCTCGATATAGCCAATGCCGTCCGGTGCCACCTCCGCCTGGCGCCAGGCATCGCGGATCAGGCGCTTTTGCGCGTTCAGATTGGGTGCCCTCAGCGAGTTCGACTGTCCATCGTGGTTGACGCAGGCGGCCCGGATGACGCCATAAATCCGGTCGCCGTCGCGCAGCGCATCCTCATAGGGCTTGAGCAGGACTGCGCCGTAGCCCTCCGCGCGCACGAAGCCGTTGGCTGTGGCGTCGAACGACTTGCAGCGGCCATCGGCAGCCAGCATGCCGGCGCTGTGGCTGGCGCAGTAGATGCGCGGCGACAGAATCAGGTTGATGCCCGCCGCCACCGCCACGCTGCAGTCGCCCCGCTCCAGGCTGTCGACCGCATGGTGCACGGCCACCAGCGAACTGGAACAGGCCGTATTGACCACCTGGCTGGGACCGTTGAAATCGAACCAGCGGGAGACCCTGTTGGCGATCAGGCTCATGTGCATTCCGGAATCCAGATAGGCGCCGTACAAGGCGCGCAAGGCGGGACGGTTGCTGGCCAGGTCGAGGTAGTCGACGCCGTGCGCGCCGACGAACATGCCCACGTCGCGGCCCTTGAATTCGCGTGGATCGTAGCCCGCGTGTTCGAACACGCTCCAGCTGAGTTCGAGCAGCTTGCGCTGCTGCGGGTCCAGGCATTCCGCTTCCAGCGGGGCGATGCCGAAAAAATCGGCATCGAAGGCATCGACGCCATCGATGAAGCCGCCCCATTGCGGAAATGCGGTCGATGCCAGCGAGTCGGCAGTACCTTCGGCCTGGGCAAACCACGCCGCGCGCTCGGCCGGCAGCGGCGTGATGCCGTCCACCTCGTGCACCAGATTGTCCCAGAAACGCTGCGGGTCGCTTGCCCCGCCAGGGAAGTGGCAGCTCATGCCGATGACGGCAATGCGCGACGGTCCCTCGGTGCGGCGCTTGCCCGCCGGCGCTGCAGGAAGCGCGCCGCCACCGCCGTGCTCCGCTTCGCCAGCCACCTGCCCGTGCAGATAACGGGCCAGGTCCTCGAAGCTGCGGTACTTGAACAGCAAGGTGGGTTCGAAGCGCAAGCCGAACACGACTTCGATCTGGCGCGCGACCCGGATGTACTCGACCGAGTCGAGACCCAGCTCCGCCAGCGAAGCGGCCCGCTCCAGGGTAGCTGCGTCTATGTCCAGGCAGGCTGGCAGGACCTCGGTACGCAATCTTGCCAGCACCGCCGGCGGCACGCCGGGCTGCGTGGCCATGGCCGGATGCTCGAGCGCGGCGCGCTGCCGCACCCGGTGCCGCCGCCGCTGGCGCAAGGCTTGCGCAAGATAGGCCTGGCGGCACTGGCTGCGCTGCATCTTGCCACTGGGCGTGGCGGCGATCTCGCCCGCTTCCACCAGGCACACTTCGTGCACTTCCACGCCATGCTCCGCCGACACTTGCGCCACGATGCGCCGGCACAGCGCCTCCAGATCCGCCTCGGCGACGGCCTCGGCCACTTCCTGCACGATCACCAGCCGCTCCTGCCCCTCCGCCTCGACGGAAAAGGCCGCCACCGGCAGGGCCAGCTCCGGTAGCGCGTCGCGGATACTGGCTTCGATATCGGCAGGATAATGATTCTTGCCACGCATGATCATCACTTCCTTGATGCGGCCCACCACATACAGCTGGCCCTCATCGAGGAAACCCAGGTCGCCCGAGCGCAAATAAGGCGTGTCCTCCCCCGCCGGCACAACGCCGAACTGTTGCGCCGTCTCGGTGTCGCGCTGCAGATAGCCGGCGGCCACGCCGTCCGAGCGTATCCATATCTCGCCGATACGTCCTTTGGCGCAGCACGCCAGCGTGTCGGGATCGACGATGCGGATCTGCACGCCCGCCGCGCCCGGTTCCCCGCAACTGGCGGCGTGGCGCACGGCGGCGTCCGGTGCGGCGCAACGGACCTCGCCCTGCTGCACGGCCGCCAGGTCGAGGGCCAGGAAACGGGGGCCGCCGCGTTTCGCGCTGCGCGTTGCCACAGCGCCCGCCTCGGACATGCCGTAATGCGGGCACAACGCGCCAGCGTCGAAGCCTAGGGCGCTGAAACGCTCGGCAAAGCGGTCGCAGCTATCTTTGCGCACCGGCTCGCCGCCGCAAACCAGCACTTGCAGGGAATCGAGCAGAATGCCTTGCACTTCCTGCGCGCGTATCCTGGCATGGCACACATCGAGGGCAAAATTGGGCGCGCCCGTATGCGTGGCACGGTACTTGTCTATGGCCTGGAACCAGGCAGCCGGCGACGCGACGAAGCTGGACGGCGCCATCAGGACACTGCTTGCCCCTTGCGACAGGGGCGCAAGAATACCCAGATGCAAGCCAAAATTATGGTATTGCGGCATCCAGGACAGGACCCGGCTATCGGCGCACAATTGCCATTGCGCGGCACCGCCCGCGGCCTGTGCCCACAGGTTGCGGTGGCTGAGCACGATACCTTTCGGCGCGCCGGTGGAGCCAGAGGTATACAGCACCACGGCGGCATCGTCCTCGCAGCGCGCGCGCGCCGGCAGCAATGCCGTGTCAGACACGCCCAGCTGCCCGATATCGACCAGGGGAATGGCGCACAGGCCGTCGAGCTGTGCTTTGGCGGCAGCGTCTGTCAACACGCAGATCGCCTGCGCATTGCCGCCGATACGGGCGATGGCCGCAGCCAGCGCGGCCGGATCGGCCAGATACGGCAGCGGCACTGCCGCCAGGTTGGCGTGCAGGCAAGCGAGCAAGCCTTCCACGAAGGCCAATCCCTGGGGCACGACCAGCAGCACCCGCTGCTGTGCCACGCTGGTCGCCTGCAGCGCGCTGCCGGCCTGTTGCAGCCGCCGCGACAGGTCCGCGCCGCGCACGCCAGGAACAGCCTGGGCCTGCAGGCCGTCTTCAAAGAAAAAAAGTTCTTTATCAGCGAACTGTTCAGGAAGATCCATGAAGTATCGGGTGGAAGCGGCCAAAATACATCTCCAGGCTATTGCGCAATGAAAGGATGGGCTGCCGGCATGCCGGCAGGCTTATTGAAAACTATCGAGTGGAAATTTTTCCGTGATGATGCCCATTGGCCGCGACTGTTGATGCAGCACATAGGTGCGCGACAACAGCGGCGCGCTCGGCGGCAAGCTGAAGTGCGCAGCCGCTTCGGCACACTGCTCCAGGCGCGAATCGATGATTTCACGGTACATTTCGCATTTTTCCTCGCGCCACAACAGGCCGATCGGCGCTTCCGTTTCCAGCAGCCGGTGCTGGATGGAGCGCGACAGCCGCTCGAAGACAAAGACCGATTCGGCATAGACATAGCTGGTCTGTTCGTCGACCAGCATGATCTTGCGATGCAGTAGAGACGTATTGGGCTGGCACTTCAGCGCAGCCGGCGCGGCGCCACGCCGCAATGCCTGTTCGATCTTGCGCGCACGGATGGGCTGGCCGGCATACAACACCAGCAATTCGGTGACGGAGCCATCGGTTGTCAGGAGGACTTTTTGAAACAGGCTCAACGAAGGATTGCCCGGCAAAATGGAGGAGCCGTCCTTGGGGACCCATTGCGTATTCATTTCCATGATTGTCATTCCAGTCGGGGTGGAAAAAAACGTCTATCGAACGGCGCAAGCGCCGCCGGGACAGCCATCAGCGCGCGGCCTGCTCAATTTCCTTGACCATCTTGCCAAGGAAGGTGGCGCCGATTTCCTGGTATTCGGTGACGCCCTGGCGCTGCAGGTAGCGGATGCTGTCGCTCCACAGCACCGAGTTGGCGATCTGCTCGCCCAGCAGGCGTGCCACCCCGCCGTCCGGATACGGGCGCGCGGTGGCATTGGCGACGACCGTCAGCCGCGGCGACTGGAACGCGAATTGTTCCAGGTAGCGCGCATACTGGCGCTGCACCTCTTTCATGTAGCGCGAGTGGAAGGGCGCGCTGACGTTGAGCGGCAGACATTGCACGCCCTCGCGGGCGAACAAGGCCTTGGCGCGCTCGATATCGGCCAATGGCCCGGCAATCACGAACTGGGTGGGGGTATTGAAATTGGCCAGGTCGATGCTGTCGATCTGCTGGTCGCGCAGTATCTGCGTTACCTTGCCAGCCGCCAAGCCCAGCACGACGGCCATGCCGCCGGGCGCCGCGCCCCCCATCAATTCGCCGCGCATCTTGACCAGGCGCACGCCGGTGCCGAAGTCGAAGGCGCCTGCGGCCAGCAGCGCGTTATATTCGCCCAGGCTGTGGCCTGCCACGAAATCGGCCTGCAGCGGATTGGCGGCATCGTCCCTGAGCGCGTAGTACGCCAGGGCGTTGACGATGAACAGCGCCGGCTGCGTATAGGCGGTCTGGCGCAGGAGATTGTCCCTGTCGTGCAGGCACAGGTCATCGATCGGATAGCCCAGAATTTCCGAGGCCAGTGCGGTTTCTTGCGGATAAGCTTCAAACAGGCCCTTGCCCATACCCTTGAACTGGGCTCCCTGGCCGGGGAAAAGTATCGCTTTCATGCGGTATCCAAGTGGCGAACGTGCCTACGGAGGCGGCACGTCGGGTTGCGTGATGGCGGGCTGCCTGCCCGCCGGGATTATTTCTCGATCAGCACGTCGTCAATGAACATGGCATCGAGGCCGCTGGTGAAAAACACGGCCAGTGCATCCTCCACGGAATGCGCGATCGGCTTGCCCATTACGTTGAAACTGGTATTGAGCACCAGGGGAATATCGGTCAGCCGGTGGAATTCACTGATCAGTGCGTGATAGCGCGGGTTCCATTCGCGCTTGACCGTCTGCAGACGGCCGGTGCGGTCTTCGTGCACCACGCCAGGCACGCGGCCGATCACGCTGTGGCGAAATGTCAGGGTGCGCTCCATGTAGGGCGACTCCTGGTAATCCTCGAAAAAGACAGGTCCATGTTCGTGCAGGATGGAGGGTGCAAAGGGACGGAATTCTTCGCGGAACTTGACGCGCGCGTTGATGGTTTCCTTCACCGAGGCGCGGCGCGGGTCGGCCAGGATCGAGCGGTTGCCCAGGGCGCGCGGGCCGAATTCGGCACGCCCCTGTACCCAGCCGATGATCTTGCCTGCAGCCAGCAATTGCGCCGCGCGGCGGGGAGCATCGCCGTTGCATTGCACCAGCTTGCCAATGCCGCCAAAACGCACCACATTGGCCAGGATTTCCGGGTCCATGCTCGTCCCCAGATAGGGCGAGAGGAAGGACGAACGGGGCGGCGCCTGCGGGTGATCTTCGTAATAGGCCAGCAAGGCCGCGCCAACGGCGTTGCCGTCATCGCCTGGCGCGGAAAAGACATGCAGCTGCTGGAATGGCGTATTGGCCAGCACCTTGCCGTTGGCCGATGAATTGAGGGCGCAGCCGCCTCCCAACACGAGCTTGTCGGAAAAGCCGCTGCCATGCAGATTGCCGAGGAACTCGAACAGCACTTCGCTGAACACCTTCTGGCCCGCATGCGCCAGATCCGCATACTCGATGGCCGGCTGCTTCGGCCGGCGGCGCATGGCATACAGTTTTTGCTGCAGCTGCATCATCCGCGCCGCCGGCGCGAACTCGATCTGCAGGCCCTTGACGCTGATCATTTCACGCAGCAAGGCGTACAGTTCCGGATCATGGCTGCCGTAGGGTGCCAGCCCCATCACCTTCCACTCTTCGCCCGACATGCTGCCGAAGCCGCAAGCCTCGCATATCATGCCGTAGAACAAACCGAGGCTGGCCCAGCCGCCTTGGCGTTCCTGCTTGATCTCCGAAATCCGGCCCGCGCTGTATTGAAAGCAGGCGAAAGAGCCGCGCTCGCCAAAGCCGTCGAGTACAGCGCACAGGGCGCTGTCATAGCCGCTGCTGTAACAGCCTGCGGCGGCGTGGGTCAGATGGTGGTCGAAATGGCGCCGGCGCACCGCATGCCCTTCCCAGGCATCGCTTTGGCTCAGTTCATATTCAAGCAAGTGGCCAGGATGTTCCGTCATCGCCAGCTGCGAGCGGAAGAAGAAATTCTGCCCCGCCAGCTGGCGCCTTACCAGCGGCGATAGTTCGCCGAAAGCGCTCGCATATTGCTCGGCGCTTTGCGCCGTGCTGGCCAGGCCTTGCCGCATCAGCTCGGGCGTCTGATCGCTCCAGCTGAAGGCAAACACGATTTCCGCGGCGGGGTCGCAATACTGCTTGACCAGATCGGCTGCCCGCTTGAACAGGTCCGGCGTGACGCCGATGGAACGCTTGCACTGCAGATAGCGCTCGGTGGCCTCGGCAAACAGCACCTCGCCATGCTCGTCCACGATGGCCATGGCGGAATCATGGAAGGAATTCGCAAAACCGATGTAGTTTCTTTTCATATGCAAATACTCCAGAACACTTGACAACGTCGGCCGCACACCGCGCCGTTGGCGCGGCGGCAACCGGACTCAAGACAGGGAACGACCGTCCGAAATGGAACGCATCGGCGAGAAGACCAGCGCAGCGAGGGCCACGATGATCAGCAACGCGCCGCTGATGGCAAAGACCTGAGGCAGACTCATGCCGCGCATGGCCCAGCCCGTGATGGCGGCCGAGATCGGGCCGATGCCCATGAAGATAAACATGAACAGGCTCATGGCGCGCCCCATCAGTGCCGGTGGCACGCGCCGCTGGGTCCAGGTAAAGACGGCGATCTGGATAAACCCGCCCAGCATGCCGATCAGCAGCAGCAATACCGCGCCCTGCCAGCTGGCATGGATCAGGCCCATCGGCATGAACAATGCGCCCACCAGGCAATCCGTCAGCAAGATGGTCAAGCCCAGGCTACCAAAGCGCACGTTTGGATTGATGCCGGAAATAATCATGCCGGCCAGCGTGCCTGCGCCATGCGCGCCCATCAGCCAACCGAATGCCGCCGCGCCATGGTCCATCTGGTTGGCAATGACGGGCAAGGCAACCTGCATGGGACCGCCAATGAAAAAAGCGATTGCCGCGAAGTACAGGAAGCTGGTGCGCAGGCTGACGTCGTTCCAGCAAAAGCGCAGGCCCTCTCCGACCAGCTTGAACACATTCGGATGGCCATTCGGCCCAGCCGGCTGCGGCTGCCAGCGCACGTTGACGCGCGCCAAGGTCCAGGCCGACAACAGGAAACTGACGGCATCGCAGACAAAGGCCAGCGCCATGCCTTTGGCGTCGCCGGTCGTGCTTGCCTTCGCGTCGCCCATTCGTGCGATCAGCACGCCTGCAAGGATGGGACCGACCAGCATGGTGAGTTGGCGCAAACTCATCAAAATGCTGTTCGCCACCTGCAGCTGTTCACGCTTGACGATGTGGGGGAAAATTGCGGTCGCCGCGGGAATGCTGAACGCGGTGGCAATGCCGATCGCAACGGCCAGCACGTAAACCATCGGCAAGGTCAAGTTACCGTTCTGCAACAGGCCGGCCAGAATCAGCAGCAGGGCCATATTGATGTACTTGGTCCACATCAGCACGCGCTTGGGCGAATAGCGATCGGTCAGCGCGCCGCCAATGAGCATGAACACCGCGCGCGGCAATGCGGTCAGTGCCAAAACCGTGCCAACTGCAAACGGATCCCCTGTCATTTTCAAGACCAGCCAAGGCAGGGCAATCAGCGAGAACTGATCACCCAGCATGGATAACGCGGCTCCGCTGAGAAACCAGCGGAATGGTTGATCCCGAAATAGCGCGGCGCGCGGATTGTCATTTTTTTTGTCGGTCATGGAAAGCTTTCAGGAAATACGTTGAAAATATTTGCCATGGCGAAGCAAGCGCAACGGCGTCTGGCAAGCCCGGCAACTACAGCTCGGGAAGTGTGCCGCGATCTTTGCCCGCAGATAACTACCCGTATTGGTAGGGTCGGCCCGCCGTTGGGCGCTTGGGGGGAAGCGCAAGCATGGCGCCCGCTGGATGGCGCCCCTGGGGTGGGCGGGCCGACCTGCAGCAGCGCCTTATTACCTGTGGACTCGATCCGCACTCCCCCATCGCCGAGAAATGGGCGGCGATTGCCGAGCGCCTGATGCGTTTTCCACGTCATCTCTCGCAGCATCCGGACGGCTTTGTCATTTCACGCGGTCCGCTCTCCCGCCTGGTGCCGATTGAAAACGCCGCCATGGCAGAGCGCACCGTGATTCAATGGGATAAGGATGACATCGATGAGCTGGGCCTCCTAAAAATCGACATCCTAGCGCTGGGCATGCTGTCGTGTATCGCCCGTACCTGCGCAGCATACCCAGTTCATCGTCTTGCTGAGGGAACATTGGCTGGGTTGGCGACAGCGGATGGGTTGCAGTGGTGCTGCGGCATCGTACTAAGAAGTCGCTGTTTATCGTCCCCCCTGCCCTATCGTTCTTAACGGGACAATCTGCTGGTTCATCAGCTTCAGTGCAATCGAGTGCACTACTGTCTCAAGCTGTCCCGGTGTACGACGACGGCGTTTGTGCCCTGTCTAGATACCAGCGGCCTATATCCGCGGGACTGCGTGGTGCTCACTGTAGGCAAAGCCAGCATCCATGAGATATCACACTACGCGTGGAGAGATGTATGTTCCGTCGCTGGCAGTCCTGCGAGACACTAGGTGTGCGATCTCGGCATTGCTCGATCCAACGACGAGATCGGGGCTGGCCTGTCTATGTCCCCCGCCCTGCAGAGACTCTGTAGTGGTCAACCCATCCCGGACACTACGTTAAGTTTTTCTTCGGTGACGGCCGGAGCCAATCCCTCATTGAACTGATGTGGCCGTATCCAGTTATACCGGTGCATCAGGTAGTGGCTAATATCCC
>NZ_CDXDQE010000026.1:0-18958 GCF_978021625.1 Janthinobacterium foliorum | reverse complement strand
CCCAGGCGCCGTCGCCCGCATACGACACGGCCGGACGGTGCGGCGCGGCCACCTTGGCGCCGATGATGGTCGGAAACGCATAGCCGCAGTTGCCAAAGCTCATCGCCGCAAAGAAGCTGCGCGGCTTTTCAAAGCGCAGGTAACTGTTGGCCACCGAGTTGATGTTGCCGATGTCGGTCGACACCATCACGTCTTCCGGCATGGCTTTTTCCAGCTCGCGCAAGACCTGGCGCGGGTGCAGGTAGTTGCCCGGCTCTTTCTTCTGCTCTTCGATCATGTCCAGGCTGTACGCATCCTTTTCATGCGTCCAGTTCGTCAACTCCTCTTCCCACGCGGCCTTTTCCGCTTGCACGGTGGCATAGCGCGCGTCGCGGGTCGTATCGCAATCGAGGGCCTTGCCGTCCAGACGGGCAAGAATTGCTTTCGCGGCCGCCTTGGCGTCGCCGCAGATGCCCACCGAAATCTTCTTGACCAGGCCCAGCATCTTGTTGTCGGCGTCGATCTGGATGATCTTGGCATTTTTCGGCCAGTAATCCATGCCGTGCTGCGGCAAGGTGCCGAACGGTCCCAGGCGCGAACCGAGGGCCACGACGACGTCGGCCTGGGCGATCAGTTTCATGGCCGCCTTGGAACCCTGGTAGCCCAGCGGACCGCACCACAGCGGATGGCTGGCCGGAAACGAGTCGTTGTGCAGGTAGCTGTTGACGACGGGCGCGCCGAGGCGCTCGGCCAGCGCCTTGCACTCCTCGATGGCGTCGCCCATGACGACGCCGCCGCCGGAAATAATCACGGGGAACTTGGCCTTGGCCAGCAGTTCGGCCGCATCGTCAAGGCTTTGCTCGCCGCCGGCGCCGCGGTCCAGGCGGTTCGGCTGAGGGATCTCGGCCTTGATTTCGCCGTAGAAATAGTCACGCGGAATGTTCAGCTGGGTCGGGCCCATTTCCGACATGGCGCGGTCAAAGCAGCGGCCCGTGAATTCGGCCATGCGGGCCGGATTCGTCACGTGGCCCTGGTATTTGGTGAATTCCTCGAACATCGGCAGCTGGTTCGCTTCCTGGAAGCCGCCCAGGCCCATGCTCATGGTGCCCGTCTCGGGCGTAATGATGACCACCGGGGTATGTGCCCAGTAGGCGGCGGCAATCGCCGTGACGCAATTGCTGATGCCGGGACCGTTCTGGCCGATGACCACGCCATGGCGGCCCGAGACGCGGGCATAGCCGTCGGCCATGTGGCCGGCGCCCTGCTCGTGCACGACGGGAATCAGGCGGATGCCAGCGGGAGCGAAGATATCCATCGGGTCCATGAAGGCCGAGCCCATGATGCCGAACATGTCGGTCACGCCGTTGGCGGCCAGGGTTTCCACGAACGCTTCGGAAGGCGTCATCTTTTGCGGGCCAGTCGGGGTCACTGCGGTGGCCGCTGCGGCGGCGGCTTTTTGGTCGGTCATGTCATTCATCGGTGTCTCCTGGTCTATGGTAATGGGTGCTGGCTAATTTATTAAAAATCGGTATATTTTGTTCCGAAAATTGATATACAATTCAATTTAAGCGTTCGGGAATCAAAAGTCAAACAGAATTTCGAGGAAACGGTACAATTTGAGTTCGAAAATGAAATAACTCATTACATCCAACCGAGGCCACCATGGACATGATTTCATCCCCAAAACTTGAGCCGGAAAAACTGGAAGGCGACACGCCCACGATGCGTTTGTTTGCCTTGCTGGAAGTGATTGCCGAGAAAGACCAGTTGCTGTCGCTGCAGGCGCTGGTGGAAGAAACAGGATTACCAAAACCCACCCTGCACCGCATGCTGCAACAGCTGGAAAGCGTGGGCGTGCTGCAGCGCGAAAGCGATGGCCGCCACTACAGCACGGGCGTGCGCCTGCGCCGCCTGGCGTCGAACCTGCTAATTAACAACACATTTCATGGCGCCCGCCGCATGGTCTTGCGCCAGCTGGTCGAGGAAGTGGGCGAAAGCTGCAACCTGACGGCTTTCAGCGGCAGCGAAGTGGTGTACCTGGACCGCGTGGAAACGGCAGCGCCGCTGCGCTTCTACCTGCATCCCGGTTCGCGGGTGCCGGCGCACTGCTCGTCGAGCGGCAAGCTGTTCCTGGCGCAAATGACGCCCGTGCAGCGGCGCCGCTTGCTGGGCCACATGGAATTGACGCGCTTTACGGACAAGACGGAAACGGACCCCGTCAAGCTGGAACGCGAACTGGAAGTGGTGCGCCGCAACGGCTATGCGCTGGACGACGAGGAATTCCTGCCCGGCCTGCTGTGCGTGGCCGTGCTGGTGCCGAACCCGAACGGCCGCTCGAACCTGGCCGTGGCGATCCAGGCGCCCATCATCCGTTTAACGCACGACAAGGCTTTACATTTCTTGCCAGCATTGCAGCGCGCCGCGCAAGCCCTGGCCGCCATCGAATCGGAAACCATGCCGACGTCGGGCGGGGATGACGACGCATTACAAACAAGTAATTCATAACCGCCGCGGCGCCCACGCTGCGGTTTCACAGGAGAACAAGGTGCCAGATTCACGCCAACATCCCCCCGCCGCAGCCGCGCAAACCTTGCAGTCCGTGCGCAGCCTGTTCCGCATCGACAGCGACCTGCTCGTGCCCGTCTTCACGGAGCGCGATCCGCACGTGCCCGACATCGATCCCGCCTACCGCTTCAACGAGGACGTGACCCTGGCCATCCTGGCCGGCTTCACGCATAACCGCCGCGTGATGGTGCAAGGCTTGCATGGCACGGGCAAGTCCACGCACATCGAGCAAGTGGCGGCGCGCCTGAACTGGCCCTGCGTGCGCGTCAACCTCGATGGCCACATCAGCCGCCTGGACCTCGTGGGCAAGGACGCCATCGTGCTGCGCGAGCAGCAGCAAGTGACGGAGTTCCAGGAAGGCATCGTGCCCTGGTCATTGCAGCGCCCCGTGGCCCTGATCTTCGACGAATACGACGCCGGCCGTCCCGACGTGATGTTCGTCATCCAGCGCATTCTGGAGCGCGACGGCAAGTTCACCCTGCTCGACCAGAACCGGGTCATCACGCCGCACCCGCACTTCCGCTTGTTCGCCACGTCGAACACGGTGGGCCTCGGCAACCTGAACGGCATGTACCACGGCACGCAAGTGCTCAATCATGCGCAGATCGACCGCTGGAACATCGTTGCCACCTTGAATTACCTGCCCCAGGCGGAGGAAACGGACATCGTGCTGGCCAGGGTCCCGGCCATGAACGACGAAGCGGGCCGCCAGCTGGCAAGCCGCATGGTGGCCGTGGCCAGCCTCACTCGCAAGGGCTATGCGGCGGGCGACCTGGCCTGCCTGATGTCGCCGCGCACGGTGATCACCTGGGCCGAGAATTGCCAGATCTTCCGCGACCCGGCGCTGGCCTTCCGCCTGTCCTTCCTCAACAAATGCGACGAGGCCGAGCGGCCCATGGTGGCCGAGTATTATCAGCGCTGTTTCAATGAGGAATTGCTGGCGAGCCAGGCATGAGCGCCGAAGCGACGGCGCCTGCCGCCTACACGCGCGAACAGCAGGAAACGGATGAGCTGTGCGCGGGCGCCATCCGCGCGCTGAGCGGCGTGGCCGCCATCCGCTACCGTGGCCGGCGCCTGCACGACGGCCACCGCCCGCTGCCCATCCACGCGGCCCATCTGCAGCCCGATGCCGCGCTGCAAGACCTGCCCTCCTTGCGGGGCGCGGCCGACAGCGTGGCCCTGCGCCTGCTGCATACGGACTCTGCCCTGCACAAGTCCCTGTGTCCGCCTGAACCCGTGGCCCGCCTCGTCTTCGAATTGCTGGAGCAATTAAGAGTGGAAACCCTGGCGCCCGAGCAGCACGCCGGCGTCATCGACAACCTGCGCCACCGCTTTACGGCCTGGTCGCATGCGTTCTACGATTCCGGCCTGGCCGAGGGCGCATCGGGCTTGCTGCTGTACACCGTGTTCCAGATGGGCTGGTCGCGCTTGACGGCGCGCGCCGTGCTGGAAAAAACGGAGGATTTTATTGAAGCGACGCGCTGGTCGCTGTCCTCGCAACTGGGCAGCGACCTGGCCGGCCTGCGCCGCCACCGCCTGGACCAGGCAGCCTTTGCACGCCACGCGCTGGCCATCGCCCATGCCGTCGATGTCATGCTGAAAGACGCGCAGGCGGCGCGCGATGGCGGCCAGGACGATGCCGGCGATGCCAGGGCGCAGGCAGCCTTCAAGCTGCTGCTCGATTTCGACAGCGACAACGACCATCTGCCCGATGCCGCGCCGCTGGGCGAAAGCCGCGCTTTCAACGATGGCGGCGGCGGCTACAAGGCGTATGCGACGGCATATGACCGCGAAGAAAAAGCGGGTGAGCTGGTGCGCCGCGCCCTGCTGCAGGAATACCGCGAACGCATGGACGAGCGCATCGCCAGCCTGGGCATCAACACGGCGCGCCTGGCGCGGCGCCTGACACAGCTGCTGGCCGTGCCCCGGCGCGAGGGCTGGTCGTTTGGCGAGGAGGAGGGCTATATCGATGGCCGCCGCCTGGCTCAACTGATCAGCTCGCCGTCGGAGCGCCGCTTGTTCCGCAAGGAACAATTCCTGCCGCAAGCCGATTGCCTCGTCACCTTCCTCGTCGATTGCTCCGGCTCCATGAAGACGCATGCAGAATCCGTGGCCGTGCTGCTCGACATTCTGCTGCGCGCGCTGGAACAGGCCGGCGTCAGCACGGAACTGCTGGGCTTTACGACGGGTGCGTGGAATGGCGGCCGCGTGAAACGCGACTGGACGCGCGCCCGCTCGCCCGCCAACCCCGGCCGCTTGAACGAACTGGTGCACATGGTCTTCAAGGATGGCGATACGAGCTGGCGGCGGGCGCGGCCCGATATCGCTGCCCTGCTGAAAGCGGACCTGTACCGCGAAGGCATCGATGGCGAAGCCGTGGACTGGGCGTGCCAGCGCATGCTGGCCCGGCCCGAGCGGCGGCGCATCCTGCTGGTCGTGTCCGACGGTTGCCCGATGGATACGGCCACCAACCTGGCCAACGACGAGTTTTATTTGGCGCAGCATTTGAAGCAGGTGGTGGCGCGCCGCGAAGCCCAGGGTGCCGTGGAAATCTGCGGGCTGGGCCTGGGACTGGACCTGGGCGCCTACTACAGCCGCAGCCTGGCCACCACCCTGCCCGCCTCGCTGAACAATGAACTGTTCGGCGAGATCGCGCAGCTGATCGGCGGTCGCAAACGCCAATCACTCAAGTAACGTCGTAGCGCACGGCATGCGCCTCCATCGGCAGCGGAATTTCCCAGTTCCACAGCATCGCTTGCAGCTTCTTGTTGCTCAGCGAGGTGTCGCGCTGGCCGTTGCGTCGCAGCAGCTCCTTGCGCGGCTGCTCCAGATAGACCAGTTCCACCTGCGCGTGGTATTTGTACAGCAGGTTGAGCGTCTTTTCGCGCATCAGCCTGGACAAATGCGTGGCGTTCCACACGAACGGTTCGCCTTGACGCAGCAGCTCGCGCGCCCGCTCTTCCGCGTAATCGCCCACCTGCCCCTCGTTCTTGCCGTGCTTTAAGCCCAGGGCGATGCGCGCATCGTCGAAGGACACGACGGGCAGGCGCGGATGGTGCTTGTCCACCCACGTGTTCTTGCCCGATGCAGGCAAGCCCGACATCACGATCACGTGCGAGCCCGGTTCCTGGAACAGGGGGTAGTCGGGATGCGCCTCGGCCCCGCGGAAATATTTCACGCGCGTGTGGTCGTCGACGAAGGCGCGCCGCTGGCCGTAGCAGCCCTCCTCGCGCGCCAGTTCGCGGAACAGCTCGATGGCGTCCAGGATGCGCTGCGGATCGGGACAGATCCTGCCGCGGATGTCCGCTTCGGCCAGCATGGCCAGCAAATGGATATTCACCTGCCACGACAGCTCGCGCACGGTGAATTCGGGCGTGACGCCGCGCCGCGACGTTTCCAGCGCGAAGAACGGCACCTGGTGCACATTGATCAGGCGGCAGATTTCCTCGCGCGCGGCAAACGGCACGTCGGCATCCCACAGGGCGATGCGCGCATCGAGGGCGCCCTTGCGCGAGTGGCCGGGCTGACCGATGGCGCCCGTGGCGGGATCGATCACGGTGGTGCTGCACTTGGCCACGTCGTGCAGCAAGGCGGCCAGGAAGACGATTTCCTGCTGCGCCCGCGCGGCTTGCCGGTAGTCGGGCATGGCCAGCAGCGACTCCACCACCATCATGGTATGCGTCCACACATCGCCTTCCGCGTGATACACGGGATTTTGCGGCGTCGTCTTGGCCAGCTCCAGCTGCGGGAAGGCAGCCAGGCAGGCATTGAAATCGGGCGACTGGCCCGCCATGGGCACCAGTTGCTGCAGGGTTTTCCAGTTCATCGCGTACTCCTTGAAAAGGCTGCCAGCTCGTCGAGCGAACGGCAGGTATGCAAGCCCAGGCTGTCCCACGTGACCAGCGGCTGCGGCGCGTACAGGTCGACGCCGTCGGCCAGCTGGTTGGGGATCATGGGCCGCGTGCTGTGGTGCGAACCGCTGTCGAGGATGGTTTGCGTGAAGTCATGCCGCACCAGCTTGTAGCGCGCCAGCACCTGCTCGTCGTCCTCCACCTTCAGGTACAGGCCTTCCGCATGGTCGGACTTGTCCGTCTGCTTCCAGCACAGGTCCAGCGGCAGGCGCTCGCGCGCCACCACGCTGTCAAAGGCCTCGCGCCACAGGCGGGACTTGGCCAGCGAATGGCGCACCAGCTGCCATAGCTGTTTCGGCGTGGCGGGCATGGCGCCCGCATACAGCACGGGCACGGACAGCACGGGCGAGCCGGCCAGCATGGCGTGGCGGCGCGCCGTCGACAGGAACATCCGGGTGCGGCGGCAATACACGTCGAACTCGTTGAAGTAATGGGGCAAGCGGTCGTAAAACACGGAATGCTTGCTGTAGGACCATTCGCCGAACAGCACATACTGGTCTTCCAGCAGCTGCAGCAAGGCGTGTTCATGCGCATGCGCCCACGGTTTCAACAGGTTGAACTGGCGTTCGCTGCCGCCGCCCGCCAGATAGTGGCCGCGCGATTGCAGCAGCACTTCGCCCGCGTCGCTGAACGACACGGCGGCGTTGGCGCCATCGATTTTTTCCTCGATGACGACGTACTGGCCGGCCAGCTTTTTCAAGGGCATCTGGTCGGTGCCGTCGTCGCCGTCCTGCAGGCGCGAGCCTTCCAGGTGCGGCGTGCGCGGGTATTTAAATAAGGGCAAAGATTGTAAAAACATAGCGTCCCACGCACCGTTCACCGGCGCGTGTCCATACAGGGTCAGGGGTGCTGACGACGAATTCGGGCGGAGACGGAACCGGCCAGGGTGGCCATGCAAGCGTGTGCGGGGAATCAAAAAAAGTGCCGCAGCAATCGGGGGGCGTCAACGCGCCGAACGATGCTGCAGAGAGCATTTCGTCAGCGTTAGCAGGTGATGGCGAAGAAGCGAGGCACTTTTGGCTCCAATAAGGAAGAGGTTCGAGAAAGAACGGGGAATATAACGGCAGTTTGATTATTTTGCAAGGCGCGCGGTTCAATCGTGCTCAACTGCGCGCCTTGCCATCCGACGAACTAGAAGCGGTATTCCACGTTCAGCCACACGCGCGGCTTGGGATCGCTGTTCGTTTCCGACTGCGGCCGGCCACCCGTGGTGCGCCAGGCCAGCGCCACGTCCGCGCTCCATGCCTGCCGCTGGTAGCGCACGCCCAAACCGCTGCCACGCAGGCTGCGCCGGTTGTCGCTGGCCGGCGCCGGCTTGGCGTTGACAGTGACGCGGCCAGCATCCATGAAGGCATACGGCGCAAAGTCACCCGCGCCATAGCGCAGTTCCAGCTGCGCCAGGCCGCCTTCGTCGCCCGTGGCTTCACCCGATGGATATGCGCGCACGCCGCTGGCGCCGCCCAGGCTCAGTTTCTCGGACGAGTCCAGGTTCTTGTCGGCCTGCTGCCAGCTCAGGTGCGCCATCAGACTGAAGCCGGCGGGCAAGGATTGCAGACGCACCACGTCCAGGTTGACCTTGTGGAAGCTGCCCCTGGTCTGGTAATAGTCGACGGCGCTCAGGCCCGCATCGAGTTTCAACTTGCCCGGCGTCCAGCTCAAGCTGCCGTACGTCATGCCATCGAAAGCGTCGCGGTAGTCAAATTGCAGGGCCAGCGGCAGGGAATCACTGGACTTGCTTTCATAAGTCCTGGTGCTGTCGCGGTTATCCTGCAAGTCCTTGGCCTGGTAGGTGGCGATCAGGGTCAGGTTGGCTTTCTGCGAACGCAGGATCGGATAGCTGAGGCCGGCGCTGGCGACCTTGGCCGTGCCATTCGCATCGAGGCTGGCGAATTCCTTGGCCAGCACGTAGCGCGTATGCGAGTAGCCGACATTGCCGCGCAAGCCGGACGTGCCCAGCGGCAGGCTGTAGCCGAGCGAGCCAAGCCACAGCTCTTCCTCGCTGAGCAAGGCCCGCACGCTGATCTGGTCGCCCAGCAGGAAGGGACTGTTGACGTCGACATTGGCCCGCACGCGGTTTTTTCCCGTGTAGCGGCTGCCGGCATTGTCCAGACCGATATCGCCGCGCACGCGCTGGCCGCGCTCCACCTGGACGATCAGGTCGCCCGTACCCGCCTCGGTGCCGGGGCGCATGGTGGCGGAGGACGCGATGCCAGGCAAATCATCGAGCAACAGGGCGGCGCGTTCCAGCGGCCCGCTGGCGATCACGCTGCCAGGGCGCAAGCCGTCAAAAAAGGCCGTGGCTTGGCGCGCCAGGCCGGCATCGCCGCCCTGCGCCTGCACCACGCCATAGCGGCCCTCGATCACTTCGATGCGCAAGTCACCGTTCGCCAGGTCTTGCGGCGGCAGGATGGCACGGGCAAACGGGTAGCCGCCGGCATGGTAAACGTCCGTGATGCGCTCGGCCAGGCCACGCAAGCCGGCCAGGTCGAATGACTTGCCCGTCACGTCACCCAATGCCGCCTGCAGCGCGTCTTCGCCAAACACGGAATTGCCGGAAATATTGACCGAGCGCAGCACGACCGTGGCGCCGCCGGGCGCGACGGCTGACGCATCGCGCGGCGCCTGGATGGTCAGGGCCTGGCTGTCGCGCGGAGGCGCGATGGGCGGCTGCAATTGCTGCAGGGTCTGGCCCGCGTCCGGTGGAACCTGTGCCTGCGCGGCCGGTACAAAATGCAGTAAGGCAAATCCCAGCGCCATTGCAATCGTGGAGCGCTGCGGGTGTGATGATTTTTTCATAGAGACTTTAATAAATTGATTCAGGTCCATCATTGCGCCACGCTTCCGGTGGCCGGGGTTGCGGGTGCTGCCGCCACATTGATGCCGCCGTTGACGACAAAGATGCGCGTAAAGCCCGGCGTGCCGCTGGCGCCCGCCGCCGGCAACGCTGCCAGCATCGGCTCCGTGCCGCCGGCCGATGGCGTGGCACGCGTTTCCTCTGCCACGGGCACGAGGGCCAGTCCGCCGATCAGGCTGACGCCGGCATGCGGTGCGCCGCCGGTGCCGGAAGCCGCATACGCCGCGCTGCCAGGCAGTGCCAGGACGCCGGCGCCGGCCGCCGCGCCCGCAGCCACGTCATTGGTGCCCGTGGTGACCTGGCGCCGCGCCAGGCGAATCGCATTCTCCAGTTCCAGATTGGCATCGATGCTCAAGCTGCCGTTCTGCGCCGTGATCAGATAGTTGCCGTTGGCCAGGGCCGAAGCGTCGATCGTGTAGCTGCCCACGTTTTCACCATCTGCGCGGCGCAGCACGCCGGACAGGCTGTCGCCCGCCACCAGATTGCCCTGCGTGACCTGGTACGTCAGGCCGGGGTCGACATTGCCGTAGACCTTGCTCTTCGCGTCGGCCGTCACAGTGATCGGGCGCGCATCGATGCGCAAGCTGCCGTTCTGCGCCGTGATGACATAGTTGCCGTTGGCGAGGGCCGAGGCGTCGATCATGTAGCTGCCCACCTTTTCACCGGCCGCGCGGCGCAAGACGCCGGACAGGCTGTCGCCCGCCACCAGATTGCCCTGCGTCACCTGGTACGTCAGGCCAGGGTCGACATTGCCGTAGACCTTGCTCTTCGCGTCGGCCGTCACCGTGATCGGGCGCGCATCGATGCTCAAGCTGCCGTTCTGCGCCGTGATGACATAGTTGCCGTTGGCCAGCGCCGAGGCATCGATCGTGTAGCTGCCCACGTTTTCACCGGCCGCGCGGCGCAAGACACCGGACAGGCTGTCGCCCGCCACCAGGTTGCCTTGCGTGACCTGATACGTCAGGCCAGGGTCGACATTGCCGTAGACCTTGCTCTTCGCGTCGGCCGTCACCGTAATCGGGCGCGCATCGATGGCCAAGCTGCCGTTCTGCGCCGTGATGACATAGTTGCCGTTGGCCAGAGCCGAGGCGTCGATCGTGTAGCTGCCCACGTTTTCACCGGCCGCGCGGCGCAAGACGCCGGACAGGCTGTCGCCCGCCACCAGGTTGCCTTGCGTGACCTGATACGTCAGGCCAGGGTCGACATTGCCGTAGACCTTGCTCTTCGCGTCGGCCGTCACCGTAATCGGGCGCGCATCGATGGCCAAGCTGCCGTTCTGCGCCGTGATGACATAGTTGCCGTTGGCCAGAGCCGAGGCGTCGATCGTGTAGCTGCCCACGTTTTCACCGGCCGCGCGGCGCAGCACGCCGGACAGGCTGTCGCCCGCCACCAGCTTGCCCTGCGTCACCTGGTACGTCAGGCCAGGGTCGACATTGCCGTACACCTTGCTCTTCGCGTCGGCCGTCACCGTGATGGGGCGCGCATCGATGCTCAAGCTGCCGTTCTGCGCCGTGATGACATAGTTACCGTTGGCCAGGGCCGAGGCATCGATCGTGTAGCTGCCCACGTTTTCACCGGCCGCGCGGCGCAAGACGCCGGACAGGCTGTCGCCCGCCACCAGGTTGCCTTGCGTGACCTGATACGTCAGGCCGGGGTCGACATTGCCGTAGACCTTGCTCTTCGCGTCGGCCGTCACCATGACGGGACGGGGATCGATATTGGCGCTGACGCCGCTGGTGTTGAGCACATAATTGGTATTCGACAGGCTCAGGGTGCTCGAATCGAAACTGCTGTAGCGCCCCGCATTGCGGCTGCCGACGCTGGCCGAGCCCGTGACGGCTGGCGCGCTGTCGCCATTGACCAGGCCGGACAGGACGAAACCGGAATTGAAGGTGCTGCTGCCGTCGTAGGTCTTCGTCACCGCCACCTCCAAGGGACGCGGCGTGACCGTCCAGTAGACGGGACCGCCAGGCGTCAGGGTATAGCCAGTCTTGCCCAGCACCAGGCCCGTGTCGTAGCTGATCGTGTACACGCCTGCCGCCGACGTGGCCGTGGGCGCGCCCAGCCAGGAAATGGTGCCGCTCGCGCTGGCATCGGTGATCAGCAAGCCGCCGCTCAGCGCATCGTACAGCGCATAGTTAAAGACCGGCACATCGCCATACACGCTGGTGCCTGGCGTCAAGCGCACATACACGGGCTTGGAGGCGTTGCCCGCCGCATTGTCGACGGACGTGATGGCGTCCTTCAGTTGCGCCACCGGTGCCGCCGCGTAATACACGGACAGGCCGCCGGACTGGCCCGGCGCCAGGTCGGCCGCGCGCAGGAACATGGCATAGCTGCCGTCTGTCTGGCCGGAAGCGGCGGCCGTGCCGCGCGGGTTCTGGTTGATGGCGTTGGAAAACGAGCAGCAATTGCTATGCACGGTATCCACGCCCGCCGTCGTGGAATAGAACAGGATGGCCGAGCCGCTCGTCGTGCTGTTGGTTTCCGTCACCATGATGGCGTTGGAACTGGCCTTGTTATCGGTCAAGGTCGCAAAGGCACCGGCAACGATATTGCCCTTGGTCTTGTAGTTGGCATCCGACTCGCCGATAAAATCGTCGCCCGTGCCCAGCCACATGCGCACATTCGTCAGCGGCGTGCTGCTCAGATTGGTGAGCCGGCTATCCATGTTGACGAAGGCATCGCCCGCCTTCAGGGTATAGGTGTGCGCGATGCCGGCCGACTGGTTCAGGGAGCTGAAATTGAGCGTCCCTGTCGTCACGATCGAGCCCATGCCTTCCTGGTAGCCGGCGATATTCAAGGAACGGTTGCTCAGCGCACTGGAGTAACTGCCGCCCATGCCAGGGAAGCCGCCGCCCATGCCGCCGTCCGCGATCAGCACTTGTCCATTGTTATTCCAGGCATTGCTGCCATTGCCGCCTGCGGCCACGGCAAACTCGAAGGGCCGGTTCAAGGTCAGCATGTACCAGCCGTTGCGGCCGGGGGTGGTGTTATCGAAATAAAATGGCGTCTTCAACAGCCCGTCGTCGGTGAAGGAGTTTTCATTACCATTGCCGAAGCGTATATTGCCGTTGCTTAACACCAAATTGTTCACGCTGCCGGCGCTGCCCTTCTTCCAGGTAAAGGCGCTGGCCGTGGGAATATTCACGGCCACGCCCGCTGCCACCTTGTAGGCGCTGCCGGCGCCATTGGCCGTCGCCTGGCCATACTGGTAGGCCAGCGATCCGCTGCCGGTGGCGTTCAGGGTCGCATTGATATTGATGTTGCGCTCGGCGGTCAGGGTGAGCTTGTTGGCCGACCAGTTGATGGCGTCATTCACGTGGATATCGCCATTGCCGCCCGCCGTGCCCATGCTGGTGGTCATGATGGTGAAATTGTTGCTGGCGAGGGCACTGGATACGGCCGCGCCCGTCATGTTGCCGCCGCTGGCCGCCACCGTGAAATCGTTCGGGTCGATCAGCCAGTCGCCCGTCTTGCCGCCGGCCGCGGCCGTGGTGACGCGCACGGCGCCGATGTCCACATGGTTGGCGCTGGTTTCGATGAAGCCGCCATCGCCGCCCTGGGGCGCGCTGGCGTCGAGCACGCCAGCCACGTGCAGGCTGCCCTGCTGCATGTCGCCAAGCAGCACGATCTGGCCTTTTTGCCCCGTCGCCAGGGTATGCGCCTCGATCACGCCCGTGTTGTTGATGACGCTGGAAGCCAGGGCGCCCGCCGCCTTGGCCGTCAGGTAGACCTGGCCGCCATCGGCGCGGATCGCGCCGCCATTTTCGATCAGGGTATTGAGCGCGCCCTGCGTCACCTGCAGCTTGACGGGGCCGCCCAGGTCCAGCGTGACCTGGCTGCCGGCGCCCATCAGCACGCTGCCGGCGTGGGCCGCGATGCTGCCGCTGTTGCTGATGCGGGCGGAAATCAGGGCCACGTAGCCGCCGTCCGCGGCGCGGATGCTGCCTTCATTGACGATGCTGCCGCCGCCCTTGCCATTGAACACATGCTTGCTGCCGCCCAGGCTGGCATTGTCGATATCCAGGGTGGAGGCGACGAGGCCGCCCACGTTGACCTGGGCCGTGCGGCCGAACAGGATGCCGTTCGGATTGATCAGGTAGACCTGGCCGTTGGCGTTCACGCGCCCGAGAATCTGCGAGCCATTGCTGTCGAGAATGCGGTTGACGGCCAGCGCATTCGACGAGGGCTGGACGAAGTTGACGGTTTCCTTGCTGCCCACGTTGAAGCTGGCCCAGTTCAGCGACGCCTGCTGGCTCGTCTGCTGGACCGTCGTCGTCGTACCGGACTGGGTGATGGTCGCCGTGCCGGCCACCACCTGCCCGCCCGTGGGTCCGGCACAGGCCGGTCCACCCAGCGCCAGCGCCGCCATGGCGGCAGCGGCGGCGGCCAGCTTGCGGCGTCCGCCCTTGCCCCGTCCGCGCGACGTTTCGGCAACGGCGACCCAGGCATTCAGGACGTGGCTCCAGACGAGCCGGTAAATGTGATTCAATGATCCGTGGCGATGCATGCGCTTATCCTTGTCTTGTGTTGTAACGGGTGCAGGCGGCCTTGCCTGGCACCCTTTCCTGTTGCTTTTCGCTACACAAATGTGGCAAAAAGCTACAAAAATTTCCTTGGGGAAAATGTAACAAAGATTGCGGATTTATAAGTGAGCAAACCTGAGCGATTCCCGACCAATTCAGTCGGGAATGCCGGACGCGCCAGCCGGGATGCGCAAGGAGAAGCTGATGGTGCCATCCAGGCCGGCATTGTCGAGTGTGACATTGCCGCCATGCAGTTGCGCAATGCGCTGCACCAGATACAGGCCCAGCCCCGCACCCGGCTTGTGCTGCGCGATACGGCCACGGAAGTATTTCTGGAACAGGCGGGGAATTTCATCGGCGGGCAGGGAATCGCCGCGGTTGCTGACGGTAACTTGCAGGCCGCCAGCGCCGTGGCCTGCTGCCTGCACGCGGATCGCCAGCGCCTGAGGCGCATGCCGGTCCGCGTTGCTGAGCAGATTGCGCAGGGCCACGCGCAGCAGTCCCGGATCGCATTGCAGCTGCGCCGGCAGGCCGGACAGGACCGCCTCCACCCTGCCCTCCGGCCACTCGGCCAGTATCGCCTCGATCAGCTTGCGCGGATCGCAGGACTGGGCACGGAAAGTGGCCGCGCTCGTTTCCATGCGGTCGGCGCTCAGGTATTCGTCGACGAGCGCCGTCATGCGTCCGCTCGCCTCGCGCAAATTCTGGCAGCGCTGCACGGTTTTTTCCCATGCGGCGGCGGGATTGCGGGCGATCTGCTGGGCCGTCGTATTGATGATGGCCAGCGGCGTATGGAATTCGTGCGATACCATGGCAACGAAATCCTGCTGCTCTTCGCGCGTGCGCGTTTCCACTTCCAGCGCCGTGCGCAGTTCCGCTTCCAGGGTCACGCGCCAGGCGATCTCCTGCTGCAGCGCGGCCGTGCGCAGGGCCACCTGTTCTTCCAGCCGTTCATTGAGCGCCCGCACGGCCCGCACGGCCTCCGCCTGCGCAATGTCCTTGGCCCGGCGCAAGCCCGCATACCGCCGGTTCAGGCGCAAGCTCATCAGCATCATGTGCACGAAGGCGCCCAGGGTGGCCGCATGGTTGGTGAGGAAGTTCGGCGGCAGCATGCCCATATTGCGCAGGAAACTGACGATGGCGCCCGCATAGAAAATGCCGAAGATCAGCAAAAAAGCACGCGCGCTGCGGTGCCCGCGCCATGCCAGCCAGCTGGCCATGCCGACAAAAAACACGATCAAGGGCAGCGCCGTGTACTGCACGGCGAGCACGCCGGCGCCATATTTTCCACGCAGTACCAGGCAGGCGCCGGCCACGGCCATCACGCAGGACAGTCCCGCCAGCGCGCGGGTCAGGCGGGGAAACAGTTCCGGCAAATCCAGCTGCAAGGAGGAAAAGCGCGTGCCGACGGCCAGCGACATGCACAGCGACATGCCAAGGATCGGATCGGACAGCCAGTTCGGCATGTCGAAAATCTGCTGGGGAATGGCGATCGTGAAGGCCTCCGTCGTCGCGCTCGTGCACACATACAGCAGATACCAGCCGCTCTGGGCTTCGCGCGTCATGCGCCAGAAAAAGACGTGGAACAGGATCAGCAACAGATACGTGCCGAACTGCAAGCCGTAGTACAGGTATTCCCGGCGCGAGGATTCGTCGAAGGCCGCGCGTGGCCACAAGCTCAGCTCGGTCGACATGGATTTCTTGCTCTCCAGGCGCACCAGCCAGCGTTCGCTCATGCCCGCCTCAAGGCGCAGCGGGAAGACGACCTGGCGCGCATCGACGGGCCAGTCGTCGCGCACGACGGCCGCACCCGCTTCCTGCATGCGCCAATGCCCTTGTCCATCCAGCCGGTACAGGCGGACATTGTCGAGCACGGCGTTGCTAAAACGCAACACCCACTCATCGGGCGCCGCCTCCGCGCGCCGCACGTCGAGCAGCAGCCAGATGGTGTCGTCCGTGTAGCCGGCGCTGACGGCGCCGGGCAAGGTGCGCCAGCCAGGCGCGGCCAGTGCCGCATCGGGCGCCAGCGTGCCGCGCGCGTCCCGCAACACCTGCATGTGGCCGTTGGCCGAGACTTGCTGGCCGGAGTCGGGCAACAGCAGCGGCGCCGGCGGCGCGGCATGGACTGCCAGCGGATGGAGAGTGCTGAAAAAGAGGAGAAGGGCAAGCAGGAATGGCATGGCGCGGCAGCTTAACACAGGCATATCAAGGAAGCGACAGGCTGCCTTCACGCCACGCAAGTGATCGGTTATCCTTGCGCCATGTTGAACCTTATTTTGCTTGAAGATGAAGCCGTCCTGCGACAGGAACTGACCGAATTTCTCGGCGACTGCGGCTACCAGGTCAGCGCCGTCGCCGACCTGGCCGGCTTCCATGCCAGCTATGCTCCCGCGCTGCACCGTATCGCCATCATCGACCTGGGCTTGCCCGACGGCGACGGCATGGCCCTCGTGCGCGCGCTGCGCGCCCAGGGCCGGCAGCTGGGCATCGTGGTGTTTACCGCGCGCGGCGCCACGCAGGACAAGGTCAGCGGCCTGACGGGCGGCGCCGATTACTACCTGCCCAAGCATACCGACCTGGAAGAGCTGGCGGCCACCCTGGGCAGCTTGCAGCGGCGCCTGGGGGAACCGGCGCCCGCGCCCGCATGGATACTCGAACTGGCGCCGCGCCGCCTGTTTCCGCCGGGCTGCGGCGCCATCGCCTTGTCGCAGCAAGATACCACCGTGCTGCAGGCGCTGATGGCCGAGCCGGAGCGCATCGTCAGCCGCCAGCAGATCGTGCAGTCGCTGGGCGAGGATTTCCTCGACTATGACCAGCGCCGCCTCGATACGCAGATCCGCCGCCTGCGCCGCAAGACCGAGCTGGCCAGCGGCTTGTCCTTGCCGGTCAACACGGCGCGCAACGCCGGCTACCGCTTTTTCGCCAACGCCACCGTACGGCCCTGACCGCCCTGCCCGCTCAACCCAGCAGCTGCGGCACGGCCGCCACCATCAGGGAGATGCCGATGGCCGTCAGCACGGCAAAGGCGATGCGGCGCATGCCGCGCTGGGCGATGGGCGGCGGATAGCGCTTGCCGGCCATGGTGGCCAGCACGCCGACGGGCAAGGCCAGCATGCACAGCAACAACACTTTCGCATCGAGCTGGCCCTGGCTGCCCGCCATCAGCGACCGTCCGCCCGCGCTGATGGCGAACAAAAAGATCAGGCTGTAGCGGATGGTGGTCAGGCTCATTTCCTGACGATAAAACTGGTACACGAGCGGCGGCCCGGCCAGCGAGAACAGGCCGGAAAACAGGCCGCCGCACACGCCGCTGATAAAGAAGCTGCGCTTGTCGGCCGCACCGGGACCGGGCGGCGCCTGCAGCAAAATGCTGACGCCGCCATACACGATGGCCGCGCCCAGCAGCAAGTGCAGCAGGGGCGCGTAGGCCTGATCCAGGTAGCCCAGCAGCAAGACGCCGGCCGCCATGGCGGGCAGCAAGCCGATGCTGGCGGCGCGGATGGCGCGCCAGTCCAGGTGGTGCAAGGCACCGGGCAAGGCCACCAGGCAATTGGCCAGCGACAGCAGGCTGACAAGGGCCGCCAGCGCCGGCACGGGCGCCAGGCCCAGTCCGCTGGCCACGCCCATGACGATCATGCCCAGTCCAAAACCCGTGACGGTCTGGAAATACGTGCCCGCCGCCACCACGCCCAGCAGCGCCAGCACTGGCAGGCTGAACAGGAAGTCAGCGTCCACCCTGGGCCTGCACGGCCGTGACCGCGATGACGTTGTAGACGTCAATCGCGCTGCAACCGCGCGACAGATCGTTGGCGGGCTTGTTCAAGCCCTGCAGCAGCGGACCGATGGCGACGGCGCCGCCCATGCGCTCGGCCAGCTTGTAGCCGATATTGCCCGCGTCCAGGTTGGGGAATACCAGCACGTTGGCGCGGCCATTCACCACGGAATCCTTGACCTTGCGTTGCGAAATCTCGGCCACGATGGCCGCGTCCAGCTGCACGTCGCCATCGATGGCCAGCCTCGGGCGCTGCGCCTTGACCTTGTCCGTGGCCGCATGCACCTTGTCGACGGCCGCATGGTTGGCGCTGCCGCTGGTGGAAAACGACAGCATGGCCACCCGCGGCTCTTCCATCAGCAGGGCTTGCGCGCTGTCGGCAGCGGCCATGGCGATGTCGGCCAGCTCCCCCGCATTCGGATCGACGACCAGGGCGCAGTCGGAAAAGATGAAGCCGCCCTTGAGGCTGTGGAAAGGCTCGCACAGCATCATCAGGAAAAAGCTCGACACCAGCTTGAAGGCCGGATCGACGCCGATGATCTGGATGGCGTTGCGCACCACATTGGCCGTCGTGTGCACGGCGCCCGCCACGCAGCCGTCCGCGTCGCCCAGGCGCACCATCAGGTTGGCGTAGCACAGCGGGTCCTGCACGGCGATCCGCGCCTGCTCCACCGTCATGCCCTTGGCCTGGCGCAGCAGGAACAGTTGCTGTGCATAGTGTTCCGACTCGCTGGAAGCGGCCGGGTCGATCAGGCGCACGGCTTCCAGGTCCAGGCCATGTTCGCGCGCCAGGGCCAGGATGGCGGCCGGCTTGCCGACGATGCTGATGCGCGCCAGCCCCTCGGTGGCGGCGCGCGCGGCCGCCTGCAGCACGCGCATGTCGTCGCCCTCGCACAAGACGATGTTTTTCGGCACGGCGCGGGCTTGCTCGATGATGCGGTGCAGGGCTTTCATGGAAACTCCAATTCGGTAAAAAAATGCCGGAACCATGGAAGCATGAAGATGGTTCCGGCATACAAAACCCGGCATGGCCGGGGTCATACAAGGAGCGGATGGACTGATCAGACGTAGTCTTTGTACTTGTCCAGGTGACGGATCGGTTTGCTCAGCGCGTCGCGGCGGAACGGGTCGCCCAGTTCGCGCGTGCACATGATTTCGATGATGGTCGTCTTGCCTTCATTCATCTGCATGTCGATGGCTTTCTTCAGGGCCGGACCCACGTCTTCCAGCTTGTCCACCGTGATGCCTTCGGCGCCCATGGCGCGGGCGATTTCCGCGAAGCTCTGGTTGTCCAGTTCACCGGCGACGAAGCGGCGGTTGTAGAAATCCACCTGGTTTTTCTTTTCCG
>NZ_CDXDQE010000025.1:0-22031 GCF_978021625.1 Janthinobacterium foliorum | reverse complement strand
TGCATCAAATGTCCACACTTATCGACTGTTAATTGTTAAAGAACTGTATTCGGTACTGCTTTCGCGCTATCGACAAAGCGTTGTGTTTGTCAGCTGCGAAGAAGGAAGAGTATGAAGCATTTCGCTACGTCCGTCAACACCTTCTTTTTCACCCTGCTTCACTCGGCATTTGCATGCGTCGTTCAGCGAGGGGGCGAATTATAGCCAAGCCGCGCACGCCCCGCAAGGGCTATTTTCAGCTGGCACTTCCTTTGCTTATTACCGTTACAGCAACAGCATGCAGCCGTGCTTTTGCTCACTTTCTGCACAGGTGCTACATTATGGAACACCCGTGCAGGTACAGAGAGCCGCGCCCATGAGCAGCGGCCAACCGAGACAAAGAGAACACTATGCACCGTCCGACTGCTCCAGATCTGACCAGTTCTACCGCCACGTCCGCATGGTCAGAGAATATGCCGCTGATTATCGAGACGTCCCACCGGCGCTCCCTCGACTATGGATTACAGCCGGAATCCCCGGCGGACTTCAGTCCATTGGCGCGCAGCGACCTGTCCATCCTGATCGAGCAGAACCGCCTGCTGCATGCGCACGCCGTGCCCGCCATGGAAACGCTGTACCAGCAAATCATCAACACCCACAATATGGTGATACTGACGGATGCCACCGGCGTCATCGTGCACTCGCTGGGCGACGACGATTTCCTGGAAAAGGCCAACCGGGTGGCACTGCAGCCGGGCGTGGCCTGGTCCGAAGCCAGCAAGGGCACGAATGCCATCGGCACGGCCATCGTGGAAAAGTCGCCGGCGCTCGTGCATGCGGACCAGCACTACCTGGCCGCCAACCACTTCCTCACCTGCTCGGCGGCGCCCATCTCGGACCACCTGGGCAATGTGATCGGCGTACTCGATGTCTCCGGCGACCAGCGCAGTTTCCACAAGCACACCATGGCGCTGGTGCGCATGTCCGCACTGATGATCGAGAACCAGCTGTTCTCCGCCACCTTCGAAGATGCCGTCACCCTGCACTTCCACACCCGGCCCGAATTCATCGGCACTTTAATGGAAGGCATCGCTTCCTTCAGTCCCGGCGGGCGCTTCCTCGCCGCCAACCGCAATGGCTTGTTCCAGCTGGGCCTGCCTTTTTCGGCGCTGCAGTCGCATACCTTCAGTTCCCTCTTTGGCTTGCCCGTCTCCGCGCTATATGAACATTACCGCACCGCCGCACCCGGCCTGCTGAACCTGTGCATGCATAACGGCGTGCGTGTGCTGGGCCGCGCCCAGCTGCGCCTGGCGAACAGCGTCTTCCAGCATTCGCTGAGCGGCGAGCGGGCGGCACCCGCCAATGCGGCCGTCGCCGCCAACCAGGCCGCGGCCCAGGCGCGCCGGCTGTCCGGTTTGCGCTATTTGCGCACGGGCGATCAGCAACTGGAGCTGGTGATCGACAAGGTCACGCGCGTGCTGGGGCGCGACATCCCCATCATGATCATGGGAGAGACGGGGACAGGAAAAGAATTGCTGGCACAGGCGATCCACAACGATTCGCCACGCGCCATGAGTCCTTTCGTCGCGGTCAACTGCGCCTCGATACCGGAAACCCTGATCGAGTCGGAACTGTTCGGCTATGAAGACGGGGCATTCACGGGGGCGCGCAAGAAAGGCGCGGTAGGCAAGATCCTGCAGGCGAATGGCGGCACGCTCTTCCTCGACGAAATCGGCGACATGCCTTTCAGCCTGCAGGCGCGCTTGCTGCGCGTGCTGCAGGAACGCATGGTCACGCCGCTGGGCAGCGACAAGTCCATTCCCGTCAACGTGGAACTGATTTGCGCCACCAACCACAATCTGCGCGAGCGCATGGCCAAGGGCCTGTTCCGCGAAGACCTGTACTACCGGCTCAATGGCCTGGTGGTCAAGCTGCCGCCGTTGCGCGAGCGCACGGACCTGGAAACGGTGGTGAAAAAGATCCTCGCCACAGAGGCGGAGAACGGCCGCTATCACGTATCGCCGGAAATCCTCGCGCTGTTCCACCAGCACCGCTGGCCCGGCAACTTCCGCCAGCTTACGAACCTGCTGCGTACCGCCATCGTCATGGCCGGCGACGAACACGAAATCTGCCTGCGCCACATGCCCGACGATTTCCTCGACGATATTGAACAAGGCTTGCCACCGGACCCTGGCGCCAGTCCCGAACGCTTGCTGGCACAAGGCGCCAACCTGGAAGAGATGGAGCAGTCGGTGATCCTCAAATCACTGCAAGCGAATGGCGGCAACGTCTCGGCCACGGCCCGCGCGCTGGGCGTGTCGCGCAATACGATTTACCGCAAGATCCCCAATCTCAAATAAGCACAACCGGACTCACGCCGCGTTGGCAGGAAAGCCGGGCGAGCGCCACGCTTTGCCCTGCTTGTCGATGGCCAGCAAGTCGACGCCGGGCAGGCTGGCCGCCAGCGCGCCAGCACGTTCGCGCCCCAGCACCATGAAGGCGGTCGAGAGGCCATCGGCCAGCATGCCCGTGTTGGCCATGACCGTGACGCTGGCCAGTTCCAGCGGCGAGTCGCCCGCCGCCGGATCGAAGATGTGATGATGCCGGTAGTCCGGCGTGAATGCGGTGGCGTAATCGCCGGAGGTGGCGACGGCGCAGCCGTTGATGTGCAGGGTCGCCGCCAGCGCCTGTGCATCGCGCGGATCGCGCACGCCCAGCGTCCAGGGCTGATGCGCGTGCTTGCGCCCGCACGCCGCGAATTCCCCCGTGTCGAGCAACGCGTGCCGTATGCCGCGCGCGCGCAGCGCCGCCAGCGCCATGTCCGCCGCATAGCCCTGCGCCAGTCCATTGAGCGTGAGCGCCATGCCGGGCCGCGCGAAACGCACCTGGTTTTCATCGAATGCCAGATCACGCCAGCCCGCGAGCGCCAGCGCGGCACGCCGCTGTTCACTTGTCGGCAAGGCATGACGCGACGCTGCCTCGTCAAAAGCCCGCCACAGGGGCTGGACCGTGATGTCGAAAGCGCCATCCGTCAATTGCGACAATGCGCGCGCCTGTGCCAGCACGGCCAGCAGCTGCGCATCGGGCCGGCGCAGCACGCCCTCCTGGTTCAACCGGTACACCTGGCTGCCCGGGCGATAAATGCTCATCACGTGATCAACGCGCTGCGCCGCCGCCAGCGCGTCGCTGATCGCCTGGCGCGCCAGCCGCGCATCCGCGTGCACCAGCGCGACCGTGATCGTCGTGCCGAAGGCCAGCGCAGCCCCAGTATGCACCTGGTCGCGCGATGGCCAGGCAGCAAGGACGCTGGCGCCCATGGCTCCCAGCGAGGCGGCGATAAAAGTACGGCGTCTCATGATGCGGCTCCTTTATCGCGATGAATGGCGATCGTGCGCGCGCGTTTGCGCTCCAGCAGGCGCGGTGCGCATTTTTGTTCACTTTCGTGGATGACGACGCAGTCCATGCACTGGAAGCATTCCGCGTACACCACCGCGCCATGGGATTCGATGGCCTGGTAGTCGCAGCGGTGGCGGCAGGTCTGGCACGGCGTGCCGCATTCGGCGCGGCGCGGTATCCAGTCCAGCAACCGGAAACGCCCCAGCAGCGCCAGCGAAGCGCCCAGCGGACACAGATAGCGGCAAAAGCACTTGTGGATAAACGCGCTGGCCGCCAGCAGCGCCAGCGCGTACACGACGTACGGCCAGGCGCGCACGAAGTTCAAAGTGATGGCCGTCTTGAATGGTTCGACCTCCACCAGCGCATCGGTCTTGCTGCCCACGCCATCGAACAAGGCAACGCCGACGACCAGCGCCAGCACCACATACTTGAGGCGCTTGAGGCGCATATCGGTAGCACTGCGCAATTTCAGCTGCGGCACCCTGCACAGGCGTGCCAGCTTTCCCGCCAGCTCCTGCAGCGCGCCGAAGGGACACAGCCAGCCACAAAACGTGCCGCGCCCCCACAGCAGCAGCGACACCAGCACGAAGCCCCACAGCGCCACCGTCATCGGGTCGAACAGCAGAAATGACAGGTTGCGCCCCGCCAGCAGCGCCTGCAGCACGCCCGTGAGATTGACGATGGAGAGCTGCGCCTGCGCGGAATAGCCGATGAAACCCAGCGTGAACAACAGATAGCTGAGACGGAACCACTGGAAGCGGCGGGCATGCGCGCTGAGCCGCCGCGGCAGCGCCAGGGCCAGCGCCAGCACGGACAAGCCGATTGCGAGGATCAGCAGCTCGCCCCGGCGTTCCCTCCATGCGCCGTGCCAGACCTCCTGCTTGCCAGGCTGGCCACCGGTCACGAAGCGCTGCGGCACGCGGTAGCTGACTGGCAGCTCGCGCGTGATGCGCTCCGGGTAGAACTGGCCCTTGCTGCGCGTGACGGGCAGCGTGAAATCGAACGCGGCACCCGGGTCGAGTCCCGCCTCGGCCGGTACGCGGAACACCGTCAGGCTGGCATCGGCGGGCACCGGCAAGCCAGGCAGCAGTTTCAGATCCAGATCGAGGTCGCGCATGTCGATGGCCAGCTGATCCTGCCGCAGCAGCAGGCGCTCGGGGATGCCGCCGCGGATGAAATCGTCGCCCGGCACGCGGTGGCGCCCGGACGACATCACGAGGATGGCCTGGTCGCCCTCGCCTATCCATGGCTTGAGCTTGAGCAGGCTGTCCGACGTCAGCAGGCTGTGCGCCACGCTGGGCACGGAGATGCAGGCCACGTACAGGTCGATGAAGATGTCGTCGGGCTGGCGCAGCGCTTCCTCGTCCAGGCGTGCGCCATCGCTGCCCGCAAACAGGCGTTCCATCTCTCCATTCGACACGCGCAAGTGCTGCAGCAGGCCGTCGTGCCGCAGGCGCTGGAAGGTCATTGTCTCGAGCACCTCCGGCCGCACGCGCGCCATGCTGGCAGCTGCGCGAGACTGGCCAAAGCCCAGCTTCTTGCGCGACACCAGCAAGGCCGCGGCCAGCACGCTCTCGTTGATGATGCGCACCGAGACGGTGGCCTTGGAAATGCCGTCGATGTAGACGCGCGAGGCGTCCGGGTGGCGCGCGCGCCGCGTGTTCGTCTCGATGCTGATGTTCTGCTTCAGCGACACGCCCTGGTACTGCTTGACGAACTCGAACAGGGGCGCCTCACCCAGGCCATACTGGAATACGGGTTCGTGCTGCGACAGCACCTCGACGCCGATAAAGCGTCCGGCCGGATCGATGGCGACCAGCAGATTGACAGGCACGCCCGAAAAACCCGGCAGCGGCGCCAGGTCGGCCGACTCGAACACATAGGCGGCCAGCTCGCTGCCGCTGGCCCCCTGGCGAAACAGGGGCCACACGGGCAATTCGCCGTCACGTTCACCCACCAGCAGCGGCGCGGGAAAGCGCCGCGCCAGTTCGGTGCCCGTCATCACGCCAGCCTGGGCGGAAGAAGCGCCAAGCAGCAGCGCCAGCAGGCCTGCCGCCAGGCATAGCGCGAGCACAAGCGCGCGCCGGCAGCGCGCGCCGGCGGAAGTAAAGCCTTCCCGGTTCATCATGCGCGTCAGAAGAAGATGATGCCGCCCAGCGAGCCGCCATTCATCCTCGCTTCGCCGCCGCCAAACGCCTTGGAACGCGTCTGCCCTGCTTCCCCCACCAGGGTAATGGCCGGCGTCAGCGCGTAGTACAAGCCCAGGGTCAGGTTGGCGTTCGACTTCAGGCCGCCCGTGCCAACGGCATTGTCGCTATTGCGGCTGATGCCGTAACCGAGGCCCAGCTTCAGCGACGGCGCCGGCTTATAGGTGCCTTGCACAAAATACGCGCGCGTCGTGACCTCGCCCTGGTCTGCATCCGACAGGACGCCCAGTCCCTTGCCGCTCTGGATATTGGCGATGACACCCGCGTTGCCGGCTTGGCAGGAAGCGCCCACCTCCACGGCGCGCATCGTGAAGCCGCGCGTGCCGGCGGCGACGGCGTCGAACTTTTGCGTCTTCGCTCCCAGCCAGGACTTGAAACCATCGGCCGCATAGCTCAGTTGCGCCTGCACCTGCGGGCTCGATGTCGACGAATAAGCGGGCGCCGCAACGATGGGCGTATCGGCCACCGGGCTGACGAGGGCCGCATCGAAGCCGATGCCGCTGTCGCCGAACAGCGACTTCGGCGCGCTGTAGGCGATCTGTCCGTAATAGCCCACGTAGCTGTAGCCGGCGCCGATATGGCCCAGGGTGACGCGGCCCCGCTGGGTCGCTTGCACCGGTGCGCCGGCGCCGATCAGTGTCATGTCGCCGAAGATGGCCGAGGCGCCGAAGATGCCGTTGTCGCGCCCCAGCTTGACGGTGCCCATGCGCGCATTGCCGAACGTGAAATACGCCTGGCGCACGTCGATGCCGCTGTTGGCGGAAATGGCGCTGTCGGTGGCGGTGGCGTTGTACATGCCGATGAGCGCCTTGATATCGTAGTCGCCCTGCTTCGAAGTGGCCGACGTCACCAGGCCATTGAGCAGCAAGCCATTGCCGATGGTGGTGCGCTTGCTTTCGCCGCCGCAGCCCAGCGCATTGCCGCCCAGCGCCAGCCCGCCCACGGCGTCGCCGCTGCACGAGACGTGCGTGTAATACGCGTTGACGATACCGCCCAGCGTAACCGTCCAGTCACCGGCCTTGAAATCGACGGCGTGTGCCGCGTGAGCGGCCATGGCCAGCGCGCCCAGCATGCATAGTTTTTTCATCCCCATCTCCCTGATTGTTTTTTTATCGGATCGAGCATCGCGCGTGATGTCGACATGACAGTGGCAATTTGCATGCCCGCCGCGCCACAGAGGGAGAGAGGGAGAGGCGAAAAGACAGCTGTGCAGAATCGGACCAGCGCTGTCACAAGCACTGTTCCGATTCTGCGCGCAGCGGTAAAAGCGGGCGCGCAAAAAAAAACTGACGGCCGTAGCCGTCAGCTAAACCCCCGTCCGCGCGGGCGAGGAGACAACGCCCGCGCACTTGCGGACCCAGGCAACAACAAGCTATAGCTGCTTCGACGGCGGATGCTGCAATTGCGCCAGTTCCGCGTCGGTAAACAGGCGCGACCTGGTGAGGAAGCGCCGGCCCGTGCCGTTATCGAGCGAAAACATGCCGCCATTGCCATCGACCACGTCGATGATCAGCTGCGTATGCTCCCAGTAGGCGAACTGCTCCAGGCCCATGTAGAACGGCGTGCCATTCAGATTGCCCAGGTAGACGTCGGAGTCGGAAATGTCAAATTCCCCCGCCGCGTAGCACATGGGCGCACTGCCATCGCAGCAGCCGCCCGACTGGAAGAACATCAGCGGACCATGTTTCTGCCGCAAGGTGGCCAGCATGTCGAGTGCTGCCGGCGTGGCCGTCACCCGTTCAATGGCGTTGTTCATCACCGCTCCTTAGAAGAAGCCCAGCGCGTTGGGGCTGTACGATACCAGCAGGTTCTTCGTCTGCTGATAGTGGTCCAGCATCATCTTGTGGTTTTCACGGCCGATGCCCGACTGCTTGTAGCCGCCGAACGCGGCGTGGGCCGGGTACAGGTGGTAGCAATTGGTCCACACGCGGCCCGCCTGGATGGCGCGTCCCACGCGGAAGGCGCGCGAACCGTCGCGCGTCCACAGGCCGGCGCCCAGGCCGTACAAGGTATCGTTGGCGATGCGCAGCGCATCGGCTTCGTCCTTGAAGGTGGTCACGGATACCACCGGACCGAAAATTTCTTCCTGGAAGATGCGCATGCTGTTGTCGCCCTTGAAGACCGTCGGACGCACGTAATAGCCGTCCTTCATGTCGCCGCTCTGCACATTGCGTTCGCCGCCGGCCAGCACTTGCGCACCTTCCTGCTTGCCGATGTCGATATACGAGAGGATTTTTTCCAGCTGCTCCTGCGACGCCTGCGCGCCCAGCATGGTGGAGGCATCGAGCGGGTTGCCCTGCTTGATCTTCGCCACGCGCTCGAGGGCGCGCGCGATGAACGCCTCGTAGATCGATTCCTGAATCAGCACGCGCGACGGGCAGGTGCACACCTCGCCCTGGTTCAGCGCGAACATGGCGAAGCCTTCCAGGCACTTGTCGAAGAAAGCGTCGTCGGCATCCATCACGTCGGCAAAGAAGATGTTCGGCGACTTGCCGCCCAATTCCAGGGTGACGGGAATCAGGTTCTGCGCCGCGTACTGCATGATCAAGCGGCCCGTGCCCGTTTCGCCCGTGAACGCGATCTTGGCGATGCGCTTGTTCGACGCCAGCGGTTTGCCCGCCTCCAGACCATAGCCATTGACGATATTGAGCACGCCGGGCGGCAGCAGGTCGCCGATCAATTCGATCAGCACCATGATCGAGGCGGGGGTCTGCTCGGCCGGCTTGAGCACCACGCAATTGCCGGCCGCCAGCGCGGGCGCCAGCTTCCAGACGGCCATCAGGATGGGGAAATTCCACGGAATGATCTGGCCCACCACGCCCAGGGGCTCGTGGAAGTGATATGCATAGGTTTCCGAGTCGATCTGCGCGACGGAGCCTTCCTGCGCGCGGATGCAGCCGGCAAAGTAGCGGAAATGGTCGATCGCCAGCGGGATGTCGGCCGCCGTGGTTTCGCGGATCGGCTTGCCGTTGTCGATGGTCTCGGCCGTGGCGATCAGGGCCAGGTTCGCTTCCATGCGGTCGGCAATCTTGTTGAGGATATTGGCCCGCTCCGTCTGCGAAGTCTTGCCCCATGCTTCCTTGGCGGCATGGGCGGCATCGAGCGCCAGCTCCACGTCCTCCGCCGTGGAGCGCGCCACTTCGCAAAAGACCTGGCCCGTGATCGGCGTGATGTTGCCGAAGTATTCACCTTTGACAGGGGCGACGAATTTGCCGCCGATATAGTTGTCGTAGCGTTGTTTGAAGGGATTGGCTACGCCCAGTTTGCTGATGTCTGCCAGATTCATGTCGTCCTCTTTCTCGTTGGTATGAGCTTCGATGAAAGCCGCCGCGAAGCGGCCCTTGGGGATGTGTCAGGTGATCCTGATCTCTTGTTTTGCAAATGCCGTGCCAGCAGGCAAAGCACAACGACACGGTACCACTGGCAGCCCGCCGCCCTGCGCGCTGCGTCAAATGGGATCAGCCGGCAGCGCCAGTTGTTCCGTTACTGAACAGTGAAACAGGTTGCGGCACCCGGCCTGCGACGGCAGATCGATTGGCATACCGCTTGCTAACCCTGTCATGGACGCGACTACGCGCATAACCAGAACGGAGACCACCATGACACCACGCCTTCCTGCCACCACGAACCGACGCACCCGAGGCCTGCGCGGCTTGCGCCTTGCCGCCGGCGGCCTCGCCTGCATGCTGGCGGCCGCGGCCGTCTGGGCGCACGGCAACATGACGCCCCAGGCCGTCGATACATCCACACTGCCACAACTGGGTCCCGAGTGGCGCACGGAAAACCCCTACCGCCAGAATGCCGAGGCGATCCGCATCGGCAGCGCCGCCTACACGCAGAACTGCGCGCGCTGCCACGGGCTGGAAGCCGTGTCGGGCGGCATGGCGCCGGACTTGCGCAAGCTCGACAATGACTGCGCCGCACTCACCGATGCGAAGAAAAAAGATGCTTGCGCGCAAGAGATCGATCAATATGTGCTCGATACCGTGCGCCATGGCCGCGCCCGCAATGGCGCCGTCTACATGCCGCCGTTCGAGGGGGTCTTCAACCAGGAGGCCATCTGGGCGGTAAAGGCTTATCTGGAAACGCGGCGCGAGCAGACGCTGTAATTGACGGCGCGACCATGCAAAAGGCGCTGCCGCTTGGCAGCGCCTTTTGCATTGCGGCTCAGACAACGTTATCCCGGCGCCTTGGCCCACGCCATGCACCAGCCCGGCCCGGCGATCTGCTTGCGGCCGAACATGGCGCAGCCGGCCCAGGCATCGTCCTTCTTGCCCTGATAAAAGGAACAGTTGTTGCAGCGCTGCGCCGCGGCATGCTGCGGATATTTTTTCGTATCGACCCTGGTGGTGTCGTGGCGGTAGCCGAGTGCCCTGGCCTGGTCGCTGTCTTCATCGACTTTGGGAGGCGCCGCTTGGGCGCCGGCCCGCGAGGCGGCGCCCATGCCGCCGATGGCGAGCAATTGGCAAATGAAGTGGCGGCGTGGTGCAGCATGCATGGTGGTCTCCTTATGAATATTGAGTAATGGCAAAGGCAGCGTCGGCCTTCCAGCCAGATCCCTCAGCAACCCCTGTGCCAGGACGCGCGCGCCGGAACAGGCAGCGTCGCACTGTTGCAAAACAGGACAAGGCGGCATGGGCGACTGTGGCAGGACGGCGCACACGGTGCCATCGACGCAGCCAGAAAAGGCTGGCACGCATGTTGCTGAACTATCCACAGCGACCACGTCGCAGACCACCATGACAATACTTATAAAAGGGAGACCAGCATGCAGCCAGTATTTCCACGTCCAATCGCTTTTGCCATCCTTGCACTGATCGCCAATACCGCCTCGGCGGGCGATAGCAAGGTGAGCTGGGACGATATCGCCAATGCCGACAAGGGCACCAGCCAGGTGCTCAGCTACGGCCTGGGCCTGAAGGCGCAGCGCCACAGCCTGGCCAGGAAGATCAACACGAAAAACGTCGAACAGATCGTGCCCGCCTGGACGTTCTCGTTCGGCGGCGAAAAACAGCGCGGCCAGGAAGCGCAGGCGCTGGTGCACGATGGCGTGATCTATGTCACGGCCTCGTATTCGCGCATCTACGCGCTCGACTCCAAGACAGGCAAGCAGCTGTGGGCCTATGAACACCGGCTGCCCGACGATATCCGCCCCTGCTGCGACGTGGTCAACCGCGGCCCCGCCATCTATGGCGACAAGATTTACTTTGGCACCCTGGACGCGCGCATCGTCGCCCTGAACAAAAACACGGGCAAGGTCGTGTGGAATGAAAAATTCGGCGACCAGAAACTGGGCTACACCATGACGGGCGCGCCGTTCATCATCCGCGAAAAAGGCGGCCGCGTGCTGCTCATCCACGGCAACTCGGGCGATGAATTCGGCGCCCAGGGCTGGCTGTTCGCGCGCGATCCGGAAACGGGCGCGGAAGTATGGGCGCGGCCGCTGGTCGAAGGCCACATCGGCCGCGCCGACGGCAAACCGAGCACGCCGACGGGCGACGCCAAGGCGCCCAGCTGGCCGCGCGACAAGGACGGCAAGCTGCGCGAAGCGTGGGAACACGGTGGCGGCGCGCCGTGGCAGACGGCCTCGTACGACCCGGAAACCAACACCATCATCATCGGCGCCGGCAACCCCGCGCCATGGAATACCTGGGAACGCACCAAGGAAGGCGACGATCCGCGCAACTGGGACAGCCTGTTCACCTCGGGCCAGGCGTATGTGGACGCCAGCACGGGCGAGCTGAAAGGCTTTTACCAGCACACGCCGAACGACGCCTGGGATTTTTCCGGGAATAACTCGGTGGTGCTGTTCGACTACAAGGATGCCAAGACGGGCAAACTGGTCAAGGCCAGCGCGCATGCGGACCGCAACGGCTTCTTTTACGTTACCGACCGCACCAAGCTGGCGACGGGCGCCGGCTATCCGAACAAGCCGACGTCCCTGATCAACGCCTGGCCTTTTGTCGACGGTATCAACTGGGCCAAGAGCATCGACCTGAAGACGGGCCGCCCCGTGGAAAACGGCAAGCGTCCGCCGCTGCCGGAAGCGGGCGCCGACAAGGGCAAGGCCGTCTTCGTCTCGCCGCCTTTCCTGGGCGGCACCAACTGGATGCCGATGTCGTACTCGCCCGACACGGGCCTGTTCTACATTCCCGCCAACCACTGGGGCATGGATTACTGGACCGAGCAAATCCATTACAAGGCCGGTTCCGCCTACCTGGGCCAGGGCTTCCGCATCAAGCGCCTGTATGAAGACCATATCGGCACCCTGCGCGCCATCGATCCGAAGACCGGCAAGATCGTCTGGGAAAACAAGGAAAAATTCCCATTGTGGGGCGGCACCCTGACGACGGCCGGCGGCTTGCTGATCACGGGCACCTCGGACGGCTTCGTCAAGGCCTTCGATGCGAAGACGGGCAAGGAACTGTGGAAGTACCAGACCGGTTCCGGCGTCGTCTCGGTGCCCATCACCTGGGAACAGGATGGCGAACAGTACATCGGCCTGGCCAGCGGCTATGGCGGCGCCGTGCCGCTGTGGGGCGGCGACATGGCGGAGCTGACCAAGCAGGTGACGCAGGGCGGCAGCTTCTGGGTCTTCAAGCTGCCGAAGGCACCATCGGCCAAGATGGCGGCCAAGTGATGGCGGCGCCGGAGCCCGGTACCGGCCCCGGCGCGCTGCGCGGCACAGTCGGGGGAGTGCTGTGCCGGGCGCTGTGCCTGGCCGCACTGTCCTTCCCTGCTGCCGCGCAGATCGTCAACGGCGTGGCCGAGCCGGAAGTCACCATCATCAATGGCTGCCACCTGTGGCCATACGCGCAATGCGCGAATGCCGACCTGCGCGGCGCCAACCTGGTGGGCAAGGACCTGCACGGCGCCGACTTGCGCGGCGCGCGCATGATGCGGGCCAACCTGCGCAGCGCCAACCTGGCCGGCGCCCTGCTCGACGGCGCCGACCTGACGGGTGCGATGGCGTTTTCGCTCAATGCGCCGGGCGCCTCGTTCCGCAAGGCCAGCATGGCCGGCATCAACCTGGAAACCAGCCGTCTGATGCGCGCCGACATGGAAGGCGCCGACATGCGCGGCGCCAGCCTGGAGGCGGCGCGCCTGAACATGGCCAACCTGGCCGACGTGGTGCTGGTGGACGCGGATCTGCAGGAAACCAAGTTCTGGGGCACCAACCTGAAGAACGCCAAGCTGGAGCGCGCCATCCTGCGCTTCACCATTTTCCCCGACGCCAACCTGGAGGGCTGCAGCGGCTGCCCGACGGACTGGTGAAACCGGAGCGCCGCCATGCACCTTTCCGCCTTGTTCACTGCCTTGCTCACCCTGTTGATGTCGGCGCCCCTGGCGCAGGCGGCAGAAGCCAATCCTGCGCGCGGGGATCCGGCCGCCATTGCCCTGGGCGCCACCCTTTATCAGGCCAACTGCGCCCGCTGCCACGGCGAGCAGGCCACGCTGCCATCGGCCGAAGCGCCCGACCTGCGGCGCCTGAACAGCTTTTGCCAGGCCCTGAAAGACCCGGCACTGCAGGCGCGCTGCCTGCAGGATGTCGACGGCTACTTTATGATGTCGGTAAATACGGGCAAGGTCCGCGCCGGCATCATCTACATGCCGCCGTGGCGCGATGTGCTGACGGCGCAGGAAATCTGGGCCGTGCGCAGCTTCATCGAAAGCCGCCCGCTGCCTGCGCCCCGGCTGAAAACCAGCGTCGACGCGGACCATGAGGCCCACTAAGTCAACCTCGGGAGTATCCATGAAGCAGTACCCTTTTAGTTTGAATGCCGTCGCCGCCCTGTTCGCCCTTGGCGGCGGCGCCTGCATGGCCGCTTCCGCCGCGGCCGCGGTCATTCCCGAAGCACAAACCGACGCGTTGCCGGTGGCGGACGTGGTGGTGGTCAGCGCCACGCGCGTCGGCCACGCCAGTTTCGACATGCCCGCCTCGATCGACGTGGTCGACAGCGCGCGCATCCAGGATGGGCAAATGCGCGTGAACGCCTCCGAAGCGCTGGCCGCCGTGCCGGGCCTGGTGGTGCAGAACCGCCAGAACTACGCGCAGGACCTGCAGATTTCCTCGCGCGGCTTCGGCGCCCGCTCGGCCTTCGGCGTGCGCGGCGTGCGCCTGATCAGCGACGGCATTCCCGCCACCATGCCCGATGGCCAGGGCCAGGCCGCCACCTTCAACCTCGATACGGCCGAACGCATCGAAGTGCTGCGCGGCCCCTTCTCCGCCATCTACGGCAACCATTCGGGCGGCGTGATCCAGCTGTTTTCAAAAGACGGCCAGAATCCGCCATCCGTGGAGCTCAATGTCACGGGCGGCAGTTACGGCACCAGCAAGGTGGACCTGAACGCGCAGGGCCAGGCGGGCGGCATCGGCTACGTGCTCGATGGCTCGCGCTTCCGCACGGACGGCTTCCGCGACCACAGCGCCGCCACGCGCGAACAGGCGTTCGGCAAGATCACCGTCAAGCCAAATGCGGACAGCAAGCTGACCATCGTCGCCAACAGCCTGCACCAGGGGAATACGCAAGATCCGCTGGGCGCCACCTGGGCCACCTTTGCCCGCGACCCGCGCGCGGGCGAGATCGACGCGACGGATACGCAAAATCCGAAACGCACCCTGGCCGAGCGCTACAACACGCGCAAGAGCATCGACCATCAGCAGATCGGCGCCACCTATGAACAGCGTTTCGGCGACGACCGCCTGCATGTGACGGCCTATGGCGGCAACCGCGACGTGATCCAGTACCAGGCGTTCACCAAGGGGTTCCAGGCACCGGCCAGCCACTCGGGCGGCGTGGTCGATTTCCAGCGCAACTTCTATGGCGTCGACACCAACTGGCTGCATGTGAACCAGCTGGCCGGCGGCAAGTTGAGCACCACCATCGGCATCGATTATGGCCGCTCCAGCGATGACCGCACGGGCTACGAAAACTATATCGGCGATACCTTCGGCGTGAAGGGCAGACTGCGCCGCGACGAGCAGGATGTCGTCTCCAGCCTCGATCCCTACATCCAGACGGAATGGGAAAGCGGCCCTTGGATGCTCAGCGCCGGGCTGCGCTACAGCAAGATGAAAGTGGAAGTGACGGACCATTTCCTCAGCAATGGCAACGACAGCGGCAGCCTGGAATACAGCCACACGACGCCGGTGCTGGGCCTGCGCTATGCCGTCTCGCCCACCCTGAATGTGTACGCCAGCGCCGCGCGCGGTTTCGAAGCACCCACCCTGAACGAGCTGTTTTACTCGGGCACGGGCGGCGGTTTCAACTTCACTCTGAAGCCGGCCACCAGCACCAACCTGGAAGCGGGAGTCAAGGCGAGGATCAACCATAACACCCGCCTCAACGCGGCCGTGTTCCAGATTCATACCAACGATGAACTGGTGGTCGACAGTTCCAGCGGCGGGCGCACCAGCTATAAAAATGCCGGCAAAACCCTGCGCCAGGGCGTGGAAGTGTCGCTCGACTCCAGCCTGCCCTACGGTTTCACGACGAAACTGGCGCTGACCAGCTTGCACGCCGTGTACGACGAAGCGTTCAACGGCGTGCGCGAAGGCAGCCGCCTGCCTGGCGTTCCCAGCGCCAACCTATTTGCGGAGCTGGCCTGGAAAGACCTTTTCGACCGCTACGGCGCGGCGCTGGAAGGCGTGGCGAACAACAAGATCTACGCGGAAGACAGCAATACCGAAAAACCGGCGCCTGGCTACACGGTCGTCAACGCCAGAATCAACGCCAAACAGAGCGTGGGCAACTGGCGCTTCAAGCAGTTCGCGCGCCTGAACAACCTGTTCGACCGCAGCTACGTCGGTTCCGTCATCGTCGGCGACAGCAACAAGCGCTATTACGAAGCGGCGCCGGGCCGCAACTGGCTGCTCGGTGTCAGCGCGCAGTACGTCTTTTAAAAATCTCCGCCCGGTTTAGCACGGGTGCACGGTGCACAGCACGCTGCGCGCCTGCTGCTCAAAGCTGAAACGCACGGGCAGGAAGCGGGCGATGACGTCCGCGTTCGTCAGCGCATGCTGCGTGACCTCGCTGGTGGTGAAAGCGCCGCCGCCAGCGAGCGCCATCGGCAGCATCAGCTGGTCCGCCAGGTGCGCCCCCACGGCCGCATCGGACTTCAGGTAGGCCCGCACTTCATTCAACAGTCGCTTGGCCACCGTTTCGGCCATCACCGACTTTTCGCCAAAAGACGTAAACACTTCTGTCACGTGCTCGTGTTCCAGCGTCAGCAGCAAGGCATTGCCCGGGCCTTGGCCGGCTGGCAGACCGCCGATACGCAGCTGCCTTCCACTCCAGCCCATGCCGCTGCCGATGCGCTCGAGCTCGCGCTGTGCCACGCCGACATGCACGCCCGCGATAAAGCTTTCCGCGAAACCCGCTGTCCGCTCACCGCGCTGCAGCAGCTCGAAGGGCCGCAGGCGCCGGCAAGGCTGCACCGTGGCACGCACTGCGCCGCCACCGGCAGGAAAGAAGCCGAAGCGCAGCAATTCAAACGCGACGTCGGCGCCCATTGCCGCCAGCACGCGGCCATAGGCGCGCTGCAGGAAATGCACGGGCGGCGCCATGGCGTTGTGCGTGCCGCCCGTGACATGCACGCTCGACGGCGCGTCCGCATGCAGCAAGGCCGGCAGCACGGTTTGCAGCACCAGGGTGCTGCTGCCCGCGCTGCCGATGGCAAAATGAAAATCGCCGCTGCGGATGAGGCCCGGCTCGAATTCCAGCGTTGTCGCGCCCAATGCCACCGGCGTCGTGCGCGCCTTGCATACTTGCGCGGCAGCCTGCACGGCCACCAGATGCTGGCGCAGCAAGCCAGGCTTGCTGCGCCCCGCGCGGATATTCACCAGCCGGAACGGCTGGCCCGTGATCATGGACAGGCTCAGCGCCGAGCGCAAAATCTGTCCGCCGCCTTCGCCGACGGAACCATCTATTTCTATCATTCTGCTCACTTTATTTTTTAGCCCTTGACGCAGACAACCTGCTTCAGGATATGCACGACGTCGACCAGCTCGCGCTGCGCCAGCATTACCGCGTCGATATCCTTGTAGGCCATCGGGATTTCATCGATCACGTTGGCATCCTTGCGGCACTCGACCCCTTCGGTGGCGCGGATCTGGTCTTCCTGGTTGAAGCGACGCTTCGCTTCCGTGCGGCTCATGGTGCGTCCGGCGCCATGGCTGCAGCTATGAAAACTCTCGGCGTTGCCCTTGCCGCGCACGATAAAACTCTTCGCGCCCATGGAACCGGGAATGATCCCCAGCTCGCCCGCGCGGGCCGACACGGCACCCTTGCGGGTGACCAGCACGTCCTTGCCGAAATGGTGCTCCTTCTGCACATAATTATGGTGGCAATTGACGGCTTCCACGTGGGTCTGGAACGGTTTATGAATGACCGTGCGCACGGCGGCGATCAGGTTCTGCATCATCACTTCGCGGTTGTTGCGGGCAAAACGCTGGGCCCAGCCCACGGCCTCCACATAGTCGTCGTAATGCTGCGTGCCTTCGGCCAGGTAAGCCAGGTCCTGGTCAGGCAAGTTGATGAAATGGGTGCGCATATCCTGCTTGGCCAATTCGATGAAGTGCGTGCCGATGGCATTGCCCACGCCGCGCGAACCGGAATGCAGCATGAACCACACGGCGCCCTGTTCATCGAGGCAGACTTCGATAAAATGGTTACCGCTGCCCAGAGTCCCCAGGTGGCGGTAATTGTTCGTGTTTTTCAGCTTCGGCGTTTTCAGGCAGATCGCATCGAATTCATCCTTCAATTGCAGCCAGGCGGCGTCGACTACCGCGGGCGGCGTATGCCACGACCCTTCATCGCGGCCGCGCTGGCCACCGCGCGTCTTCGGCGACATCCCGTGCGGAATCGCGCACTCGATGGCGCTGCGCAGCGGCCCCAGGTTGTCCGGCAAATCATTGGCCGTCAGCGTGGTTTTTGCCGCCATCATGCCGCAACCGATATCCACGCCCACGGCCGCCGGGATCACCGCGCCCAAGGTGGGAATCACGCTGCCGATGGTCGAGCCTTTACCCAGGTGGACGTCGGGCATGACGGCGATATGCTTGTAGATGAACGGCAGCGTCGCCGTGTTGCGCAATTGTTTTTTTGCCGCTTCTTCGACGGGCACGCCACGCGTCCACATTTTCACGGGACGGCTGCCTTCGGCATGCAGGACTTCGTATTCTTCGTTTTTCATATGCTCTCTTTTCTTCTCATTTTATCCGGAGGTGATGACAAGGATGGGTGAAACAGCTGCCGACGTATCGGCCCTGGATGTAGTTCCACCCGCATTCATCGGTACAACAACCCGACAAGTGGGGACAAGATTTCTGGCTGCAGAAACTGCATGCCAGGCCGGTTTGACGCGGCTTTACGATGTAATCCTGTCTGCATTCGGGGTACGACCGCGCATGACAAGGCTGGACAGGACGCCTGTATGTAGTCCTGCCCGCATTCATGCGCTTTGCTGCATCAACTTACGGCGATATCGATGGCGGCGATTTCCCCCACCCAGTGATCGGGATGCAGCTGGCCAGCCGCGAAGGCGGCGATGATCTTGAACACATCGTCGGAAAAGCCGCCGATGTTCAGGATATCCACGCCCTCCATCGCCTGGGTGGTGGCATGTGGCGCGATATCGATGCACACCAGTTTCGCCTGTGGATTGCGCTGCTTGAACACCCTCCACTGCCCCATCGTCGCCGTCGCGCCGCTACGCTTCGCATCGATCCACGATTCGTTATCGGACACGTAAATCACCAGGTCCGCCAGCTCCCCCTTGCTATTCATGCGCAGCAGCGGCGCGCTGCAATTGGTGCCGCCACCGCCAATGGCCGCCAGCCTTGCCGCGTTCTCCATCACCCGGCCCTGCGCATCGAGTCCGCACTTCACCACGCTGTGCTCGAACGGCAGCACCATGGCGTCAGGGTTCTTGCGCAGCATGGCCGCCGCCACCAGCGCCGCCACGTCGATACAGCGCACGCTCGACGTGGCGCTGCCGCGAAAGCCGCTGACGGGCGACGACATCGAACCGGAAACGTCCAGGCACACCACGACCTTGCCGGCGATCTGCGGCACATGCGCCAGCGATGCTTCCAGTGCCTGTTCCAGCGCGTCGCGGACGACCGACGGCACGCTGCCATTGGCTGCCATGCAGGCCGACATCAGCTGGTATGGAAAGACGCGCGCCTTGGCGATCGCCGCCGGATCGCGCAATCTGGCCGCGATCAGCTCCGGCATGCCATCGACCTCGTACACGCCGTGGCGGCCAAAAGTGTTCAAGTTCATGCGCAGCATTTGCCAGCTGCCCTGGCGCGCGATCTGTGCCCAGTCCTGCGTGCTCAAGGGCAGCGCCGTGAGCATCTGGAACGGCACGTCCGGGATCGGCTGCGAGGTATCGGCCTTGTATGCCTCAAATGCAGCCAGCGCCGGGGGCAGCGCACTGGCATCGTATGGTTTGCCGATCAGCCAGGCAAAGAACGCCGCGCGCCACGCTTCCTGCGGTTTCGGGTGCACCATCTTCACCACGTCGGCCAACGATGGTGCATTGCCCACGGCGGCAGCCAGCAAGGCTTGTTCCGACGCGCGGTTCAGCCATGCCTGCACCAGTTTTTTCGGACGCGTTCCCAGCGACTTGCGGCCCACCGCTCCCGAGCGCATGATCTGCACGAAGTTGCGCAGCATCTTGCCGTTATTGATGACGCGCTGGAATGCGGGCGCGCATTGCGCAGCACCCTGGCCCGCCAGCATGGCCACCAGCAAGGCCGGCATGTCTTTCATGTAGCCCCGTTCCCGGCAATACACGGCCGTTTGCGCGATGAAGGCCGGTTCGACCGCCTGGCACAGTTCCCGCACCGTCGCCAGTTGCGCTTCGGCGCTGGCATAGAACGTCGAATTCAGGCAGCCGGTGGCCGCATATTGCGCCAGCCGGTGGCGCGGCGTCAGCGCGTAGGCGGCTGCGCCTTCGGCATTGCGCGCCAGTGCCTCAGGCAAGGCCTGGATCTGCTTCGCGCTCTGGAATAAGCGGGTGTTGACCATTTTCTCTTCTCTTTGCTCTGTATGTTTATCGCATTACCATCCCCTCTATTGCAAACCCCGTGCCAGGTTTGATCGCTCGATTAAAAACATGCATAAATCATTGATTTTATTCATGAATATTTTTTATTCCAGGTTATAACGAAAACCACCGGTTCACGAAAAACCCTATACAATTATCTTTTTAGATAAATATTTATCCCATAACATGCAAGCGAAACGTACCGTCGTCATCGGCTTTCTCGGCACACAACTTGACAATGGCAGAGGGGCGGCGCGCTGGGAAAAATGGCGGCCAAGCGTCGCCCTGACCCAGCATGATGACAAGATCATCGACCGTTTCGAGCTGCTGTACGCGGGCAGCCAATTCGGCAGCCTGGTGCGTCAGGTATCGCAGGATATCGCCAGTGTCTCGCCTGAAACGCAGTTGATCGCGCACGAACTCCCCATCAGCAATGCCTGGGATTTTGAGGATGTCTATGCGGCGCTGTACGATTTCGCCAATCGCTACCCGTTCGACCCGGACCGGGAAGACTATTGGATCCACATCACCACCGGCAGCCACGTGGCACAAATCTGCATGTTCCTGATGACGGAGGCGCGCTATTTTCCTGGCCGCCTGGTGCAGACGTCGCCACCGAAGCGCCACGCCAACGGCGATCCCGGCACATATGCGCTGATCGACCTCGATCTGTCGCGCTACGACCAGATCGCCCAGCGTTTTACACGCGAACAGGCGGCCGGCGTGGCGTTTTTGAAATCCGGCATCGCCACGCGCAATGCGAAGTTCAACGGCATGATCGATGAAATCGAGCGCGTCGCCATCAAGTCCAAGGCGCCCATGCTACTGATGGGCCCCACGGGCGCAGGCAAATCCTTTCTTGCGCGCCGCGTGTACGAACTGAAAAGATCGCGCCACCAGATCGACGGCAAATTCATCGACCTCAATTGCGCTACCTTGCATGGCGACGGCGCCGCTTCCACCTTGTTCGGGCATATCAAGGGCGCCTTCACGGGAGCCGGCTCGGACCGGCCAGGCTTGTTGCGCAGCGCGCACAAGGGACTGCTGTTTCTCGATGAAATCGGCGAACTGGGACTCGATGAACAGGCGATGTTGCTGAAAGCCATCGAGGAAAAGCGCTTTTTTCCCGTTGGCGCCGATACGGAAGTGCAGAGCGACTTCCAGCTGATCGCCGGCACCAACCGCGACCTGGGCAAGGAGGTGGCTGCCGGCCGCTTCCGGGAGGATCTGTATGCGCGCATCAATCTGTGGACCTACGAATTGCCCGGCCTGGCGCAACGCCCGGAAGACATCGAGCCGAACCTGGAATACCTGCTGGCGCAATATGGAGCCGAAACGGGTGAGCGCGTGCGCTTCAACAAGGAAGCGCGCGAACGTTTCATGCGCTTCGCCGCCTCGCCATCGGCCGCATGGAAGGGCAACTTCCGCGATCTGTCCGCCGCCGTCACGCGCCTAGCCACCCTGTCGGAAGCGGGACGCATCACCGACAGCGTCGTTGACGAGGAAATCCGGCGCCTGAAGCGGATGTGGCAGCACCATGGCGATGGTCTAGGTGGCACAGAAATCGACCTGGCCGATATCCTGGGAGCCGAGGCAGCCGATGAACTCGACCTGTTCGACGCGCTGCAACTGCAGGCCGTGATCAAGGTGTGCCGGCAATCGCACAATATGTCCGATGCGGGCCGCACCTTGTATGCCGTATCACGCGCGGCAAAAGCCAAACCGAACGATGCCGACCGGCTCAAGAAATACCTGGCCCGCTTTACCCTCGACTGGCATAAAGTGTCCTCAAGCAACTAAGAAGAGAGAACGATGATTCCAGAAGAAGTACGAGTAGAGATCATGCGCCGCCTGGCGGCCGTGGAAGAGAAGGAAGGCGTGCGGATTTTAATGGCGATTGAATCGGGCAGCCGCGCCTGGGGATTTGCCTCGCCAAACAGCGATTTCGATGTGCGTTTCATCTATGCGAGCCCACAGGATTGGTACCTGAGCTGGAGCACTTCAGCGTGGAAAAGGAAGAAAAATCAGGGGGCATGGAGGCGTTGAACCAGCTGTTCTGCCAGGTTTTGCAGGAAAACTGAGCATCAATCAGTAAAGGCAGCGCACTGCGCTGCCTTTTTTTCGTCTGTTGCATTGGCAGCTGATGAACAGTCGGGGTCAGCCCCCCTCGCGCGCCATCGAGGGTCTGAGCGCCGGTCGGCGGATCGGCGTAGGTCGGCTTAGCGCTGCGCGCGTAAGCCGACAGTACCAGCAGCGTCCAACCGCCAGACGTAAAAAAACCCCCACCGGATCACCGATGGGGGTTTTTTCGAATAACAAGCCTGACGATAACCTACTTTCACACTGGTTGCAGCACTATCATCGGCGCAAAGTTGTTTCACGGTCCTGTTCGGG
>NZ_CDXDQE010000024.1:0-22213 GCF_978021625.1 Janthinobacterium foliorum | reverse complement strand
GGCCATTCTTCGCCAGCTTCACGACATTCGGCCGCACGTCCTTGCAATGCACATGGCAGATGCGGGCGATATGCTTGTTCAGCACCGCCAGCGCGTCGCCGCCGGCAAAGGTGATGTGGCCCGTGTCAAACAGCAAGCCCACTTCCGGCCCCGTCAAGGCCATCAACTGATCCACGTCGGCCGGCGTTTCCACGTAGGCGCCCATGTGGTGGTGATACGCCAGGCGCACGCCGTGCGCCAGCAAATGCGCGGCAAAGGCCGTCAACTTGTCCGCGTATGCCTGCCATTGCTGCTGCGTCTGGAAGCGCGGGCGCTTATATAACGGGCGCGCTTCGCCCTGGATGGCGTCCGCCACTTCGCCATACACCATGACGGTGGCGCCGCTGTCAGCCAGCAGGCGCAGATGCGATTGGACTGCTGCAATCTCTTCCTCGACCGACCTGTGCACCAGGCGGCCCGAATACCAGCCGGAGACGCAGGCGAGATGATATTTGCCCAGCACGGCGTTCAGGGCCGCGGCATCCTTGGGAAACTTGTTGCCCAGCTCAAAGCCGGCGTAGCCGATCTCCGCGCCTTCCTTCAGCGCCGTCGCCAAAGGCGTCTCGCCGCCCAGCGACGGCAAATCGTCGTTCATCCACGAGATCGGGTTGATGCCGATCTTCACATTCCATGTTGGTGCGTTCATTGTTGTTGTCCTTGGCGGTCAAGTTCATAACGGGCGCGGGCAAGCTGCACGCCGGGCTGGGTGGAGACCTCGGGCACGGCCACTTCCCACCAGCAGCCGCCCTCTTCTGTCGTGCGCGTGGCGTCCGTGTTGATGCAGATCAGATAGGTGCGCGAAGCGTCCCGGGCGCGCAGCATGGCTTGTTCCAGTTCGGCGATGCTGGCCACGTGCTCGGACAGCGCGCCCAGCGACCGCGCATGCAGGGCGAAATCGATGCGCGGGGCGCTGTCGGGCAGCATGTTGTTGAACGACGCGTTGCCGCACGCCTGCTGCAGGCGGTTGATGCAGCCGTAACCCCGGTTGTCCAGCACGACGATGATGAGTTTTTTCTCCAGCATGACGGAAGTGGCGATTTCCGAATTCATCATCAGGTAGCTGCCGTCGCCCACCATGACGATGACTTCCGATTCCGGTTTCGCCATCTTGACGCCCAGGCCGCCGGCGATTTCATAGCCCATGCAGGAGTAGCCGTATTCCATGTGGTAGCCGCCCGGCGTGGAGGTGCGCCACAGTTTATGCAGTTCGGCCGGCAAGGTGCCCGCCGCGCAGACGACGATGTCGCGGGTGGTGGAATCCGGTGCCGAGCGCTGCACGGCGCCGATGACTTCGCCGTCATACGGCAAGCCGGCGACGTCCCGTTTGCCCGTGATCGCCAGCACGGTGTCGCGCCAGGCATGGCCCGCCTGCTGTGCCCGGTCCAGCCACTGGCCCGCGCTGTTCCAGCTGCCCAGGTGCCGCGACAGACCCTGCAAGCCCAGTGCCGCATCCGCCTGCAGGCCCAGGCCACGGCGTTTCAGCGCATCAAAATGGTTGACGTTCAGGCTCACCAGTTGCGCCTGCGCAAACAGGGAATTCGAGCCCGTCGTGAAATCCTGCAAGCGCGTGCCCACGGCCAGCACCACGTCCGCATCGGCCGCCAGACTGTTCGCGGCAGGCGAACCCGTGACGCCGATGGCGCCCAGCTGCAGCGGGTGGTCCCACGGCAGACTGCTCTTGCCCGCCTGGGTTTCCGCCACGGGGATGCCGTGGCGCTCGGCAAACGCCTGCAAGGCGGCGCTGGCCTGGCCGTACAGCACGCCGCCGCCGGCGACGATCAGCGGCTGTTTCGCATGTTTCAGCAAGGCGGCCGCTTCTTCCAGTTCCTGTTCGACAGCGGGCACGGCGCGGAAACGCACGGTGCGCGGCGTAAAGAATTCTTCCGGATAATCATACGCCATGGTCTGCACGTCTTGCGGCAGCGACAAGGTGACGGGACCGCAGGCGGCCGGGTCCGTCAAGGCGGCGATCGCCCGTGGCAAGGCCGTCAGCAATTGCTCCGGATACACGATGCGGTCGAAATAGCGCGACAGCGGCTTGAAGGCATCGTTGACGGAGACGCTGCCGTCGGACGCATCTTCCAGCTGCTGCAGCACCGGGTCCGGCGCGCGCGAGACGAACACGTCGCCGGGCAGGAGCAGCACGGGCAGGCGGTTCACGTGGGCCAGGGCGGCGGCGGTGAGCAAATTGGTGGCGCCGGGACCGATGGAGCTGGTGACGGCCAGCATGCGCCGGCGCATGTGCGCTTTCGCATAGGCAATGGCCGCATGCGCCATCGCCTGTTCGTTGTGGGCGCGGAACGTGGGAAACTGCTCGCGGTACTGGTACAGCGCCTCGCCCAGGCCCGCCACGTTACCGTGGCCAAAGATGGCAAAGGCGCCGCCGAACAAAGGGACGCCCTCTTCCGTGCGCAAGGCGGCCAGATAACGGACCAAGGCCTGCGCCATGGTCAGGCGGATGGTGTTGTGCGGGGAAGTCTTCATGCCGCACGCTCCAGGCGGTGGCGCGTGCGCTGCCACAGCACGATGAGTTGCTCGAAGTTGGCGCGCACGGCGGCGATCAGGCCCGCGTCGTCGAGTTCGCCCGCCAGCCAGCGCCGGCTCGGTTCCTGGAAGATGGTGCGTCCCACCATGAAGCCGCGACAGGTGCTGCTGGCACTGGCTTGCTCGAAACTGGCGGCCAGCGCCTCGATGGGGGCGTTCAAGCCCAGCAATACTACGCCACGGCAATACGGATCGCGCTCCTGCACCAGCGCATCGATGGCTTGCCATTGCTGGGCCGTCATGCTTTCCAGCTTCCACCATTCCGGGTAAATGCCCAGGTTGTACAGGCGCTTGACGGCGCGCAAGACCGTGTCGTCGCCATGCGGCAAGGCATCGGACGGTATGACTTCGAGCAAGAGTTCGTGGCCGCTCACTTGCGCCGCATCGTACAGGGCCTTGATCTGCGCTTCCTGTTCCAGGCGGTTTTCCACGGCGTCGTCCGGATGCAGCTGCACCAGGCATTTAATGACATGCTCCTTCGGCCAGCTGACCAGGTGCGAGCCGATGGAACGGCCCCAGTCGAACTGCAGCGGGTTCGATCCCGGCAATTCCACGGGACGGCCTATCCACCAGCCCCGGCCCGTCGCATCGTTGAGGGCGTCGACGCCATAGCGGCCATCGATCAGCACCCCCGTCTTGCCGCCCAATTTCAAAGCCGTTTCCGTCTGCGCCACGGCTTGCACCATCAGCTGTTTCAAGGCGGCGATGCGCGACTCGGATGCGCCCGCCTGTTGCGCCAGTTCAAAGAATTGCGTGCGGTGGTCAAAGGCAAACACGCACAGTTCATCCCACTGCTTGCGCGCCACCGTCGTGCGGTGCAGGCGCGCCAGGGTGGCATCCTGGTCCGGTTGCGTGAGCCTGGCCGCGTTGACCAGGAAATAGTCGAGCTCGACGGGCGACGGCATGGCCGGCGCGCAAGCGTGGCGCGACACGACCAGCGCGCCGCAGGCATTCGCATAGCGGCAGCAGGCTTCGTAGCCTTCGCCGCGCAGCCAGCCTTTTAAAAAGCCGGAAATGAAGGCGTCGCCCGCGCCCAGCACATTGAGCACCTCGACGCGTACGCCACGATAGTTATAGGCATCGTCCAGGCTCTGCGGCACCACGCTGTCGATCACGGCGCTGCCCAGCGGCCCCCGCTTGACGACCAGGGTGGCCAGGGTGGCGGCACGCACGGCGCGCAGGCTGGCCATGATGTCGGCGCCGCCGCCGGCGATCATGAATTCCTCTTCCGTGCCCACCACCAGGTCGAATTGCGGCAGGATGCCTTGCAAATGTTGCGTGACGCCGTCGTTCGAGACGAAACGCGTTTCGCCGTCCGCCTTGCCGGACAAGCCCCACAGCACGGGCCGGTAATCGATGTCGAGCACGGTGCGCACATTGTTGGCACGCGCCAGCTGCAAGGCCTGCGTGCTGACGGCGTGCATGGCGCTGGTCGAGAAATGCGTGCCGGTGATCAACAGCGCCTTGCTCGACGCGATAAAGGCGGCGTCGACGGTGGACGCTTCGATGGCCATGTCGGCGCAATTGTCGCGGTAAAAAATCAGGGGAAAGGTGTTTTTATCCTTGATGCCCAGCATCACCAGGGCCGTCAAACGGTCGCGGTCGATGCCCACGTGGCTGACGTCGCAGCCCTCTTTCGACAAGGTGTCCGTCAAAAAACGTCCCATGTGGTCGTCGCCCACCTTGGACAGCATGGCCGATTTGAGGCCCAGGCGGGCCGTGCCGAAGGCGATGTTGGCGGACGAGCCGCCCAGGTACTTGGCAAAGCTGCTGACATCTTCCAGCGGGCTGCCGATCTGCTGCGCGTACAGGTCCACCGCCAGGCGGCCCAGGCAGATCACGTCCAGCGCCCGGCCCTGGGCAAATTGTGTGGAATTATTCATGGTTATCCTTAAATCGTGACACCGTCGAGTTCAGCCATCAGCGTTTGCATTTCCGCGCCGCCCGCCATCATGTCCAGCAAGGCATCCTTGCTCACCGTATCCTTGGTGAAGGTGCCCAGCGACTTGCCCCGGTTCAACAACGTGAACGAGTCGCCGACCGGATACGCATGGTGCACATTGTGCGTGATGAAGATCACGGAAATGCCCCGTTCGCGCGCCTTGTAGATCAGCTTGAGCACATTGAACGACTGTTTCACGCCCAGGGCGGCCGTCGGCTCGTCGAGGATCAGCACGCGGGCGCCAAAGTGGATGGCGCGGGCAATGGCCAGGCACTGTTTTTCGCCGCCGGACATGGTGCCGATGGCCTGGTGCGGGTCGCGCACCATGATGCCCATCTCGGCCAGCTTGGCGCGCGCCGTCTCGGCCGCGTAGTCGATATCCATCACGGGTACCAGGCCCAGCAGCTTTTTCATCGGCTCGCGGCCCATGAAGAAATTGCGCGCCACAGACAAGAGCGGCACCAGCGCCAGGTCCTGGTAAACGGTGGCCACGCCCATGTCCAGCGCTTCGCTGGGCGAATTGAAGACGACGGGCTGGCCGTCGACCAGGTACTGGCCGTCCGTCGGCTTGTGCACGCCGGCCAGGGTCTTGATCAGGGTGGACTTGCCGGCGCCGTTGTCGCCCAGCAAACAATGAACCTCCCCCTCGCGCAAGCGCATGGTGATGTTCTGCAAGGCCAGCACGGAGCCGAAGCGCTTGCTGACATTTTCCAGGGCAAGAATATGCTCGCTCATGATTTATCTCGCTTCCGTGACGCGTGAGCGTACAAAGTTATTGAACAGCACGGCGATCAGCAGCATCACGCCGAGGAAGACGCGGAACCAGTCCGAATTGATGTTGGTGTACGTGATGCCGATCTGCACCACGCCGAAGATCAGCGCGCCGAAGCAGGCGCCGACGACGGAACCGTAGCCGCCCGTCAGCAAGGCGCCGCCGATGACGGCTGCGATGATGGCTTCGAATTCCTTTTGCATGCCGCGGTCGGCGGCGGCCGATCCCACGTCGCATACTTGCAAGGTGGCAAACAGGCAGGCGCAGAAGGCCGTGAAGACAAACAGGGAAATCTTCACCTTGCGCACCGGCACGCCCACATTCTTGGCCGCATTGGCGTCGCCGCCCACGGCGAACATCCAGTTGCCGAAACGCGTGCGCGACAGGACAAACGCGGCGCCGGCGGCCAGCACCAGCCACCAGACGATGACTTTGGGAATGCCCTTGACCAGCGGCGAGCCATCGTCGAGCACGGCGATCCAGCCATGCGTGCCCATCCAGTGGAACAAGCCCGAGGCAACGTTGCCGTGAAACAGCAGGCTGGCCAGCCAGTCCTGCGCCGCCAGGTCGCCCACGCCGCTGACGATGGTGCGGTTGGCAAACATGATCGACAGGGCCAGGGTCAGGCCGCGCAGGATGAAGAGGAAGGCCAGTGTGACGATGAACGACGGCAAGCGCGTCTTGATGACGATGTAGCCGTTGAGCCAGCCCAGCGCCATGGAACCGGCGAACGCGAACACGATGGCGGCCCACAGCGGCCAGTGGAAATAGATCGTCGGGATGGCGATCATCATGCCGGCAAAGCCGATCATGGAGCCGATGGACAGGTCGAATTCACCGGCGATCATCAGCAGGCAGGCGCCGATGGCGATGATGCCCAGGTAGGATGCCACCTGCATCCAGTTGACGACGCCATCGAGGTTGAACATGCCGGAATCGCCGGCCGTGATGACGAAGAAGGCAAACACGAGCACCGCGCCGGAAATCGAGGCGAACTCGGGGCGGCCGAAAAACCGTTTGACCCAGCTCGTCGTGCCCACGCGCTCGTCGGCGGCAGGTGGCACTGGCTTGCTGGAGGCGCCCGAAGGCGGGGGAGGATTCATGCCGGGGCTAGCCAGGCTGGATTTGAGCGCAGTCATACAAATTCCTTTTAGTAATACTTGCAACAATTCCTGCTACCGATGTCAATTACTTTCCTGCCAGCATCGCTGGCGCCGGGCGTGTTCCGCCCGGCCGCCGCCCGCAGAAACGCGGTGCGGCGGCGGTGGAGGCGCTGGCTACTGAAGGGTTAGCGGTACTGGCCGGCGTACTTCTCGACCTTGGCGATGTTGTCCTTGGTCACGAAACCAGGACCGGAGCTGATGTGGCGCGGGCCATAGATGGGCGTCAAGCCGTATTCCGCCAGGCGTGCCTGGTACTTCGGATTGGCGATCAGGATGGCTTTGACTTTCGCCAGATCGGTGGTCTTTTGCTGCTTCATGATGGCCATGACGGCAACGGGAATGTAGCCTTGCAGGTAGGGCTGCTGGTCGATGGCGAACTGGATGCTGCCATCCTTGATGCCCTTGGTAATTTCTTCCGACAGGTCGAAGGTGGCAAAGTACATCTTGCCTTTCAAGCCCATCTTTTCGACGGCGCGCATGGCCGGCGGCGCCGAGTCCGGTCCCAGCGCCAGCACGGCCTGGGTTTTCGGATTGCTGCGCAAATAGGCGCTGACCTTGCTCTCGATCACGCCAGGGTCGACGCCGTTGGTGTCGAGCGTGGACGACTTGAAGTCCACGCCCAGGGCATCGGCAAAGCCGCGGCAGCGTTCAAACGACGAGGCATTCATCGCATAGTGGTTCACGCACACGAAGGACTTGATGCCCGCTTCCTTGGCGCGCTTGCCGGCACCCAGGCCCGCGTCATATTCGGGCTGGCCCACGTGCATGATGGCTTTCAGTTGTTCGCTTTGCGCCAGGGTGCCCGAATTGATGGTGACGAGCATGATTTTCTTGGCCACTACCGTACCCAGCGGTTTTTGCAGCACGCTGAAGTCGGCGATGTCGGCGATCAAGCCATCGTAGTTGCGCGCGGCCGATTGCTCGATCAGGCGCGCCATGTCGGCCAGGTCGCCATTCGGCGGATTGCGGTAGTCGACGGTGACGTTGAAATCCTCGCCTGCCTGTTTGATGGCGTTCTTGATGGTGTTCCACCAGGAATCAGAATCGGGGGCATGGCTGACGAGGACGAATTTCTCGCCGGCCGCCTGGCTGGCGCCGGCGCTCAATCCCAGGCCCAGACCCAGGCTGGCGATGGCCAGACACTTCAGTAAACCCTTGCTTTTATTGCTGTGCATGAATGTCTCCTAGACGGATTAATTTTTATAGTTGCGCGCTTTTTATGAAGGGTGTCACCGGCCTGGCCTTGCGGCACGCAAACCGATGCACTGCGCACAGCTTAGGCCACAAAAAAGACAAATGCAATAAAATTTTCAAATTAAATTTAAATAGAAATTCGTTTCTATTTTCAGCATTCCCTCCTATAATTCTCGCCAGAACCAGCCGTGCCAATGGCATGGCCCAGCAAGCATACCAAGGAAAAAAATCATGGCAGCCACCGCCCCCATCGAACAACTGATGCAGCACATCGCCGCCGAGTACGACAAGCTGTCGCGCCAGTTGAAAGTCATCGCCCAGTACATCGAGAAACACCGGGCCAGCCTGATGCTCGAACGCATCAGCGACATCGCCAGCGCCTGCGACGTGCAGCCGTCGGCCATCGTGCGCTTCGCGCAGCGCTTCGGCTACACGGGCTTTTCCGAAATGCAGGACGTGTTCCGCCAGGCTTATACGGACCAGGCCGGCGCCACGCCCGACTACCAGCAGCGCATCCGCAAGCTCATTTCCACGCGCGACGCGGCCCTCAGCGCAGGCGACCTGACGCGCGAATTCGTCGGCGCCAGCCGCGCCGGCCTCGATGACCTGGCCGCCGGCCTCGACGACGCGCAGCTGGAAGCGGCCGTCAACCTGCTGCTGAAAGCGGAAAATATCTATGTGATCGGCGTGCGCCGGTCCTTCCCGATCGCCTCCTACATCGCCTACGCGCTGGAACACACGGACAAGCGCGTGCACCTGATCAGCGGACTGGGCGGCATGCACCGCGAACAGATGCGCAGCGTGCGCGAACGCGATGTGGCGATCGCCATCAGTTTCTCGCCTTACGGCAAGGAAACCCAGCAGTGCATCAAGGCGGCGCAGGACAAGGGCGCCAAGGTCCTGGTGATTACCGACAGCAAGCTGGCCCCGCTCGCGCGGGCCGCCGACGCGCTGCTCACCGTCACCGAGGGCAGCGCCTTCGCCTTCCGCTCGCTGACCAGCACCATCTGCCTGTGCCAGGCGCTGTTCATCGCGCTGGCTTACAAACTAGAGCTCGACATCGAAGAAATCCACACCCCAGGAGAACATGATGATTGAAGTAGCGTTGTTCGGCGCCGGACGTATCGGCAAAATCCATGCGGCCAACCTGGCCGCGCAACCCGGCGTGCAGTTCAAGTACGTGGTCGACGTCAACGAGGAAGCGGCATCCGCGCTGGCAGCCCAGCATGGCGGCAGCAGCGCCACGGTGGAAGCGGCGCTGGCCGACCCCGCCGTCAAGGCCGTCGTCATCGCTTCCAGCACGGACACGCACGCGGACCTGATCCTGCGCTCGGCCGCCGCCGGCAAGGCCATTTTTTGCGAAAAACCCGTCGATTTGACGATAGACCGCGCGCGCGCCTGCGCTGCCGCCGTCAAGGAAGCCAAGGTCTTGTGCATGCTGGGCTTCCAGCGCCGCTACGACCCCACCTTCAATGCCGTCAAGACGCGCCTGGAAGCGGGCGAGATCGGCACGCCGGAATTGCTGGTCGTCACCAGCCGCGACCCTGGCCCGCCGCCCGTCAGCTACATCAAGGTGTCGGGCGGCATCTTCAAGGATATGCTGATCCATGACTTCGACATCTTCCGCTGGATACTCGACGATGAAGCCGTCAGCGTGCATGCGACGGGCAGCTGCCTGGTCGACCCGGCCATCGGCGAGGCGGGCGACCTGGACACGGCAGTCGTCACCATCCGCACGGCCAGGGGCCGCGTGTGCCAGATCAACGCGTCGCGCCGCGCCGCCTACGGCTACGACCAGCGCTTTGAAGTGCTGGGCAGCAAGGGCATGCTACAGGCGGGCAACCACAAGCCGACGGAAGTGACTGCGTATGGTCCCGTGAATGTCAGCGTGGACAAGCCGGAAGATTTTTTCCTGGAACGCTACCGCCATGCCTACGCGCAGGAGATGGCGCACTTCTTTGACGCCCTCAGCCACGGCACGCCGCTGCGCACCACCGTCCACGATGGCTTGAAGGCGCTGGAACTGGCCGAAGCGGCCACCTTGTCGTGGCGCGAACAGCGCGTGGTCACCTTATAACTCAACAATAAAAATATCTGGAGACAGCATGTCATCCCCAACATTAAAAGTCGGCATCGTCGGCCTGGGCCGCCTGGGCCAGCGCCATGCCATCAACCTGGCGCAGCGCGTGCCGAACGCACAGGTAGTGGCCGCCTGCAGCCCCGTGCAAGCGGAACTGGACTGGGCCGCCAGCCAGCTGGGCATCACCACCGGCTACGCCGACTATGAGGCGCTGCTGGCCCACCCGGGCCTGGACGCCGTCTTCCTCGTCACGCCCACCTCGCTGCACGCGGAGCAGATCATCGCCGCCTTGCGCGCTGGCAAGCATGTGTTTTGCGAAAAGCCGCTGTCGCTGGATCTGGCCGACTGCCTGAAGGTGGAAGCGGAAGCGGCGCGCCACCCGCAACTGACCGTCATGATCGGTTTCGTGCGGCGCTTCGATGCCAGCTACCATGACGCACAGCAAAAGATCGCCCAAAACCTGATCGGCAAGCCCTATCTCGTGCGTTCGCAGACGTGCGACCAGAACGACCCCAGCGGCGCCTTCATGCGCTTCGCCCCCACCAGCGGCGGCATCTTCCTCGATTGCAGCGTGCACGACATCGACCTGGCCCGCTGGCTGCTGGGCAATCCCGTGCCCAAGCGCGTGTATGCGAGCGGCACCAATGCCATCCACACGGGCTTGCAGGCATTCGGCGACGTCGACAACGGCCTGGCGACGGTGGAGTTTTCCGATGGCAGCATGGCCAGTTTCATGGCGTCGCGCACCATGGCGCACGGGCATGAAACCTTGACGGAAGTGTTCGGCACGAGCGGACGCCTGGCCGTGGGCAGCAATCCGCGCCTGAACCGGGTGGAAATTTCGGATGCGCATGGCGTGCGCAATGAATGCACGCCGGACTTCTACGCCCGCTTCGCCGACGCCTTTTTGATCGAGGCGCAGGAGTTCACGGATGCGGCGCTGGGCCGGCGCACCCTGTCCTTGACCTTGCATGACGCGACGGAAGCGACGCGCATCGGCCTGGCCATGACGCAAGCCATGCGCGCGGGGCGGGCGGTGGAATTCTAGCCGTCTGCAAGCAGCTCAGGCAGCCGGCACGGGAAAATGGACGTTCGGGCTGCCTGGGTTCCAGCAAACGAAGAAAGATCAAGAAGAAAATCACGCCTGCATATAAAAAGACGACCACGCCATCTTGCCGCCAAAGCACGAAGCGCAGGCCGTGAATGCCGGGTTCACTGAGCCATATCAAGATGCGTTTCCCCAGTGACTGTAACGAAATGATGTGACGCATACACGCCTCACGCGCATCCGATTGCGCTATACAATAAGCGCTGCCCAACTGCGAAAAACCCTGCCGCCATGACGCATAACGACAGCAACACTCCCCTCCTTGCCGATGTGGCCGAACGCTACGTCAAGCTGGTCCTGGCCATGGGCCAGCACGACGCCTCGTATGTCGATGCGTATTACGGCCCGCCCGCCTGGCAGGAGCAGGCGAACGCCCGGCCACAGAGTTTGCGCGATATCCACGCTGCCGCGAGCGCGGCGCTGGCCCTGCTGGCGGATGAACACTGCCTGCGCGCCATCAATCTGCGCAAGCAGTTGCAAGCCGTGCAAGCCAAGGCGGACATGCTGCAAGGCGCGCACCTGGATTTCGATACGCAAAGCGCGCGCCTGTACGACGCCGTCTCGCCCCGCCACGACCGCGCGTATTACGAGGCGCTGGTGGCGGAAATCGCCGCCCTGCTGCCGGGCGGCGGCGCGCTGAGCGACCGGGTCAACGCCTTCCGCGCGCAATTCGTCATTCCCGCCGACAAGCTGCGCGCCGTCATGGATGCGGCCATCCGCGCCGGCCGCGAGCGCACCTTGCAGTACATCGCCCTGCCCGAGGAAGAAGATTTTGTGCTGGAATTTGTCAGCGACAAGCCGTGGAGCGGCTACAACTGGTACAAGGGCAACTACCAGAGCGTGATCCAGATCAATACGGATTTGCCTGTGTATATCGACCGCGCCGTCGACCTCGGCTGCCACGAAGCCTATCCGGGCCACCACGTCTACAATGTGCTGCTCGAACGCAACCTGGTGCGCGCCAGGGGCTGGATGGAATACTGCATCTATCCGCTCTATTCTCCGCAATCCTTGATCGCCGAAGGCACGGCCAATTACGGCATCGAGCTGAGTTTCACGGATGCGGAGCGGCTGGCTTTCGAGCAGCAGGTGCTGTACCCGCTGGCCGGCCTGGACCCGGCGCTGGCGCCCCGCTACGCGCAGCTGAACGGCTTGCTGGCCAAGCTCGGCTACGCGGACAACGACATCGCCCGCCAATACCTGGAAGGCAGCCTGACGCGGGAGCAGGCACTGGAATGGCTGGTCAACGTGCGCCTGTATCCGGCCGAAAAATCCGCGCAGCGCCTGCAGTTCTACGACGCCATGGGCGCTTACGTCATCAATTACAATCTGGGCCAGGACATGGCGAAAGCATATGTGACGCGCCAGGGCGCGACGCGCGCCGAGCACTGGGCCGCCTTCCGCGATTTGATGTCCTCGCCCCGCGTGCCCAGCGGCCTGCTTGCCTGAGCCTTATTTGGGCGGCAGCCAGTACAGCGGCAAGGCCACGGCCAGGCACGCCAGTCCCGCCAGCAGCATGGCCAGCTGAAAGCCGGCACCCTGCGCCGCAACCGGCCCCGCCCGCTCCAGCAGGGCGGCGGCGCGCACGCTCATCACGCTGCCCAGCACGGCCACGCCCAGGGTCATGCCTGCCTGGCGCAAGGCATTCATGATGGCCGACGCCAGCCCGGCACGCCCGCCCTCCACGCTGGCCATCGCCAGCAGCCCGGTGGCCGGCACGGCCAGTCCCATGGCCACGCCCAGCAAAAAGAACAGGCTGCCGACGATGGCGTAGGACGTGCGCGGCGCCAGGGTCGCCGTGGCCAGCAGCACCAGTCCCGCCAGCACATAGCCCGCCAGCATCAGCCGCCGCAGCGGGATACGGCGGCTGATGCGGCCAAAGCACAGGGAAACGATGGCCATGGCCGCGAACTGCGGCAGCATGCGCCAGCCGCTGGCCGCCGCCGGCCAGCCCTGGATTTGCTGCAGGTACAGCGAAAAGAAAAACAGGCTGCTGTAACAGGCAAAACCCAGCACCAGCGACGCCAGGTTGACCAGCGCAAAGGTGCGGTCGCGGAACAGCTGCAGTGGCAGCAAGGGGCGCGGCGCGCGCGCTTCGACGGCCAGGAAGGCGATGCAGGCCAGCAGCGACACGGCCAGCGGCAGCCAGGCCTGCATGCCGCCGAGTCCGCCCCGCTCGCCTGGCTCGCCCAGCGCGATCAAGCCATAGGTAAGCGCGCCCAGCCAGACGATGCTGAGCACCTGACCCGTCCGGTCCAGCGCCGCCTGCCCGCGATAATGGCGCTCCGGGATGCCCCATGCGCCCAGCAGCATGGCGAGCAAGCCCAGCGGAAGATTGATGAGGAAGATGCTTTGCCAGCCCGTGGCCTGCAGCAGCATGCCGCCCAGCAGCGGCCCCAGGATCAGCGCCAACGCACTGAAGGCCGACCAGCCGCCGATCACGTGCGCCCGCTCGCGCGGATCGGGAAAGGCATGGCTGAGGATGGGCATGGCGCCCGGGATCAGCAAGGCCCCTGCCACGCCCTGCACGGCGCGCCCCGCCAGCAGCAGCGGCAGGCTGGCGGCCAGCGCGCACAGCAGTGAGCCGGCTGTAAACAGGGCCACGCCCCACAGCCAGATGCGCTTGTGGCCATGCCGGTCGCCCAGCGGCCCGGCCGACAGCATGCAGGCCGACAGGCACAGCGCATACGCATTGATCACCCACTGCAAGCCCGCCATGTCGGTGGCCAGCGCCATTTGCAGCGTCGGCAAGGCCACGTTGACGATGCTGATGTCGAGCGAGGCGAGAAAGGTGCCCAGGTAGGCCGCGGCCACCAGGGCCGCGCGGCGATAGCGCTGCATGGCATGTCTCCAATTCATGGGTTCACTTCCATGATATATATCGACTGACCGTCAGTCAATTAAATTTGCCAGCGTCGCGCAGCGGGGGCTTGGGCGGCGCCCGCGCTTCACTTATACTGGGCGCATGACCACGACCCGCCCCGCCCTGCCCGATGCCGCCGCCGCGCCGGCGCCCGCACGTCCCCGCACCAAGCCGGCCGAAGTGCGCCTCGATGAATTGATGGCCGCCGCCGAGCGGCTATTCCTGGAGCAGGGCGTGGAGGCGACCACCGTCAGCGACATCACCGCCCTGGCCGGCGTGGCGAAAGGCACCTTCTATCATTATTTCCCGTCCAAGCACGAGATGCTGGCGGCGCTGGCCGCGCGCTACACGGCCCGTTTCCTGGCCAGCCTGGAAGCGGCCGTCGGCCTGTGCATGCCGCACGACTGGGAAGGCCGGCTGCGCGCGTGGGTGCAGGCGAATGTGGCCACCTACCTGGCGACCTGGCGGCTGCACGACATCGTCTACACGAGCCACCGGCGCAGCGTCGGCATCGCTGCGGCGGACAATCCCGACAAGAACGCCATCCTGGCGCAGCTGGGGGCCATTCTCGCAGGCGGCGCGGCGGCGGGCGCGTGGCCCTTGCCGCAGCCGCGCCTGGCGGCTCTGATGATTTACTCGGCCGTGCATGGCGTGACGGACGACGCCATCGCCGCCCAGCTGGAAGACAGCAGCGCGTTTGCCGCCGAGGTGGCCGACGCCTGCCTGCGCATGCTGGGCCGCTGACGGCGCGCAGCGATGGTGGACCGCGCCTGCGCGGCATCAAGCGGCGGCGTGCCGCGCCGCCCATACTGTGGTTTTGGAGACGATGGCCATGATCAGGATTCTTTCCCGCATCCCTGCCCTGCTGCTGGGCCTGGCCTGCAGCGCAACCTTCCTGCCGCCGGCGCTGGCCGGCGATGCGGCTACCTTGCCGGCACCGAGCGCGCGCCAGCAGGCGCTGATGGCGACAGTCGTGGGCAGCGCCGCCCATCCCCGCATTCTGCAGGTGAGCCTGGCGGAACTGCATCCGACGCAGCCGGCCATCGGCTACGACCAGGTGTACTACAAGCTGGGGCGCTATGCGGCTGAAGAAAAGCACATCGCCGATATTGCCAAGCCGAGAAAATTCGCCGACCTGTGCGAAGCCAATGGCCAGGGCGATGTCGTGCCGGGCACGGCGAATGTGGCCGGCGCCACGCTTGCCGCCCCGCCGGCCGGCTACCGCTGCAAGGCAGCCGTGGGCAGCCGCCCGGACGACATGAAGACCGTCGTCATCGGTCCGCGCGGCAGCGTCTACCTGACGGATGGCCACCACACCTTTTCCACCTTCCGCGATGCCGACGGCGGGCGCAACGGGCAGCTGAAAGTCTGGGTCAAGGTCAGCGACAATTTCAGCGCCCTGGACGACGCGGCGTTCTGGACGCGCATGCGCGAGGAAAACAAGGTATGGCTGAAAAATGGCCAGGACCAGCCCATCACGCCGCAGCAGCTGCCGGCGTCCGTCAGCCTGCAATCGCTGGGCGACGATCCGTACCGCTCGCTCGTCTACTTCACGCGCGGCGTGGGCTACGAACCGCCCGACCGCGCCACGGAATTCCTCGAATTCTATTGGGCCGACTGGCTGCGCAACAAACCCGTGCTGGACCTGGCGCGCGTCAACCTGCTCGATCCGGCCGCCTACATCCATGCCATCGGGCTGGCCGCGCAAGCGATGGTGGCGCTCGGCCCCGATGACATGGTCAGCAATGGCAAGCGCGCCGGCGACCTCGGCGCGCTGGACAAGGTCGACCGCGAGACGCTCGATGAACTGGCGCAGGGCAAGGGTAAGCTGGCCTACGCGATCGACCACCGCAAGTCGCTGCAACACCGGTGACTTTCCCGCATGTCATCATCCTGACATCTGCGCCCGCTAGCATGTCGGCACTTTTTATGCCGACATCACGGGACACCATGTACAACAATCGCCTTCGCCGCACAACCTTATCCATGACCATCGCCATCGCACTGGGCGCCAGCCTGGCCGCCTGTGGCGGCAGCGACACCCCTGCCGGCAACGGCGAGTCCATCGCCCCGGCCCGCATCGTCAGCGTCGTCGCCGCCACGGGCAAGGCGGTCGCAGGCAGGGTCATCAATGTGTATGACGCCAACAAGGACAAGGTCGGCACCAGCGCGACGGATGCCAGCGGCAAGGTCAACATCGCCATCAGCGCGGGCGCGAAGGCCCCGTTCCTCATTACCACCACCACCGCCAGCGGCGACGTGCTGTACGCCGTCTCGCTGAAGGAAAAAACCGTCAACCTGACGCCGCTGACCTCCGTCATCGCCATGCAGCTGCTGGGCAGCACGCCGGCCACTGCGCCGGCGGCCAGCCTGGCCGCCATCGATGCGGCCAGGCTGCAAGCGGCGCAGTCGCAGCTGGGCGCGGCCCTGGCGGCACCGTTGCAAACCCTGGGCATGGCGGCCACCTATGATTTCGTCAACGGCGCCCTGACGCCCGACAGCAAGGACCCGGCCGACGTCCTGCTCGATAACCTGCAAGTCAAGCAAAGCGGCGCCGATATCGACATCGTCAATGCCAGCGGCAGCATCGTCGCGCAAATCATCAATGGCGGCGCGCCGCTGGCCACCGGCAAGAGCGTGCTGGAAACGCCGCCCGTGCTCAGCGCGCGCCAGCAGATCCTGGCCGCCACGGCCGCCGGCACCGATACGGCGCCCGTCTTCCTGCAAGTGTCCCTCGATGAACTGCGCCCTACCCAGCCGGCCGTCGGCTACGACCAGATCTACTACAAGCTGGGCCGCTATGGCGCGGAAGACCAGATCATGGCCAAGACCAACAAGCCAAAGAAATTTGCCGAGCTGTGCGAAGCCAACGGCCAGGACGACGTGGTGACGAAAACGGCCAACGTGGCCGGCGCCACCCTGATCAGTCCGCCCGCCACCTTCCAGTGCAAGTCTGCCGTCGGCACCAAGCCGGGCGACATGAAGACCGTCGTCATCGGCCCGAACGGCACGCTGTACCTGACGGACGGCCACCACACGTTCAGCGCCTTCTGGGACGCCGACAATGGCCAGAACCACCAGCTGAAAGTCTGGGTCAAGGTGACGGACAATTTCAGCAAGCTCAATGAATACGATTTCTGGGCGCAGATGAAAAAGGTCAACAAGGTCTGGCTCAAGGATGGCAGCAACAAGGCCATCGCCACCAGCCAGCTGCCGGCATCCATCGGCCTGCAAGCGCTGGGCAACGACCCGTACCGCGCCCTCGTCTACTTCACGCGCGACGCCGGCTACGTGGTGCCGTCGACTTCCACGGAATTTCTCGAATTCTACTGGGCCGACTGGCTGCGCAAGCAGGCCGCCATCGACCTGGCCAAGACGGACACGCGCGACGCCGCCAGCTACATGGCGACCATCAAGACGGCCTCGCTGGCGATGGCGGCCCTGAAGGCGGGCGACATCGTCAGCAGCGGCGTGACGGCACAGGCGCTGGGCTGGACGGGCGTCTTCAGCCAGGCGGCGCTGGACGACCTGGTCACGCCGACGGGCAAGCTGAGCTATTCCATCGCGTATAAAAAATCGCTGGCGAAATAACAGCGGCGCAAACGACAACGGCCCGCCTGTCAGCTGACAGGCGGGCCGTTTTTATGCAGTCAACGCTCAGGCGATGCGTTCGCCGTTGGCCGGATCAAACATGGCCGCCTTCGACAGGTTGAACGACAGCTGCATGGTCTGCCCCGGCAGCACGGCTTCGCGCGGATGCGTGCGGCACGTCACGGCGGCGCCGTTCAGGCGCGTCGTCAGCAGGGTATCGGGGCCGGTCGGCTCCACCAGGTCGATCAGGCAGCCCAGTTCCTGGCCCACGTCGCCGTGCGCGCTGCTCATGTCCGTGATCTGTTCCGGACGCACGCCCAGGATCACGTCGCGGCCCGCATAGCCGCGCAGCTTGTCGGCGGCGAATGGCAGGGCCAGGCGCAGGCTGCGGCCCGCGTTCTCGACGGCGACAAACACGCCATTGCCCTCGATTTGCGGCTTGACGGTGATGAAGTTCATCGACGGCGAGCCGATGAAGCCGGCCACGAACAGGTTGGCCGGATTGTCGTAGATCTCCTGCGGCGTGCCCAGTTGCTGCACCACCCCATCCTTCATCACGGCGATCAAATCGCCCATCGTCATCGCCTCGATCTGGTCATGCGTGACGTACACGATGGTCGCCTTCAGGCGCTGGTGCAGCAGCTTGATCTCGGCGCGCATTTCCACGCGCAGCTTGGCGTCCAGGTTCGACAGCGGTTCGTCGAACAGGAACAGCGACGGCTTGCGCGAGATGGCGCGGCCCATGGCCACGCGCTGGCGCTGGCCGCCCGACAGCTGCGCCGGACGGCGGTCCAGCAAGTGCGTGATCTGCAGGGTTTCGGCGACGCGGGCGACGATTTCTTCCTGCTCGGCCTTCGGCACTTTCTTCACGTTCAAGCCGAAGGCGATGTTCTCGCGCACCGTCATCGACGGGTACAGCGCGTACGACTGGAACACCATGGCGATGTCGCGGTCCTTCGGCGGCAAGTCGTTGACCACCTTGCCGTCGATGAGGATTTCGCCCGAGGTGACGCTTTCCAGGCCGGCCACCATGTTGAGCAGGGTCGATTTGCCGGAGCCGGAGCCGCCGACGAGGATCAGGAACTGGCCATCCTTGATGTCGATGTCGATGCCTTTCAGGACTTCGACGCCATTCGTGTATACCTTGCGGATGCTGCGTATCGATAAACTGGACATATTCTTTCCTTAACCTTTGACTGCGCCTGCGGTCAGGCCGCGCACAAAATAACGGCCTGCGACCAGATAGACCAGCAGGGTCGGCAGCGCGGCAATCACCGCGGCGGCCATGTTGACGTTGTATTCCTTCACGCCCGTGGACGTGTTGACCAGATTGTTCAATCCCACCGTGATCGGCTGCGAATCGCCGCTGGCGAAGACAATCCCGAACAGGAAGTCGTTCCAGATCTGCGTGAATTGCCAGATGATGCAGACGACGAAGATCGGACCCGAAATCGGCAGCACGATCTTGCGGAAGATCAGGAAGAAGCCGGCGCCGTCGATGCGGGCCGCCTTGATCAACTCTTCCGGCACGCCGATGTAGTAATTACGGAAGAACAGGGTCGTGAACGCCGTGCCGTACACCACGTGGACGAAGACCAGGCCCGTGGTCGTATTGGCCAGGCCGAATTCGCCCAGCAGGCGCGCCATCGGCAGGATCACCACCTGGAAGGGAATGAAGCAGCCCACCAGCAAGGCGGCGAACAGCGCCTCGGAACCGCGGAAACGCCAGTGCGCGAAGACATAGCCGTTGAAGGCGCCCAGGAAGGTCGAGATCAGCACGGCGGGAATCACCATCTTGATCGAGTTCCAGAAGAACGGCTGCATGCCGTCGCAGGTGACGCCCGTGCAGGCCGAATTCCAGGCCTTGGCCCAGGAATCGAACTGCCACACGTGCGGCAAGGCCAGCAGGTTGCCGCTGCGGATCTCGTCGAGCGACTTGAACGACGTCGACAGGGTCACGTACAGGGGCACGATGTAATACACCGCGAACAGTATCAGCAGCAGATATAAAACCACCCGTCCGAGGGTGAGCCGGTTGTTGCGTGTGTGTGTCATCTCATCGCCTTTGCGCTGCGCGTTTCCAGGTACATCAGCGGCACGAGCACGGCCACGATGGTGGCCAGCATCATCATTGCCGATGCCGAGCCCAGGCCCAGCTGGCCGCGGGTGAAGGAAAACTGGTACATGAAGATGGCCGGCACCGACGACGAGTTGCCAGGTCCGCCAGCCGTCAATGCGATGACCAGGTCGAAGCTCTTGATGGCGATATGCGCCAGGATCAGCAGCACGCTGAAGAACACGGGCCGCATGGCGGGAATCACGATGCGCCAGTAGATCGTCGGCAGGGATGCGCCGTCGACCTGCGCCGCCTTGATGATCTCGTCATCGATGCCGCGCAGGCCGGCCAGGAACAGGGCCATGACGAAGCCGGACGACTGCCACACGCCGGCGATCACCACCGTGTAGATGGCCATGTCGGAGTTCACCAGCCAGTCGAAGGTGAACGAGGTCCAGCCCCAGTCGTGCATGACTTTTTCCAGCCCCAGGCTGGGATTGAGCATCCATTTCCAGGCCGTGCCGGTAACGATGAAGGACAGCGCCATCGGATACAGGTAGATGGCGCGCAGCGCGCCTTCGGCGCGGATTTTCTGGTCCAGCAGGATCGCCAGGAACAGGCCGATGGCGATGCTGCAACCGATGAACAGGACACCGAAGATGCCCAGGTTCTTGAGCGAGGTCCACCAGCGCTCATTGTCGAACAGCTCGTAGTATTGCACCAGGCCGGCGAACTCGTAGTTCGGCATCAGCCGCGATTCGGTCAGCGACAGCCAACCGGTCAAAAAGATAAAACCATAGACGAAGATCAGGCTGGCGATGAGCGTAGGGCCCAGCACCATCTGTGGTATCCATCGGTCGAAATGCTTGCGTAAGGACATAGGACAGCCGTAGAAGTAGAACGGTGAGTGGCGCCGGCGTAACCGGCGACCGCCAAGCTGCAGCAAGGCGCCGCGCTGGCGCACGTGTAGGGGGAGTTACACATGCGCCAGCGGGCGCCCCGTGCCGATTACTTCACTTTTGCCGCTTTGGCCAGCTCGGCAACCGCATCTTTCGAGCTCATGTTGGTGTTCATGAACTTGGCGACGACGTCGAAAATCGCGCCTTGCGTGGCCGAAGGCAGGGCCATGCCGTGGGCGAACGACGGCACCAGCGCGCCAGTCTTGTTGGTGGCGTCCATGTCTTCCATCGATTTCAGGGCGCAAGCGTCGAACTTGTCTTTCGATACGCCGGAACGCACGGGGATGGAACCCTTGTTCAGGTTAAAGATCGACTGGAACTTCGGATTCATGATGGCGTTGGCCAGGGCGATCTGCCCTTTCTTCGCATTCGCATCCTTTTGCGTGAACATGGCAAACGAGTCGATGTTGAAGGTGTAAGCCTTGTCCGTGCCAGGCGCGGCCACGCACAGGTAATCCTTGCCAGGCACTTTGCCGGCGGCCGTGAATTCGCCCTTGGCCCAGTCGCCCATGAACTGGAAGCCGGCCTTGTTGTTGATGACCATGGCCGTCGCCAGGTTCCAGTCGCGGCCTGCCGCATCCTTGTCGATGTAGGTCTTGACCTTGCCCAGGGTGTCGAACACCTTGAGCATGGTCGGACCCGTCAATTCCTTCTGGTCCAGCTTGAGGATGGCTTTCTTGTAGAACTCCGTGCCGCCCACGCCCAGCGCGACCGACTCAAACACGGTGGCGTCCTGCCATGGCTGGCCGCCGTGGGCGATCGCGATGCCGCCCGATTTCTTGATCTTTTCGGCCGCTTCGAAGAAGGCAGGCCAGGTCGTTGGCGTGGTCGCCACGCCGGCTTTTTTCAGCACTTCCGGATTGACCCACATCCAGTTGACGCGGTGGACGTTGACGGGCGCGGCGACGTAATGGCCCTTGTATTTCATGATGTCGGCGACGACTTTCGGCAGCACGGCATCCCATTTGCCGGGAATGGCGGCATCATCGATATTGGCCAGCACGCCTTCGGCGCCCCACTCCTGGATCGACGGGCCCTTGATCTGGGCAGCCGTAGGAGGATTGCCGGAAATGACGCGGGTCTTCAGCGCGGTCGCGGCGTTTTCGCCAGCGCCGCCGGCCACGGCGAAGTCTTTCCAGCCAAAGCCGCTTTCTTTCACGATTTGCTGCAACTGGCCCACGGACTTGGCTTCGCCGCCGGACGTCCAGTAATGCAGCACTTCCACGTCGGTCGCGAATGCGCTGCCGGCGAATGCCAGGGTGGTCAATGCGGCCAGTTGGGTAATCTTGAATTTCAGTTTCATCTCCACATTCCTTTTTTGATCAAGCTTTTAGGGGGCTTCGGCATACGGGGCCGAAAAAGGTGAAATGTGCGCCTGTGCCGGCGCTCTTGTGCTCAGACCCGCTTGCTAACGGGCATCATCTTGGTATAAAGACGGCGCCGTGATCCATGACATGACTACATTGTATTTATATCACGGGACGGCGCCAAAAACGCATCCGCGAAGGATGCGCCAGGTTGAGCTAGACTTACAACGCCAGTTAACTTAGAACCAGGTTTCCACCTGGAAGCCGTAGGACGTGCCGCTGGTATTGTTGTTGTAGATCGGGCCGCCGTTGTTGGCCGCGTTGACCGAGGCCGTGGCCGCATCGTTCCATTTGCCGTAGGTCACGAAAGCGCGCAGCTCGGGACGCGACCACAGGCCAGGCCCAGCCGAGATCGTCGGCGCGATGGTCAGCTTGGTCAAACGCTTGGCCGGCAGGCCGCCCGCTTGGGTCACCCGGTCCGTGCCCAGTTCGCCCACCAGCTTGAAGTTGTTGGTGAACGCGTACACGGGACGCACGCCGACCGAGGTCCAGGTCGAGGAACCGTTGGCGTTCGACTCGTCTTTTTGCCACAGGG
>NZ_CDXDQE010000023.1:0-24258 GCF_978021625.1 Janthinobacterium foliorum | reverse complement strand
CGTTATCCTTGAAGAAGGCGTACGAGAATTTGCCCGGGCCCACGGGAATGCGGTCCAGGCCGGCACCCGTGCCGTTCATGTTGATGTATTGCAGATCCAGCATGTGGATGTCGGGACGGTAGTAGAAACGCTTGCCGACCCAGGCCGTGCCGCCGTTCAGGAAATCGAGTCCCTGCGCTTCGACGTAGGCTTTCACGATGCCCAGCTTGTTATCGCCGAAATCGGAGTTCGGCGCATAGGCATTGACCCAGATGGTGGCCAAGTAGTTGACGCCGCCGGACTTGGCGATGGATTTGGTGTAGCCGAATTCCGTGTAGGCGTCGCACTCATTGCCCAGACGGTATTTCATGGTATTGCCGCCCAGACCAAAACAGCCTTGCGAGCCGCCGTCGCCCGAGGTATTGCTGCCGGCGCCAGCGCGCAGGTAGCCGTGGAAGCCTTCGGAATCGGATGGATACATGGGGTCGGCAGCAGCGGAACCGCTGGCGATGGCTAAGACGATGGCAGCCGGCAGTGTCTTCAACACAGCCTTCAACATGTTGCGATGCAGCATGGTAAGTCTCCTCAGTAATTTGTTTTTATCTAGTCATTCGTGGCCGAATGTACTGGCCAGAATTCTTTCCAGCAGGGACATAGTAACTATACTACGAACAAATATCAACATATTATGTTGTAATCCTACGACTACTCTGCGACACTTTATTTGCTTCCTTTTCATGCCCCGCCATCGCCTGTTTCCGGCATGGTAGACAAGCAATTATCAGGAGGCGCCGCATTTTTCGGCACGCGGCACGTATACGAATTAAAATCCTTGGTTTTTGCCCATAACGACAGTGCGCCGCCACGACAGCGCACGCAGACGAGATAAAGCACCGCCATGAAAATTGATGAAAAAATGGAAGTAGCAGGCAGCGATCCGGCGGAGCGCTTCAGCGATGGGCCGCGCCTGCTGGCCGACATCGGCGGCACCAATGCCCGCTTCGTGCTGGAAACGCGCCAGGGCCACCTGGAAGCCGTGGCCGTACTCCCGTGCGACGACTATGCCTCGCTGCTCGACGCCATCACCGCCTACATGCTGAGCAGCGAAGCGCGTGCCGCCGGCTCGGCGCGCGTGCGCCACGCGGCCATCGCCATCGCCAATCCCATCGACGATGACACGATCCGCATGATGAACCACCACTGGTTCTTCTCCATCGAGGCCATGCGCGCCGCGCTGGGACTCGACACCCTGCTGGTGGTGAACGACTTCACGGCGCTAGCCATGGCCCTGCCCTACCTGCGGCCCGACCAGCGCCAGCAGATCGGCGGCGGCATGGCGCGCGCCGACAGCGTCATCGGCCTGCTGGGCTCGGGCACGGGCCTGGGCGTGTCCGGCATGATCCCCGCGGAAGACCGCTGGATCGCGCTGGGCAGCGAAGGCGGCCATGTCAGCTTCGCGCCGTGCGACCAGCGCGAGATGGACGTGCTGTCCTTCGCCTGGCGCGAACTGTCGCACGTCTCGGCCGAGCGCCTCGCCTCCGGCCGCGGGCTGGAACTGATCTACCGCGCCCTGTCCGAACGCGCTGGCGTGACGGACGCGCCGCCGCTGCCGGCGGCCGAAATCACCAGCCGCGCCCTGAACAATGAATGCGACGTGTGCCTCGAAGCGGTGGACTGCTTCTGCGCCATCCTCGGCTCCATCGCCGGCAACGTGGCCATGACCCTGGGCGCGCTGGGCGGCATCTATATCGGCGGCGGCATCGTGCCGCGCCTGGGCCCCTTGTTCGAGCAGTCGCAATTCCGCGCGCGCTTCGAACAGAAGGGCCGCCTGAACGAATACCTGGCGCAGATTCCCACCTTTTTGATCACGGCCGAACTGCCGACCTTCCTGGGAATTGCCGCCATCCTGGCGCAAAAGCTCAAGCGCGCCCATACCGGCGCGCCCGTGCTCGAATCCGTGCGCCAGGCACGCGGACGCATGAGTCCATCGGAATGCAAGGTGGCCGACTGGGTGCTGAAGGAACCGAACGCCATGCTGACCCTGCCGATCGCGGAAATCGCCCAGCGCGTCGGCGTGAGCCAGCCCACGGTGATGCGCTTCTGCCGCTCGATCGGCGTGCAGGGCCTGGCCGATTTCAAGCTCAAGCTGGCATCCGGCCTGACGGGCGGCGCCATCACGGTGGCCCACTGCCACGTGGAGATTTCGGACTCCGACGCGGAACTGGCGCGCAAGGTGCTGGGCAATAACGCCTCGGCCGCACTGGCCCTGCGCGACATGCTCGACGTGAAGGCGCTGACGGCCGCCATCGAGCTGCTGCGCGGCGCGCAGCGGGTGGAATTGCTGGCCGTGGGCAGCGCCCGCGTGGTGGCCGACGACATGCAGCAAAAGCTGCTCAACCTGGGCATCGTCAGCAGCTTCTTCGCCGACCCGCAGGCGCAGGAAATGAGCGCCGCCATGCTGAAACCGGGCGACGTGGCACTGGTCATCTCGCGCTCGGGCGCCCTGCCCGACCTGCTGCGCACCGTGAAAGTGGCGCAGGGCTGCGGCGCGCGCGTGCTGGCCATCACGGCCAGCGGCTCGCCCCTGGCCAAGCTGGCCGACGTGCTGCTGACCTTGAACCACCCGGAAGGCAACCTCAATTTCGTGCCCATGATCGTGCGCCTGCTGCAGCTGATGATGCTCGATATCCTCTCCGTCGGGCTGGCGCGGCGCGACACGGCGCAGCGCACCAGCGCCGCCGAACTGGAAGAGGGTCAATTGCACGGCATGCGCATCAGCGGCAAGCTGAAGTTCGGTGGCCACCTCGAATAAGGCGGCGCCCGCCGCCACTGATGCCGGCAGCGGCGCCACCGTGCACGACGTGGCGCGCGTGGCCGGCGTATCGGCCATGACGGTGTCGCGCGTGATCAACGGGCGCGCCAGCGTCAGCGCCGCCACGCGCGGCAAGGTCGAGGCGGCGATCGCCAGCCTGCACTACCAGCCCAACCTGGCGGCCAGGGCCGCCCGCACGGGCACCCTGCGCATCGGCCTGCTGTACAGCAACCCCAGCGCGGCCTTCCTCAGCGAGTTTCTGGTCGGCGCCATGGACCAGTGCCGCCAGGGCGGCGGCCAGCTGCTGCTGGAACGCTGCGGCGACCTCGCCAGCCAGCGCGCCGCCATCGACTGCCTGGTGGCGGCCGGCGTGGATGGCATCCTCGTGCCGCCGCCCCTGTGCGATTCGCCGCACGTGCTGGCACAGCTGAACCAGATGGGCATCCCCGCCATCGCCGTGGCCACGGCGCGCCCGTCGCCGGACGTTTCGGCCGTGCGCATCGACGATTACGAGGGCGCGCTGGCCATGATGCGCCACCTGCTCGCGCTGGGCCACCGCGACATCGGCTTCATCGAAGGCGACCCGGCGCACACGCCCGCCCTGCTGCGCCGCCAGGCCTACGACGACGCCATGCGCGGCGCGGGACTGGCCGTGGCGCCGCAGCGCGTGGCGCAGGGTTATTTCACTTACCGTTCGGGACTCGACGCGGCGCGCCAGCTGCTGGCCGCAGCGACCCTGCCCAGCGCCATCTTTGCCAGCAACGACGACATGGCGGCCGCCACCCTGGCCGTGGCGCACGGCATGGGCTTGCAGGTGCCGCAGGAATTGAGCGTGTGCGGCTTCGACGATACGCCCGTCGCCACCACCGTGTGGCCGGAACTGAGCACCATCCACCAGCCCATTGCGGACATGGCGCGCGCCGCCGTCACCCTGGTGATCGACGAGATCCGCCAGCGCCGCGCGGGAGAACTGGCGCCCGCCACGCATCACCTGATGGCGTACACATTGATGACGCGGGCGTCGACGGGCCCCGCTACGTCAGGCCAGACCCGCCCGGCCTGACACCGGCATTTAGCGCTGGACTGGCACGGCTAGCGCACCACCGTGCGCGCCGCCAGCGACTCCACCAGTTCCACGGAAGGCGGCGAGCCGCCGGCGGCAAGACAGGCGCCGGCGCCGGCCGCCATGGCAAAGCGCAAGTGCTCGCCCCAGGGCGCGTCAGGGCGGTACATCAGGCTGTACAGCAAGCCGCCGATGCTGGCATCGCCCGCGCCCACGGAATCGACCACCTCGATCTGCGGCGGCGCCGCCTGCCACACCTGCTCGCCCTGGTACAGGGCCGCGCCCTGCGCGCCGCAGGTGTACAGGTAGGTGGCCTGCGGATTCCAGCTGCGCAGGGTGGCGAACGCGCCGTTGACGTCGTCGTGGCGGAACAGGCCCGCCAGGTCTTCATCGGACACCTTCACCACGTCGGCCAGCTGCGTCATGCGGTGCAGGGTGGCGTCGTAGCGCTCATCCATCATGACGCGGAAGTTCGGGTCATAGCTGATCTTCACGCCGGCCGCCTTGAGTTCCTGCGCCAGCGCCACCAGCTTGCCCGCCAGCGGCTCGCGCGCCAGGCTGATGCCGCCGAAATGCACCCATTGCGCGCCCTGCATCCAGCCGGCCGGCAGCAGGGCCGCGTCGAAATGCAGGTCGGCGCTGTCGTCGCCGATGAAGTAATACGTGGGCGGATGCAGTTCATGCACGATGGCCAGCAGCGGCGACTTCGCATGGCGCTGCAAAAAGCGCATGTCCAGGCCCGCCACGTCGGTGGCCTGCGCCAGCGCGTCGCCGAACACGTCCAGGCTGATTGCGCCGGCAAAGGCGCTGGGCACGCCCAGGCGCGCCATCACGCGCGCCACGTTCCAGGTCGAGCCGCCCACCTGGCTGCTCCACTCGTCCGCGCCCGTGCGCAGCATGTCCGTCAACGCTTCGCCGGCCGACACAAAGGCGGGGAAATTGGGAAAAGCGGCGGCGCTCATGCGGCACCGCCAATCACGTTCAGCACTTCATAGCAGGCGCCCATGGTGTGGTAATCGACCTTGCCGGCCGGGCTTTTCTCGTTGCTGATTTTCCGGTTTTCAGGCGTGAGGATGCGGTACCAGGCGCCGTGTTCGTGGTCGACGAAGTACTTCCAGCTGTAGTCCCAGATGCTGTCGTAACTGCGCCAGTAGGCTTCATCGCCCGTGCGCGCGGCCAGCACGGCGGCGGCGGCGAAGCTCTCCGCCTGCACCCAGAAATATTTGTCGCCATCGCAGATTTCATCGTGCGGGCCGAAGCCGTAATGGATGCCGCCATGCGCGCCATCCCAGGCCTTGGCCAGGGCGGTGTCGTACAGTTCACGCGCGCGCGGCAGCAGCCAGTCGGACGGACCAGCCATGAACCTGGCGTGGCGCTCCATGATCAGCAGCAGCTTGGCCCACTCCGTAAAATGGCCGGGCTGGTAGCCCCACGGACGGAAGATATTGCTCTTGTCGTGCAGATTGTAGTCCCAGTCGATCGACCAGTCAGGCTTGTAGTGCTCCCAGATCATGCCGTTCGCCAGGCCCGCCTGGCGCACCGTGATGTTGTGCGCCAGGGTCTCGGCGCGGTGCAGGTAGCGCGCCTCGCCCGTCGCTTCGAACGCGGCCAGCATGGCTTCGCAGGCATGCATGTTGGCGTTCTGGCCCCGGTAGCCGTCCAGGGTGGCCCAGTCGGCGCTGGCCACGTCCGCGTACAGGCCGTGCTCGGGCAGCCAGAAACGCTGCTCCATCAATTCAAAGGTTTCGTCCAGGTAGGCGCGCGCTTCCGGCAGGCCCGCCTGCAGCGCATGCGCATATGCCAGCAGCACGAAGGCCAGGCCATAGCAATGGTTGGCGCCGTCGTCGACCGTCTTGACGCCATCCTGCCATGTCAGTTGCCAGGCATAGCCGCCCGTGGCCGGGTCGCGGTGCGCGTCGCGCAGGAATGCCACGCCGTGGCGCAGCGCCGCCTGGTAGTCGTCGCCGCCGAAGCGGCGGCAAGCCATGGCGTAGTTGAAGATGAAGCGCGTGCTGCTGACCAGGTGGCGGGTGCTGGCGTCATACACCGTGCCGTCGTCGAGGAAGAAGTGATAGAAGCCGCCGCTCGGGTCGATGGCGCGCGGGTGGTAGAAGCGCATGGTGTGCAGAATATGCGCTTCGAGCATGTCCTGGGAACGGAAATCGGGATTCATGAATATCTCATATAATTGTTATCGATAACAATGATGATAGCATGCCGCTTTCGCGCCGTCTCGGTCTATCAGGGAAGCTTCTGCATGTGCAGCTTTTCGCGCCACTGCGCCGCGCGGATCGGGCTGGCCTGCTGCCCCAGCTCACCGTTCTCGAACACTTTCACCAGCCGCTGTATCGCCTCTTCGTCGCCCTGCCTGGCAGCCAGCAGATACAGCGCGAACGGCGGCGGCGCAGGTCCTTCGCGCGGGGTTCCGCCCCGCCCCTGTTCCAGCAGCCGGGCAAAACCCGTCTGGCCCGGCGGACTCTTGGCGATGGCCGCCAGCTCGTACCAGAACAGGGACGCTTCGTCGTTCTGCGGTGCGCCCTGCCCCACTTCGAACGAATAGGCGACATTGTTCAAGCCGGACGGATCGAGCGCCTTGGCCGCCTTCGTGTACCAGACGAACGCTTCCTTGCGCTGCGCGTCGTCCCTCGCCGTCATCATCAGGCGGTAGCCGATCTCATTGTAGGCGGGAATGAAGCCATTTTCGGCGTAAAACTTCAGCCAGTGCAGCGCGTGCGCCTGTTCTTCCGGGCTGCTGCGGATGGTTTCGTAGTGCATGGCCAGCGTGTAGTTGGCCAGCTCCACGCCTTGCGCGGCCCCCTTGCGCGACCAGTATTCGCCCAGCTTGCGGTCGATTTCCATGCCCTGGCCCAGCGTGTAAGCCACGCCCAGGAAAGCCTGCGCCGGGCCGTAACCGCCTTCGGCGGACTTCCGCATCCACGCCAGGCCGGCGTCGCGGTCGCGCGGCGCGCCTACGCCTTCGTGCAGCATCTGCGCCACGTCCAGCTGGGCGGCCGCATCGCCCCCTTGCGCCGCCAGGCGCGCCTTCTCGAACGCGGCGACCTTGTCCGGCGACAGGTCGGCGGGACGGTCGATCACGGCTTGCACGCGCGCGCGCATCTCGTCCAGCCCCCTGGTCTCGAAGTCGGCCAGCGCCGGATGCTGGCGCGGCGCAGGTGCCTCTGCCGGCTGGGCGGACGCCGGCTGCGCCAACGCAAGGCTTAATATGAACAGCATGGCCTTCATTTCTTTTCCTTCTGCGCCAGTTTTTCGCGCCACGCGGCGGCGTCTTCCGCATTCGCCTGTTGTCCCAGTTCGCCCTTGGCATACACATCGAGCATGCGCCGCATGGCGGGCACGTCGCCGCGCCATCCTGCCCGCTCGTACCAGACCAGGGCCAGCTTGTCGGACCGCGCCACGCCCAGGCCCAGTTCGTGCGCGCGGGCCAGGTTGCGCATGCCGGCCGGCTCCTGCTCGCGCGCCGCTTTGTAATACCAGTCGAAGGCCTCGCTGCGCTGCTCATCGTTGGCGGCCGCGCGCATCAGGTGCTCGCCCAGGGCGTTATACGCGGGCACGAAGTGCTGTTCCGCCGCCTTTTTCAACCATGCGATGGCCAGCGCCTGTTCTTCCGGCCTGCTGTCGCCATCGATGAATTCCAGCGCCAGAATGGTTTGCGCCAGCTCGTCGCCTTGCGCCACGCCCTTGCGCAGCCAGTATTCGCCCTGCACGCGGTCGATGGGCACCTTGCCGCCCACGCTGTAGGCCAGCCCCAGCGCTGCCTGCGCGGGCGCATGGCCCCCTTCGGCCGACTTGCGTATCCAGGCCATCGACTGTGCCGTGTCTTGCGGCGCGCCGACGCCCAGCTGCAGCATGCGCGCCAGTTCCAGCTGCGCCTCCACGTCGCCCGCGTCGGCAGCGCGCCGGGTCTCGGCAAATTCAGCGAGACTTTCCGGGCTGCTGGACGACGCATCCGCCCTGGCCTCGACGGCGATCAGCTGCAGGTCGAGCAAGGTGGGCGACGTCTGGGCCAGGGCGGACAGCGGCAACAGCAATGGGAGTAGCAGCAATAATTTCTTGGGCATGCGGCGGAATCGGAAAGAAGAAAACACGCATGGTAGCCGATGCCGCGCCCATGAGGCGCGCACTGCATGACAGGACGGGTTTGACACGGCGCGCCGGCAGGCTTACATTGCATCAACTCAACCCCCACACCCAGGACCGCCATGAACCGCCTCGCCACCACCGCCTTGACCCTGCTGCTCGCCGCTGCCTCCGTGGGCGCCAGCGCCGCCGATACCCAGTTGACGGGCTGCGCCGCCAAGCGCGAAAGCATCCGCAGCGAATTGCGCCAGGCCAAAGAACAGGGCCTGTCCGACAAGGTCGCGGGCCTCACGCGCGCGCTCGACGAAGTCAACGCCCACTGCCGCGACAGCACCCTGGTCGAACGCCACAACAAGAAAATCCTGAAGGCGCAGGCCAAGGTGAACCAGACGGAGCGTTCGCTGCGCCTGGCCCAGGAAGCCAATAAAGAACCGAAAAAGATCGCCAAGCTGGAAGGCAAGCTGGAAAAAGCCAAGGCGGAACTGGCCGCCCTGCAGGCCCAGCAACCTTAACTCCCGAGCAAACCTGCTGCGCGCCGCGCCTTGCGGCCGGCGATGCATGCTGTGCTGGAGCACAGCTGCGCTTCCTGGCCAGAAATCATTGCCGCTCGCTACGGTTTTGTCCGGCGCTCCAGGTCTTACTCTTTCCCCAGCATCTGGTAAATGCTGGAAAAATCCAGCGCGCCCGCGCCTGCCTTGCTGTGCAGGCTGTATAAATTGCGCGCCAAGGCGCCCAGGGGCACGGCCGCGCCGCTGGCCAGCGCGCTTTCCACGGCCAGGCCCAGGTCCTTGAGCATCAGGTCGACGCCAAAGCCGCCCGCGTAGCCGCGCGAGGCGGGCACGTTGTCCGCCACGCCCGGGCACGGGTTGTACCCTTCCAGGGTCCAGTTGCGGCCCGAGCTTTTCGCCATCACTTCCGACACCACCTTCGGGTCCAGCCCGTTCGCCACGCCCAGCCGGATGGCTTCGCTGGTGCCGATCATGAGTATCCCCAGCAGCATGTTGTTGCAGATCTTGACCGTCTGGCCGCTGCCCAGTTCACCCGCATGGAAAATGGCCTTGCCCATGGCTTCCAGATAGGGACGCGCGGCCGCCACCGTGCCTTCTTCGCCGCCCACCATGAAGGTCAGCGTGGCGTTGGTGGCGCCCGCCGTGCCGCCGGAAACGGGCGCGTCCAGCATGGGCAATCCTTTTTCCTGCGCGGCGCGGCCCACCTGGCGGGCCGCCTCGGTGGAAATGGTCGAGCAGTCGATCAGCAGCGTGCCGGGGCGCGCCTGCGCCAGGATGCCCGCCTCCCCGAGATAGGCGCCCAGCACGTGGCGGCTGGCCGGCAGCATGGTGATGACAATGTCGGCCTGGCCTATCGCCGCCGCCTGGTCGTCGGCCACCAGGCCGCCGCCGTCGGCGAACTGCCGCACGCTGTCCGCCACCAGGTCAAATCCCGTGACGGCGTGGCCGGCGCGCACGAGGTTCTGCGCCATGGGCAAGCCCATGTTGCCCAGGCCAATAAAAACGATATTGGTACCCATGATTGCCTCCCTACTTCATCGAAATGGTGGTATTGACGCCGCTGCCGCCGTCGTCCGGGGCAAACCAGCGTGCCGTGACGGTTTTGGTCTGCGTCCAGAAGTACAGCGCCTGCTTGCCGTTCGGCCCCAGGTCGCCCAGCTTCGAGGCGCGCGAGCCAGTAAAACTGAAATAGGCGACGGGCACGGGAATGGCCACGTTGATGCCCACCTGCCCCACGTCGATCTCGTTCTGGAACTTGCGCCCGGCCCAGCCGGACGACGTAAAGATCGACGTGCCATTGCCGTTCGGGTTGGCGTTGATGAAGGCGATGGCCTGGTCCAGCGTGTCCGTCTCCACCACGCACATGGCGGGGCCGAAGATTTCCTGCGTGTAGACGGAGTTCGATGCCTGCACCTTGGAGAAAATCGTCGGCCCCATGAAGTTGCCGCCCTCGTAGCCGGCCACCTTGTGGCCGCGGCCGTCGAGCAGCAGCTGCGCGCCCTCGTCCACGCCCGCCTGGATCAGCTTTTCCGCCCGCTGCATGGCTGCTTTCGACACCATCGGGCCCAGGTCCGCCTCGCGGTCGCTGCCCGGCCCCACTTTCAGCGCCTTCGAGCGGGCGACGATTTCCGGCAGCCAGGAACGGGCCTCGCCCACCAGCACCACGACGGAATTGGCCATGCAGCGCTGGCCGGCCGCGCCGAAGGCGGCGCCGATCAGGTTATTGATGGCCTGTTCCTTGTTGGCGTCGGCCAGCACCACGCAATGGTTTTTCGCGCCCATCATCGACTGCGCGCGCTTGCCCGACTCGCTGGCGCGGCGGTACACATGCGTGCCCACGTGCGTCGAGCCGATGAAGGAAACGGCCTTGATGTCGGGATGGTCGCACAGCATGTTGACGACGTCGGCGCCGCCATGCACGACGTTCAGCACGCCGGCCGGCAAGCCCGCCTGGTACATCAGTTCGACCAGGTACATGGACGAAGACGGGTCCTGCTCCGACGGTTTCAAGACAAAGGTATTGCCGCAGGCGATGGCGATGGGGAACATGAAGCACGGCAGCATGACGGGGAAGTTGAACGCCGTGATGCCGGCGCCCACGCCCAGCGGCTGGTAGATATTGTAGACATCGACGCCATTGGCCGCGTTTTCCGCGATCTCGCCCAGCTGCAGCGTGGCGATCGAGCACGCGTGCTCCACCACTTCCAGGCCCCGCATGACTTCGCCTTCCGCGTCGGGCAGCGTCTTGCCGTGCTCGCGCGTGATCAGTTCGGCCAAGGCCGCGATGTTGTCGCGGATCAGGTGCTGGTACTTGAGCATGATGCGCATGCGCGCCGCCAGCGGCGTGTTGCGCCACGTTTTAAAGGCTTCCTTGGCCGTGGAGACGGCCAGGTTGACTTCATCGGGCGTGGAAAACGGCACGCGGGCGACGATTTCCTGGGTGGCCGGGTTGACGACGTCGCGCCATTCGGTGCTGGCGGACGCATGGTGCTTGCCGCCGATATGCAGGGGGACGGCGGGGACTTGGGTGAGGGCTTGGTTCATGTGAGGCTCCAATAATTCGATACGCAAAAGTCGCGTCACAGCAGCGGAAATCTGGGGTCAGTTCCTTCGGAATCGGGATTTTCCCCGCCAGGGAAAATCCCCCCGGCGGGTCTGCCCCCGGCACTCTGCTGATCCGCCGAAAATTATTTCTTGACCAGGTTGCACGCCGCCGCATCCATCGGCTTGAACGCCTGGTCGGCGGGAATGGTGGACAGCACTTTCAGGTAGTCCCAGGCGCCCTTCGATTCGGCCGGGGTCTTCACCTGCACCAGGTACATGTCGTGGATCACGCGGCCGTCGGGGCGGATCGAGGCATTGTGCATGACGGCGTCCTGGATGGGCAGTTCGCGCATCTTCTGGGCGACGATCTTCGAGTCGTCGCTCTTCGCCGCCGCCACCGATTTCAGGTAGTGATAGACGCTGGAATACACGCCCGCCTGCACCATGGTCGGCTTGGCGCCCTTGTTGAGCGCCTCGAAGCGCTTGGCGAAGGCGCGGCTGCGGTCATCGTAGTCCCAGTAAAAGCCGTCCGCGTAGACGAGGCCCTGGGCCGTGTCCAGCCCCAGCGCATGCACGTCGGAGAGGAACACGAGCAAGGCGGCCAGGCGCTGGTCCTTGCCGCTGCCGATGCGGAACTCGCGCGCCTGTTTGATGGCCGACACCGTGTCGGCGCCGCCATTGGCCAGGCCGATCACCTGCGCTTTGGAGCCTTGCGCCTGCACCAGAAAAGACGAGAAATCCGAGGCGTTCAGCGGATGGCGCACGGCGCCCAGCACCGTGCCGCCATTGCGCTTGACGACATCGCTGGCGTCCTTTTCCAGCGAATGGCCGAAGGCGTAGTCGACGGTGACGAAGTACCACGATTTCTGTCCCAGCTTGGTCAATGCCGCCGCCGTGCCGGCCGCCTGCGAATACGTGTCGAACATCCAGTGGAAGCCGTTCGGCGAGCAGTCTTCATTGGTCAGGCGTCCCGTGGCCGGGCCGCTGAACATGGCGATGCCGCCCTTCTCTTTCATGAGCTTTTGCACGGACAGGGCCACCGAGGAATTCGTCAGGTCGGCGATGGCGTCGACCTTGTCGCGGTCCAGCCATTCGCGCGCCTTGGAGGCGGCGATGTCGGCCTTGTTCAAGTGGTCTGCCGAGAGGATCTCGATTTTCATGCCCTTGCATTCGGCCTTTAAACAATCCTCGACGGCCATCTGGCTGGCGACGACGGAGCCGCGTCCGCCCATGGCCGAATACGGGCCGGACATGTCGGTGAGGATGCCGACCTTGACGACGCCATCGGAAATCTGCGCCTGCGCGCCGGGAAAGGACAGGGTGAGCGCCAGCGCGCCCAGGGCCAGAACGGTCTTTTTCATGCGGTGTCTCCTGAGGGGTAAGGGTTTTTCTTATATGTATATCCGCATTCTGCATGTGTAAAAATATGCATTCAAGTGAAATTCATGCATAATTCCTTTGCAAAAATGCACAAGGAGAACATGGTGCTCGATTGGGACAATGTGCGGGTCTTCCTGGAGCTGACGCGCAGCGCGGGACTCGTCGATGCGGCGAAAAAGCTCGGCATCGACCACTCCACCGTGTCGCGCCGCATGCGCAAGTTCGAGGAACAGGTGGGCACGCAGCTGTTCGACCGCAACTACGTGGGCTACCAGCTGACGCCCGAGGGCCACCGCCTGATGGAATACGCGGAAACGATGGAAAGCACGGTGTTCGCCGCCACCGAGGAACTGGGCGAACACAACCGGCTATTGTCGGGCCAGGTGCGCCTGGGCGCCACGGAAGGCTTCGGCGCCGTCGTGCTGGCGCCGCACCTGGCGCAATTTTGCGGCCGCTACCCGCACATCAGCGTGGACCTGATCGCCGTGCCCCGCTTCGTCAGCCTGTCCAAGCGCGAGGCGGACGTGGCCATTTCCATCGAACGGCCGCTGTCCGGCCCCTACGTGGTGACGAAGCTGTCCGACTACCGGCTGAAGCTGTACGCCGCGCCCGCCTACCTGGCGCGCCACGCGCCCATCACCAGCGTGGCGCAGCTGGCGCAGCACCCCATCATCGGCTATGTGGACGACCTGGTCTTCAGCGCGGAATTGCGCTACATGGACAATGTGGCGCCCGATTCCCTGCGGGCCTTCCGCAGCACCAGCGTGCTGGCCCAATACCACGCGGCGCGCGCGGGCCAGGCGCTGGCGATCCTGCCCTGCTTCGTGGCGCAGCAGTCGAACGAACTGGTGCCCGTGCTCGACGGCGAAATCGACCTGCTGCGCTCGTTCTGGATGATTTCCCCCAGCGAACGGCGCAACATCGCCCGGGTCAGCGCCCTGTGGAACTACCTGCGCACCGCCATCGAGCTGAACCACGCCTACCTGATGGGCGAGACGGCCCTGCCCAGCTGGCCGGCGTGAACATGCCGCGGCGCGCTACACTGTCGCCACGCCATACGAATAAGGAGAATGCCATGCTGATGGATGCAAGCCAGGCCGTACTGGTCATCGTCGACCTGCAAGGCCGCTTGATGCCGGCCATCCACGACGCCGGTGCCGTGCTGGCGCAAAACCTGCGCCTGGCCAGGATCGCCCGCCTGCTCGACGTGCCCGTGCTGGGCACGGAGCAAAACCGCCAGGGACTGGGGCCCAACGTGGAAGAGATCGCCGCGCTGTGCGAACAGACCTTGCACAAGACGCATTTCGGCGCCTGCTTCGATGGCTTGCAGGAGATCTTGCCGGCCGGACGCAAACAGATCGTCGTCACGGGCTGCGAAGCCCATGTATGCATGCTGCAGACGGCCATCGGCCTGCTGCAGCGCGGCTACGATGTCGCCATCGCCATCGACGCCGTCGGCTCGCGCCAGGCGGCCAGCCGCGACGCGGCCCTGGCCCGCCTCGGCAAGCTGGGCGCGCAACTGGTGACGGTGGAAATGCTGGCCTTCGAGTGGCTGCGCGACTGCAAGCATCCGCGTTTCCGCGAGGTATTGGCGCTGATTAAATAGACGGCAGGTTTAAGCCAGATCAAGCCCATCGGCTGTCCCTTTGCTAGCTTGGTAACAGCGCCGCCATTCCGAGCGGCGCGCAGGTCCATACCAGCAAGGGAGCCATCATGGCCTACATCCTACGCGGCAAGCTGTGCGGCTTGATCTGTGCCGAATGTCCTGAAGCGCTGTCGCACGTCATCGTGCGCCTGTACCGGCCGCGCGATGCGCAAAACGTCACGGCCCTGGCCGTGGCCAGCGCCAAGGAAACCTTCGCCATCCTCACCGATGAAGAAGTGCAGGCGAAGGCCCCCTTCCTGCTGGCCGAGGCGCGCACGGACGACGACGGCAACTACAGTTTCAGCCTGGAAGGCGATTACCAGGGCCAGGCCGTCGAGGTGGACGTGCTGTGCCCCACCGTGCCGCACCTGAAGCCGGGGCCGAAAGCGCCCGTGCCGCTGCAATTTTCCATCACCACCATCCAGCCCCGCTGGCGCCAGGTGGACAATGATTTCCTTGCCGTCTGGGATTATTGCCTGCCGCAGCGCTTCTGGTGCCTGGTGCGCGCCCGCTTCGGCGCCTGGACCATCTGCGGCCGCCTGCGCACCTGCGACGCCCCGCAAGCGCCCATCGCCGGCGCCACCGTGCGCGCGTTCGACGCGGACTGGCTGCAGGACGATGCGCTGGGCGACGCCGTGACGGACGCCAGCGGACGCTTCCGCATCGACTACCTGACGTCGGACTTCACGCTCACGCCGTTTTCCCCGTTCATCAACGTGGAGTTCGCCAGCGGACCCGACGTGTATTTCACGGCGCAGCTGGGCAGCGTGACCATCCTGTCGGAAACCCAGGCCAATGGCCGCCAGCCCGGGCGCGAAAACGTGGGGCACTGCTTCTGCGTGGAATTGTGCTCGAAGGATGTCCTGCCGCCCGACGTGGAAGGCGTGCCGCACTGGCAGCAGGTGGAAGTGTTCGATATCCATCCGTTCCCCTCGGCGGCGGGCTTTTCCCCGCAAGGCTATGCGGGCGGCGCCGGCGCCTCGTATGTCTTTGCCGGCGGCGTTACCATGAAAGGCAACTGCCCGCTGCGCAACAGCGCCATCCCCGCCAATCCGCTGGAATACCGCTTTCTCATCGGCGAGTGGACCTGGCCCGGCGGCAGCGACGACCCGACGGCCCTGCCGACCGTGGCGCCGGCCAGCCTGGCACCCTTGACGCAAATCCTCGGCACCCTCGTCGGCTATGTGTTTTATACGAATGGACTGGGCCTGGCCGACTCGGCCCAGGTGATCGTCGACGCGGGCGACTTGCTGCCAGGCGGCTGGATCAGGGTCGATGGCAAGCCCGTCACGGTGGACATGCGCGACGGCACGACGGCCATCGTCAACGTGGCGCCCAGCATCTTCCTGCGCACCTTCGATTTGCTGACCGTCAATACCCCCGCCATCACCAGCCTGCATCCGGCCAAGCTGCCGGGCGGCTTGCCCATCCTCGACGCGGGGCGCAGCCTGACGACGGCCGAGAGCGAACCGATACGCCGCTACCGCCTGGGCTTTGAAGTGCGGGACGGCATCAGCCTGGCGCTGGTGGCCAGCGACGGGCTCGACTCCATCGTCTTCGACAATTCACCCGTCATCGTGGCGCTGGACCTGGAGGAATTGCGCAGCAATGCCTGCAATCCCATCGCCGGCGGCCTCGTGCATATCCTGTACACGATCGACCATCCGCATCTGCGCTTCTTTAACATCACGATTTCCAACAACAATGGCATCCAGCATCCGCCGCCACCGCTGCCGGCGGCCAGCTTCACGCCGCCGCCACCGCCCAGCAATTATCTGTTCCGCGGCGGCGCGGGCGGGCCGCATTTATCGGGCAACAATGGCGGCTTCCCCGTCAACGTGGCGCTCGACCCGCCATGCGCCTACCGCGTGGCCATCGCTTGGCAAACGCGGCACTACCTGGCGTCGTCGCACAGCATCGACAGGCTGTATTGCAAGTAGGCGAGCTTAGAAGTAGCGTACCCATGCCTGTGTCGAGGTGCGCTTGTAGCGGGCAAACGCGCGGCAGGGAAAGTACAGCACGGGCATCAGGGCCAGCGCGATCAGCCACACTTGCCAGATGTGCTCGACGCCATAGCGCTGGCCATGGTTGGCGCCCAGCACGGCGGTCAAGGTGATGCCGATGGCCAGCAGCAGATACAGGTGCAGCAAATAATAAAACATGGGCGCGCCGCCAAAGGTGGCGCAAGCCCGGGTGAACCAGTTATCGACGCTTTCCAGCCAGGCCAGACCCAGCAGTCCAAGGCCAAGGGTGAAGAGTAAAAAGTCCAGCGACGGCGGATACTTGGTGAAGTTCAGCACGCTCATGGCCGTGCGCAAGGCCGTGTCGCCCGCTACCCACGGCAGGGTTTCACCGTAAATATTGAAACCGCGAAGCACGCCCAGCAACAGCAAGCTGCCGCCGCCCAGCGCCAGCAGCAAGCGGCGGCGCCCCTGAGGCGAGCGGCTGCGCGCATACAGGGGACCGGCCGCATAGCCAAGCAGGATCACGCCGATCCACGGCAGCAGCGGATAGCTGACCTTGATCTTCATGGCACCGTCCGCCACCAGGTATCCCCGCTGCAGCAGCACCGTCAGCGCATGGTAGCCGGCGCTGCCCTCCCGCGCATGCATGCAAGTGAACAGGTGCTGTCCCGCGATGATGGCCACGCCCAGCAGTGCCAGCACTGTCAAGGGCAGCTGGTGCAGCACGGCCAGCGCCATCATGGCCAGGCCGATGACCCAGATTACCTGCAGGTACAGCACGGCCGGCGGAAACGCCCCGCTCCAGGCGAAGTTGACGAACACCAGTTCCAGCACGATCAGGAGCAAGCCCCGCTTGAACAGGAAACCCGTGGCGCTGCGCGGGCCGGCGGCCGGATGCGCATACAGCCAGGCCGACAGCCCCGTCAAGAAGACAAACATGGGCGCGCACACGTGGGCCGCCAGGCGCGTGAAGAACAGGGCAGGATCGACACCGGCCGCATCCATCGGGTCGCTCACCTGGTGATGGAGAAAAACGGTTTCGCGCACATGGTCGAACAGCATGATCAGCATGACGAGGCCGCGCATGACGTCGATCACGGCGATGCGGGCGCGCAAGGTGGCGGGGGCGGCGAAATCAGGAGTAGCGGTCATTGATTCATGCTTAAACGTTGATGTTCATGTGACGTTCCTGAGCCCACAGGCAGCAACTGGGATCGGAACTATTGCGTAAAAATCCGGGATCGGATCCGTCGGGTCTGCCCCCGGCTTTATGCTGCTGGTTCTACACAATGCCGCGTCACGTCAAGCGTGCTTGCACCACAGGCAGAAATGGGGAGCGGACCTTATGGTCCCACCCCGGTCTTCCGCCTGTGCGTTGGATCTGTTGCACGGCAGGTAAAAAACGCCACCGTCAAAACCGGTAATGCGCATTCAAGGTCAGCGTGCGCTCGGCGCCCGGCGCCACCCACAAGGGGCTGTAGGAACTTGCATAGTAGCTGCGGTTGAACAGGTTTTCCACGTTCAGGGCCAGGCGCAGTTTCGCGTCGGGCGAATACGACGCCAGCAGCCTGGCCGTCGTGTAGGCCGGCAGGGTGAATTGGCTGCTGATGGCGACGTCGCCCAGGCGCTCGCCCACGTATTGCACGCCGCCGCCCACGCTGGCCGTGCCCGTGCCCAGCGCGAACTGCTGCGTGGCGATCACATTGGCGCCGTGGCGCGGCACGTTGGCGAAGCGGCTGCCCGTCACGATCGTGTTGTCGCCGCGCGCGACGGTGGCGTCCGTGTACGCATATGCGCCCGAAATGCGCAGGCCGCGCGCCACTTCGCCCGACACGTCCAGTTCCAGGCCACGGCTGCCCACCTCGCCCGCCGCGACGGCGAAATCCGTGTTGGCGGGATTCGTCGTCAGCACGTTGCTCTTGCGGATGTCGTAGATGGCCACGGTGCCCGTCAGCTTGCCCGTTTCCAGCTTCGCGCCCAGCTCGTACGAGCGGCTGCGCTCGGCGGGAAACGCCTGGTTCTCGATGCTGATGCCGCTGTTGGGACGGAAGCCCCTCGCCGCGCTGGCATACAGCGACCAGGCTGCCGACGGCTGGTAGACGAGGCCGGCGCGGGGGCTGGTGGCCGACAGCGACTGGCGGTTGCGCACGTTCAGGCGATTGTTCGTCACGTCCTGCGTGTACGTATCGTGGCGCACGCCGACCAGCGCCTTCCAGTGCGCGCCCAGGTCCACCTGATCCTGCGCATACAGGCCACGCGCCCGCTGCCCCTCCTGCGTATCGATGGACAGGGCCAGCGGATCGGCCTTGCCGCCATACACGGGCGCATCAATATCGATGGCATACGGATTGCCGGCGGACGGGTTGCGGCGCAGCTGCACCCGGTGGTCGTCGAAGTGATAGGCGTCCACGCCCAGCAGCGCCTCGTGCGCCAGCGCGCCTGTCCTGAACTTGCCCAGCAGTTCCACGCGGGCGGAAACATCGGTGGCCGAGAAATCGCGGTGGCGGCGCTGGCGGTTCAGGGTGCGGCCATCGGCCAGCAGCTTGTTCGCCTCGGTGGAGTAGCCCGCCAATGCGCTGTCGCGGTAGGAGGCGCCCGCCTGCACCGTCCAGTCGTCGGACAGCGCGTGGTGGATGAACAGCTGCTGGCCCAGCGACTTGACCGTCATGGGGCCATCGCCCGGCTCGCCCAGGAAGCGCGACACGGGAACGGCGCCCAGCTTGCCGTGCACGGCCACGACGCCCCGGTCGAACGGCGCGCGCTGCTGCACGGCTTCGATTTCATACGATACGCTCGTGTGCTCGCCCGGCAGCCAGAGGAACGAGGGCGAAAACAGGCTGCGCTCGACTTTCACGGTATCGCGGAAGCTGTGCCCTTCTTCGTGGGCGGCGTTGAGGCGGTAGGCAAGGCTGTCGCTCAAGGGGCCCGTCAAGTCGACGGCGGCGCGGCGCGTGCGGAAGCTGCCCAGCGAAAAATCGGCGCTGTATGCGGGCGCGAACTGCGGCTTTTTCGTCGTGATATTGACGGTGCCGCCCGGCTCGCCCCGGCCATACAGGGCCGAGGCGGGGCCTTTCAGCACTTCCACGGCCTGCGTATTGGCCGCGTCGCGCATGCCGTTGTAGCCGCGGCTGGAACTGAAACCGTTGACCATGTAGTCGGAGCCGAAATTCGGGTCGCCCGTGAAGCCCCGCATGGCGTAGCTGTCCCACAGGCCGCCCAGCGGACTCTGTTTTGACATGCCGCTGGCCAGGTCCAGGGCGCCGGCCAGGGTCGTCACGCCCGCGTCGCGCAGCAAGTCGCCCGTCAGCACGCGCACGCTTTGCGGCAGGTCCATCAGCAGCGCATCCGTCTTCGTGGCGCCGGTGGCCGACAGGCTGCGGTAATGCTGGCGCTCGGCCTTGACGGTGACGACCTCCTGCGCCTCGGCACTGTCGGCTGCGGCAGGGTCGAGCGCGAGCGCCAACGGGCTGGCGGCGGCCAGCAGGAGCGCTACGGGACGGCGTGAAAACACAAGCATGGGATTCCTGACAATGGCGCAATTCAATGCAATAGCCTTGCATTATAATTGATAATCAATTCTCATTAAAGTGGGCGCGAAAAATGTGCGCCAAGAATCCCACGCACGCTTGCCCGCTTGCGGGAAGCGCATCGGCTGACTGCCGCGGGCCAGCTGCACGTCGGCTCGATTCCCGCCCTCTTGCCCTGTCCACGGCGCAGGAGGCGCAAGCTGGCGGCGCGCGCGGCAAGCCGGTGGTGGACATGGCCATGTGAACGCCACCTTGTTTCCTGGGGCGGGAAGGATTAATATACAAGAATTATCTTGCATATTAATGGAGGCTAGCATGCGGGCACGACTGGAAAAACTGCTGGAGAGCGGCCGCGACAACGCCCTGCTGCGCTTCGGCCTGGGCGACGCCTGCCTGAAGGCGCAGGACACCGGGCAAGCCGCCGTCCACCTGGCGCAAGCCACCGTGCAGCAGCCCGGCTACTCCGCCGCCTGGAAACTGCTGGGCAAGGCCATGCACCAGCTGGGCCGGCTGGATGACGCCGAGGCCGCCTGGACGACGGGCGTGAGCGTAGCCCGGCAGCAAGGCGACCTGCAGGCCGCCAAGGAAATGACGGTGTTCCTGAAACGCTTGCAGAAAGCGCGGGATGGCCAGGAGGAAGCATCCCCAGCCGTGCCATAGCGCGCGGCAGGGGGAAAACCCTTAGTGCGCGTGCCGGGCAGACGCAGCGGCGGCAGCCGCCGCTGGCACGCTCACGCCGCGCTCCTTCGCCAGCCGCTTGGCCAGCATGGCGTCCGCATTGGCCGCGTACGCGCGGCAGGCGTTCGCGTCGATGAACGGATTATGCTCGCCGCTGCGCCTGGCAGCCTTGTCCAGCACGCCCGTCGCATCCGGATGCACGGACAGGATGATGTCGCATGGCAGGGCCGCCACCTTGGCGATGCTGGCCGCAAACGAGGCGGAGATATCGGGTGTCCTGCCCTTGCCCGTGTAAGTAAAATCGCCGCTGGAATACGGGTTCAGGCTATCCGCATACACCACGTCCAGGCAGCGCTGGCCTTCGCATGACGTCCACGTCCACGTGGTGGCGCCGGGCGTATGGCCTGGCGTCATGTGGGCAGTCAGCGCCAAGGGACCGAGTTTGACGGCATCGCCCTCGCCCACCACCGTGACCTTGGCGACTTTTGCCACGTGCACGACAGGCTGGGCCTGGTATTGCGGATCGTCCTTGCCGTTGGTGCCGCTTTGCAGCCCCAGGGCCCCCGAGGCGCTGGCTACCACGGTGGCGCCGCTGGCGCGCTGCAGCGCGGCGATGCCGCCCGCATGGTCCCAATGCGCGTGGGAATTGAGGATGAACTTCACATCCTCAATGCGGAAACCCAGCGCCGCGATGTTCTTGATGATCAACGGCGCCGATTGCGGCAGCGCGCCGTCGAGCAGGATATGGCCCTGTGGGCTGGTCACCAGCACGGCGGACAAGCCGGCCGTGCCCACGTACCAGGTATTGCCATATACATTGAACGGCGCTACTTCCGCATTCCAGGCCTTGCAGCTGTCGCAATCGACAGGGGTATCCGGCTGGGGCGCCGGCACCGGTCCCGGCGCTTTTGCCTGCAGCGCACCCGCCGACATGGTCGCAACCGTCGCCAGCATCAACTTCGCCAATAGTGTCATCATCATCTCCAGAGTGTAAAAAAGAAAGGCGGCCGCGACGCGGCGCGCCAGGGGGGATCACATGGGGGCCATCCTGCCGGCCAGGGTGTCGCGGATATTGCCCGCGTCGAGCGAGCGCCGCTGCGCGCCATCGGCGTCCAGCAGCACCACGGTGACGTTCCTGCCGCCGCTGCGCATGCGCATGCTCAGGCAGCTGCCCGCCTCGTGGCTGCTGCCTGTTTTCGACAGCACGATGTCCCAGCCCTTGCCGCCGACGAGCGGATTGGTGTTGCGCAAGGTGCGCCACTTGCCGTTGACGGCCACGCTGGCCTGCGGGTGGCTGGTGATGCGGGCGATGTCCGGGTAGCGCGCGGCGGCGGCCACGATCTTCGCCACTTCCGTGGCCGTCGAGGTATTTGCCGGTGAACTGCCGACAGGCTCGCGCAAATGGGTGCGGGTCAGGCCCAGGCTGCGGATCTTGGCCTGCAGCGCCTGGACAAAGGCGGCATGGCCGCCGGGATAGGTGCGCGCCAGCGCGGCGGCGGCGCGGTTTTCGGATGGCAGCAGCGCCAGTTGCAACAAAGCGGCGCGCGACACGGCCACGCCATCGGCCAGCAGGCTGTCGCGCTGCATCGACGCATGGCCGTCGGCGCGCACGATGCGCAGCTGTTCCTGCGGGTCGAGTCCCGCGTCGAGCACCACCATGGCCGTCATCAGCTTGGTGATGGAGGCAATCGGCACCACGGCGTCCGCATCCTTGGCCATCAATACCTGGCCCGTGCTGTCATCGAACACCAGCATGTGCCTGGCGCTGACGGGCAAGTCCAGCATCGCGGCGGTCGCACCGGCCAGGGCCGCCGCGCTGACGGCAGGCTTGCCCTGCGTCTGCATCAGCAAGGTGGCGCAGGCCAGCAGCAAGGCGGGCACGGCCAGCTTCCAGCCCGTGGCGGCGGGCGCCGGCGCCATCAGGCTGCTGATGCGGGCGAGCAGCGCGCCGCCCCGGGCAGACAGCAGCAAGCCAGGCCGGGGCTGTGCCGTGGCGTGCAGCGACAAGGCGTGCAGCGCGCTGGCCAGCTGCTGCGGATCGTGCAGGGCTTGCGCAGCCAGCGCGTCGGCCACCTGCTCCCGTTCGGCCCGCATGCGCGCCGACAGCCACCAGACGACGGGATGGAAAAACAGCAGCGCCTCGGCCACGCTTTGCAGCAGATTGACGAGATAATCCCAGCGCCGCACGTGGGCCAGTTCATGCGCCAGCAAGGCTTCGACCAGCGCCACGGGCATGCCGCTCAGCAAGGACACGGGCAGCAGCACGACGGGGCGCCAGAAACCCAGGGTCACGGGACTGGACAGCCCCGCATGCAGCTTGAGCGGCAGCGATTGGCGCAAGCCCATGCGCAGCGCCAGCGCGTCGAGGCGCGCCTGCCAGACGGCCGGTACCGCCACGGCCTGGCGGCGCAGCTTGCCAACCCAGGCCAGGCCCAGGCACAGACGCAAGCTCATCAGACCGACGCCGGCGCTCCAGGCCAGCACCAGGGCGGGCAGCCAGGCGTCGATGGCGTGGCGCCAGGCGGGCAGCGCCGAGGACGCCTGGGCCCGCACAGGCGCTTCGCCCAGCAGCAGGGCCAGCAAGTGTGCGGCGGGCATGCCTATGCACAACAGCAAGGCCAGCGCGCACAGCGCATAGCGCCAGTGCGCCGCGGCGCCGCGCAGCAGCCACAGGCCGGTGGCAGCGGCGGCGCCAAGCAAGGCGCCTTGCCAGACGAAATACAGCAGCACCCAGCCCAGCGCCGGCAGCAACAGGTCCATGGCGGGCAGGTTCATGGCTTGTTTGCGCCCTTGCCGTCGTCGCTGCCGCCACTCTGGCGGCGCAGGATTTTCTCGATGTCGGCCCGTTCCGCATCGCTCACGTGCTCGCGCAGCGCGGCCAGCACCAGCGCCTTGCCGGAACCGGAAAACACCTTGCCGATCAAGTCCTTGAGCAAGCTGGTTTGCAGCTTCTCCTGCGCCTCGACGGCCGCATACAGCTGGGGCCGCTGGCTTTCATCGCGGCTCAGCATGCCCTTGCCATGCATGAGCTGCAGCTGGCGCAGCACGGTGGCATAACTGGCGTCGGCACGCTCGGCGGCCAGGGCTTCATACACGGCGCGCGCGTCGGAGGGACCGCGCTGCCACAGGATGCGCAGCAAATCCAGTTCGGCGGCGGTGGGATGGGGGATAGAGTTAGTTTTCAGCATGGCGACTAGAATACCGATTCTAGAACACCCTGTCTAGAACTTTTTTTCTAGTGTGCCGCAATTAAAAAGGCTATGTCACCGTCAGATGTGGGAATGCGCCCAATGTTGCTTTCAATAACGTTTCTGGTGAACGGATGCGTCTGGCGTCGAGTATCCAGCGCCATCCCAGGTAGTTTGGCAGGTAGCGCGTCGCCACGCCGTGAAACGCTCTTAGCCATCCGCGCAGGCGGCTGTGATACGCATTGACGTTCTGCACGTGCGCGGCAACGCGCACGCGCATGCCTGCGTGCAAGTTGACGGCCTGGTGGCTGATCCCCGCTGTGCGCGCGAAGGCCCGGTAGGCGGCATGGCCGTCCGTCACCAGCAAGACATCCTTGTCGATGACGGGAGACAAGCAGTCATGCAGCTGCGCCGTCGTCAGCGCGCCTGGTCCGGTGACGAAAGCCAGGGTTTGCCCCGTGCGGTCGCGCGCCACAAGGATGCAGACTTGCGCACTGAAAATGCCACGCTGGCGGGCATGGCCGCCCCGGCGGCGCGCCGGACGCGTCAGATGCCGCGCGCCCTTTTGCGATTCCAGTACATACAGTTCATCGGCCTCGATGATGCCATGCAGGCAATGCGGCCGGTCCGTTTTTACCAGGGCTAAAAAGCGGTGGCGCCAGCGGAACGCGGTGTTGCGGTGCACGCCCAATTGGCTGGCTGCCTGGCGTACCGAGCGGGAATCGATCAGGCAGTCCGCATACTCGAGCCACAGCGATTTATGGCGCAGGCGAGCCAGTGGCGTGCCGGTGAGCGCATTGAAGGTGCGCCCGCAGGGCACGCAGCGGTAGCGCTGCAGGCCGTGCGCATGGCCATGCCGATGCAGATGGGG
>NZ_CDXDQE010000022.1:0-59218 GCF_978021625.1 Janthinobacterium foliorum | reverse complement strand
GTTGTCCTTACCTTCGGCCGTGATGATGGTGGCAGCCACGTCCAGGGTACCGTTGGTGTTGACGGGAATGTCGCCGTAGATGAAGTTCTGGCGCACGGCCGAACGGGTGCCGAGGATGGCGCCCGTCGCGGGATCGCGGGCGTTGATGTCGTTATCCTTGAAGAAGGCGTACGAGAATTTGCCCGGGCCCACGGGAATGCGGTCCAGGCCGGCACCCGTGCCGTTCATGTTGATGTATTGCAGATCCAGCATGTGGATGTCGGGACGGTAGTAGAAGCGCTTGCCGACCCAGGCCGTGCCGCCGTTCAGGAAATCGAGTCCCTGCGCTTCGACGTAGGCTTTCACGATGCCCAGCTTGTGATCGCCGAAATCGGAGTTCGGCGCATAGGCATTGACCCAGATGGTGGCCAGGTAGTTGACGCCGCCGGACTTGGCGATGGATTTGGTGTAGCCGAATTCCGTGTAGGCGTCGCACTCATTGCCCAGACGGTATTTCATGGTATTGCCGCCCAGGCCAAAACAGCCTTGCGAGCCGCCGTCGCCCGAGGTATTGCTGCCGGCGCCAGCGCGCAGGTAGCCGTGGAAGCCTTCGGCATCGGATGGATACATGGGGTCGGCAACGGCGGAAGCGCTGGCGAGGACGAGGAGCAGGGCGGCAGGGATGACTTTCAATGCAGTGCGGTTCATGCGGTCTCCAGAAGGATGTAGGTGGTAGCGGCGGCGCCCGAAGGTCGCTGCCGCGCACGGTCTAATGCCGAAAACCAAGTCTAGCAGCGCATTTTTAACCACCCTGATACAAAACGAACAAGTCGCGATACTTTCTTTCAAAGTGTTGTTTTTACTCAATGTCGATACTCTCGCGCATAGCGGCGCTGCAAAAGAGTATTGAATTGCGGTTTTGGAGTATCAGAAAGTATCAAAGCGCGGTGATACATTGTGGTCGTGGTGCTAAGTATTCAGGCATTGCCAACGACAAAAAACACTGGAGACACACAATGAAACGTTCCGCCATTGCCGCGCTGTGCGCCGGCGCTTTCTGCTTCGCTTCGTCCGCCTTTGCCGCAACCGACCTCGTCATTGCCACCGTCAACAACGGCCACATGATCGAGATGCAAAAGCTCAGCAAGTTCTTCGAGCAAGCCAATCCAGACATCAAGCTCAAGTGGGTGACCCTGGAAGAGGGCGTCTTGCGCCAGCGCATGACGACCGATATCGCCACCAAGGGCGGCCAGTTCGACGTGATGACCATCGGCCTGTATGAAACCCCCATCTGGGGCAAGAAAAACTGGCTGATCCCCATCAAGCCGGACGCCAAGTACGATATCGATGACTTGCTGCCCGCCATCCGCGAAGGCCTGTCCGGCGACGGCAAGCTGTACGCATCGCCGTTCTATGGCGAAAGCTCGATGATCATGTACCGCAGCGACCTGGTCAAAAAGGCGGGCATGACCATCGAAGACCGTCCGTCCTGGAACCAGCTGCGCGACGTGGCGGCCAAGCTGCATGATCCGGCCAACGGCGTGTACGGCATCTGCCTGCGCGGCAAGCCGGGCTGGGGCGACAACATGGCGCTGATTACCACCATGGCCAATTCCTACGGCGGCCAGCTGTTCGACATGCAATGGAAGCCGCAATTCACCAGCAAGCCGTGGAAGGACGCGGTCAACATGTATGTCGACCTGATGAAGAAATACGGCCCGCCGGGCGCGGCCGCCAACAGCTTCAATGAAAACCTGGCGCTGTTCAACCAGGGCAAGTGCGGCATCTGGATCGACGCGACGATTGCCGCCTCCTTCATCACCGATCCCAAGCAAAGCAAGGTGGCCGACAAGGTGGCGTTCGCCCAGTCGCCCGTGGGCGTGACGGAGCGGGGCGCCAACTGGCTGTGGATCTGGTCGCTCGCCATCCCGTCCAGTTCCAAGCACCCGAATGAAGCGCAGCGCTTCATCAACTGGGCCACATCGCCGGACTACGTGAAACTGGTGGCCAAGGAAACCAGCTGGGCCAACGTGCCGACGGGCACGCGCAAATCGACCTATGCGAGCCCCGAGTTCCAGAAAGTGGCGAAATTTGCCGCCGCCGAAGGCAAGGCCCTGGCCACCACGCGCGCCGTGCAAAGCACCTTGCCGCCTTCGCCGTACGTGGGCGTGCAGTTCGCCTCCATCCCCGAATTCCAGGTGATCGGCGTGGCCGCCGGCCAGCAGATGGCGGCAGCGCTGCTGGGCAAGGTGACGGTGGATCAGGCGCTGGAATTGTCGCAGCAGACGGCGGAAAGAGAGATGCGCAAGGGCGGGTACTACAAGTAAGCCTGCTGCATAGTTTGCTTGCTCCAATAGCGTAAAGCCGGGGTCAGTCCTTCGGATCGGAATGCGTCCCATAGGGCCGCATTCCCCCGACGGGTCTGACTCCAGATTTTTGCCGGCGATTGTTCCTTCTTGCCCCAAGAGAAATCCTATGAAACGCATTATCCCCCGGACTTTGCTGACGCCGGCCGTGGTCGCCGTCTCCGTCATTTCCGTGATCCCGCTGCTGATCACGCTGTATTACGCATTCGTGCGTTATTCCATGCTCGATCCGAGCGGCCATCCTTTCCACGGTCTGGCCAATTTCCACTTTTTCTTTACCGATGCCTCGTTCATGCCGGCATTGCAAAACACCTTCACCCTGCTGTTTTCCGTGATGCTGATCACGGTCGTGCTGGGCACGGCGCTGGGACTGCTCATCAATGAAGCGTTCCCGGGGCGCGCCATCGTGCGCGTGCTGCTGATCTCGCCTTTCCTCGTCATGCCGGCCGTCAACGCTCTGATGTGGAAGAACATGCTGCTCAATCCGATCTATGGCCTGTTCGCGCAGATCAGCCTCTTCTTTGGCGCCACGCCCGTCGACTGGCTGTCGGCCCACCCGCTGTTTTCCATCATCATGATGGTCTCATGGCAATGGCTGCCGTTCGCCTGCCTGATCTTCATGACAGCCCTGCAATCGATGGACCGCGAGCAGCTGGAAGCGGCCCGCATGGATGGCGCCACCTACCTGCAGCAATTGCGCTACCTCTACATTCCCCACCTGGGGCGCGCCGTCTCGGTGGTGCTGATGATCGAGATGATCTTTTTGCTGTCGATCTTTGCGGAAATCTTTACCACCACGGGCGGCGGTCCCGGCTTCGACACGACCACCATCACCTTCATGATCTATCAGCAGGCACTGCTGTCGTATGACGTGGGAGCGGCCTCGGCCGGCGCCCTGTTCGCCGTGCTCATCGCCAACATCGCCGCCTTCTTCCTGATGCGCGTCATCGGCAAGAACCTGTCGAAATAAGGAGACCATCATGCATGGCAAATTCAACTTGTATGGCCGCACGGCCGCCGCCTGGCTGTGCGCGCTGCTGCTGTTCTTTCCCATCTTCTGGCTGGGCCTGATGGCCTTCAAGACGGAAGGGCAAGCCATTTCCACGCCGCCGCTGCTGTTCTTCACGCCAACGCTCGACAGCTTCCGCGAAGTGCTGGCGCGCGACAACTACTTCGGCTATGCCTGGAACTCGCTGTTTACCAGCGTCGTGTCGACGGCCATCGGCCTTCTGATCGCCATCCCGGCCGCGTATTCGATGGCCTTCTTTCCCACGGGCGGCACCATCGGCTTGCTGAAATTCATGCTCAGCTCGCGCTACATGCCCGGCGTGGGCGCCCTGATGCCGATCTATATCTGCTACCAGTACTTCGGCCTGCTCGACACGCGCATCGGCCTGACCATCATGTTCATGCTGATGAACCTGCCCATCATGATCTGGCTGCTGTATACCAGCATGAAGGAACTGCCGCGCGAAATCCTGGAAGCGTCGCGCATGGACGGCGCCACCGTGTGGGACGAGTTCCGCCACGTCGTGCTGCCCCTGTCCGTGGGCGGCATCGCTTCCACGGCCCTCGTGTGCATGGTGTGGTCGTGGAATGAATCGTTCTGGTCGCTGAACCTGGGTGCTTCCAACGCGGGCACCCTGGCCTGGCTGATCGCCTCGTATTCGAGCCCCGAAGGCCTGTTCTGGGCCAAATTGTCGGCCGCGTCGCTGATGGCCATCGCGCCGATCATGGCGCTGGGCTGGTTCTGCCAGAAACAACTGGTGCAGGGGATGACTTTCGGCGCCGTCAAATAAATGATGCCCCCATAAACCTGCTGCGCGGCCCGATTTCGGCTCTCCGTTGCTCGCTGCGCATCCGCACAGCGCCGCTACTCCAACCGAACTTGAACCGCTCGCTGCGGTTTCTGAAAGCATCGAAAACACATCAGAAATGAGACAATCATGGCCTACCTTCAACTGAGCAATATCGAAAAATTCTTTGGCGAGCACCGCGCCATCAAGGGCATCGACCTGGAAATCCGCCAGGGCGAATTCGTCGTCTTCGTGGGACCATCGGGCTGCGGAAAATCCACCCTGCTGCGCCTGATCGCGGGCCTGGAGCCGATCGACGGCGGCAAGCTGTCGCTCGACGGACGCGACATCACGGCCCTGCCTTCGTCCAAGCGCGACCTGGCGATGGTGTTCCAGTCGTACGCGCTGTACCCGCACATGACGGTGTTCCAGAACATGTCGTTCGCGCTGAAGCTGGCCGGCGTCGATGCGGCCATCATCCGCGAAAAGGTGGACAAGGCGGCCGCCATCCTCGACTTGGGAAAATACCTGGAGCGCACGCCGAAGGAGCTGTCGGGCGGCCAGCGCCAGCGGGTGGCCATCGGCCGCGCCATCGTGCGCGACCCGAAGGTGTTCCTGTTCGACGAACCGCTGTCGAACCTCGACGCGGCCCTGCGCGTGCAGACGCGCATCGAGATCGCCAAGCTGCACCGCGAACTGGGCGCCACCACCATCTACGTCACGCACGACCAGGTGGAAGCGATGACCCTGGCCGACCGCGTGGTGGTGCTGCGCGACGGGCAGATCGAGCAGCACGGCTCGCCCCTGGAACTGTATGACCGTCCGGCCAACCGCTTCGTCGCGCAATTCATCGGCACGCCCAGCATGAACGTGGTGCCCGCCGACGCCGCGCCGCAGCTGCTGGCACAGGCGGGCAGCGCGGCGCAGGCCGACGGCTTTGTCGGCATCCGCCCCGAGCACGTTCACCTGGGCGCGGCGCAGCCGGGCAGCGTGCCCGTCACCGTTGACCTGGTGGAGTCGCTGGGCGTGGAAACCCTGACCTATGTGCGCCTGCCGAACAATGTGCAGGTGGTCTCGCGCGGCGCGGAGCGCAGCAGCCTGCAGCCGGGCCAGCAGACGCACCTGACGTTCGAACCGGGCTTCGTGCATTATTTTGACCGCGCCGGCAAGACCTACGCGGCGGCGAAAGGAGCGCTGTAATGGATGCCATCGCATTGAAACAAGGGACCCTGGCGCAGCTGCCGGCCAGCGTCGGCGTGCCCGCATACGCGCGCGAGACGCTCGTGCCCAGCATCGTGCATATCGGCGTGGGCGGTTTCTACCGCGCCCACCAGGCCGTGTATCTCGACGATTTGCTGGCCTTGCCCGGCCATGCGCAATGGGGCTACTGCGGCGTGGGCTTGCTGGAGCATGACGCGGCCATGCGCGACGCCATGCAGTCGCAGGACGGCTTGTATACGGTGGTCGAGCGCAGCGCGGCAGGCGATGTCGCGCGCATCATCGGCTGCGTGGCCGATTATCTGTATGCGCCCGACGATCCGCAGGCCGTGCTGGAAAAGCTGGCCGATGCGGGCACGCGCATCGTCTCGCTGACCATCACGGAAGGCGGCTACTACGTCAACCAGGGCACGGGCGAATTCGATGCGGCGCATCCCGACATCGTCTACGAATTGGCGCACCCGCAGGCGCCGCGCTGCTCGTTCGGCTACCTGGCCGCGGCCCTGGCCCTGCGCCACCAGCGGGGCCTGGCGCCGTTTACCATCATGTCCTGCGATAACCTGCAAAACAATGGCGACGTGACGCGCAAGATGCTGCTGGCTTTTGTCGCCCTGCGCGACCTGGAGCTGGCGCGCTGGCTGGCCACGCACTGCAGCTTCCCCAACAGCATGGTCGACCGCATCACGCCCGCCACCACCGATGAGCACCGGGCGCTGGTGCGCGACACGTTCGGCATCATCGACGCCTGGCCCGTGGTGTGCGAACCGTTCCGCCAATGGGTCATCGAGGATGAATTCCCGCAGGGCCGGCCGGCCTGGGAGAAAGTCGGCGCGCAGATGACGCACGACGTGCTGCCCTATGAAAAAATGAAGCTGCGCCTGCTCAACGCCGGCCACCAGGCCCTGTGCTACATCGGCATGCAGCTGGGCTACACGTTTGCGCATGAAGCGATGCTTGACCCTGGCATCCGCGCGCTGGTGCGGCGCATGATGGATGACGAAGTCACGCCGCTGCTCGATACGGTGGAAGGCATCGACCTGGAACTGTACAAGGCGACCCTGATCGAGCGCTTCTCGAATCCGGCCGTGCGCGACCAGCTGGCGCGCATCGGCACGGAAGGCTCGGCGCGCATCCCGAAATTCGTGCTGCCGTCCGTGCGCGAAGCGCTGGCCCGGGGCGGTGCCATCAAGCTGCTGGCCTTCACGGTGGCATGCTGGTTCCGCTACCTGGAAGGCCGCGACGAGCAGGGGCGCGAGATGCCCCTGAACGATCCGTACGCGGCGCGCCTGCGCGAGCTGGCGCTGCATGGCGGCGCGGACCCCACGGCATTGCTGTCCCTGCGCCAGCTGTTCGGCGACTTGAGCGACACGCCGGCGTTCACGCAGGCGGTGGGCGAGGCGCTGGCCAGCCTGTATGCACTGGGGGCGCGCGCCGCGCTCGAACGGATCGTGGCTTGACGGAGGAGGGCGCGCCATGCAACGCAAGGCCGAATATCCGCAGCCGCAGATGGAGCTGGAACAGCAGCGCGACGCCACGCCCGGCTTCGAGCCGAAAGGCAGTTTCGGCTTCATCCGCTACCTGGAGCACGGCTTTCCGAATTCGCTGGTGCGCTGGCATTATCACGACGAGTACGAGCTGCACCTGATCGTCGAGAGCAGCGGCAAGGTGTTTGTGGGCGACTATATCGGCCAGTTCACGCCTGGCCATTTGGTCCTGACGGGGCCGCGCGTGCCGCACAACTGGGTCTCGCTCGACACGCCGCCGGAAGGCCTGGAGCTGCGCGACATGGTGATCCAGTTTTCGCACCCGCCGCTGGCCTCGATGGCGGCCGTCATCCCGGAGCTGAAGGGAATTTTCCCCCTGCTGCAGCGGGCCTTGCATGGCGTGGAATTCTTTGGCGCCAGCGAGCAGTCGCTGCGGCGCTTCCAGCGCATCCGCGACAGCAGCGGCCTGCCGCGCTTCATCGAATTTCTGACCCTGCTGGGCGAGCTGGCGCAGACCAGCGACTACCAGCTGCTGTCGACGGTGCCGATGCAGTCGAGCGACGACGACGCGGCCCTGGCGCGCATCAGTTCCGCCATCAATTACATCGTGCACAATTACAGCAGCCAGTTCTCGCTGAAGCAGCTGGCCGAGCAGGTGGACATGCCCGAGCGGACGTTCTCGCGCTTCTTCCGCAGCGCCACGGGCAACAGCTTCACGGATTTCGTCAACCGCCTGCGCATCAACAAGGCATGCCAGCTGCTGATGGAGACGGAGCGCTACGTCAGCAACATCTGCTACGAGGCGGGTTTTAATAATGTGGCCAATTTCAACCGGCGTTTCCTCGAACTCAAGGGCATGACGCCGAAAGAATTCCGCCAGCAGGCGCTGGGCCGCTTTGGCGAGTAGTTTTTTTTTGCGGTACATTAGCGGCAAAGGCGGGAGACAGCCTGCAAAGAGACGAGCATGGAACACACATGGCAGAACGGCTACCGTGACAGCGAGCGCAAGGCGCCCGAGCTGGAACGCGAGAGCTATGACGGCATCATCAATTACCTGGAACACGGCTACCCCAGTTCGCGCGTGCGCTGGCACTGCCACGAGGAATACGAACTGCACCTGATCGTCGCCACCAGCGGACGCTTGTTCGTGGGCGACTACATCGGCGAATTCTCGCCCGGCCATCTGGTGCTGACGGGGCCGCGCCTGCCGCACAACTGGATCTCGAACGTGGTGCCGGAGGGGGGCGTGGCCCTGCGCGACATGATCGTGCAGTTCGCCCACGCGCCGCTGGCGGGCGCCGCGCGCGTCATCCCCGAATTGCGCGAGCTGCTGCCGCTGCTGGAGCGCTCCAGCTACGGCGTGGAGTTTTTCGAGATGGGGCACGCGGCGGAGCAGCACCTGGCGCGCATCCGCGCCACGCACGGCGCCGAGCGCTTCGCCGAATTCGTCCAGCTGATGAGCAAGCTGGCGCGCACGGCCAATTACCGCTTGCTGTCGAGCGCCTCCTTGCGCTCGTATGACGACGATGCCACCCTGGCCAAGGTCAATTCCGTCCTCAACTACATCACGGACAATTACCGCGAGCCCATTTCGGCGGAAATGCTGGCCGAGCAGGTGGGCATGTCGCTGAGTAAATTCTCGCGCTTCTTCCGCAAGGCGACGGGCAACAGCTTCACGGATTTCATCAGCCGCCTGCGCATCAACAAGGCGTGCCAGCTGCTGATGGATACCGACCAGTACGTGTCGAACGTCTGCTATGACGTGGGCTTCCAGAACGTGGCCAATTTCAATCGCCGCTTCCTGCAGGTGAAGGGCGTCACGCCGAAGCAATTCCGGCGCCAGGCCGACGGCCGCTTCGGCGGCATCGGCGGACCCGTGGCGGATATGCCACAGGCGTGAGGCCTGTCACGGGCTTGTCACTTTGTCCAGTTAATCTTCCCGGCTGATTCCACCCACCTTAGCCGAGGAATGCATGAACACTGCCGTGACGACGACCCCGAAACTGACCCTGCTGGCGCTGGCCGCCGCCCTGTGCCTGTCCGCCTGCGGCGGCAGCGACAACCATGACGAGCCAGCCAAACCCGTGGCGCAAACGGGCGTCTTTCTCGACGGCGCGGTGGAAGGGCTCGAATATGTGGCGGGCGGCGCGGCCAAGGCCAGCACCAATGCCAAGGGCGAATTCATGTGCAACGCCGGCGAGACGGTGGCGTTCAGCGTGGGCGGCCTGGCCCTGGGCTCGGCGCCATGCGGCGCCATCGTCACGCCGCTGGCCCTGGCCGCCAGCACGAACGTGGCGGACGACAAGGTCGTCAACCGCCTGCTGGCGCTGCAACTGCTCGATGACGACAGCGATCCGTCGAACGGCATCAAGCTGACTGACGACGTGAAGGCCGCGCTGGCCGGCAAGACCCTGGACTTTGCGGGCGCTCCCGCCGCCTTCAACACGGCGCTGGCCGCGCACCTGGCGGCGGTGGGCGGAAAATTCGCCGGACGCACGGTCGATGCGGAGCGCCGCGCCCTGGTGCGCGAGCATTTCGAAGACACCCTGGCGTCAAAAATCGGCGCGCCCGTCAACGAGGCGCTGACGCAGGCCAATCCCGTGGGCGAGGTAAAAGTCACGGTGACGCGCTACCAGATCCAGGCGGCCGATAAATTCTACGTGCCGTACGAAGGCGCCAACGCGAAAATCAAGGGCGAGTTCCCGAACGGCTTCCTGCCATCGTACGGATCGGGCCTGGCGTACAAAGGCAAGAATGCGGCGGGCGACCTGGAATTCTACGGTTTGACGGACCGCGGCCCGAATGGCGACGGCCCGCTGGTGCCCGATCCATCGGGCAAGGGCACGATCGGCAGCAAGATCTTTCCTTCGCCCAGCTTCACGCCGTCGTTTGGCGTGATCACGGTGGGCAAGAACGGCGCCGTGCTGGCCTCGTCGACGCCGATCAGGGTGTCCGCCACCGTGAACAGTTCTGGCTTGCCCGTGCCGGTGGGCGCGGTGGGCAATTCAGCCGAGATCCCCGTCATGGATGCGATGAAGTTCGACGCAGGCAGCAAGGCCGTCTTCAATGCGGGCGGCCTCGATTCGGAAGCCATCGTCGTCGACGCCAAGCGCAATGCGCTGTGGGTCTCGGATGAATACGGCCCGTTCATCATCAGGATCGACGCGGCCACCGGCGTCATCCAGGCCAGGTATGAGCCGGGCAAGGGCTTGCCGGCGCTGTTCGCCAAGCGCCGCGCCAACCGCGGCATGGAAGGCATGACCCTGGACACGAGCAACGACAAGCTGTACGCCTTCCTGCAAAGTCCCTTGAGCGACGGCACGGCCATGTATGCGGTGACGAAGAAGGCCGAGCAGGTCGAGCGCTTTGCCGGCTTCACGCGCTGGATCGAATTCGACCCGGTGACGGGCACGAGCGGCAAGATGTATGCGTATCCGCTCAATGCCGCCGACTACCAGGATGGCCGGACGGGCAATGCCAAGCTGGGCGACATGGTGGCGCTGGGCGGCGGCAAGTTCCTCGTCATCGAGCAGGGCGCCGCGCCCTCGGGCAAGGTATTCAACAAGCTGATGCTGGTGGAACTGAAGGCCGCCACGGATATTTCGGCCGCCGCCTTCAACGCCGCCACGTCGGACCTGGAAAAAAGCAGCATGGGCGGCGTGGCCGTGAACGGCGCCGACTGGGCCGCCGTCACGCCGCTGAAGAAAACCCTGCTGCTGGACTTGAATGCCATCGGCTGGGCGGCGGAAAAGGCGGAAGGACTGACCCTGGTCGACGATTCGACCATCGCGCTGGCCAACGATAATGACTTCGGCATGAAAACCAAGGTGTTTGATGCGGCCGGCGTGGAAGTGAAGGATGCCGACGTGACCAAGTGCACGGTCGACGCCGGCGGCGTCATCGTCACCAGCAGCGCTGTCGGCTGCAACGCCGCCAACAGCATCCGCGTGGCGCGCGGCGACGACCGCGAGCGGCCAAGCCGCTTGTGGATCGTGAAGTTTGCCAAGGCGCTCACTGCGTATTGAACGATGGTGGATGTGTCGGATTACGCGGCGCGCGCGCCGCTAATCCGACCTACGCATGGAAAAAGCCGCGCTGTGCCGGGATGCACCGTGCGGCTTTTTTGTTATGAAGAGTGAACGTAGGTCGGATTAGGCGGGGCCGCCGAGGCCAAAGGCTGTAATCCGACATTCATCCGATTACTTCTTGGTGTAGGTATTGAGCCAGTCCAGCACCGTGTGATGCCACAGCAGCGAGTTCGCCGGTTTCAGCACCCAGTGGTTTTCGTCCGGGAAGACCAGCAGCTTGCTCGGGATGCCACGGCGCTGCAGCGCCGTGAAGGTGCCCAGGCCTTGCGCGGTGGGGATGCGGAAGTCCAGGTCGCCCTGGACCACCAGCATCGGCGTCTTCCAGTTTTTCACGAAGTTCACGGGATTGAACTGCTCGTACTTGGCCGGCGCATCGTAGTAGGTGCCGCCGTTTTCCCACTCGGTGAACCACAGCTCTTCCGTTGCGTAAGCCATGCCGCGGCTGTCGAACACGCCATCGTGGTTGACCAGGCATTTGAAGCCGTCCGGCCAGTTGCCGGCGATCCAGTTCATCATGTAGCCGCCGTACGACGCGCCCAGCGCGCAGCTGCGTTCGCGGTCCAGCCATGGGAACTTCCTGGCGGCCGCTTCCAGGCCTTTTTGCAGGTCGACCAGCGGCTTGCCGCCCCAGTCGCCGCTGATGGCGTCCGTGAACTTCTGGCCATAGCCGGTCGAACCGTGGAAGTCGATGAAGACGGTGGCGTAGCCGGCGCCCGCATACACTTGCGGATTCCAGCGGTAGCTCCAGCTGTTGCCGAAGCTGCCCTGCGGGCCGCCATGCACGAGGAAGGCGACCGGATACTTTTCGCCGGCCTTGGCATTCCATGGCTTCATGACGTGGCCGTACACGGTTTCGCCATCGGCGCCCGCGAACGAGAACTGTTCATATTCGCCGAAACGCACGTCGGCCAGGGCTGCCGCATTCTGCTTCGTCAACTGCTGCATCGGCGCCGTTTCCGATTTGGCATCGAGCTTGCGCGTGTACAGCTGCGCGCCCGAGGCCAGGCTAGCCTGCGCCAGTACGATGGTATTGCCGCGCACGTCGAAGCCGCCCACGGCACCCTTGCCCGTCAGGGCAGTGACCTTGCCGCTGGACGCGTCGATGTGGAACAGGCGGTGCTGGCCCACGTCATCGGCCGTCACCAGGAAAGCCTTGCCGTCCGGCGTCCAGCGGAAGTCGGCCACGGAGCGGTCCCAGTCGTCGGCCACGGTGCGCTTCTTGCCCGTGGCGACATCCATCAAGACCAGGTGGAAGCGGTCGGCCTCGAAGCCTGGCCTGGTCATGGCGACATAGGCCAGGGTGCGGCCATCGGGCGAGTAGGCGGCTTTGGCATCCCAGGCCGGATTGTCGGCCGTGAGATTGCGCGGCGCCTGGCCGCCGATAGCCGGAATCGTGTAGACGTCGAAGTTGGTCGACCACGATTCCGTGCGGCCGGCCACGCGCACGGAGAAGGCCACGGTCTTGCCGTCCGGGCTGAAGTTGTATTCGCCGTTGTCGCCGAACGGCTTCGATGGCGCGTCGCCGTCGAGGGTGCCGCTCAGGCTGACGGGCGCTGCGCTGACCTTGCCCGCCGCGTCGATGGGCGCCGAGTACAGCGCGTTGCGGCGGCCGTCGGCCCAGGTGTCCCAGTGGCGCACGAACATCTGGTCGTAGACCATGCCGCTCGCCTTGTTCCTGGCTTTGTCGTCCAGGCGTTTTTTCGTGCAGGCGATGTCCGCGCAGTCGAGGAAGACGCCCATGCTGAAGGCCAGGCGGTCGCCCTGCGGCGACAAACGGTAGGTGTCGACGTCCAGCGCCAGGTCGGTGACCTTGGCCGCCTCGCCGCCAGCCAGGGGCAGCTGCCACACTTGCGAGGAACCGGAGCGGCCGGACAGGAAGTAGATGGCGTCGCCGTTCGGCGACCATTGAGGGTCGCTGGCGCTGGCATCGCCGCGCGTCAGTTGGCGTGGCGCCGCGTTCGGCGCGCGCAGGTCGATCATCCACAGCTGCGTGTTGCCGCGGTTCTTGTCCAGGTTGGTGGTGCGCACCGTGTAGACGACGCGCGTGGCGTCCGGCGACAGCACGGGGCTGCCCACGCGCTCCATGGCAACCATGTCTTCGACGGTGAAACCGCGTGGCGCGGCCCATGCCGGCACGGCGGCGGTGGTGGCCAGGGCGGCACTGAATGCTCCCAAGAGCAGCAGACGTAAACTCATTCAAACTCCCGTTTTTATAGTGCGACGTTATGGATATGATATTGACGAGGCCGGCTGTACCGCCGGCAGCCCGACATCATAGCAATAAAGCGGCGCCTCCAGCGGGAGTTGACCGCCGGTTAACCGGCCTTGGCTGCCAGTTGGTCGAGCGCCACGTGGCCCAGGAAACCGCCCTGGCTGGCCGCCGGCACGCCGTCTTCGATGGCATGGGCGAAGCGGATGCCGGGGTCTTGTTCCAGCGTCGCCAGCAGGCGCGCCACGCGGGGGTAGTCGTCCAGGCGCGCCAGTTGCAGGGGTTCGGCCCAGCGCGCCGTGGCGGCCAGGTAGGCGTCGGCGACGCTCGGCGCCGTGTCCGAGGCCAGCCAGCTGCGGCCGATCAGCAGGCGCTCCAGGTGGGCCAGGCTTTGGTTGACCTTTTCGATGGCCATCTCGCGCCAGACGGCGGCGCGTGCATCGCCTTGCGCCGCGCGCGCTGCCTGGAAGGCGGGCATGAAGGCCGCATGAAACGTCGTGTGCAGGAAAGACAGCACGCTGTTCAGGTGGTCGTAGCCGGGCGTGCCTTGCGCATGGCCCAAGCCTTTATGCGGCGCGCGGGCGGCGATATGCAGCAGGATCGCCATGCTTTCCAGCAACGGCATGCCCGCGTGCGTGAGTAGGGCCGGCGTCTGGCTCAGGGGATTGATGGCGAGAAAGGCCGGATGCTGCTTGCTGGCCGGATCGCGCGCTTCCACGCGGGCCAGGCGAAACGGCAAGCCGCTCCATTCGAGGGCGGCGATGGCGGCGAACGAGCAGCCGAACGGCACGCTGTAGATCAGGGTGGTTTCCAAGTCGACACTCCATGTGGGTTGAGGGAAGGGCAGTCTAGCCGCTGCAGTTACTATTTGGAAGAAGGCAGAATAATGTGGTATAGGTACATTTTTTATACCAGACTGGAGTAGCATCATGAAACACAATGTCTCCGGCTGCGCCGTGGAGGAAGCCATGCGCCTGCTGGGCGGGCGCTGGCGCATCGTGCTGCTCAGCTATCTGATGGCGGGGCCGAAGCGTTTCAGCGAAATCCGCCGCGCCGTGCCGAATATTTCCCAGCGCATGCTGACCCTGGACTTGCGCGCGCTGGAAGAAGCGGGCTTGCTGACGCGCACGATCTACGCGGAAGTGCCCGTGAAAGTGGAATACCGGCTGACGGACGAGGGCTTGCGCTTGCGCGAACTGGTCGACATGTTGCGCGGCATCGGCCTGCGCCTGCGCGGGCAGGCCGATGCGGGCGGTCCCTTCCTGGCCGCGGAAGCGGAGCCGGCCGATAATTCTCAATAGAAACAGCTGTCTTTTAGTAAAGTGCTAGACTGCCGGCCTTTGACGACTACTCCCGACACCCATGCGCCTGACTACTCTCGCCCTCACCGCCGCCGCCCTGTTCGCCACCTTGCCCGCGCAGGCGGCAACCATGCCGACACTCGAACAAATCCACGCCGCCGTGCAGGCGGGCGTGGCCAAGACCCAGGCGAAGACCCAATCGGGCGTGCCGATCGCCATCAAGGTCACCAGCCTGCGCGGCTGCCAGGATTCGCTGGAAGTGCCCGGTGAAGTCGTCTGCCTGGTGGGCATGAGCGCCGGCATGCGCGATGGCTTTACCGTGCTGCCGCTGCGTAACGAGAACGGCACCTGGGTCGGCGTCGAGCGCAAGCACGCAAAATTTGCCGGACCGTCGCCGGCCGAGGCGCAAGCCATGATACGCGCTTGGGCCAAGGAAGAAGTGGCGCGCGACCCGGAAGCGGCCAAGGATGTGCAGATGCAGGAAGCGCAGACCACCATGCAGGTCAAGGCCATCAACGAATGCGAAGTCAAGCGCCAGACCGGTTACCTGGTATGCGATACGCAGTTGAGCGTGCCGAGCCGCCCGGACGGCATCAAGACGGAACTGACCTTCATGCTCGAGAACGCAGGCTGGCGCTACGTGCCCCGTTAAACGCTTCGCTGTTTGCCACCGGGACAGTCACGCTGTTCCGGTCCCGCGCGCTCCACTCCCCTGCGGCCCCTCCGCCATCTGCAACATTTGCAGATTCGCAAGGCAATTTCGCCAGTAAAAATTGCCGATTTAAATTAACAATTAAATATTAAAATTAATGTATCGGTGCAGACTGCCGCCCCGGCGGTGCCGCCCTGCATTTCCCCCGTTTGCCGTCTGCGCACGGGCTACAGCCAAGGATCCGACCATGCGACTTAATCTTCCCGTCAGCGATACCGAGATCAATCTGAGCGATACCGAGACCATCGTCTCGACTACCGACTTGCAAGGCAATATCACGTATGCCAACCCGTACTTCATCGCCGTCAGCGGCTACAGTGCGGAAGAATTGATCGGCGCGCCGCAGAACATCCTGCGCCACCCGGATATGCCCGTGGAAGCATTCGCCGATTTCTGGGCCACCATCCGCTCGGGCCGCTCGTGGAGCGGCATGGTCAAGAACCGCTGCAAGAATGGCGATTATTACTGGGTACTGGCCAACGTCACGCCCGTGGTGGAAGATGGCGTGGCCGTCGGCTACATGTCCGTGCGCACCAAGCCCACGCGCCAGCAGGTGGCGCAGGCGGCGGCCCTGTACGCGCGCATCAAGGCGGGGCGGGCGGATGGCATCGCCATCAGCCAGGGCGCCGCCGGGCGCACGGGCTGGATGGCGAAATTGCTCAGCTTGCGCGACCTGGCGCTGGGCAAGCGCATCGGCTGGAACCTGGGCTTGCTGACGGCCGTCCTGCTGCTGCAGCTGGCGTGGAACGGGGGCTGGCTGCCGGCGCGCGCGGGCAGCTGGCTGACGGGCTTGTCCGTGGTAGCCGTGCTGGCGACCCTGTATTTCTGGCACACCCTGCATCGTGCCGTGCTGCAGCCGCTGCAACAGGCGCGCCAGGCCTGCGACGTGATGGCGGGCGGCGACCTGACGGGCGAACTGGACACGACGCGGCGCGACGAGATGGGACAGCTGCTGCGCTCCCTGCGCCAGCTGCGCGTCAACCTGCATTCCATCGTCGGCGATGTGCGCGGCAACTTTTTGCGCATCAGCACGGCCAGCCAGGAAATCGCGGCCGGCAATATGGACTTGTCGGGCCGCACGGAAGCGCAGGCCTCGGCCTTGCAGCAAACGGCGTCGAGCATGGAACAGCTGGCCGCGACGGTGCAGCAAAACAGCGGCAATGCCGTGCAGGCCAGCGACATGGCGGGCAAGGTGCATGGCCTGGCCGGGCGCGGCGGCGAAATCGTCGGCCAGGTGGTGACGATGATGGGGGAAATTAACGCCTCGTCGAAGAAGATCGGCGATATCACGGGCATCATCGAAGGCATCGCCTTCCAGACGAATATCCTGGCCCTGAACGCGGCCGTGGAAGCGGCGCGCGCGGGCGACCAGGGACGCGGCTTTGCCGTCGTGGCGGGCGAAGTGCGCAGCCTGGCCCAGCGCAGCGCCTCGGCCGCCACGGAAATCAAGCAGCTGATCACGGCGTCGCTGGCGCAGGTGCAGGAAGGCGCGAAGCTGGCGGAACAGGCGGGCGCCAGCAGCGCCGAAATGCTGGGCGCCGTGCAGGGCGTGCACGGCATCATGGAAGAAATCGCTTCCGCCTCGCGCGAGCAAAGCCACGGCATCGGCCAGGTCAACATGGCCGTCACGCAGATGGATGAAGTGACGCAGCAGAACGCGGCGCTGGTGGAGGAGTCGGCGGCCGCGTCCGCCTCGCTGCAAGACCAGACCCTGCAGCTGGAGCAAGCCATGGCCTTGTTCAAGCTGGAGCGGCGGCGCGGCGCCGCCGTGCCTTTGCGCACAGCCGAGCGCCGCCGCGCTACAGCAGGCGCTCTGACAACGCCTTGAAGGGGACTGTCGGCACGAGAAAGGCGAACGGCGCTGACAGGGGCGGCAATTGCCCCAGCAAGCCGCAGTCCGCGCGCAAGGCCGTCAGCGCCTGCACGTGATCCAGCTCAACGGGCAAGTGGATTTCGCCCAACGCCAGCTTGCCGTTGCGCGGCACGTGGGCAATCGCCGCATCCTGGCAGGCGAGGAAGGCGACGGCGTCGCGCCAGTTGCCGAACAGTTGCTGCCAGTCGCCATCGAGCGTCTGGCTATCAGTAAAGCCTGCCTGGATATCCAGCGCGGGCGCGCTGCCGGCACCGGGCGTAATGCTGCAGCACGCCTGCGTGGCGGACACGTCCAGGGTCATGGCATCGGCCAGGTGCGTGGGCAGGATGTCGCTGAACAGCCGCGTGCCCAGCGCATGCGGCAGGCTGTCCATGACGTTTTTCAGGAAATACACGCAGGGCACGGCGGGCGCGCCCGCGGGCGCGGGGTCCAGATACAGGCGCCAGTTGCTTTGCAGCGGAGACGGCAGCAGCCGGCGCAGCGGGCCCAGCAGGGCCGGGCCGAAATGCCCGTGGCGATACGTCAGCACCGTGAACGGCGTCTTGCCGTCGCGCTGCCACAAGGTGACGCCAGCAGGCACGCGTTGCTGCGCGGCTTGGGCATCCACCAGCCAGCTCACGTAGACGACGTCGCGCACGTCGCTGTGCAAGCTCAGGAAGGGCAGGCGCGACAGGATGGCCTGGCGGATGGTGGCGAAACGGGCGCTATTGGCGAGCGCGGCAAGCAGGCGCCCTGGCCAGCCCGCGCGCGGGTGGCGGTAAGTGTTGTCGTGCAAGGGAAGAACTTTCGGGTGGGATACGGAAAGGGGAGATGCTGACCCGGCAACGCCCGCCCGCATCATCGCGCGCGGCAGCGATGCGTGGCCGGGGCGCCCGGCCGTGCCGGAGCACGGCGAGCGTTGCAGGCCGCACGCGGCGCCGCGCAGCCGACGCGGGCGGGCGCCGGCATTACTGCATGAACCAGCCGTGGCTGACGACGATCGACTGTCCGCTCAGGGCCGTCGACGGGAAGGCTGCCAGGAAGATGGCCGTTTGCGCCACGTCCTGGGTGGTGGTGAATTCGCCGTCGATGGTGTCTTTCAGCATCACTTTCTTGATCACGTCTTCTTCGCTGATCTTCAGCTGGGCAGCCTGCTCGGGGATTTGCTTGTCGACCAGCGGCGTGCGCACGAAGCCGGGGCAGATGACGTTGGCGCGGATATGGTCTTTCGCGCCTTCCTTGGCCACCACCTTGGCCAGGCCCAGCAAGCCATGCTTGGCGGCGACATAGGCGCTCTTGAAAGGCGAGCCTTCGTGCGAGTGCACGGAACCCATGTAGATGATGGCGCCGCCGCGGCCCGCCTTGATCATTTCGCGCATGCACGCGCGCGTGGTGAGGAAGGCGCCGTCCAGGTGAATGGCCAGCATCTTTTTCCATTGCTCGAACGGATAGTCGACGACGGGGCTGATGATCTGGATGCCCGCGTTGCTGATCAGCACGTCGATGCCGCCGAAGTGGGCTGCCGCATCGGCCACGCCCTTGTCGACTTGCTCTTCGCTGGTGACATCCATGGCGACGGCAAATGCCTGGCCGCCCGCCTGCTGGATTTCCTCGGCCGTTTTGGTGGCCGCATCGAGGGCCAGGTCGGCGATGACGACCTTGGCGCCTTGTTTCGCGTATTCAATAGCTATTTCCTTGCCGATACCACTGGCGGCGCCGGTAATCAGTGCGACTTTGTCTTTGAGTTGCATATTAATCCTTTGCATTGCGGGTTGGAGTGATCGTGGAAAGCTTGCCTATGCCAGTATAGCCAGAAAACGCCCCTGGCATGGTCCGCACGCGCCGGTCAATCCGCCTGCCTCGCTTGCATTTCCTGCAGGCGCCAGGCGCCGGGATTGGTGCCGGCCCAGGCACGGAAGGCGTGGTTGAAGGCGCTCTGTTCCTGGTAGCCCAGCAGGAATGCGATATCGACCAGCGACAGGCCGGGCTGGCGCAGATAGTCGCGCGCCAGGCCATAGCGGGCCTGGTCCAGCAGGGCCTGGAAACTGGTGCCCGCATCGGCCAGCTTGCGCTGCAGGGTGCGCGGCGTGATGGCCAAGGTGGCGGCGATGGCGGCCAGCTTGGCCGAACCGTGGCGCAAGCCCGCGACGATGGCCGCGCGGACCTGCGCGTCGATGGCGCCGCCCTGGTCCGTGGCGGCCTGGCGCTGCGCCAGCAATTGTTCCGCATGCTGGCACAGCACGGGATACAGGCTGACGTCGGCGTTCGGCACGGGCCAGTCCAGCAGTTGCGCGTCGAAGGTGGCCGTGTTGGCGTGCGCGCCGAAGGCGGGCAGGCTGCCCAGCACGCGCACATATTCGTCGCGGTGCGCCGCGTGGCGCAGCAATGCTTCGCCGCCGCCGTCGTGCGTGAACGCCAGGCGGGCGGGCGGCAGCGGCATGCCGGCCAGCCAGTCCCCGCACACTTTGACGCCGGCAAAGACGCTGTCGACCAGGTGCCGGCTGGCCCCCGGGTAATGGCTGCTCCAGCGGTAATGCGCGACGGCGCCATCGCGCTGCAGGGTGGAGCGGCCCAGGTCGTGCGCCAGCCGTTCGTAGCGGGCCGTCTGTTCCAGCGCCTGGCCGACGTCCTTGCAGCTGAGCAGTATCAAGCCATAGGCGCTGTACGTGCCCATGCGCACGCGCTGGCCCACGTGCAGGCCGAAATGCGCGTCGCCCGCCAGTTGCGCGCCCGCGTCGAGCAGGCGCACATAGTCGCGCGCAGCCAGCCCGGGCGCGGATGCGTCCAGGCTGTGCGGCGCCATGCCGGCCGCCTGCGCCAGGACAGCGCCAGCGATGCCGTGCGCCCCCGCCGCCTCCAGCAGCGGCTGCAGATAGGCGATGGCGACCCGGCCTTCCACGTGGTGGCGGTCAGTGCCTGTCATGATGGAACAATGCGATTGTCATGAAAAACCAATACCCGTGCTGCGTGGCGGCATATGCTGTTGATCAGAGAAGACAGTATAGCAAGCCGCCGTGGCGCGCAACTGAGGCTGCAAGCCGGGCCAATACAAGGGGATGGCGATGCAACGCTGGAATGGCTGGGGGGACGCGCGCATCGTGTATGCGCTGAGCGAGGACGCGCTGGCCTTCCTGCGCGCGCGGCTGGGGCCGGGCAGTCCCATCGCGGACGCCACGTTCGACGACGCCTGCGCGCAGGTGCCCGTCTCGCGCCTGGCGCCGCATCCGCTGATCGACACCACGCCGGCCCAGCGCGTGCGCCATGCGCTGGGCCAGAGCCTGCCCGACTGGTTCAAGCTGCGCCACGGACGTCTCGGCGCGGTGCCCGATGGCGTGGCCTTTCCCGACAGCGCGCAGCAGGTGCGCCAGCTGCTCGACTACGCGCGCCAGGCCTGCGTGGCCGTGATTGCCCACGGCGGCGGCACCAGCGTGGCGGGACATTTGACGGTGGCGCCGGGCCCGCGTCCCGTGCTGGCGCTGAGCCTCCGGCGCTTGTCCGCGCTGGGCCACCTGGACCGCGAAGCGCAGCTGGCCACGTTTGGCGCGGGCGTGTATGGCCCCGACCTGGAAGCGCAGCTGCGCGCGCATGGCTACACGCTGGGCCATTATCCGCAGTCGTTCGAGTATTCCACTTTGGGCGGCTGGATCGCCACGCGCTCGTCGGGACAGCAATCACTGCGCTATGGACGCATCGAGCAGCTGTTCGCGGGCGGCGTGGTGGAAACGCCGGCCGGCACCCTGGCGATCCCCACGTTCCCCGCCTCGGCGGCCGGCATCGACCTGCGCGAAATGGTGCTCGGCTCCGAGGGGCGGCTGGGCATCGTCACGCAGGCCACGGTGCGCGTCTCGCCGCTGCCACCGTACGAAGCGTTCCACGCCGTGTTCTTTGCCGGCTGGGAGCAGGCGCAGGCCGCCGTGCGCGCGCTGGCCCAGTCGCGCCTCTCCCTGTCCATGCTGCGCCTGTCGAACGCGCTCGAGACGCAGACCATGCTGACCCTGGCCGGCCATCCGAAACTGGTGGGGCTGCTGGAACGCTACCTGTCGCTGCGCGGCTGCGGCGACGGCAAGTGCATGCTGATGGTGGGCGTCAGCGGCGAAGCTGCACCGGCGCGCGCGGCCCTGCGCGCCGCCCTGAAGCTGGCGCGGCGCCACGGCGGCGCGCACGTGGGACGGCACATGGGCGACAAGTGGAAGCAGGGGCGCTTTCGCAATGTCTACCTGCGCAACGGCGCCTGGGAACACGGCTATGTCATCGACACGGTGGAAACGGCCGTCGACTGGCCCCGCGTCACGCCCATGATGGCGGCGCTGGAGCAGGCGGGGGCCGGCGCGCTGGCCCGGCACGGCGAGCAGGTGCACGCGTACACGCACCTGTCGCACGTGTATGCGCAGGGCGCCAGCGTCTACACCACGTATGTGTACCGGCTGGCGCCCACGTACGAGGAAAACCTGGCGCGCTGGCGCAGCTTGAAGGATGCGGCCGGCGCCGCCATCGTCGCCAACGGCGGCACCATCAGCCATCAGCACGGCGTGGGCACGGACCATGCGCCATGGCTGGCGGCGGAAAAGGGGGAGCTGGGCATCGCCGCCATGCGCGCGCTGCTGCGCCAGTTCGACCCGCAGGGCATGATGAATCCCGGCAAGCTGCTGCCTGAACCGGGGACAGGATTGTGAACAGGGCGGAGCTGCCCGCGCTGCTGGCGCGCGAGTGGGATGTGCTGATCGTCGGCGGCGGCATCACGGGGGCCGGCATCCTGCTGGAAGCGGCGCGGCGCGGCTTGACGGCGCTGCTGGTGGAGCAGCGCGATTTCGCCTGGGGCACGTCGAGCCGCTCGTCCAAGCTGGTGCATGGCGGCTTGCGCTACCTGAAGCAGGGGCAGTTCGCCATGACGCGCGAGTCGGTGCACGAGCGCCAGGCCTTGCTGGCGGACGCGGCGGGGCTGGTCGAGCCGCAGGGCTTTGCCTTTGGCGACTACGCGGGCAGGAAGCCGGGCCGGCGCCAGTTCATGCTGGGACTGGCCATCTATGACCTGATGGCGGGGCGGCGCGCGCGGCGCTATGTCGACGCGGCCGATTTTGCCATGCTGGCGCCGCACGTCCAGCGCGAGGGCCTGCGCGGCGGCATGCTGTACCAGGACGCCAAGACGGACGACGCGCGCCTGGTGCTGCGCGTGCTGCAGGAGGCGCGGCGCCATGGCGGCGTGGCCGTCAATTACCTGGGCGTGGCGTCCTTGCTGCGCGAGGGCGGCAAGGTCGCCGGCGCCACCTTGCTCGATGCGGTCGATGGCGCGGCGTCTGCCGTGCGCGCGCGCCTGGTGATCAGCGCCACGGGCGCGTGGGCCGATGGCCTGCGCGGGCAGGTGGGAGAACAGCCGAAGCTGCGGCCCCTGCGCGGCAGCCACCTGCTGCTGCCCGCCTGGCGCCTGCCGCTGGCGCAAGCCGTCAGCCTGATGCATCCGCGCGATGGCCGCCCGGTGTTTGCGTATCCATGGGAGGGCGTGACCCTGGTGGGCACCACCGACGTGGACCATGCCGGCGGCCTGGAAAACGAGGCCGCCATCACGCGCGGCGAACTCGATTATCTGCTGGCGGCGCTGCGCTGGCAGTTTCCCGCGCTCGATCTGGGGGAGCAGGATGTGCTGGCCACGTTTTCCGGCGTGCGCCCCGTGATCGACAGCGGCCAGCTTGACCCGTCGAAGGAAGCGCGCGAACATGCGCTATGGCTGGAAAATGGCTTGCTGACGGTGGCGGGCGGCAAGCTGACGACCTTCCGCGTGATCGCCCTTGATGCGCTGCGCCGCGCCGCGCCGCTGCTGCCTGGCTGGCAGGCGGATTTGCGGCCGCTGCCCATCTTCGATGCGGCGGCGCCATTGGCGGGCAAGGCATTGGCGCTGGACGCGGAACAGCGCGCCCGCCTGCTGGGGCGCCATGGGGCGCACGCGCAGGCGCTGTGCGATGCGGCGCTGGACGGCGAGTTGATGCCGGTGCCGGGCACGCAGACCTTGTGGGCGCAGCTGCGCTGGGGCGCGCGCAGGGAAGACGTGCAGCACCTGGACGACTTGCTGCTGCGGCGCACGCGCCTCGGTTTGCAGCTGGCCGGCGGCGCGCTTGCTATCATGCCGCGCCTGCGCGCCATTTGCCAGGCGGAGCTGGGCTGGGACGATGCGCGCTGGGACGCGGAGCTGCAGCGCTACCTGGCACTGTGGCGGCGGCATTACAGCGTGCCGCCGGGTGACTAAGGCAGCGATAACAACAACGATAAAAAATATAAAGAGGAGAGCATCATCGAGACCACCCTGTTCGGCCAGCCCCTGGCATTGGGCGAAGCCCGCATCACCTATGACAGCCTGTCGGCGCTGGACTTGCGCCAGCCCGTGGCTGCCCTTGTCGACGACCTGGGCGAAGACCTGCTGCAAATTACCTGCGCGAATGGCGACATCGTCGACGTGGGCTGGTATCCGGCCTGGAATGAAAAAGGACGCTTGCGCGTGGTGGCCGTGCGCGGCCAGGACTGGGAAGCGCCCGTCTACAGCGCCCGGCCGGATAAGGATCCGCAGGCGCTGCTGCAGGCGCTGCGCGCCGCGCTGGCCAGCGTGGCATAAGCCATGGCCTGCGCAGCGGGCGATGGCCCGTACATCCTTGCCATCGACAACGGCACGCAAAGCGTGCGCGCGCTGCTGTTCGACCGGGACGGCAAGCTGGCCGCCAAGGCGCAAGTCTTTTTGGAAGCGTATTATTCCGAACACCCCGGCTGGGCCGAGCATGACGCCGAGGGCTACTGGCAAGCCGTGTGCGCGGCGTGCCAGCAGCTGTGGCGCGGCACCGCCATCGCAAAATCGTCGGTCGCAGGCGTGGCTGTCACCACGCAGCGCGGCACGGTCGTCAACGTGGATGCAGACGGGGCGCCCCTGCGTCCCGCGATCACCTGGCTGGACCAGCGCAGCACGCGCGAGATTCCCCCGCTGGCGCCGTGGTGGCGCGCCATCTTCCGCGCCACGCGCCTCGATGGCACGATCGCGTATTTCCGCCGCGAGGCCGAGATCAACTGGATCAGCGCGCAGCAGCCAGACATCTGGCGCCGCACGCACAAATTCCTGCTGCTGTCGGGTTTTCTGAACCACCGCCTGTGCGGCAACTACGTCGATTCGACGGGATCGCAGGTGGCGTACATCCCGTTCGACTACAAGCGCCATGCGTGGGCCGGGCGCTTCGACTGGAAGTGGCAGGCGCTGGCGATTCGGCCCGCCATGCTGCCGGAACTGGTGACGCCGGGCACGCGCATGGGCGCCATCACGGCCGCCGCCGCCGCCGCGACGGGCATACCGGAAGGTACTCCCCTGCTGGCGGCGGCCGCCGACAAGGCCTGCGAGGTGCTGGGCGCCGGCTGCGTCGAGCCGCACGTGGCGTGCCTGAGCTACGGCACCACCGCCACCATCAACACGACCAGCCGCAAGTACGTGGAAGTGACGCGCTTCATTCCGCCCTATCCGGCCGCCATGCCGGGCGCCTACAGCACGGAAGTGCAGATCTTCCGCGGCTACTGGATGGTCAACTGGTTCAAGGAGCAGTTTGGCGACCGCGAACGGGCGGCCGCCGCCGAAGACGGCACGGGCCTCTGCGCCGAAGCGCTGTTCGACCGCCTGGTCGACGCCGTGCCGCCCGGTTCCATGGGCCTGATGCTGCAGCCGTACTGGAGTCCCGGCATCAAGGTGCCGGGCCCGGAAGCGAAGGGCGCCATGATCGGCTTTGGCGACGTGCATACGCGCGCGCACATCTACCGCGCCATCCTCGAAGGCCTGGCCTATGCGCTGCGCGAGGGCAAGGAACGCATCGAACGGCGCAGCGGCATTGCGATCACGGAGCTGCGCATCGCCGGCGGCGGCTCGCAGAGCGACGCCGCCATGCAGCTGACGGCCGACATCTTCGGCTTGCCGGCCGCGCGCGCCCATGTGTATGAAAGCTCGGGCCTGGGCGCGGCCATCGCCGCGAGCGTGGGCCTGGGCTGGCATGCGGATTTTCCCGCCGCCGTGCAGGCGATGACGCGCAAGGGCAAGGTGTTCCAGCCGCATCCCGAACACCGCAAGATCTACGAACAGCTGTACCGGCGCGTGTACCGGAAGATGTATGCGCGGCTGCAGCCCCTGTACCGCGAGATTGCCGATATCACGGGCTATCCGGAATAGTCGGGCTTCAAATCGTATTGCGAATCATTCGCATCCGAGTTATGATGTGTCCCGCATTTCACTTAGGCAATAAATCCACGGTGAGTGCGCTACGCCGCCGGCCACGCGCCGGCGCGTTTTCGCGCGGGCAGAATGCCGCCGCCACGCTTCCTTCAACGCCGCCGCTTGATCGTGCACTGTCTGTTCCCTCTGCCCAGCATTTTTTCATTCCAGAAGCATGAAGTAGTGAGCAACCCCAGGCAAGGATAGCAATGAAGATCAGCAGCAAACAAGGATGGCGCGCCACGGCGCGCACGGGCGCATTGACGCCCATGGCCGCCGCGCTGGCGCTGGTACTGGGCGGCATGGGCGGCAGCGCCTGGGCGGCCGAGAAGGCGGGCAAGGACGATGCGGCGCGAAACGACACGCAGATGCCGGCCATCAGCGTGTTTGGCGACGCCATCAGCGCCGGCACGGCCGGGCGCTCGTACATCAGCAGCGCCGACATCGAGCGCCAGCAGGCGGACAATGTCGCCTCGCTGCTCGACACCTTGCCCGGCGTGGACCTGGCCGGCACGGCGCGTCCCAGCGGCCAGAGCCTCAATATCTGGGGTTTCAACAAGGTGCAGGACGTGAAGGTCATCCTCGACGGCGTGCCCAAGGGCTTCGAGAAATACCGCCAGGGTTCCATCTTCATCGAGCCGGAACTGATCAAGCAGATCGAAGTCAACAAGGGCGCGCATACCAGCCTGTACGGCAATGGCGGTTTCGGCGGCGTCATCACGGTCGAGACCAAGGATGCCAAGGACATGCTGGAAGGCGACGAGAAAATCGGCGCCATGGTGAAGTATTCGCGCCATTCGAACAACGGGGAAAACGACGCCACCGTGGCCGTGTATGGCCGCACCGAGGATGGCCGCTTCGATGCGATGGCGTTTACCACGCAGCGCAAGTCCGACGATTTGCGCAAGCCGGACGGCAAGCCGTTCCGCTTTTCCGCTATCGACGCGCCATCGAGCCTGGCGAAGCTGAATATCCGTTTGACGCCGGAGCAGCTGCTGACGCTGACGGCGATGAAGAGCGGCAGCACGGGCTGGGGCCCGTTCGCCGCCATGGGCGAGGACGTGCCCACGCCGACCGAGGCGGAAATCAAGAAGTACGGGCTGGAAGAAGCATGGCAGCGCAAGGCCGTCTACCGCGACCAGAACGACGACACGTATTCCGTGAAGTGGCAGTACGCGCCGCAGGACAAGCCGTGGATCAAGCTGACGGCCAGCGCCGGCTATTCGCACACGGACCAGCACGACAAGCGCCTGCCATCGGCTTCGCTGGGGTCTTACCTGGGGTCGCTGGGCAACGAGAGCTGGGCCTCGTACGTGGACCGCATCGCCGAAGTGCGCAACGAAAGCGTGTTTTCCACGGGCGCCGTGTCGCACGTGCTGCAAACGGGCCTGCAATGGCACAAGAACGTGCGCGATACCCTGATGTACTACCCGTCGTCGACGGCGCTGAAGGACCCGACGTACAACTATGGCTACTTCCAGCCCTATTACATGCCGGCCGGGCGCCAGGAAACCACGGGCCTGTACCTGCAGGACGCGATGACCTACGGCAGCATCACCTTGACGGCGGCGCTGCGCCACGACCGCGTCGTCTCCGAAGGCGTGCCGAACAAGGCGTCGCGCTACAACAGCCCGCTGCCCGAGGCGGGCCACGACTTCAGCGAAAAGGCGCACGAGGACTGGTCGCCGCGCCTGGGCCTGTTCTGGAAAGCGTCCAGCGCCGTGGCGCTGTTCGGCGACTTGAGCCGCACCTGGCGCGCGCCCACCATCGACGAGATGTATTCGAACGAATACTATGTCTCGTCCAAGCTCGGCTCGTCAACGCCGGGCACCAGCCGCGACCTGGCCGTGGAGCGGGTGACGGCCGTGCGCGCCGGCGTCATGCTGCACCGCCAGAACGTGCTCATGGAACGCGACGACGCGCAGCTGCGCCTGACGGCCTACCGCAACAAGGTCAGCGACAATATCGGCCCGCGCCTGGGCATCCTGATCGAAGGCTACGTGCCGGGATCGGGCAAGGTGCCGCCGGCCCTGTCCGACTACCGCAATCTGGCCGGCTTCCATACGCAGGGCGTGGAAGTCGAGTCCTATTACAACTCGCCGCGCCTGTTCGCCAGCGCGTCGCTGTCGAAGCAGCGCGGCACGCGCACCGGTTCCCAGCGCGACCCGTGGGGCGCGGACGAACCCGTGTCGACGATTGCGCCCGACAAGCTGATGGCGGGCCTGGGCTGGCGCATGCCGGACCTGGGCGCCAGCATCGGCTGGCAGGGGCGCTTTGTCGCCAAACAGGAGCGCGTCCTGCCAGTGGGCAATGTGTACCGCTTGCCGCCGTCGAAAGGCTATGCGCTGCACACCCTGTTCGCCTCGTGGAATGGCCGGCAGGGCGTCTGGCGCGGCACGGAAGTGCGGCTGACGGTGGACAATATCTTCAACCGCAATTACATGCCGTACCTGAGCGAGGCGGTGACGGGCGTGGGACGCAATGCAAAGTTGAGCGTGTCACGTAAGTTTTGATTAATTTTAAGAATGGCGGGCCGGAGACGCGGGCCCGCTTGGCCCGGGGTGCCTTTTTTTGTGACTTGGGCCTACTCCCGGTTCGCCGTATCCTTAACGTAACACCAACGCTTTGACCGTCTCCCAGGCCGTGCTGCCCGAGTGCGTGGCGCGGACCTGGTTGCGTCCCCCTTCCTTGGCCACGTACATGGCGCGGTCGGCGGCGACGAACAGCGCCTTGCGGTCGTCCAGCTGGTGCGGTTCGATGGTGGCCACGCCGATGCTGACGGTGATCCAGGGCGAGGTGGCGGAGCGCGGATGCGGCAGTTGCAGCGCTTCGATGTGCGCGCGGATGGACTCGGCCAGCGCCAGGGCGCTGTCGGCGCCGGTGTCGGCGAACAGCAGCACGAATTCCTCACCGCCATAGCGCGCCGCCAGGTCGCCGGGGCGGCTGGCGTGCGAGGCGATGGCCTGCGCCACCTGCTGCAGGCAGCTGTCGCCGGCCGGGTGGCCCAGGCTGTCGTTGTACAGCTTGAAGTGGTCGACGTCGAGCACCACCAGCGACAGGGCGCTGCCGCCGCGCACGGCGCGCTGCCATTCCTTTTCCAGGAAGCTGTCGAAATGCCGGCGGTTGGCGATTTTTGTCAGCGGATCGAGGTAGGCGGCCCGCTGCAGCGCGTCTTCCGACTGCTTGTGGTGCGTGATGTCGTGCAGCAGGCCGATATACAGGGGCTGGCGCAGATACATCGGCGTCAGGGTCAGGTCCATGCTCAGCGCTTCGCCATTGCGGTGGCGGATCGTCACTTCGCGCGTGCCGTGGTTGTGCGCCGTGTCCGGATTGGCGGCGTACATGGCGAAGTAATCGAGATATTCCTGCGTCACGAGAGGGCTGAGCAGCTCGCCGATGGAGCGCCCGGCCAGTTCGTTTTCGCGGTAGCCCAGGTATTCGTCGCAGGCCGGATTGGTGTACTGGATGCGGCCATCGGCCTCGATGATCAGCAAGCCCTCGGCCATGTTGTTGACGATGGTGCGCAGGCGCTCGGCCTGTTCCTGCTGGGTTTCATTGTTGCTGCGGATTTGCAGCTGGGCGCGCACGCGGGCGCACACTTCGGCCATGCGCAGCGGCTTGCTGATGTAGTCGACGGCGCCGCAGTCGAAGCCGGCCACCACGTCTTCCGTTTCCGTCTTGGCGCTCATGAAGATGACGGGGATGCGCTGCGTCAGCGGATGCTGCTTGAGGCGGCGGCACGTTTCGATGCCATCCATGTCCGGCATCAGCACGTCGAGCAGGATCAGGTCGGGATGGGCGCGCTGGGCGATCGCCAGCGCCCGTTCGCCGGAAGTGGCGACATAGGTCTGGTATCCCTGTTCGCTCATCAGCTTGCGCAGCAGCTCAAGGTTGGCCGGCGCATCATCGACAATCAAAATGGCGGCTTCGCGCCGTTGGGGAAACCCCACACTGCCTGGACTCATTGCTACCGGCCTTTTCGGATGTGCTGCGCGAGGCCAGCGTTTGCTGCACTTTCGGTGATGCCGAAGCCCGGCAAGCCGCCCCCGCGCGTGGCGGTCGGGCAGGATAGCGCCAGGAGTGTAGCCCTGGCCGCGAACCGCGGACCGTGAGCGCATGTACACGTGTAGTCAAAGGCTGACCGGATTCAAGTCTGCTGCTTCGGCCAAATCATACCGCTTTGCTAATTCTTTGGGTGAAAAATCGACGTTCAAAGACGTGGTAAATCATTATTTTTATGCTATTTTTAAAAATAAATACACGTAGTTGTTGCCGTAAAGGCTGTTTTTAAGGGGAAAAGACGCGTGCCCGCTGGCGCTGCGGGCAGCCGGCACGCCCCGCGGGGAGCGGGGCGTGGAGAGTGCGATTACATTTTGGCAGCGATCAGCTTGCCCAGGATGGCGATGCCTTCACGGATGCGTTCCGGCGGCACCGTCACGAAGGACAGGCGCAGCGTGTGCGTTTCCGGCGTGTTGGCGTAGAACGGCGCGCCCGGCACGAAGGCCACCTTGTTGGCGATGGCTTCGTCGAGCAGCTGCATGGCGTCGATATGCTTGGGCAGGGTGACCCAGATGAACATGCCGCCTTCCGGTCTGGTCCAGCTGACGCCGGCCGGGAAGTGTTCTTCCAGCGCCGACAGCATGGCCTGGCACTGGTTGCCGTACAGGCTGCGGATGCTGGGAATATGCCGTTCCAGGAAGCCATCCTTGATCACTTCATGCACCACCATTTGCGTCAGCTGCGACGTGTGCAGGTCGGCTGCCTGCTTGGCCAGCTCCAGGCGGCGCACCAGCGGCGGCGGGGCCACCACGTAGCCAAGGCGGATGCCGGGCGTGAGCACCTTGGAGAACGATCCCATGTAGATCACGCCGTCCGGATTCATGTTGAGCATCTTCGGATACGGCTCGCCGCTGTAGCTCAGGGCGCCGTACGGATCATCCTCGATCAGCGGCAGGCCGTGGCGGGCGCAGGTTTCCACCAGTTCCACGCGGCGCGCCACGGACAGGCTGCGGCCCGTCGGGTTCTGGAAGTTCGGCAGCGCGTACAAGAGGCGCGCGCCATCGGCGACGGGGTTGATCGACGACGGCACCAGGCCTTCGTCATCGGTATCGACGGACACGAATTCGGGACGGTAGACGGAAAACGCCTGCAAGGCGCCCAGGTAGCTGGGGGTTTCCACCAATACCTTGCTGCCTTCGTCGATGAGGACCTTGCCCAGCAAGTCCAGCGCCTGCTGCGAGCCGGACGTCATCAGCACCTGTTCCGGCGCGATCGTGCTGCCCTGGCTGGAGAGCGAGTCGGCGATCCACTGGCGCAGCGGCAGGTAGCCGTCGGTGGGACCGTATTGCAGGGCCACCTTGCCATTGTTCGACAGGACCTTGTCGAAGGCCGCCTTCATTTCCTCGACGGGGAAGGTGGCGGGCGAGGGCAGGCCGCCGGCAAACGAGATGATTTCAGGGCGCTGCGTGATCTTCAGGATTTCGCGGATGAACGAGCTTTGCAGCTGTTCCGCGCGTTCGGCAAAGCGCCATTGGATCGGATTCGGATTTTCAATTTTCATACGAGTCTCACGGAAGATGCCGAGCTGCGCCGGCTGGTTTTGTTGGCCCGCTTGTGGCGGTGCTTGCGCAAGCGGCGCCGGGTAGGCGCCGCCATGGTGCTGCGGTATTGTACGGCTTGCAAGCTGGTCTGCCCACCGCGCACGTCGGGCAGCGTTGCAAACGGGCGTCATTTCGCCTTATTTCAGCTTGCGCCCGGCCGCCACCACGGCGATCACGGCGCCGGCAAACAGCAGGCTGTCCGTGGTCAATGGCTCGCCGAGCAGGATGGCGGCGCCGATCAGGGTGAGGAAAGGCTGCAGCAGCTGCGTCTGGCCCACGCGGGCCACGCCGCCCAGCGCCATGCCCCGGTACCAGAAAAAGAAGCCGATGAACATGGAAAACACGGAGATATACGCAAAACCCAGCCAGGCCGCGGCGCTGGCCTGCGCCATCAGCGCGCGCTGCGGCCAGGCGTCCCACAGCACCACCGGCAAGACAAAAGGCACGGCCAGCAGCAGGGCCCAGGAAATCACGTGCTGGCCGGGCATGGCTTGCGCCAGGCGTCCGCCTTCGGCATAGCCGAGCGCGCCCAGCAGCACGGCGGCGAACATCAGCACATCGGCCAGGTGAAAGCTGCCGCCGCCCTGGCGCAGCGCGAACGCCACCACCAGCGCCGTGCCGATGACGGCCATCAGCCAGAATCCGAACGATGGACGTTCCTTGCCGCGCAGCACGGCAAACACGGCCGTGGCCAGCGGCAAAATCCCCACCAGCACGGCGCCGTGGGAGGCGGGCAGGCTGCGCATGGCGATCGACGTCAGCCAGGGGAAACCCAGCACGCAGCCAAGCGACACGAACGCCAGCGGCAGCCATTGTTCGCGCCGTGGCCAGGGCGCGCGCTGCTGCCACAGCCACAGGCCGGCCAGGCCGGCGGCCACCAGGGCGCGGCCCAGCGCGACGAAGGTGGGGTCGAGTTCGGCCACGGCCAGCCGCGTGAACGGCAGTGTCAGGCTGAAAAGGGCGACGGCGATCAATCCCAGCAGCAGGCCCTTGCGGTCGTCGCGGAGGCTGGGTGGCTGGCTGGCGGGGGCGGTGCGGATGCTGGTGTGCGATGGCATGGGGTTCCTGGTGCTGGCGTGATCAATATATGGGCGTGGATTAAGCTGCCCTGTACTGCTATCCTAGAGTCGAATAGCAGTACAGTACAAATACACTTCAACGCATAATCTCCCATACTGTAATGGTCATATGAGCAATACACCTGCATCCCCGGCACTGCCCTTGCTGTCGCGCGCCTCGGGCGAAACCCTGATCGACCAGATCGTGCGCTCGCTGGCGGCGCGCATCGACGACAAGCTGCTGCGCGGCGGCGCGCGCATGCCGTCGATCCGCCAGTGCGCGGCCAGCTTTGGCGTGTCGTGCGCCACGGTGGTGGCCAGCTACGACAAGCTGGTGGCGCGCGATTACCTGGAATCGCGGCGCGGCGCCGGCTTTTTCGTGCGCGAGCGCTCGTCGCTGAATACGCCGGCGGCGCCGCCCGGCGCCCTGGAGGCGGGCGCCCAGCCCATGGATGTCGTCTGGCTGATCCGCAATATGTTCCGCCAGACGCCCGCCATCCCCGCGCCCGGCACGGGCATGTTGCCGGCCGAATGGCTGGACGGCGACCTGGTGGCGCGGGCCTTGCGCGACGTCAGCCGCCAGCCGGGCAATCTGCTGCTCGGCTATGGCGCGCCGCAGGGCTTTCTGCCCTTGCGCCAGCAGCTGCAGCGCAAACTGGCGGGCCTGGAAATCGCCTGCCCGCCCGAGCAGATCGTCACCACGGTGGGCGTGATGCAGGCGCTGGACCTGGTGGCGCGCGAGTTTGCCCGCCCCGGCGATTGCATTTTCGTCGACGATCCCGCCTACTGGCTGATGTTCGGCGCCTTTGCCGCCATGGGCGTGCAGGTCATCGGCATCCCGCGCCTGGGGGACGGTCCCGATATCGGCGTGCTGGAGCAACTGGCGGCCGTGCATCGTCCCAAGCTGTATGTGATCAACTCGGTGCTGCACAATCCCAGCTCGACCTCGCTGTCGGCGGCCAAGGCCTTCCAGGTGCTGCGCCTGGCCGAGCAGCATGACTTCCTCGTCGTCGAAGACGATATCTATTGCGACATGCATCCCGGTGGGGCGGTGCAGCCCGCCACGCGCCTGGCCGCGCTGGACCAGCTGCGCCGCGTGATTTACCTGGGCGGCTTTTCCAAGAGCCTGTCGGCGAACCTGCGCGTGGGCTTCATCGCCACTTCGCGGGAGCGGGCGCAGCGCCTGGCCGACCGCAAGATGCTGGCCACCCTGACCACCAGCGACATCGGCGAGCGGGTCGTGTATAAAATCCTGTCGCAGGGCCTGTACCGCAAGCACGCCGAGCGCCTGCGCGCGCGTCTCGACAAGGTACGCGATGGCACGTACCGCCGCGCCGAGCGGGCCGGCCTGCGCTTCGATCCAGCGCCGGCCGGCATGTTCATCTGGGCCGATGCGGGCTGCGACACGAATGTCCTGGCCGAAAAGGCGCTGGCCGAAGGCCTGGTGCTGGGACCGGGCAGCCTGTTCTCGCCGCGCCAGCTGCCGTCCAGCTTCATGCGCCTGAACCTGGCCACCGTGCAGGATGACCGGGTATGGGCTTTTTTTGACCGCGCGCTGGGGTAGGGTGCCACACTGCCGCCTCCTGCACGCCCCAGCGGGTCAGGCGCGCCGGCGCTGCCGGTGGCCCATGGCTGCCAGCAGTGCCACGCCAGCCAGCAGCATGCCTGCTTGCGCGGGTTCCGGTACTTCGCGTACTTGCCACAGCGCGTATGTGCCGGTGCCGACGAAGTTGGTGGTGGCGACATAGGCGCCATGGTCGTCCGGATAGCGCGGAGCCGTATAGGTCAGCTGGAATTGGGAGCTATAGCCCCAGGGATCGAAGAAATCCTTGAATTCGATACGCTGCTCAAACTCCGAGCTGTCAAAGTAAGAAGTCGATCCGCCACCCGTAGAGACGTCGATCATGGAGAACACCTCGTACCGCCCGGCGTCGTAGCCGCCGGAGCCCGTCATCAGGATATTGCTTGTGGGCCGCAGATACATGCTGGCGTAGCCCTCGGGGTCCAGGGTCCAGTTGTGACGGCGGTTGCCCATCGTGATCTCGCCGGAAAAATATACCGGGGCGCCAGTGTTTGCGTTACTGGCGCCGTGGATGCTTCCGGACTGGCTTTCGGTAAGCGTCGAGGTATCGAGCAGGAACTTCATCGTATACGCCTTGCCCACCAGCGATTCTCCGGAATTGGTGAACAGTCGTAATTCGTCCACGCCCTGGGCGACGATGCCGCTCACGCTGAACTCGATCACGGTTGCGCGGGCCAAGGCGGGCAGCGCCAGCATGCCCGCCAGGATGCCGGTCCGCACGGCGAGCATCAGGACTCTGGGCTGGCGTGTGGCCATGGTTTTTGCGGATGCGGCAGCTGCCTCATTTTGTGTGCGGTAGGAACCCGCCATGTACAGCGGCATGTGCGTCCAGGCAGACATCTTTGATAGGCATTTCACGAGCGTATCCCCTTTTTTAATTGGTAGAAAATTAATATTAATGCCCGCCCCATCTGCATGGCGCTCAATTGATTGGCTTGTTTTGTTATTGTTTTTGCTATGCTTGGTGCGCCGCCCGCGCCGCCGTTCGATGTGCACGCGGTCACATTTGCGCAAGAGCATCTTGAAATCGCTTGTACAATCCCCAACTCCGTAGCATCCGTCCCATCCACAAGACTATGAGGTAAAAATGGCTGTCTCCGAAAAGCAAACCCTGGGTTTTCAGACTGAAGTAAAGCAGATGCTGCATCTGATGATCCATTCCCTGTACTCGAACAAGGAAATCTTCCTGCGCGAATTGATCTCGAACGCGTCCGACGCGGCCGACAAACTGCGCTTCGAAGCGATCGATAACGACGCCCTGTATGGCAACGATCATGAATTGAAGATCAAGGTCAGCTTCGACAAGGAGGCGCGCACCATCACCATTTCCGACAACGGCATCGGCATGACCCGCGACGAGGCGATCTCGCACCTGGGCACCATCGCCAAATCGGGCACCAAGGAATTCTTCGGCAAGCTGTCGGGCGACCAGCAGCAGGACGCGGCCCTGATCGGCCAGTTCGGCGTGGGCTTCTATTCGGGCTTCATCGTCGCCGACAAGATCACCGTCGAGACGCGCCGCGCCGGCGTGGACGCCTCGGAAGGCGTGCGCTGGGAGTCAAGCGGCGAAGGCGATTACAGCATCGAAACCATCGACAAGCCATCGCGCGGCACGGACATCATCCTGCACCTGCGCGAAGGCGAGGACGAATTGCTGTCGAGCTGGAAGATCAAGTCCATCATCCGCAAGTATTCCGACCATATCTCGCTGCCGATCGTGATGCAGAAGGAAGAGTGGGACGAAGAGAAAAAAGAAACCGTCCTGAAAGACGAATACGAAACCGTCAACCAGGCCAGCGCCCTGTGGGCCCGCAACAAGGCGGACATCACCGAAGAACAGTACGACGAGTTCTACAAGCACGTGTCGCACGACTTCCAGGCGCCGCTGACGCACACGCATAACCGCGTGGAAGGCCGCAGCGAATACACGCAGCTGCTGTACATCCCGGCCAAGGCGCCGTTCGACATGTGGGACCGCAACAAGCGCGGCGGCATCAAGCTGTACGTCAAGCGCGTCTTCATCATGGACGATGCCGAGCAGCTGATGCCAACCTACCTGCGCTTCGTGCGCGGGGTGATCGATTCGGCCGACCTGCCGCTGAACGTGTCGCGCGAGATCCTGCAGGAATCGCGCGACGTGAAAGTCATCCGCGAAGGCTCGACCAAGCGCGTGCTGGGCATGCTGGAAGAACTGGCGAACGCGGACGAGCAGGACAAGAAAGACAAGTACGCCGTCTTCTGGAAGGAATTCGGCCAGGTGCTGAAGGAAGGCATCGGCGAGGACGCGGCCAACAAGGAGCGCCTGGCCAAGCTGCTGCGCTTTGCTTCGACGGCCAACGACAGCGACGAACAGATCACCTCGTTCGCCGACTACGTGGCGCGCATGAAAGAAGGCCAGGACAAGATTTACTACGTCACGGCCGATAACTACGCCGCCGCCAAGAACAGCCCGCACCTGGAAATCTTCCGCAAGAAGGGCGTCGAAGTGCTGCTGCTGACGGACCGCGTGGATGAATGGATGCTGTCCTTCCTGCAGGACTTCGAAGGCAAGGAACTGGTTTCCGTCGCCAAGGGCGGCCTGGACCTGGGCGCGCTGGAAGACGAAGCGGAAAAGAAAGAGCACGAAGAAACGGAAACGTCGTACGCCGACCTGGTGGGCAAGATGAAGACCGTGCTGGCCGACAAGGCCAAGGACGTGCGCGTGACGTTCCGCCTCACCGATTCGCCAGCCTGCCTGGTGGCCGATGAGAACGAATTGTCGGGCAACCTGCTGCGCATGCTCAAGGCTGCGGGCCAGAGCGCGCCGGAATCGAAGCCGATTCTGGAAATCAACCCGAACCACCCGCTGGTGACGCGCCTGAAGTACGAAGACGCGGAAGGCGGCAAGTTCGGCGACTGGGCCAACATCCTGTTCGACCAGGCCATGCTGGCCGAAGGCGGTTCGCTGGCCGATCCGGCCAGTTTCGTCAAGCGCTTGAACGAGTTGCTGCTCAATTCGGCGAAGTAAACGCCTTGCTGTCGACGTAAGTAAGCCGGCCCTTTCTGTGTGAAAGGGCCGTTTTTTTTTATGCTACAGTGCGCCATTATTTTATTTTATGGAAAAAGCAATGGCGCATTGCCCGGCATGTGACAGTTCCAACGTTCAACGCCTCTCCATGGTGCATGCCTCCGGCATTTCAGGCACATCGACTCATATGTCGGGCAGGATCGATGGCGATTTCATCCACGGCCATGCGCGTACGCGCAGCCAGACCTTGCTGTCACGCCAGGCCGCAGGGCCGACGATGCAGACCCACCAGAAGGCAGGGTTGATCGTGTTAGGCGTGATCTTTTTTGTCATCGCCGCCGTCATCTTTTACCAGGCCGGCGCGAATGGCTTGTTCTGGATCTTCGTGGCAGGGGGTGTCGTCTCTGTCGCCTTGTCGCAAACGACCTTCGTCGCCAATTGGGACAAGGAGGCCGCCGCCTTGCAGGACAAGTATGCGCGTACCTTCATGTGCCATGCCTGCGGCCACCGCTTCGTTCCCGTGCTGAAGCAACCATGAAACACCGCCTGATGGCGGGCCTGGGCGCGCATGCGCTGGGCTGCCTGCTGTTTATTGCCTTGAGCTGGCTGGGTTTTTTCCTGTACACGCAGCTGTTTGGCAGCCTGGGCTCGCGCGGCGTGGCCGGGGGGCTGGCATTGCTGCTGGTGTTCTATGTTTATGCGGGCACGAATCTGCTGCTGGCGCTGCTGCCCGATGGCCGCGTCAAGCCGCTCTTGTGCGGCGTGCTGGGGGCGGCGGTGCTCGCCTATCTGCTGTCGCAGCATCCGTTGCGGGCCCTCTATTTCAGCGTGCTGTCGGGCGGCTTGAGCTGGCTGGCCGTGCTGGCCGGCGAGCGCCTGAGCCGTTATCTACGGGATTGACAGGCTGGCGCAAAAGGCGACGACGGCGTCGGCGGCCGCCGCCGGCGCCGCTTGCAGCAGCATGTGCGGCGCGTCGATGTCGACCAGTTGCGTGCCGGGCGCCAGCCGCAGTATCTGCAGGGCGTTCGCGGGCGGCACCAGGCGATCGTGGCGCGCGCGCAGGTACTGCACGGGCAGGCTGCCGCGCGCAAACGCCTGCGCGGCGTCGGCCGTGATCACGGCGCGCAGGCGCTGGCGCAGCACGCCGGGCGGCACGCGCGCCAGCGCGGCAGCCAGCTGCGCCTGCAGTTCCGGCGTGGAAAAGGGGGCCAGCAGCGCCTGGCGCAGGGCGACGCCGGGCATGGCGCCGAAGGGAAGCAGGTCCAGCAGATGGCGCAGCGGCGCCAGCAGGGGGCGGGGATTGCGCACGAAGGAGCAGCACAGGATCAGCGCGCGCATGCCGGGTGGCGGATCGGCGCGCAGGGCGGCGCCCAGCGGCCCGGAAAACGATTCGGCCAGCACGATGAAAGGCCGCTCCTGCGGCAGGCGCTCGCGCACGAACGCTTCCAGCGCCGCATAGTCGAGCGGTGCCGTCGGGTAGGCGACGACCCGGGTTGCAATGGCGGTGCGGCTGTCCGCGCGCGCGCGCAGGGCCGCGTCAAAACGCTGGAACAGCTGGCCCGTGCCATCCATGCCGGGCAGGAGAACAAGCAGGGGGGAAGCGTGGTCGAATGTCGTCATTGCGGCCATCATAGCAGCCCATGGCGCGCGCGCCTGGCGCACCAGGCGCACGGCATGGGCGCTGGCGCCATGCTAGAATCACCGACGCGCCACGCGTGGCCGGAATAACGGGTAGATCCCGGGCAGACAGAAACATGCATATCACTTTATCGACATACCGTTCCCTGGGCGGGGCCTTGCTGGTGGCGTCCAGCCTCCTTGCGCAGCCGGCCAGCGCCACGGCCAGTCCGGCGGCCACGAAAAGCCTGGCGTCGCTGCTGGCGGGCGGACCCTTGCCGCGCCTGAGCGAAGACCCGCAAGTGCGCGCCGCCCTGTTCGATTTTTTCGGCTATGCGCGCGGCAGCTACACGGAAGACGATGACTTGCTGCTGGCCCAGGCGCTCGAGGCGGTCAGCGAAAAGCGCGACGCCACGCGCACCGTGCTGCCCGACGGCCGCCAGCTGCTGGCGTCGATGAACGACCGCAACCAGGGCCGCGAGCGGGGCGCCATGCTGCTCGACAAGCGCGGCGCCATCATCGCCTTCGGCCTCGTCAACGGCCATTGCCGCCTGGAGGGCCAGCCGCTGGCCAAGGTCTGCAATCCTGATCCGAACACGGTGCTGACGGTGTTTCACCGCAAGGGCATGCTGGTCGGCGAGGCGGCGCCCCTGCTGACCTGGGCCAGGCAGCTGCCGCCCATGCTGGCGCTGATCGCGGGCGACAAGGATACGGGCGCCGACGGGCAGAAGATCGCCACGGTCGAGTATGTGCTGGCGCAGCCGCCGCTGCCCGGCTGGAACCGCGCCCAGCTGCCGCCCGCGTTCCCGCCGGCGCTGCTGCCGCTGCTGCTGGACAAATCCACGGTGCTCACTTCGGCCGGTGCCGGCGTGTTTGCCTATCCGCTGACGCTGAAGGGCAAGAAGCAGAACAATGTGCTGGACCAGGCCGAAGGCCGTCCGCCGCGCGACCTGGAAGTGGCGCTGCGCAGCTACGCCAGCTTCGACACGGTGGTGGAGCGCTACCGCCAGCTGGCCAAGGGCGCGCGGGTGCAGCGCAACGAACGCACCGCCTACCTCGATGGCGACATGGGGCAGGGCAGCTACCGCGTCTACATCCGCAACACGGGCGCCGATGGCGTCATGATCGACGTGGCGCTGTGGCAGCGCAGGCTGGCGGCCAGCCGCTGAGGCCAGCCTGCGCGCTCAATAAAAGCGCGCCCCGGCGTAGCCCAGTGCCGCCAATTGCGCCCGGACCGCTTCATCGCGCTTTCTTTTTCCCGTCGCCAGGGTCAAATGGTGCAGGGTCGACGGCAAGCCGCCTGCCAGCAGCGCATCGACGTCAAGCTGCGTCAGGTACACGGCCAGGTTGCCGAGGGCGGGCAGGGCCGCGACGCCATGCAGCTGCGCCAGGGTCTTGCAGTTGCGCAGGACCAGCCATGCCAGCGCGGGATTTTCACCGAACCGCACTTCCCGTACCTTGATCTGGTCTTCCACCGACAGGCGCCGCAGGCGGGGAAAACGGCCGATGTCGCCCAGGTCTTCCAGGCCCCGCACGCGCACCACTTCCAGTTCCTCCAGCAGCGGCGCCGTGACGTGGGCGATCGACGCGCGTCCGCCCAGGATGAAGCGCAACTGACTCAAGGCCGGCATGGCGCCGATGAAGTCCACGGCATCTTTGCTCTTGATTTGCGACAGCGACAGCCTGGCCAGTGCTGGCAGGGCCGTGATGGCGGCGATGTTTTTTACATGGCCCGTGGTGTGCAGCTGCCCCAGTTGCGGCCAGTGCCGCAGCGGTGCCAGGTCGATGTTGGCCTTGCGCGTCTCGCCCAGGCTCAGGTACTCCAGCGCGCGCAGGTTCTCCAGTGCCAGGATGTCGTGTTCCTGCATGTCGTACACGCCCAGCTGCAGGCGCCGCAGGTGCCGCAGCTCGCCCAGCGTGTCCAGATTGACGGCGCTGGTATGGCAGTCGAGCGAGAGGTTGGCCGCATGCGGCAGCGCGCGCAGGATGGCGGCGTCGAACGGCGTGAAGTGATGGCCGTAGAAGCGGATTTCCAGCGCCGCGCCGCAGCTGGCTGCCAGCGCGTCGAGGTCCGCCAGCAGCGGTGTCGCATCATGGTGCTCGCCGAACTGCACGATGACCTTGCCGTCGGCGGCGATGGCGGCGCGCAGGCTTGCGGCATCGATGCTGGCTGGATTGTGGATGCGCTGCGGCTGCCTGGTTTCCGTCATTGTCATAGTCCGATGGGGTAAGTCACTTGCCTGGGGGGCGGGCAGCCTTCCGGGCCGGGGAAGGTCTGCTTGCCCGTGTCGTCATAGCGCTTGCCGCAATCGACGAGCACGCGTTTGCGGAAGGTGTAGAAGCTGGCCACCTTGCCGTTCGGGTGGTAGCAGATATTGTCGCCGTCGCGGTCGGCCGACGCGTAGCTGATCATGGACTGGCCATTCACCGTGCGCGTGCGGTGGCCGCTGCGCGGCTCCGTGCATTTGAGCTGGCCGCTTTCGTAATAGGCGTTGAAGACGGAGGTGTCGGCGGAGCGGTCGACCAGCAGTTCGGTCTTGCGCTTGCCGTTCGGGTAGTTTTCGTATCCCTCCTGGCGCTGGCCGTACTGGAAGGCGTAGTAGACCTGCGGCTTGCCGTCCGGGTAGTACATGTGGTGGTACTCGCACACGTCCTCTTGCGTGCTGCCGTACTCCTTGAAGGTGCAGCGGTGGATGTCGTTGAGCAGCTGGCCGTCCTCGTAGTATTCGCGCAGGTGGGTGAGCAGCCGGCCCTGGTCGACGATGGCCAGGCGTTCCGGCTTGCCGTTCGGGTAATAGCGCGCGTCGAGGCCCTGCTTCTTGCCGTTGTCCCACAAGGTGTCGAGGCGCAGGATCTTGCCGCTGTCGTCGAATGCCTGTTCGCGCCCGTCCAGCTGGCCATTGCGGTAGGTGGCCGTGTAGACCACGTATTCCTTGCCGGCCGGCCCCAGGTAGCGCGTGCGCGCGCCTTCGAGCACGCCAGCCTGGTAGTGGTCGCGCTGGCGCAGCGCGCCTTGCGCATCCGTGTCCAGCGCCTCTCCCTGTTTTTTGCCTTGCACAAAAGTGACGCTTTGCGTGGCCTTGTCCTTGAGCTTGAGCTTCCACGGGCCGTCGCGCAAGCCCTCGATGAAGTTGCCGTCGCCATCTTCCGTGATCCATGGCCCGTGGCGCGTGCCGTTGACGTAGTTGCCGCGCGTTTGCAGCTTGCCTCCCATGCGGCGCTCATGCGGGCCATTCAGCTGGCCGCCCGCGTAGGTGTCGAAGCCCGTCACTTCCTCCGCGTCGGCATAGTTGACCACCGTCCAGCGGCCTTCGCGCTTGCCGGCCCGGTACATGCCGCTCTCGCTCTGCCTGGGATAATCGAAGCGCCACAGGCCTTCCTGCAGGCCGTTGACGTAATTGCCCTTGACGCTGCCTTCATGCATGCCTTCGCGCACCCACATTCCCTGGCGCTTGCCCTTCACGTACTGGCCCCGCTCGACCACCGAGCCGTCATCCCAGGCCAGGCTGTAGATGACGGACGGGCCGTCTTCGCTGCCCGTGAATTGCCGCGGCGCCGTTTCCCACGTCACTTGCCACAGCCGGTAATTGGGCAGGATGCCCGCGCCCGCATCGCTGTACAGGGTATAGCTGGCCGTCAGGTAATGGCCAGCTTTTTTCAGGAAGGTTTTCTTGTAGGTGATGGCGTCCTTGCCGCCGGCCGCCACGGGCTGGCCGTCGTCGCTGTAGTAGCCGACGACGGTGCCTTGCGTATGGTCGATGGCGTCGAAGTCCGCATTGCCGCTCTTGCCGCGGGCGACGCTGTAGTCCATGGGTGCCAGCTTGGCGAGCGCCGCCTTGACTTGCCCTGCGTTCGGATTGGCGTTTTGCGCCACGATGCGGTTCAGGGCCGGCTGCAAGCCGTCCAGGCGCCGGTACTTGCCGGAACTGCGGTGGTAGCGGTAGGCGCGCAAGCCGTTCCTGTCACCCTGGCGGAACAGCACCAGCATGGTTTGCACGCTGTCGTCCGTTTCCTTGTCCAGCGAGGCGTAGAAGACGGAGCGGATGACGGCATTGCCGAACTGGTCGAGCAGCACGGGTTTCGCGCTGCCGCTCTTGCACTCGCAGTAGTAGCCATTCACGCCGTCCTTGTCCTTGAGGAAGGCGATATCGAGGCCGCTGTCTTGCGAGGCGCTGATGGCGGGATGGGCGAGGCTCCTGCCTTCGTAAAAGGGGCTGGCGTGGGCCAGCGCGGAGCAGAGGAGCAAAGGCAGAAGCAGACGTTTCATCGTGAGGCTGGCGCCGGGCGCCGCTATGGAAAGGCCACGATTCTGCCTGCGATCTTCCTTGTGGGCAAATGCACGCGCACCTATCGTGCGTGGGTGCGCAGGCGTGCCCGCGCACCGGCGCGCGCTTTAGGGTTGGTGCGCGGCGCAGAAGTCCAGCAGCAGCTGCTCGCCTTCCGGCCAGGGGCCGTAGCCGGCGTCGCCATTGATATGGCCGGCGTCGCCGATCATGGTGAAATCGCTGCCCCAGGCGGCGGCGAAGGCGCGCGCCCGCGCGAAGCTCACGTAGGGATCATCGCCGCTGGCGACCACCAGGCTGGGAAAGGGCAGGGCTTGCAGCGGCATCGGCGCAAAGCCTGTCGTGCCGGCGGGGTAGGAGGGCGCTTCCACGTCGCTGGGGGCGACGAGGAAGGCGCCGGCGATTTTGTGCGGCGAGCCGCTGGCAGCCCAGTGGGCCACCAGCACGCAGGCCAGGCTGTGCGCCGCCAGCACGGGCGGGCGGGCGCACGCGGCGATGGCGCGATCGAGTTCCGCCACCCAGGCGTCCTTGTCCGGCGTCTGCCATTCACCGTGCGGCACGCGCGACCATTGCGGGTGGCGCGCTTCCCAGCGGGTTTGCCAGTGCTGCGGCCCGGAATTCCACAGGCCGGCCAGGGTCAGGACGAGAGGCGACATCATTTTTTCTCCTTTTGAAACGCCTGATCAAATCATAGCGAGCGGCAAAGCATTGTGGCCGAGACGCGCAGCCGTGCGCAGGCACAGCGGGCATCGCAGGCCGCAAGGCGCGCCGCGCAGCAGACTTGATCTGGCATGTTCAGAGCTCCGTGCGAAGGGCGAAGAGTTCAGGAAACAATACCACGTCGAGCATCTTGCGCAAGTAGCTCACGCCCGCCGTGCCGCCCGTGCCCGTCTTGAAGCCGATGATGCGTTCCACCGTCGTCACGTGGCGGAAGCGCCAGAAGCGGAACGCCGTCTCCAGGTCCACCAGCTTTTCGGCCAGTTCATACAGGGCCCAGTGCTTCGACGGGTCGCGGTAGACTTCCAGCCACGCCGCCTTGACGGAGGCGTCGGCGGCCGTGGGCAGGGTCCAGTCGGCGTCCAGGCGCTCGGGGGTGATAGGCAGCCCGCTGCGCGCCAGCAGCTTGATGGCTTCATCGTAGACGGATGGCGTGCGCAGGGCGGCGTCCAGCACCTTGTAGGTTTCGGGCGCCGTCGTATGCACGTTGAGCAGGGCGGCGTTCTTGTTTCCCAGGATGAATTCGATTTCGCGGTACTGGTAGGACTGGAAGCCGGACGAGGCGCCCAGGTAGGGGCGGATGGCCGTGTATTCCGGCGGCGTCATGGTGGCCAGCACATCCCAGGCATGCACCAGCTGGTCCATGATGCGCGCCACGCGGGCCAGCATCTTGAAGGCAGGCGCCAGATCGCCGCTTTGCAGGTTGGCGCGCACGGCGTGCATCTCGTGCAGCATCAGCTTCATCCACAGTTCGCTGGTCTGGTGCTGCACGATGAAGAGCATCTCGTTGTGGTTGGGCGAGAGCGGATGCTGGGCCGTGAGGATGCGGTCCAGTGCCAGGTAATTCCCATAGCTCATCGATTCGCTGAAGTCCATCTGCGCGCCATGCCACTCCGCGCCTTGCCGGGCGCCTGCGTGCATGGGGCAGCCGCTGCTATTGTCTTTGCTCATGGTGTTATCCTGGTCCGGGGTCAGGTGACGGCATCGCGCTTGGCGGCGATGTCGTAGGCTTGCGTGTCGAGGATGTCGCGCAGGATTTCGACGGCATCCCACACGTCGGCAAAGCTGGTGTACAGCGGCGTGAAACCGAAGCGCATGATGGCCGGTTCGCGGTAGTCGCCGATCACGCCGCGCGCGATCAGCGCCTGCATCACGGCATAGCCGTGCGGATGCGTGAAACTCACCTGGCTGCCGCGGCGTGCGTGCTCGCGCGGCGTGACGAGACCCAGCGGATGACTGGCGCAGCGCTGTTCCACCAGTGCGATGAACATATCGGTCAGGGCCAGCGATTTGTGGCGGATGGCTTCCATGCTGGTCTGCGCGAAGATCTCCAGGCCGCATTCGACCAGGGCCAGCGAGAGAATCGGCTGCGTGCCGCACAGGGCGCGGGCGATGCCGTCGGCGGGCGCGAAGCCCGGCTCCATGGCGAACGGCGCCGCATGGCCCCACCAGCCGGACAAAGGCTGGCGGAAGCGCGCCTGGTGTTTTTCCGGCACCCAGATGAAGGCGGGCGAGCCGGGACCGCCATTCAGGTATTTATAGGTGCAGCCGACGGCCAGGTCGGCGCCGGCGCCATTCAGGTCCAGCGGCACGGCACCGGCCGAATGGGCCAGGTCCCACAATGCCAGCGCGCCGCGCGCGTGGCAATGGCTGCTGATGGCGGCCATGTCGTGCTGGTAGCCGGTGCGGTAGTTCACGTGCGTGAGCATGGCGACGGCGCAGTCGGCGTCGATCGCGTGCGCCAGCTCCGCGGGGCTGTCGACCAGGCGCAACTGGTAGCCACGGTCCAGCCATGCGGCCAGGCCTTGCGCCATGTACAGGTCCGTCGGGAAATTGCTGCGCTCGCTGACGATGATGCGTCGCGCGGCATGCGCCGGATCGGCGGCCTGCATCTGCAGGGCGGCGGCCAAGGCCTTGAACAGGTTGACGGAGGTGGTGTCGGTGATGACCACTTCGCCCGTGTGCGCGCCCAGCAGCGGCGCCAGGCGGTCGCCCAGGCGCCGGGGCAGGTCGAACCAGCCGGCCGTGTTCCAGCTGCGGATCAGGTCCGTGCCCCATTCGGCCGTGATGACCTGCTGGGCGCGCGCCAGCGCCGCTGTCGGCCGCGCGCCGAGCGAGTTGCCGTCGAGGTAAATCACGCCGGCGGGCAGGTCGAACTGCAGGCGCAGGGGCGCCAGCGGGTCGTCGAGGTCGCGCGCACTGCAGTCGTGTCGAGAAATCATGGTGGCTTTCATGTTGATACTTATCAGGATGGCATGATATTACTTGAGGCTTGAAGTATCACGCAGGAGCCGGCAGTGTAACAAATCCCGTCAATAACGCCAGATTTGCGGCGGGAAAGGCATCCGAAAAATCCCTGTCTGCGGGGCGTCAACGAAAAAAATCACGATTTTTAAAAATATTTTCAAAAAACCCTAAAGTTCCGCCAAACGCTGCCGTCAACGATTACATGAACGGCAGAAATCGGTCGCGCAGGCGGAACAGGTTTTTGAAATATTTTTCAAAAAAGCCCTAAAGTTCCTGTCGAGGCCGCCGTTACATAGCTTAGTAGGCTTGATTAAGGTCAAGTTGTTGTAAAAAAGTGATATTAATTGCAGGCCGTAAACCAGCCAAATCTGGTGTCCTGCGTACTTCCCACATCCGCGCCGCCACAGGCGTGCGACCATGATCGCGTGGTGTTTGTCAGACAAACACCTACGATCCTATCCGTCATTCCCCGACCAAAAATACAGAGCTGCACCTCTGTTGCGTTTGATGTTGCTCCTGCAGAATGTATCTCACTGGCAATACACACTGCCAGCAGAATTCAACGGATTGAGGAGATGGAAATGACTGCTAACGATATGATGGCTGAGATTCGCGACGCTAACCTGAGCTACCTGATGCTGGCCCAGCAAATGATTCGTGCAGACAAGGTAACGGCCATCTTCCGTTTGGGCATTGCCGCCGAAATCGCCGAACTGATCGAAGGCATGAGTAATGCCCAGATCCTGAAACTGGCTGGCGGCAACATGATGCTGGCCCGCTTCCGTTTCGACGACAGCGCCATCCTGGGCATGCTGACGAACTACAATAAAGACCGCTCGCTGGCCCAGTCGCACGCCGCCATCCTGATGGCCGGCCAGGGCGTGGAAGAAATCGCCTAGGTTCCCGCCAGGACGTCCATGGCGGCGTCGCTTGCCTCGTCGTGCATGCGTACTGCCTTCGGCGACGCGGCCTGGCCTGAATATTTTGCCGGAAACCTTCAGTTAGCATCAGTAAAATGTGGAGCAGCCAGCATGGCCAAGAAAAGTGTCGTATCGGAAGCGCAGGAAATCCAGCTGGCCATCGAATTGATTCAGCTGGGCGCCCGTCTGCAATTGCTGGAGACGGAAGTGTCGCTGTCGCGCGAGCGCCTGCTGAACCTGTACAAGGAATTGAAGGGCGTTTCCCCGCCGAAGGGCATGCTGCCGTTTTCCACCGACTGGTTCCTCACCTGGCAGCCGAACATCCATTCCTCGCTGTTCATCAATATCCATAAATTTCTCGTCGAGCACGCCGGCGCCACGGGCATCGAAGCCGTGATGAAGGCATATAAACTGTACCTGGAGCAAATGCCGCCTGAGGCGGGCGAAGAGCCGCTGCTGTCGCTGACGCGCGCCTGGACCCTGGTGCGCTTTTTCAGCAGCAAGATGCTGGCCATGGCGCCCTGCGGCAAGTGTGGCGGCAAGTTTGTCGTCAACTGCCTGGACCTGAATGCCGATTATGTCTGCGGCCTGTGCCACATGCCTTCGCGGGCCGGCAAGACCAAGAAGGCGCGCGATGAGGCGGCCGCCGCAGTGCCGGGCTTGCCTGTCTGAGCTGCACCTCGATATAAGGAAAGCCGGAGCCGGTCGCCTGACCGCGCTCCGGCTTTTTCATGTCTCCATTGTCATGCCGGCATCGCTTACACTGGCGTTTTTTCCTTTCACTTGGCCATGCTGCAACAAATCCTCCGCGCGCCCGCGCTCAAGGCCATCCTGATCCAGGTGCTGGCTTTTCCCTTGATGTTGCTGCTGGTGTATGGACTGGCGCGTGCCGGCGTCGCCATGTCCCTGCTGGCCGTGGCGGGCGTGCAGGGCGCGCTGGCGGCGGCCATCACCTGGCGCGCGGGCCTGGCGCGCTGGTGGTGCGCCATCGGCCTGCTGTTCGCGCCGGCCTTGCTGGGCGCCAGCCGGCTGGATCTGCCGCCCGGCGTTTTCCTGCTGGCCTTTATTTTCCTGCTGAGCCTGTACTGGTCCACCTTTCGCACGCAAGTGCCGTTCTATCCCTCGGGGCCGAAGGTCTGGCAAGCCGTGGCGGAGTTGATCGCGCAGCGGCCCGGCGTGCGCCTGGTCGATATCGGCAGCGGCCTGGGCGGACTGGTGCTGGACCTGGCGAGGCGCCGGCCGGACGGGCAATTCGACGGCATCGAACTGGCGCCGCTGCCCTGGCTGGTAAGCCGTTTGCGCGCGCGGCTGGGGCGTAGCCGCGCGCGTTTCCTGCGCGGCGACTATGAGGCGCTTGATTTCGGCCAGTACGATGCGGTGTTCGCCTACCTGTCGCCGGCGGCGATGGCGGCCCTGTGGGTCAAGGCGGAAAGGGAAATGTTGCCTGGTAGTATGCTTCTTAGTTACGAATTCAAGATTGCCGCGCGGGCACCGGATAAGACCATTGCCGCCACAGAGCGTGGCCCCTTGCTCTACATATGGTGCTTTTAAGCAATTGTCTGCGTTATTTGCTTGCCCGGAGGACAATCTCACGTTATTGTAGTTCCACACGGCATTTTGTTGAAATAGTGTTGAAATGCGGGCCGTTTCAATCTACCTTCGGTTACTTTTTTGCCGCTGCTCTCCGCCCGCGGCACAGCCGCCGGCCGCAGGGAGCTGGTTTGAGCATGCCGGGCGCGTCAGCCCGGTCCTAATTGGGAGTCAGGGCACTTGTTAGTCATAATCGGATACATCATCGTCTGCGCCTCGGTCTTTGGCGGTTTCGCGCTGGCGGGCGGCCATCTGGCGGCGCTGTTCCAGCCGCTGGAACTGCTGATGATCGGCGGCGCCGCCCTGGGCGCCTTTCTTGTTGGTAACAATAACAAGGCGATCAAGGCTACCCTGGCCGCCTTGCCCAGCCTGTTCAAGGGCTCGCGCTACACCAAAGAACTGTACATGGAGCTGATGTCGCTGCTGTTTGAAGTGTTGAGCAAGGTGCGCAAGGAAGGCTTGATGTCGATCGAAGGCGACATCGACAAGCCGGAAGAAAGCCCGCTGTTTTCCAAGTATCCGGCCGTGCTGGCCGACCATCACATCGTCGAATTCATGACCGATTACCTGCGCCTGATGGTGTCGGGCAATATGGATGCGTTCCAGATCGAAAACCTGATGGACAACGAGATCGAGACGCACCATCACGAAGGCGCCGTGCCGGCCCACGTGATCGCCAAGGTGGGCGACGGCTTGCCCGCCTTCGGTATCGTCGCCGCCGTCATGGGCGTGGTGCACACGATGGAATCGGTGGGCATTCCGCCGGCCGAACTGGGCATGCTGATCGCGCACGCGCTGGTCGGCACCTTCCTCGGCATCCTGCTCGCTTACGGCTTCGTTGGTCCCCTGGCCAGCCTGCTGGAGCAGAAGCTGGAAGAGTCGAGCAAGATGTTCCAGTGCGTGAAGGTGACCCTGCTGGCCAGCCTGAACGGCTATGCGCCGGCGCTGGCCGTGGAGTTCGGCCGCAAGGTCCTGTTCTCGACGGAACGCCCGACGTTCAACGAGCTGGAAGACCACATCAAGAAATCGAAAACGAAGTAAGCAGTGAAAATACGCCTGGATACCATGAGTCATTTGCAGCACACGGAAGGGGGACGCCATGGCCGATGAAGGCATGCGCCCGATTATCGTCAAGCGTATCAAGAAGACGGCTGGCGGGCACCATGGCGGGGCGTGGAAAATCGCCTACGCCGACTTTGTCACGGCCATGATGGCCTTCTTCCTGCTCATGTGGCTGCTGGGCTCCACGTCGAAGGGCGACTTGAACGGCATTTCCGAATTCTTCAAGACGCCCCTGAAAGTGGCGATGGCGGGCGGTTCCGGCAGCGGCGAAAGCAATTCCGTGATCCAGGGCGGCGGCCAGGACCTGTCGCGCCAGGATGGGCAGGTGCGCAAGGCGCAGGAAGAGCAGCAGCGCAAGTCCTTCGACCTCAATTCGGCCAAGGCCGCGCTGGAGCGCGAAGAGGGCCGGCGCCTGCAGGCGCTGAAGGCGCGCATCGAAGCGACCATCGACGCCAATCCGCTGCTGAAAAAGTACAAGAACCAGCTGCTGCTCGACATCACCAGCGAGGGCTTGCGCATCCAGATCGTCGACGAGCAGAACCGTCCGATGTTTGCGCTGGCCAATGCCAATCTGCAGCCATACACCAAGGAAATCCTGCATGCCATCGGCTCCGTGCTCAATGAAGTGCCGAACCGGATCGGCCTGTCCGGGCATACGGATTCGACGCCGTACATGAGCGATGCCGGCTACAGCAACTGGGAACTGTCGGCCGACCGGGCGAATGCGTCGCGGCGCGAACTGGTGATCGGCGGCATGAAGGAAGAAAAAGTATTGCGCGTGGTGGGCCTGGGCTCGGCCGCGCACCTCGACAAGCTCGACCCGTTCAACCCGATCAACCGGCGCATCAGCATCATCGTCATGAACAAGCGCACGGAAGAAAACGTCCTGCGCGATGGTTCGGCGATGGAGCTGCCGGTGAGCGACGCCGCTTCCGCCGCCGTCGCCTCGGGGCTGGTGGCCAGTTCGCCGCCTGCGGCAGCTCCCGTCCCCAGCCCGGCAGCGGCGAAAAAATAACACGCAAGGCCCGTCAACGCGTGGTGTATTGAAACAATGAGACCTTTATGACAAGAAAGAAAATACTTGGCTCGCATGTGAAGCGCCTGCTGTCTGGCGTGTCGGACCATGGCCGCAAGCACTTGACGGAGGTGGAAACCGACCTGGTGCAGACCGGCATCTTGCTGGAAGAGGCGATCGAGAAGCTGTCCTTCAATTTCATGGCGATCCATGCGGCCGTTGCGGCGCAGCAGGACACGATCGCCATGCTGCTCGACGGCGGCGTGCCGCCGGCGGAGCAGCGGGAAAAACTGCTGGCGCTGCAGGACGAGGTGGGGGGCTATGTGAATGCCGCCATCACCAGCCTGCAGTTCCAGGACATGACCAGCCAGCTGATCGAGCGCACCTTGAAGCGCGTGACGGGCTTGCGCGAATTCCTCGGCACCCTCGGTTCGCACGGCGCGGAAATGCTGCCGGAGAGCGACAATGAAGAAATCGTCGCCCTGCTGGGGCGGGTCAGCATGGCGCTGGCGATACAAAGCCTGGAGCTGCGCAGCGTGCTGCGCAAGGCCGTCAGCCAGCAGCATTTGGAAAGTGGCGACATCGAGCTGTTCTAGCATGCCAATGCGGAGCGCTTGCGGTTGCATGGATTGATTAATCAAATACTCGGGCAGGATGCCCGGAATAAGTGGGAGCAAAGATGGCCAAAACGATACTTGCAGTGGACGATTCCAGCTCATTGCGCCAGATGGTGGCGTTCAGCCTGAAAGCCGCCGGTTACCAGGTGGTGGAGGCCGTCGACGGCCAGGATGGACTGGAAAAAGCCAAGCTGCAAACCGTGGACCTGGTCTTGACGGACCAGAACATGCCGCGCATGGACGGCCTGGAGCTGATCAAGCTGCTGCGTGAGCTGCCGACCTACCAGAAGGTGCCCATCCTGATGCTGACGACGGAATCGTCCGATGAAATGAAGTCGAAGGGACGTGCCGCCGGCGCCAATGGCTGGCTGGTGAAGCCGTTCGATCCGCAACGCCTGATCGAAGTGGTCAAGAAGGTGATTGGCTGATGCCAGCCGCGCAGCGCAACGATGCACATGACGGAGTCACCCTATGACCATCGATATTAGCCAGTTTTTTCAGGTCTTTTTCGATGAGGCCGAAGAACTGCTGGCTGAAAAAGAACGGCTGCTGCTGGCCGTCGATATTGCGGCGCCCGACGCCGAAGACCTGAATGCCATTTTCCGCACCGCCCATTCGATCAAGGGCGGCGCATCGACGTTCGGCCTGTCCGACATGAGCGAGGTGACGCATATCCTCGAGTCGCTGCTCGACCGCATCCGCCAGGGCCAGATGGCCCTGACGGCGGAACACGTCGACGCCTTCCTGGCGGCCAAGGATATCCTCAAGATGCAGCTCGACGGCCACCGCCTGGGCAGCCCCGTCGACCAGGATGCCGTCGCCAACGTGCGCATGATGCTGCAGTCGTTCTCGCAGGACGTGCCCGTGGCGGCGCTCACGCCCGTCGCGCCGGCTTTCCATACGGCGGAAAAGGAAGTCGTCAGCCATGCCGGCGGCCAGCGCTACCGCCTGGAGCTGCCGACGATGGAAGCGCGCGAAGTCGACGCGCTGGCGGCCGAACTGGGCTTGCTGGGCGACGTCGTCGTATCGAGCCTGGCCGACGCGCGCAAGGTGCTGGAAGTCACGACGCATGAAAGCCTGGACGATATCCTGGCCATCTGCTCGTTCGTGCTCAATCCGGACGACATGGTGATCACGCAGGCGCCGCCGCTGGCGCCCGGCGAAGCCGATGCGGCCCAGGCGGCCCGCGCGGCACAGGAAAAAGCCCAGGGCTACGGTTTCTTCGATCCCTTGCCGGCACCGGCCGCCGCGCAGGCACCGGCCGATCCCGGCTATGGCTTTTTCCAGCCGCTGGATGAAATCCGCGCCGCCGCCGGCGTGCAGAGCGACGCCGAACGCGGCTACGGCTTCTTCCAGCCGCTGGAGCAGATCCGCGCCGACGCGGCCAAGGCCAGTCCCGTGGCGTCCGCGGCTGCCGCCGCGCCCGTGACGGCAGCGGCCGATGCGGAGCAGGACAAGAAGCCGGCCAAGAAAGAGGGCGACAAGGCGGGTGCCGAATCGTCGTCGATCCGCGTCTCGATTGAAAAGGTCGACCAGCTGATCAACCTGGTGGGCGAACTGGTGATCACGCAGGCGATGATCGAGCAGCGCGCCGGCGCGCTCGACCCGATGCTGCATGAAAAACTGCTCGACAGCGTCAGCCACCTGACGCGCAATACGCGCGACTTGCAGGAAGCGGTGATGTCGATCCGCATGATGCCGATGGATTTCGTCTTCTCGCGCTTCCCGCGCATGGTGCGCGACCTGGCGACCAAGCTGGGCAAGAAGGTCGATTTCATCACGAACGGCGCCGCCACGGAGCTCGACAAGGGCCTCATCGAGCGCATCGTCGATCCGCTGACGCACCTGGTGCGCAACAGTATCGACCACGGCGTGGAAATGCCGGCCGCACGCGTGGCCGCCGGCAAGACGGAAGCGGGCCGTTTGTTCCTGTCGGCCAGCCACCAGGGCGGCAACATCATCATCGAAGTATCCGATGACGGCGCGGGCTTGAACCGCGAGCGCATCCTGGCCAAGGCCATGCAGCAAGGGCTGGACGTGTCCGAGACGATGAGCGACGCCGAAGTGTGGCAGCTGATCTTCGCGCCCGGTTTCTCCACCGCCGAAGCGGTGACCGACGTGTCGGGCCGCGGCGTGGGCATGGATGTCGTCAAGCGCAATATCAGCGCCATGGGCGGCGTGGTGGACATCCGCTCGGCCAAGGGCTTCGGCACGACGATTTCCATCTCGCTGCCGCTGACCCTGGCCATTCTCGACGGCATGTCGATCCGCGTCGGCGACGAGGTATATATTCTGCCGCTTGGCTTTGTCATCGAATCGCTGCAGCCGGCCGTCGAAGACATCAAGGACATCAGCGGCAAGGGGCAAGTGGTGAAGGTGCGCGGCGAATACCTGCCACTGATCCCGCTGTACCAGATGTTCGACATCGCGCCGCGCTTTACCAGCCCGTCCGAAGGCATCTGCGTGATCCTCGAGACGGAAGGGCGCAAGGCGGCGCTGTTCGTCGACGACCTGGTGGGCCAGCAGCAAGTCGTGGTGAAGAACCTCGAATCGAATTACCGCAAGGTGGTGGGCATCTCCGGCGCCACCATCCTGGGCGACGGCGGCGTGTCGCTGATTCTCGACGTCGCCGCCCTGATCCGCTCCTCCCGCCAGCTGGCGGACGAGTCCATTTTTTCGTAACACCGATAGATAAAGATAGGAAAACGCACCATGTCAGATACTCAAGCACTTTCCGGCAGCAAACCGGGCGACGGCAAGGACATCGCCGGCCGTGAATTCCTCGCCTTTACCCTGGGCTCGGAAGAGTACGGCATCGATATCCTGAAAGTCCAGGAAATCCGCGGCTACGAAGCGGTCACCCGCATCGCCAACGCGCCTGAATTCATCAAGGGCGTGATCAACCTGCGCGGCATCATCATTCCCGTGGTCGACATGCGCATCAAGTTCAACCTGGGCACGCCCGTGTACGACCAGTTCACGGTGGTGATCATCCTGAACATCGGTGGCCGCATCGTCGGCATGGTGGTCGACAGCGTCTCCGACGTGACCACCCTGAGCCCGGAGCAGGTCAAGCCGGCGCCGGAAATGGGCACCGCCTTCTCGACCGACTACATGATCGGCCTGGGCACCATCGACGAGCGCATGCTGATCCTGGTCGACATCGACAAGCTGATGTCGAGCAGCGAGATGGGCCTGATCGACAAGCTGGCCGCGTAAGCTGGCTGGCAGGCGGCGCCAGGGGCGCCGCCGTTTCACCGCAAAGTATCACTACAGATATGCATGTACCGGCACAGCCAGAGGTGTGCCGGCAGGCTGCAAGGTCCGTCAGAGACCAGGCCACAACACGGCGCCGTCCGGTTGAACGGGCGCCGTTCACACATCTATATTGGAGACTGTAATGAGTTTGCGCGATTTTAAGATAGGCACGCGGCTGGGGTTTGGCTTTGGCAGCATCCTCGCCATCCTGGTGGTGGTGGTCGTTTCGGCGAATGCACTGAATTACCGTAACAAGGCCCAGCTGCTGAGCGGGCTGGCAGTGGCAAGCGAAAAGAATACGCAGGCATCGCTGATGAAAAGCGCGATGCTGGAAACGGGCATCGCCATGCGCAATATCGGCTTGCAGGGCGACGTGGGCCTGATGCAGGCGGAAGAAAACAAGGTGCGCGAGCAGCGCAAGCTGTACGACGGCGCGCGCGCGAAGCTCGCTGGCCTGGGCCTGTCCGATAGCGAGCAGGCGCTGCTGGCGAATATTTCCAAGGTCGATGGCGACGTCGATGCCGCCTTCAAGGAGGCGATGGGGCAGGTGCTGGCGTTTAACAGCGAAGGCGCGGCCAAGGTCATCGCCACGCGCATCGACCCGCTGAACAAGAAGACGCTGGCCGACATCAACAAGCTGCTCGACCTGCAGCACGTGGCGCAGCAAAGCTTCATGGATGGCTCGCTGGCGGCCGATGCGCGCCTGATGACGGTACTATTGATCCTGGGCGGCGTGGCCGTGGCCATCGGCGCCTGGTGCGCCGTCTTCATCACGCGCTCGATCACGCAGCCCTTGTCTGGCGCGCTGGCAGTGGCGCAGAAGGTGGCGGCGGGCGAGCTGACGTCGCGCGTGGTGGTCGAAGGCAAGGATGAAACGAGCGCGCTGCAGCAGGCATTGAAGGACATGAACGACAGCCTGGTGCAGACGGTCAGCAACGTGCGCAACGGAACGGAAACCATCACCTTGGCGTCGCGCGAGATCGCCAGCGGCAATGCGGACCTGTCGGCGCGCACGGAACACCAGGCCAGTTCGCTGGAGGAGACGGCGTCGTCGATGGAAGAACTGACGTCGACCGTGAAGCAGAACGCGGACAATGCGCGCCAGGCCAACCAGCTGGCCGTGTCGGCATCGTCGGTGGCGGAGCAGGGCGGCAAGGTGGTGGCGCAAGTGGTCGATACGATGGGTTCCATCAAGGACAGTTCGCGCAAGATCGTCGATATTATCGGTGTCATCGACGGCATCGCCTTCCAGACGAATATCCTGGCCTTGAATGCGGCCGTGGAAGCGGCGCGCGCGGGCGAGCAGGGGCGCGGTTTTGCCGTGGTGGCGACGGAAGTGCGCAACCTGGCGCAACGCTCGGCTGGCGCGGCAAAAGAGATCAAGGGCCTGATCGGCGACTCGGTGGACAAGGTCGACGCGGGCAGCCGCCTGGTGGACGAGGCGGGGCAGACCATGGGCCTGATCGTCACTTCGATCCGGCAGGTGGCCGATATCATGGGCGAGATCACGGCGGCGACGCAGGAGCAAAGCCATGGCATCGAAGAGGTCAACCAGGCCATCGCGCAGATGGACCAGATGACGCAGCAGAACGCGGCGCTGGTCGAGGAAGCGGCGGCGGCGGCCGAAAGCATGCAGGACCAGGCGCAGATGCTGGCGGACGCCGTCAGCATCTTCAAGCTCGGTGGCGAAAGCCGCGCGCCCGCCGCGGTGCAGGCGGCCGTTGCCGCGCCTGCCAAGGCGGTGGCGGCGCGTCCGGCCCTGAAGGCGGCCGGCACGGCGCGGGCGGCAAGGGTTGCAAAGGCGGAAAAGGCGGCAGCGCCGGCACCCGCGAAAAAGCTGGCGGCGGCCGGCGGCGACGATTGGGAAGAGTTTTAAGACCTCCCCCGGTCCCGCTAGTTATACTGCAAAGGCATTGTTCAGAGTAGTCATAGAGAGGTAAAAACAAATGCCGCAAACTAAAACGGATTCGGTCAAGGAGTTTGACTTCACCGGCAAGGACTTCGAGCGGGTCCGCGCCATGATTTACAAGCGGGCCGGCATCGCGCTGGCCGACAGCAAGCAGGAGATGGTCTACAGCCGCCTGGCGCGGCGTTTGCGGGCGACCGGCATTTCCTCGTTCGTCCGCTACCTGGACGACCTGGAAGCGGGTCGCATGGGCGACGAGTGGGAGGCCTTCACGAATGCGCTGACGACCAACCTGACGTCGTTCTTCCGCGAAGCGCATCACTTCCCCCTGCTGGCCGAGCACGTGAAGAAATTGAGCGGGCCGATCACCATCTGGTGTTCGGCCAGTTCCACCGGCGAAGAGCCGTATTCGATCGCCATGACGGTGTGCGAGGCGTTCAACACCCTGACGCCGCCGGTCACCATCATCGCCACCGATATCGACACGAACGTGCTGGCCACGGCCGCCAATGGCGTCTACAACCTGGACCGCCTGGACAAGATGCCGGCCGACCGCGCGCGGCGCTTCTTCTTGCGCGGCAAGGGCGACCGCGAGGGGCAGGTGCGGGTACGCCCGGAACTGCGCCAGATGATCACCTTCAAGCCGCTCAATTTGCTGGCCGACAGCTGGCCGCTGACGGGCCAGTTCGACGTCATCTTCTGCCGTAACGTGATGATTTATTTTGACAAGGCGACCCAGCGCAAGATCCTGGCGCGCTTTGTGCCGTTGATGAAACCCGATGCCCTGCTGTTCGCGGGCCATTCGGAGAATTTTCTGTACGTGTCGGATTCATTGAAGCTGCGCGGTAAAACAGTCTATGAGCTCGACCAGCCAAGGGGCAGCGCGCCCAAGGCATCGTTGCATCGTACATGAGAGTGAAATATGAGCCTGGAACCCAAAGAGCAATTCGCCACTAACGTCTATTACGACAGGACGTTCAATTGTGACGCCGCCAAGATCCTGCCCGGTGAGTACTACTTCACCAACAAGGACATGCTGATCGTCACCGTGCTGGGCTCCTGCGTCTCGGCCTGCATCCGCGACCGCGTGACGGGCCTGGGCGGCATGAACCATTTCATGCTGCCGGACGGCGGCAGCGACCCGAATAGCCCGATCTCGGCCTCCATGCGCTATGGCACCTACGCCATGGAAATCCTGATCAACGACCTGCTGAAGGCGGGCGCGCGGCGCGAGAACATGGAAGCGAAGGTATTCGGCGGCGGCGCCGTGCTGCGCGGCTTCACGGCCATCAACGTGGGCGAGCGCAACGCGGCCTTCGTCATCAACTACCTGAAGGCGGAAAAGATGCGCGTGGTGGCGGAAGACCTGAACGACATCCACCCGCGCAAGGTGTATTTTTTCCCCCGCAGCGGCAAGGTGCTGGTGAAAAAGCTGATGCAGACGCATAACGATACGCTGGTGCGCCGCGAACTCGATTACGCCAGCCGCCTGAAAGTCGCACCGGTCGGCGGCGAGATCGAGCTGTTTTAACAAACACCGGGCCAAACCTGCTGTGCGCCGGGCTTTTGTCCCATGCGCTATACAGGCTTGCCAGGTGTACTTACCGATGAAGAATAAGGGCCGCCAGGCCTGGAAGGATGACTATGAAGATCAAGGTATTGATCGTGGATGATTCGGCGCTGATCCGCAGCGTCATGACGGAAATTGTAAACAGCCAGCCCGACATGGAAGTCGTGGGCGCGGCGCCCGATCCGCTGGTGGCGCGCGAGATGATCAAGCAGACCAATCCGGACGTGCTGACCCTGGACGTCGAGATGCCGAAGATGGATGGCCTCGATTTCCTGGAAAAGCTGATGCGCTTGCGCCCGATGCCGGTGCTGATGGTGTCGTCGCTGACGGAGCGCGGTTCGGAGATCACCATGCGCGCGCTGGAACTGGGCGCCGTCGATTTCGTCACCAAGCCGAAGATCTCGATCCAGAGCGGCATGCGCGAATATACGGACATGATCGCCGACAAGATCCGCGCCGCCTCCAAGGCGCGCATCCGCGCGCGCACCCTGCCGTCGGCCAGCGACAAGACGGCCGCGCCGCTGCCGGCCTTGCGCAGCCCGCTGACGTCGAGTGAAAAGCTGATCATCGTGGGCGCCTCGACGGGCGGCACGGAAGCGATCCGCGAATTCCTCATGCAGATGCCGTCCGATTGCCCCGGCATTTTGATCACGCAGCACATGCCCGAAGGCTTCACGCGCTCGTTCGCGCGGCGCCTCGATTCCCTGTGCAAGATCTCGGTGCAGGAAGCGGCGGGCGGCGAACGGGTGCTCCCCGGCCACGCCTACATCGCGCCCGGCCATTCGCACCTGACCCTGACGCGCAGCGGCGCCAACTACATGACCAAGATCGACCAGGGCGAACCGGTCAACCGCCACCGTCCGTCCGTCGACGTGCTGTTCCGCTCGGCCGCGCAGTCGGCCGGCAAGAATGCCGTCGGCGTGATCCTCACCGGCATGGGCAAGGATGGCGCGCAAGGCATGCTGGAGATGAAGGCGGCAGGAGCGTATAATTTCGCCCAGGATGAAGCCAGCTGCGTGGTGTTCGGCATGCCGCGCGAGGCCATCGCCATCGGGGCTGCACATGAGGTCGGTGCCCTGACGGCGCTGCCCGGCATGGTGCTGGGCCACCTGGCGGCACATGGCATGCGCGCTTTGCGCGTGTAAGCCACGTTTTATATGATCTGAGGCAAGTTTGTTCGCCTAAAAGCAACGAAAATGCTATCCTACAACTTGCTGCCGTAGTGTCGACCATAATGTCGGCATTCATGTCGATATTATTAACAAACCGCTACAGAAACAACGGAGTTATTCATGGCTGATCCAAAGATGAAATTTTTAGTCGTTGACGATTTTTCGACGATGCGCCGCATTGTCCGGAATCTGTTGAAGGAACTGGGTTATGCCAACGTCGACGAGGCGGAAGACGGCGTCATGGGCCTGGCCAAGCTGCGCGCGGAATCGTACGATTTCGTTGTCTCGGACTGGAACATGCCGAACATGGATGGCCTGACGATGCTGCAGCATATCCGCGCCGATCCGGCACTGGCCAAGCTGCCCGTGCTGATGGTGACGGCTGAAGCGAAAAAGGAAAACATCATCGCCGCCGCACAAGCGGGCGCCAGCGGTTATGTGGTCAAGCCGTTCACGGCCGCGACCCTCGATGAAAAGCTGAACAAGATTTTCGAGAAGCTGGAAAAAGCCGGCGCCTGATCCAGCTTGGAGCGTTATTGCGAAAAACGCTGCCCGTGCAAACCGGCAGCGTTTTTTTTGGCTATGTCACCGTCAAGTGTGGGAACGCTCCCAGCGTTGCTTTCAATAACGTTTCTGGTGAACGGATGCGTCTGGCGTCGAGTATCCAGCGCCATCCCAGGTAGTTTGGCAGATAGCGCGTCGCCACGCCGTGAAACGGCCTTAACCATTCGCGCAGGCGGCTGTGATACGCATTGACGTTCTGCACGT
>NZ_CDXDQE010000021.1:0-59329 GCF_978021625.1 Janthinobacterium foliorum | reverse complement strand
CGCCGAATTTCTTCGACAGAACCGTTGCGATTGCAGCGGTCAGCGTGGTTTTACCGTGGTCGACGTGGCCGATGGTGCCGACGTTGACGTGCGGCTTGGTCCGTTCGAATTTACCTTTTGCCATTTTATTCTTCCTTAGAACAATGATTTAAATGTAGGGACCGGCATTCTCGTGAAAGCCGGTCCGGAACTTCTATTACTTAGCTTTCGAGCTTACGATTGCTTCAGTCACATGCTTAGGTGCTTCAGCATAGTGCTTGAATTCCATCGTGTAAGTCGCACGACCTTGGGTCGACGAACGCAACGACGTAGCGTAGCCGAACATTTCCGACAGAGGCACTTCGGCCTTGATGATCTTGCCGCCACCGCCAGCAATTTCATCCATGCCTTGCACCATACCGCGACGCGACGACAGATCGCCCATCACGGTACCGGCGTAGTCTTCCGGCGTTTCCACTTCCACGGCCATCATCGGCTCCAGGATGACTGGCGATGCTTTGCGGCAGCCATCTTTGAATGCCATCGAAGCGGCCATGCGGAATGCATTTTCGTTCGAGTCAACATCATGGTACGAACCGAAGAACAGCGTGACTTTCACGTCAACGACTGGGTAGCCAGCCATCACGCCCGAAGTCAGCGTGTCGCGCACACCCTTTTCAACTGCAGGGATGTATTCGCGAGGAACGGTGCCGCCCTTGATCGCGTCAACGAATTCAAAGCCCTTGCCCGGTTCTTGCGGCTCGATCTTCAGAACCACGTGACCGTATTGACCACGACCACCCGATTGCTTGACGAATTTGCCTTCCGACTCTTCGCACACTTTACGGATCGTTTCACGGTAAGCCACTTGTGGCTTGCCGACGGTGGCTTCAACGTTGAATTCGCGCTTCATGCGGTCAACGATGATGTCCAGATGCAACTCGCCCATACCGGCGATGATGGTCTGGCCCGATTCTTCATCGGTACGCACGCGGAACGATGGATCTTCTGCTGCCAGACGGTTCAGCGCCAAGCCCATTTTTTCCTGGTCGGCCTTGGTTTTTGGCTCAACCGCTTGCGAAATCACTGGCTCAGGGAAGACCATGCGTTCCAGAACCACGCTTGCCTTGTCGTCGCAAAGCGTATCGCCAGTGGTGGTGTCTTTCAGACCCACAACAGCGGCGATGTCGCCAGCGCGCATTTCCTTGATTTCTTCGCGTTCGTTCGCTTGCATCTGCACGATACGGCCGATACGCTCTTTCTTCTGCTTCACGGAGTTCAACACCGAGTCGCCCGAATTCAGGGTACCCGAGTAGCAACGGATGAAGCACAGCTGACCCACGAACGGATCGGTTGCGATCTTGAATGCCAGCGCCGAGAATTTCTCGTTGTCGTCAGCTTTACGCTCGACAGGCTGCTCATCTTCATCCAGACCAGGTACTGGCGGAATGTCGATTGGCGATGGCAGGTACTCGATGACCGCGTCCAACATGGCTTGTACGCCCTTGTTTTTAAAGGCGGTACCGCACAACATTGGAACGATTTCGCTGGCGATGGTACGTTGACGCAGAGCAGCCTTGATCTCGGCTTCCGACAGGTCGCCTTCTTCCAGGTACTTGTTCATCAGGTCTTCCGACGCTTCAGCAGCGGCTTCAACCATGTTCTCGCGCCACTTGGCAGCATCGGCGGCCAGGTGTGCAGGAATGTCTTCGTATTCAAACTTCATGCCTTGCGAAGCGTCGTCCCAAATGACGGCCTTCATCTTGACCAGATCGATAACACCGGTGAAGACGTCTTCAGCGCCGATCGGCATCTGGATAGGCACCGGGTTGGCTTTCAGACGCGAACGCATCTGATCGTAGACCTTGAAGAAGTTGGCGCCGGTACGGTCCATCTTGTTCACGAAGGCCAGACGTGGCACTTTGTATTTGTTAGCCTGACGCCATACCGTTTCCGATTGTGGCTGCACGCCGCCGACTGCACAGTAAACCATGCAGGCGCCATCCAGCACGCGCATCGAGCGTTCAACTTCAATGGTGAAGTCAACGTGGCCCGGGGTGTCGATGATGTTGATGTGATGCGCTGGGAAGTTGTTAGCCATGCCTTTCCAGAAGCACGTAACAGCAGCCGAGGTAATCGTGATGCCGCGCTCTTGCTCCTGCGCCATCCAGTCGGTGGTGGCAGCGCCATCATGGACTTCGCCCAGCTTGTGGTTCACGCCTGTGTAGAACAGGACGCGCTCGGTCGTGGTCGTCTTACCTGCATCGATGTGAGCGGAGATACCGATATTGCGATAGCGCTCAATGGGGGTCTTGCGGGCCATAATTAATCCTAAATGAATGGACAAAACCGAGCAGCATTTTTTTGCAAAAATGAGCCCGGCCTCGAACAACAGATGCTTGACAGCCGCCTTGCGGTAGCTGGCTTTATATTAGAAGCGGAAATGCGAGAACGCTTTGTTCGCTTCAGCCATACGATGGACTTCGTCGCGTTTTTTCATCGCGCCGCCGCGGCTTTCAGCCGCTTCCATCAGCTCACCGCCGAGGCGTTGTGGCATCGATTTTTCGCTGCGCTTGTTAGCAGCTTCACGCAACCAACGCATGGACAGAGCCATACGACGGACTGGGCGAACTTCGACCGGCACCTGGTAGTTTGCACCACCGACGCGACGGGATTTCACCTCAACCAACGGCTTGGCGTTGTTGATTGCGGTAGCAAAAACTTCGAGCGGATCTTTGCCCGATTTTGCTGCGATGTGCTCGAAAGCACCGTAGATGATGTTTTCTGCAACCGATTTCTTACCGGACAGCATCAGCACGTTTACAAATTTAGCGACATCAGTGTTGCCGAATTTTGGATCTGGCAAAATTTCGCGCTTGGGTACTTCACGACGACGTGGCATATCAATTCCTTTCAATCTTCAGTTGAGCGCGCGTTCTTCGCACACTCGCGGACGACCATCATAGTCTTCCACTTACTCGACCAGATGCGGTCGACTACATTCACTTAGCTAGTTGCCACTGAGCGAAACTTGGGTTTGCTGCGTACAACTTATTACTTCTTGCCTGCTTTAGCGCGCTTGGTACCATACTTCGAACGCGATTGCTTACGGTCTTTAACGCCTTGGGTATCCAGAGCACCGCGAACCATGTGGTAACGCACACCCGGCAAATCCTTGACGCGGCCGCCGCGCAACAGCACAACACTATGCTCTTGCAGGTTATGGCCTTCACCGCCAATGTACGAAATGACTTCGAAACCATTGGTCAGGCGAACTTTAGCGACTTTACGCAGAGCCGAGTTAGGCTTCTTTGGAGTCGTGGTGTAAACACGTGTGCAGACGCCACGCTTTTGCGGGCTGTTTTCCAGCGCCGGCGATTTGCTCTTCACGGTCAAAGCGACGCGTGGATTGCGAATCAATTGATTGATGGTTGGCATCGTTATAAATCCAACAAAAAAATACGATTAATAACCCGGGCAAGATGCCCGGCGACTAAAACCTCGTCCCGTTCTTATCTGCTGCGCACCGGCGGCGCCCGCAGCCACTCGATAAGGAGCGGCCATGAAATGCCAAGTAACACGTAAACGATGTGCAGAATAAAATCGAGAACTCGCTAGTTTAGACCTTGTGTTACAGGGGGTCAATCAGTTTACGGCTTTTTGCTATAAAAAAAGGCAAAAACACGGCCGATTTGTGGCATTTTGGCTAATTTTTCCTGGCACTGCGCCAGCGCCGCCCTTGCCGATCCGGCACTCTTTCTCTGCGGACAAGTTGCCGCCAAGGCTGTTCCAGTATGACCACGAGATGACAAAAGGAATGATAATAGCGGACATTTTTCGCCGCCTTGCCGCCTCCTCTATGCGCTCCTTGCTTCGCCCTGCCAATCTGTTCCTGCTGCTGACGTATGCCCTGCTGACAGCCGTGCCCTTCATCCCGGTACTGCTGGGGCGTCCGCTCGAGCACCCATGGCAGATGCTCACCTTCGAGCTGCTGGCCTGGCTGGCCGTCTGGAGCGTCTTCAAGCGCCCCGCGTATTTCCACTGGCTGCTGGTGCCCGCCTTCCTCGCCCTGCCGACGGAAATCTACCTGTTCATCTTCTATGGCCAGGGCATTTCCACGCACCACCTGGGCATCATCGTGGAAACCAGTCCCAAGGAAGCGATGGAATTTCTCGGGCAAAAGGTCTGGCTGATGGGCGCCGTCATGCTGGGCGTCATCGCCTGGTGCATGCTCAGCTGGTATGCGGCCACGCGCACGCGCGACCTGGACTGGCGCGGCAAAACGCGCCCTGCCGCCGTCGCGCTGCTGCTCCTGCTGGGCGCCTTCTGGGGCTATGGCTACGAATTCGGCTTCGACGCCAAGGCGATGCACAGCGCCGCCGCGTCCAGCAAGGCCGGCACGCCGGCGGCCAGCGGCAAGGCGCACGCCTCCGGCTTCGGCGACGCCAGTTCGGCCGAGGACGAAACGGCCGAGGAAGACGAGGAAAGCAACAAGCCGGAAAATGCCAGCATCGCCGGCGCCGACGACACGGGCCTGGACTGGCCCAGCCTGCCCCACTGGGCGCGCCTGCCCTACACCTTCGACACCGTCAGCAATTCCTGGCCCTTCGGCCTGATGGCGCGCGGCCTGGACTTTTACAAGGAACGTCGGTATCTGGCCGAACTGGGCCGGAAAAGCAGCAGCTTCCGTTTCGGCGCGCACCAGCAGCATCCCGATACCCAGCCGGAAGTGGTGGTGATGGTGATCGGCGAATCGTCGCGCTACGACCGATGGAGCCTGAATGGCTACGAGCGCGACACCAATCCCCTGCTGAAGCAGGAAAGCAATCTGGTGCCGCTGGCCGATGTCATCACGGCCGTTTCCGCCACGCGCCTGTCCGTGCCCGTCATCATCTCGCGCAAGCCGGCCACGCAAAGCCTCAAGGATGGCTTCTCGGAAAAATCCTTCCTGACGGCCTACAAGGAAGCGGGCTTCAAGACGTACTGGCTGTCGAACCAGATCTCGTTCGGCCAGTTCGACACCCCCGTCTCCGTCTTCGCCAAGGAAGCGGACGTGGTGCAGTTCCTGAACCTGGGCGGCTTTACCAACAGCTCGAACTTCGACCAGATCCTGTTCGACCCGCTGAAGAACGCACTGGCCGATCCGGCGCCGAAAAAGCTCATCGTGCTGCACACGCTGGGCAGCCACTGGAACTACAGCCAGCGCTATCCGAAGTCCTTCGATAAGTGGCAGCCGTCGCTGTTCGGCGTCGACAAGCCCGTCTACACGGATACGGCCATCAAGCCGCAGCTGAACAACAGCTATGACAGCTCCATCCTGTACACGGACTGGTTCCTGTCGAACGTGATCGGCATCCTGAAGGATGGCGGCCAGCGCATGGCCTTGCGCAGTTCGCTCGTCTACGTGGCCGACCACGGCCAGACCCTGTATGACGGCACCTGCCGCCTCGCCTTCCACGGGCATAACACGCAGTTCGAGTTCCACGTGCCCGCCTTCGTCTGGTATTCGCCGCAATTCCAGCAGCATTACCCGGACAAGGTGACGCAGCTGCAGCGCCATCAGAAGGCGCGGCTGTCGACGGAAAACATGTTCCACACCCTGCTCGACCTGGGCGACATCCGCTTCGCCGGCGAACAGCCGGAATGGAGCATCGCCAGCCCCCGCTTCAAGCAGCACAAGCGCTACGTCGACAGCTACGGCTGGACCAACTACGACAACGCCATCATCCGCGGCGACTGCCGCGAAGTGATCGACAAGAGCACGCCGGAAAAGCAGGATAAATAATCAGTCGCCGGCCAGCACGCCCGCGCAATCGGCCGGCTGCGCCATGTGCGTGCCGAGCCAGTCGAAGACCTGCGCCGCCTTGGTTTCGATGGCGCGGCCGAAGCCCCGCTGCGCCAGCAGGGCGATGCCATTGGTGGCCTGCAGCACGCCGGGCGCCAGCAGCAGCGCACCGCGCTCGTCGCGGCGCACGCACCAGGGCGCCAGGCAGTCTTCCAGCAAGGGACCCAGCACCAGGTTGTGCGACGAGACGATCACCGGATGGTGCGCCGCCAGCGTATGCAGCACGGCGGCCGCCGCCGCCACCGACTCGAGGTGGTTCGTGCCGCGGAAAATCTCGTCGATCAGGAACAGCGCCGGCGCGCCGCCCTCGGCCAGCGCCAGCAGTTCGCGCGCGCGCCGCAGTTCGGCGATATACAGGCTTTCGCCGCCATCGAGCGAATCTTCATTCTGCATGCTCGAATACAGCGGCAGCAGCGGCACGCTGGCGGCCTGCGCATAGCAGAAACCGAAGGCGCGCGCGCTGACCAGATTGAGGCCGACGCCGCGCAGCAAGGTGCTCTTGCCGATGGCATTCTGCCCCGAGATGAAGACGCCGCGGCCATCGAGACGCAAGGACAGCGGCATGGCCCCGTCCAGCAGCGGATGCACCATGGCCTCGAGCGACCATTGCCGCGCGGCGGCGTCCTGCGCCCAGCAGAACTGCGCGCGCCCGCGCAGGTGGCGCGCCAGGGCCAGGTCCGCATCCAGGTCGGCCAGCAGCAGGAAACTCTGGCGCAGGAACGCGCGTTCGCGCCGCACCACGCGCAGGCTGTGAAAGTAGCGCCGGATGTTGCCCAGCATGAGCCAGTCGTCATATTCGCTCAGCAGCGGAATCATCTTGATCCAGCGCAGCGGCGTGATCTGGCGGTTGATCACGCCTGCCTCGCGGCTGCCTTCGCGCCACGGCGTTGTGAATGGCGACCCCGCTGCGCCCAGGCGGCCATGCACGAGCAATATCTGCTGCAGGGTAAACACCTTGCGCTCCCACGGCTTGCAGCGGTCATGAAAGCGCATCTGCAGCGCCATCAGCAAGAGCCAGACAGGCAGCACGACAGCCCACGCCAGCGGCGCCGCCAGCCACGCGGCCAGCAGCGACACCAGCAGTATCAAGGTCGGCAGCAGCAGCCAGCGGCTCCACCATGGCGGCGCAGGCGGGGCCGCGCCGCACAGCAGCGCCGCCACCTCCATGTCTGCCGTGCGCAGCGGCCGCATGGCTTGCTCGAGCGCCGCCTGCTGACCCGGCGCGGCCAGCAGGGCCGCGATGCGCGCGCGCGACGCGGAGCCTGCCATGCCGCCCGCCAGGCGCTGATGCAGGCGCTGCTGGCCGAGAATGCTGGCCTGCGCGGCCAGCTGCGCATGGTAGTCATCGAGCAGCATTTCATCCCAGGTCTGGCCATCGAGCTGCAGCGGGCCACCTTCGACCTGCTGCAGCATGGCGATGTCGCTGCGGGCAAACGGGTAATCGAATTGCGCCGGCTCGGGCAGGCTGGCGAACTGGCGCAGCCAGCGGCTTACACTGACAAACGGGGAAGGCTTGGGAGGCGAGGCAGGCATCATGCTCCTGAAAGGTGGCCAGCATGGCGCCGCGCGCCATCACTGCGAGCAACAGATCAGGACGATTGCCAGATTATCAAGATCCCGGCGCGCCCTGCCTGTCCGCAGGGCGCGCGCGGACAGCCGGCGGACGGCGCGGACACGGCGGACAGCCGGACACCTGGATTTTTCTACTTGCAGATCAATGGCTTATACATTGGCACGGATCGTGCATTGAACAAATCATTGTCCACGAAATGTCCACCATGATCCGCGATACTTCCTCCCAAGACGCCGTGCTGTCCGCCCCGGCGGGCCAGCGCCACAAGAAACGCGCCCTGCTGCTGGCCGGCGCCGTCATCGTCATCGGCGGCGCCATCGCCGTGTTTGCCGGCTGGCGCAACAGCGAACACTCCGTCAATGCCAGCCGCCTGCGCATCGCCGAAGTCACGCGCGGCACCCTGATCCGCGACGCCGCCGTGAATGGACGCGTGGTGGCCGCCATCAGCCCCACCCTGTACTCGACCACGGTAGCCACCGTGACCCTGAAGGCCAAGGCGGGCGACACGGTCAGGAAGGGCGACATCCTCGCCGTGCTGGAATCCCCGGACCTGTCCGACGCCCTGAAGCGCGAGCAGTCCAGCGTGCAGCAGCTGGAAGCGGAGGTGGCGCGCCAGCAGATCCTGGCCAAGAAACAGAAACTGCTGGCGCGGCGCGAAGCGGACACGGCGGAGATCGATCGCCTGTCCGCGCAGCGCACGCTGGAACGCTATGAAAGCGTGGCGCAGGTCGGCATCATCGCCAAGATCGATTACCAGAAGGCGAAGGATGCGCTCAATTCCGCCGAAATCCGCAGCAAGCACGCCTCCCAGGCGGCAGGCCTGGAAAGCGAGGACGTGACCCTGGCACTGAAGACCAAGGTCAACGAACTGGAACGCCAGCGCCTGAGCCGCGACAATGCCCAGCGCCGCGTCGACGAACTGACCGTGCGCGCGCCCGTCAATGGCTTCATCGGCACCCTGTCGGTGGCCAACCGCAGCGTGGTGCAAGCCAATACGGCGCTGATGACCCTGGTCGACCTGTCGCAGCTGGAAGTGGAGCTGGAAGTGCCGGAAACGTATGTGGCCGATATCGGCCTGGGCATGAGCGCGGAGATCGAGACGGGCGCCATCAAGGCGACGGGCAAACTCTCGGCGCTGTCGCCCGAAGTGGTCAAAAACCAGGTGCTGGCGCGCGTGCGCTTCAACGGCGAACAGCCGCCCGGCCTGCGGCAGAACCAGCGCGTCACGGCACGCCTGCTGATCGACGAAAAACCGAACGTGCTGATGCTGGCGCGCGGGCCCTTCGTCGAAGCCGACGGCGGCCGCTTCGCCTACGTCGTGCGCGACGGCGTGGCCATCCGCACACCCATCAAGATGGGCGCCACCAGCGTCTCGTCGGTGGAAATCCTCGGCGGCCTGAAGCAGGGCGACAAGGTTGTCGTGGCCGGCACGGAAGCGTTTGACAACGCGGCCCGCGTCTCGCTCAATTAATCCCATTTCCCCTCTACCCGGAGACTCGCCATGCTGCGCATGCAAAACCTGAACAAAGTCTATCGCACCCACATGATCGAAACGCACGCGCTGCGCGGTTTTGAAATTCACGTCAAGCAGGGCGAATTCGTCACCGTCACGGGACCGTCCGGTTCCGGCAAGACCAGCTTCCTGAACATCGCCGGCCTGCTGGAAGAGTTCACGGACGGCGAATACATCCTCGATGGCGTCAACGTGAAAGGCATGAACGACAATGCCCGCTCGCGCCTGCGCAACGAGAAGCTGGGCTTCATTTTCCAGGGCTTCAACCTGATCCCCGACCTGTCGCTGTTCGACAATGTCGACGTGCCGCTGCGCTACCGCGGCTACAACAGCGCCGAGCGACGCGAGCGCATCGAGGATGCGCTGGCCAAGGTGGGCCTGGCCTCGCGCATGAAGCACTACCCGGCCGAACTGTCGGGCGGCCAGCAGCAGCGCGTGGCGATCGCGCGCGCGCTGGCCGGCTCGCCCAAGCTGCTGCTGGCCGATGAACCGACGGGTAACCTGGACACGCAGATGGCGCGCGGCGTGATGGAACTGCTGGAAGAAATCAACGCGCAAGGCACCACCATCCTGATGGTCACGCACGATCCCGAACTGGCGCTGCGCAGCCAGCGCAACGTGCACATCATCGACGGCCAGGTGTCGGACCTGGTGCACAAGGGGCCGTCGCTGGCCAGCAGCCCGGCCAAGGCCGCCAGCAGCACCGCCACGGCCTGAGGACAGACCCATGCTCCAGTATTACTTCCTGCTCGGCCTGCGCAGCCTGCGCCGCAACCCTGCCCTGACGGCGCTGATGGTGCTGACCCTGGCCATCGGCGTGGCCGCCAGCATTTCCACGCTGACCATCCTGCACGTCATGTCCGGCAATCCGCTGCCGCACAAGAATGGCCGCATGTTCGTGCCGCTGGTCGACAATGGCACGCTTACCGGCTACACGCCGGGCAACGAGTCGGGCGACAAGCAGCTCAGCTACCGCGACGCCGTCAACTTCCAGAACAGCAAAATCGGCGAGCGCCGCAGCGTGATGTACGGCGTGGGCGGCGCCATCGAGCCCGAACGCAAGGATATCGGCGCCTTCAGTTCGCAGGGACTGGCCGCCTACCGCGATTTCTTTGCCATGTTCGAGACGCCGTTCCTGTATGGCCAGCCATGGAGCGATGCCGACGATGCGACCGGCGCCGACGTCATCGTCCTGTCGCGCAAGCTGGCGGAAAAACTGTATGGCAACAGCAACCCGGTCGGCCAGCGCATGAGCTTCATGGGCTTCCAGTACCAGATCACGGGGGTGCTCGACAAATGGGATCCGGTGCCGCGCATCCACCGCATCATCGGCAGCGGCGCCTTCGGCAGCGAAGACAGTTACTTCATCCCGTTCAGCAGCGCGATCCGCCACCAGACGGGCCACAACGGCAGTATGAGTTGCAGCGGCAACCGCGAACCGGGCTTTCAGGGCACGCTCGATTCGGAATGCACATGGATGCAGTTCTGGTTCGAGATGGCCAGCGACGACCAGCGTGGCGAATTGCAAAGTTACCTGGACAGCTATGCACAGGAACAGCGCAAGCTGGGCCGCCTGATGCGCGCGGCGCCCAACAAGCTGTTCAGCATCGACGAATGGCTGGTGCACCTGCGCGTGGTCGGCAACGACAACCGGCTGTCGGCCTGGCTGGCCTTTGGTTTCCTGGCACTGTGCCTGGTCAACACCATCGGCCTGCTGCTGGCAAAGTTTTCCGTGCGCGCTTCCGAGGTGGGCATCCGCCGCGCCCTGGGCGCCTCGCGCAGCGACATCTTCCGCCAGTTCCTCATCGAGACCACCGTCATCGGCCTGGCCGGCGGCGTGCTGGGCCTGCTGCTCTCCTTCGGCGCCCTGGCCCTGATCGGCATGCAGTCGAAACAGCTGACCGTCGCCGCGCACATGGACTGGGTGATGCTGGCCATGACCTTCGTCATCTCGGTCGCCGCCGCCATCCTGGCCGGCCTGCTGCCGACCTGGCGCGCCTGCCAGGTGACGCCGGCCATCCAGCTCAAATCCCAATGACCGCCCACACCGCACACGAATAGGATCACCATGGAAATCCGACCCATCCTGTCTGCGCTGATGCGCAGCAAAACCGGCGCCATCCTGGTCGCCGTGCAGGTAGCCCTGAGCCTGGCCATCCTGGCCAATGCCCTGCATATCGTCAACGTGCGCCAGGAAGTGGCGGCGCGCCCCAGCGGCGTGGCGGCCGAGCACGACGTCTTCCATCTGCTGGCGCGCAACCTGCGGCCACAGGGCCACAATGAAGAACTGGCCCTGCAAAAACGCCTGGCTGCCGCCGCGCGCGCCGTGCCCGGCGTCGTCTCCGTGGCGCAGGTAAGCCAGGTACCCCTGTCGCGCAGCGGCAGCAACAGCGGCTTCGCCGCCAGCCGCAAGCAGGAAAACAGCTCCGCCATCGCTGCCGTGTACGTCACGCCCGATTCGCTGCTCAAGACCTGGGGCCTGCAACTGCGGGAAGGGCGCGACTTCACGCCCGCCGAAATCGCCGAAATCGACCAGAACGTGACGGAGGTCTTTCCGCCGCAAGTCATCATCACGCGGGCCATGGCGGAAAAAATCAATCCGGGCGGCGCCAGCGCATTGGGCATGCCCCTGTTCCTGGGCACGGGCGAGAATGCCCAGCAATTGCAAGTGGTCGGCGTCATCGACCGGCTGCAGACCCAGGGCGCGGAAGTGGGCGACCAGGGCGAGTATTCCGTGATCTTTCCCGCGCGCCTGACGGGCGACGGCGATACCCTGCTGACCATCCGCGCCGAGCCGGGCCAGCGCGACCGCGTGATGAAGGAAGCCGAGCAAGCCATCCGCGCGGCCACGCCGGACAAACTGATCGTGCGCATCCGCAGCCTGGACGAAGACCGCGACACGCGCTACCGCGCCGACCGCGCCCTGTCGTGGATGCTGATCACCGTGTCGGCCCTGCTGCTGCTGGTGACGGCCAGCGGCATCGTCGGCATCGCCAGCCTGTGGGTGACGCAGCGGCGCAAGCAGATCGGCGTGCGGCGCGCACTGGGCGCGCGCAAGGTCGATATCCTGCGCTACTTCCTGACGGAGAATTTCATGATCACCAGCGTGGGCGTGGCGGCCGGCGTGGTGCTGGCCCTGGCGCTGAACCAGTTGCTGGTCAGCCAGCTGGAAATGGCGCGCCTGCCGCTGGCCTATCTGCTGGGCGGCGCACTGGTATTCTGGCTGCTGGGACTGGGCGCCGTGTACGGCCCGGCATGGCGCGCGGCCAGCATTTCGCCGGCCACCGCCACGCGCGGCACGTGAGCATGCCTCCCTGCCCTGGCCGTCATGAGAATGTTATGCTGCGCGCATGCCTACCGTACTGATTATTGACGACAATGCCGCCGTGGCCATCGCGCTCGACGTGCTGTTCTCGCTGCACGATATCGATGCCCTGCGCGCCGCCTCGCCGGAAGAAGGCCTGGCGCTGCTGGCGCGCCAGCCCATCGATCTGGTGGTGCAGGACATGAACTTCACGGCCGACACCACTTCGGGCGAGGAAGGCAGCGCGCTGTTCCACGCCATCCGCGCGCGCCATCCGGACTTGCCGGTGATCCTGCTGACGGCGTGGACGCAGCTGGACGCGGCCGTCGACCTGATCAAGTCCGGCGCGGCCGATTACCTGGCCAAGCCGTGGGATGACCGGCGCCTGATCGCTTCCGTGCAAAACCTGCTGGAACTGGGGCAAGCCAGCCGCGCCCTGCGCCAGCGCGTGCTGGCCGAACAGCGCCAGCGCCACGCGCTGGAACACGACTTCGACTTGCGCGGCATGGTGTGGCAAGACCCGGCCACGGAGCGCGTCGTGCACCTGGCATGCCAGGTGGCGCGCGCCGACGTGCCGGTGCTCATTTCCGGGCCGAACGGCAGCGGCAAGGAGCGCATCGCCGCCATCGTGCAGGCCAATTCCCAGGTCGCCAACGGCCCCTTCGTGGTGCTCAATTGCGGCGCCGTGCCGGTGGACCTGATCGAGGCCGAACTGTTCGGCGCCGAAGCGGGCGCCTACACGGGTTCCACGCGGGCGCGCGACGGCAAGTTCGATGCGGCCGACGGCGGCACGCTGTTTCTCGACGAGATAGGCAACCTGCCGCTGGCCGGGCAAATGAAGCTGCTGCGCGTGCTGGAAACGGGCCGTTTCGAACGCCTCGGCTCGAACCGCGAACGGCAGGTGAAGGTGCGCGTCATCAGCGCCAGCAATGCCGACCTGCCGGCCATGATACGCGCCGGCACCTTCCGCGAAGACCTGTTTTACCGCCTCAACGTGATCGAACTGCGCCTGCCGCCGCTGGCCCAGCGTCCGGCCGACATCCTGGTGCTGGCGCGGCATTTCCTGGGCGCCGAAAAAACACTGCACGCGCAAGCCGAAGCTGCCCTGCTGGCGCATGGCTGGCCCGGCAACGTGCGCGAACTGAAAAACGTCATGCAGCGCGCCAGCCTGCTGACGCCGGGCGCCGTGATCCAGGCGCAGGAGCTGGGCTTGCCGGCGGCGGCCACGCCGCGCGCGCCGCCGGATGGCGCGTCCGCGGAACCGGACCGCGACAGCGTCGTGGCGGCCCTGGCGCGCGCCCACGGCGTGGTGGCGCAGGCAGCGCAGGAACTGGGCCTGTCGCGCCAGGCGCTGTACCGGCGCATGGAGCGCCTGGGCATCGCGCGCGCCTGATGCCGCCCGTCGCGCCCTCGCCCCTGCGCCTGTCCTTGCTGACCCGCTGGACGGCGCTGATCGTCACCCTGCTGGTGCTGGGCATGGGCATCGCATTGCTGCTCGCGCACTTCCTGCCCGGCCGGCCGTGGCTGGTGCTGGGCCTGTCCCTGCTGTGCATCCTGCCCATCGCCATCATCACCATCCGCGCGCAGCTGCAATCGATGCTGTCGCTGTTCCGCGCCTTGAGCGGCACCGTCGCCAGCTACCAGGATGGCGACTTCGCCTTCAGCCTGCGCTGGCCGCAGAACGATGAACTGGCCGACCTGGTGGCGACGCACAATGCGCTTGGCGACGTGCTGCGCAAGCAGCGCCTGGACCTGGTGCAGCGCGAGCTGCTGCTCGACACCATGGTGCAGAACACGCCGGTGGCCATGCTGCTGGTGGCCGAAGGCAGCGCCATCGTCTACGCCAACCTGGCCGCGCGCCAGCTGCTGCACCAGGGACGGCGGCTGGAAGGCCAGCGCCTGGCCGACATCGTGCAGCAGGCGGCACCGGCCCTGGCCGAAGCGCTGGCGCGCGCCAGCGATGGCCTGTTTACCAGCGGCGAAGGCGAGCAGGAAGAGGTGTACCACCTGGCGCGGCGCAGCTTCAGCCTGAATGGCCGCCAGCATGAGCTGCTGCTGCTGCGCCAGCTGACGCTGGAACTGCGGCGCCAGGAAGTGCAGACCTGGAAAAAAGTCATCCGCGTCATCAGCCATGAACTGAACAACTCGCTGGCGCCGCTGGCCTCGCTGGCCCATTCGGGTGCCGAGCTGGTGCGCCGCGGACAGACGGAGCGCCTGCCGCAAATCCTCGCCACCATCGAGGAGCGCACGCGCCACCTGGAGAGCTTCATCCTCGGCTATGCGCGCTTTGCCAAGCTGCCCGCGCCACGCCTGGCCGCCTGCGCATGGCAGCCGTTTCTCGACAGCCTGGCCTCGCAAGCGGCCTTCACGCTCGACAGCCCGCCACCCGCGCAGGCGGCCGTGTTCGACGCGGCGCAAATGCAGCAAGCACTGCTGAACCTGCTCAAGAATGCGCGCGAATCGGGCTCGCGTGAAACGCACATCGGCTTGCACGTGAGCCAGGCGCAAGGCCAGCTGCGCATCGAAGTGCGCGACCGCGGCCCCGGCATGAGCGGCGCCGTGCTGGAAAACGCGCTGGTGCCGTTCTATTCCACCAAGCGCAGCGGCACGGGACTGGGCCTGGCCCTGGCGCGCGAAATCGCCGAGGCGCATGGCGGCCGCATCACCCTGGCCAACCGCGACGGCGGCGGCCTGGCCGTGACCCTGATCCTTCCCTTGCTCGATAGAAATGAGATACCTGTATAACGATTTTTGGCCCACACAAGTTACAACTATTTATTGTGCTATATCAACAATTTGTGTAATTAATTTTGCAACTAATTGCGCGCCATGCCCGTGTGTTAGAAATAAGCTATTTAAGTTTTCATAATGATATAAAAATAGCTCATTGACAATAAAATGCCTTGGCGATAATTTAGCTCCGCGGTACGGTTTTTTTGAAACATTCATCGTCTTTTCGCGGGGATAACCATGAAACTGAAATCACTCATCGCAGCAGCGGTACTGGGTGCGGCATCCATCGGCAGCGCGTATGCGGCGGCATACACGGTCAACCTGACCAATACCACAGGCAATCTGTGGACGGGCGGCTTCAACGCCACGCCGAGTCCGCTCGGGAATTTCACCGACGTTTTCACCTTCACGCCGAATGCGACCTTTGGCTCGACGGCGCAAGCGTTCCTGGCCAACCTGTCGGTGACGGGCAGCGATGCGGCATCCATCAACTTCAGCAGCGCGAACCTGAACGGCATCGCCCTGACGGGCTTTGGCGGCCCCACCGTCTTCGGCTATGCCCAGGGCCAGGTGCTGGCGCAAACCAGCCTGCTGTTCAACGGTCCGCTGACCCTGACGGTGATGGGAAAAAGCAATGGCGGCAGCTATGGCGGCACCTTCAACCTGAACCTGGCGCCTGTCCCGGAACCGGAAACCTATGCCATGCTGCTGGCCGGCCTGGGCGTACTCGGTTTCCTGGCGCGGCGCCGCAAGCAAGCTTGAGCGCCCCCCCAAAGACGCTGCGGCGTCTTTTTTTTGGGGCTGGCTGCTACACTGGCGCCATGACGACCGATTTCACTTCCACCAGCAGCACCGCTTTCAGCCACCCTGGCCACCCGCCGGCCACCACCACCGAACACCGCGGCATCCGCTATCTGCACCTGGGCACCAAATGGGTGCAGGGCGCCATGCGCCTGGACAAGCCCGACGCCATCGAACTCGAATACGTGCAGATGATGATGATGTGGATGCTCTTCAAGACGCAGCCGCAACGCATCGTGCAGCTGGGTCTGGGCAGCGCCGCCCTGACCAAGTTCAGCTACCGCCGCTTTCCCGATGCCCAGGTCACGGCCATCGAACTCAATCCGAACGTGATCGCCATCTGCGGCGCCCAGTTCGCGCTGCCGCCGAACGACGCGCACCTCGACGTGCGCGAAATGAATGCGCTCGACTTCGTGCTCGACCCGGCCAACCACGGCAGCATCGACGCGCTGCAGGTAGACCTGTACGACGAAGAGGCACGCGGCCCCGTGCTCGACACGCCCGAGTTCTACCAGGCTTGCTTCGACTGCCTGACGGACGACGGCATCATGTGCACGAATGTCTTCGGCGACTTCCCCAACTACGACAAGAACCTGCAAGCGATGGAACTGGTCTTCGATGCCGTCGTCTGGGTACCGGAAATGGAAGACGAGAACATCGTCGTGCTGGCGTTCAAGAAGTCGCCATCGCTCGATTTCAGCGACTTGTACGAACGCGCCGCCGCCATCAAGAAACAGTTCAACCTGCCCGCCAAGAATTGGGTCAACGGCTTGAAGCAATGGATGCTGGACCAGCAGTAAAGCCGCCGCAGGGGAGACGGAATCCGCTTGACCCGTCCGCGCGCTTGCCCGATGATCGGCATTGATGGCGATCGCCACCAATCGACCCACACATGAATGGAGCAGATGATGATGAAGCGAGTATCCCTGGCCGCGGCCCTGGCGGCCATGCTGGCCTGCGGCGGCAGCGGCGCGGCACTGGCGGCCGATGCGGGCGACGCGGCCCTGAAGGCGGCCATCGCCGGCAGCGCGCGCACGCCAGCCAACGCGGCGCGCGACGGCGCGCGCCACCCGTATGAAACGCTGACGTTCTTCGGCATCAAGCCGAACATGACGGTGGTGGAACTGGCGCCCGGCGGCGGCTGGTACACGGAGATCCTGGCGCCCTACCTGCGCGACAATGGCAAACTGATCGCGGCCGGCAACGACCCGCAATCGGCCAGCGAAGGCGCACGCCGTGGCGCGGCGCGCTTCCAGCAAAAACTCGACGCCAACCCGGCGGCCTTCGGCAAGGTGGAAATCGGCGCCTTCGCGCCTCCCGCCACCTACCGCATCGCGCCGAAAGGCACGGCCGACATGGTGCTCACCTTCCGCAATATCCACAACTGGATACCGATCGGCGAAGCAGGCATGCAAGTGCTGTTCAAGCAGGTGTATGACAGCCTGAAACCGGGCGGCGTCTTCGGCGTCGTCGAGCACCGCCTGCCAGCCGGCAAGGCGCAGGATGCCACGGCCAGCAGCGGCTACATGCACGAAGCGTATGTGATCAAGCTGGCCGAAGGTGCGGGCTTCAAGCTGGCGGGCAAATCGGAAATCAACGCCAATCCGAAAGACCATGCCGACCACCAGGGCGGCGTCTGGGCCTTGCCGCCCACCTATGCCAACAAGGATGTGGAGCGCGACAAATACACGGCCATCGGCGAGAGCGACCGCATGACGCTGAAGTTCGTCAAACCCTAGCAAGGCCTATGGCGGCGGGCCGGCTGGGCGCGCCGCCTGATGCTTGTGCGCGCAGCGCGCCTTACAGGTAAATGCCGTACACGCCGCAAGAGCGCGAGACGACCGTGCACTGGCTCATGACGCCATCGTTGCAATCAAACAGAGCCTGCATGCAGGCCTGGCGCGTTGGCTGCGCCATCGCGCTGCCCAGGGCACCGGCGAAACCGACGGCGGCACAGAAGACAAATACGGCTTTTTTTACATTGATCATTTTTATCCCATTCCCAAAGAGTCGAGTCGTTATAAAAAACCACTGGAAGACAAAGACGGCAGCCGCCAAAAACCGTCTATCGATAGACGAATAATGTGGCGCATGGAAATAGTACCACCCCAGAAAGTTAGCAAATACGCAAACAGGAAAACAAGATAACGTTTCTTTTTCCAGCCATTTCAAGAAATAAAAAGCGGCCTGCCGCCATCCTGTCGCGCACTTGCATGGCAAGGGGCAAAAAAAAAACCGCAGACGACGCTGCGGTTTTTGTATCTGCCCTTTACTTCTTCGCTTCCTTCGGCTTTACCGGCGCCAGGCTCAGATCCTGGAAATCGTAGCTGAAGTCCGTCTCCGCCGACACGGGTGCCATCTTCACGCGGTCGATGCTGCCGTCCGGGTTGAGCGAGAACGTCACATAGGCGTCGGCGTTGAAGTTGCGCTCCTTCCAGCGCACGATGAAGGTATCGTGCTGCCAGTGTTCCAGTTCGCCCGTCAGATCCGGCGTGCGCGTAAAGCTCAGGATGTGCTTCTTGCCTTCCGGCCGAATCACCACCTTGCCATACCAGGCATCTTCATACTCGCCGTCATACGCCGCCAGCGGCAGCGAAGGCTGCGATTTCGCCGCGCGCGCGCTGGACGCCTTGCCCTGCTTTTTCACCTCTTCGGCATGCTGGTCCTGTTCCACCTTGGACACCAGCGCCAGCCAGTCGGACGGCGCCGCCTGCAGGTAGTGGTCAAGGATGCGCCATTGCAGCGCCGTCATCGAACCGCCATTTTCCGCGTTGGTGAGAATGGCCACGCCCAGTTTCGCTTCCGGCACCATCAGCACGCGCGAATAAAAACCCTGCAGCGCGCCGCCGTGCATGGCCACTTTCATGCCCTTGTAGTCGCGCAGCTGGAAGCCCAGGCCATACGCGCTGAAATTCGGCTTGGTCGCGGCCAGCGGCGGTTTCGGTTCCGGGATCTTGATCGGCGTTTGCGCCGTCCACAGCTCGCGCGCCTGCTTCTCGCTGATCAGGCGCGCTTCCTTGCCGTCCTTGTCCGTCACGCCGGCGATCCTGCCTTCGTCGAGCAGCACCATCATCCACTTGGCGATATCTTCCGCATTCGTGTTGATGCCGACGGCCCCCACGGCGTTCGGCACGGGCATCGATTTCACGGCGGCGATCTTGCCATCGATCTTGCTGTGCGCGCTGGCGACGTCGGGATTGCCCGCGTTTTCCGCCAGGCTGGTGGTGGTGCCCGTCATGCCCAGCGGCGCGAGGATGCGTTCGTGCATGGCCTCGCCCCAGCTCTTGCCCGCCTTGTCGGCAATGATCTTGCCGGCCACGATGTACAGCAGGTTATCGTAGGCGTAGCTGTTGCGGAAACTCGTCGCGGGACGGATGTAGCGCAGCTTCTCGATGATCTCGTCAATGGTAAACGTGGTGGTGGGCCACCACAGCAAGTCGCCGGCGCCCAGGCCCAGGCCACTGCGGTGCGTCAGCAGGTCGCGGATGGTCATGGCGCCCGTCACGTAGGAATCGTGCATCTGGAAACCGGGCAGGTGCTTGGTGACGGGATCGTCCCAGGCCAGCTTGCCTTCGTCGACCAGCATGGCCAGCGCGGCGGCCGTGAAGCCTTTCGAGTTCGACGCCACTTCGAACAGGGTCTTCGCATCGACGGCGGCCGGTTCGCCCAGCTTACGCACGCCAAAGCCCCTGGTGGCGACCACCTTGCCATCCTTGACGATGGCAATCGCGATACCGGGCACGTCGAACAGTTTCAGCGCGCGGTTGACGTCGCGCTCGAGATCGAAGGCGGGCGCCGGCAGCGCCGCGATGGCGACGGCTGGCGCGGCAGCGGCTGCCAGCGCCGGCACGCTGATGCTGGAAAAAGCCAGCACGATGGCAGCGGCAATATGCTTCATGGTCTGCATGTTCATGGTCTCCAGTCAGGTTAACGCGCTTGCGCGGCCATCAGCTTGTCGACGCTTTCCTGCGTCACCGGGTGATAGCGTTCGCGCGCTTTCGCATACACGTCCTTGGCCCAGGCATGGCCCTGCGGCGTCTTCATCAGGGCGCCGTACAGGGGCACGACAAACTTCTGGCGGCCCACGCTCATGAGGAAGGCCTGCAAGGGCTGCTGCACGTCGTAGCCGGCGTTGACGGACGCCAGGTAGAAGCGGTAGGCCACTTCATTGTTGCCGCTCTTGCCCACGCCGTAAAGCTGATCCAGCTCGCGCAATTGCGCCTCGCTGGCCTTGTTGTTGATGTCGTTCAGGAAGTGCATCGATTCGATGGCGATCCACTTGTCCATGCCCAGGTCCTTGGTGGCCAGCTCGCCTTTCAGCCAGGCGTCGCGGTGCTGGTCCAGCAGCGCCAGGCGCGGCGAGACGACGCGCTTGGCGCTGGCAGGCACGCCGGTGCCATACAGCCATTCGTCGAGTTCCGCTGCCGGCATCACGTCCGGATGCTGCGCCAGCAGATTCTTGCGCAGGTAGGCGATGAACTGCTCCGTCGTCACGCTCTGGAACGCATGCTGGTCGAACCAGCCGCGCAGGAAGGGATCGAATACGGCGCGGCCCGCGCGCTGCTCCATGGTGGCCAGGAACCAGGCGCCTTTCGGGTAGATGATGCCGTCATCCGTGTAGGTCTCCGCCGGATTGGCATCCGCGTCGCGCGTGATGAGGGCCGTTTTCGCCGCCGGCAATTCGCGGATGGAGGCGGCCAGTTCTTCCTGGTCGACCTGCACGCCCATCTGCGCCACTTCGCTGCCATACAGCTGCTCGACGATGCGCGTCGTGACGTAGGTGGTAAAGCCTTCGTTGAGCCACATGTGCTTCCACGACGCGTTGGTGACCAGGTTGCCCGACCACGAGTGGGCCAGTTCATGCGCGATCAGGTCGACCAGGCTGCGGTCGCCCGCGATCATGGTCGGCGTGAGGAAGGTCAGGCGCGGATTTTCCATGCCGCCGTAAGGGAACGATGGCGGCAGCACGATCATGTCGTAGCGCCCCCAGCCATACGGGCCATACAGCGCTTCGGCCGCCTGGATCATTTTTTCCGTATCGGCCAGCTCGTATTCGGCCGCCTTGATGCGCGGCGGTTCGGCATACACGGCCGAACGGGGGCCGAGCTTGCGCACTTCCAGTTCGCCGATGGCGATGGCCAGCAGGTAGGAAGGAATCGGCTGCGGCATCCTGAATTTCCAGCCGCCCTTGCCCGTCGCCTTTTCGTCATTCTCGGCGCTCATCACGACGCGCATGCCTGCTGGCGCATCGATGCGCGCGCTGTAGGTGAAGCGCACGGCCGGCGTATCCTGCGACGGCACCCACGAGCGGGCATTGATGCTTTGCGACTGGCTGAACATGAAGGGCAGCTTGCCCGACATGGTTTGCTGCGGCGTGAGCCACTGCAGCGCGATGGCGTTCGGCGCCGTGTGATAGTAGACGCGGACTTTTTCCGGCTGGCCCGTGGTGGTGATGCGCAGCGCCTGGCCCTTTTCCGGGTCGGCCTTGTCCAGCTGGTACGGCGCCATCTGCCAGGCGCCGCGCTTGTCCTGTACCTGCACCTTGGCGATCGCCAGGTCGCGCGTGTCGAGCACCAGGGTACGCGCGGCCGGATCGATCCAGTTCAGCGACAGCTCGGCATAGCCGGACAGGGTCTTTTGCTTGAAATCCGCCTTCAGGTCCAGCTGCAGGTCGCGCGTGCGTACCTGGTCGTAGCGCGCGTAGCTCAGGGGGTCGGCGTGCGCGGCCAGGGTCACCTGGCAAAGTAGCGCACAGCCCAGCGCGCGCAGGTAGGTCATAGTTTGCATGGTCGTCTTTTGAATGATTTGCGAAGACCCCGGCGAGTGTGCGCCAGGGCGTCGCGCAGAATAGCACTTCCGGCGCAGGCCGGCAGAAAAAAGCGCCGGACGGGCCGGCGCTGGTTTACTGTTTTGTCGCTGGCACAGCTTCGGACCTGGCTTCCGGCGCCTTCAGCGGCGTATTGAAATCCTTCATCAGGTTGTTCCTGTCGCGGTCCTGCTTGAACAGTTCCAGGCGCGACGGCGTGATTTTCCTGGGCCAGGCATTGTTGCTCGTATCGATGTCGGCCGTCTCCCAGTACGGGTCCTGCACCAGGCCCACCATCGGCTCGTCGGTGATGATCACCTTGCTGATTTTTTTCGGTGAGTAACGCCATACTTCGGCCGGCACGCGCTCGATGATCTTCTTGCCGCTGGCCAGTTCGATTTCCAGGATCAGCGGCATCACCAGGCCGCCAAGATTCGAAAAATCGACCAGATACAGATGCTTGCCCTGGGCGCGCTGCTCCAGCATCGCGCGCTCCCACGGTTCCAGCGTCTCCTGCTCTTCCGCGTAGCCGTTGCGGTCCTTGTTGGTGACCGTGAAGTCGTCGTGCTGGTTATAGAAATCCTTCAGCACGGGGTCCAGGTCGACCTTCTTCGGCAAGACCTTGTTGCGCTGGTCCGAGATCGAGATGGGCTGGGCCGCCCTTTGCGCTTTCTTCCACGCTTTTTCAATTTCGGGATTCTTCGTGCTCACGCCATATTCGCTGATGCCGTCGATGCTGATGTCGACGGCGTCGGTGGTGTAAAACCAGCCGCGCCAGAACCAGTCCAGGTCCGTGCCGGAAGCGTCTTCCATGGTGCGGAAAAAATCGGCGGGCGTGGGCCGCTTGAACTTCCAGCGCTGCGCATACTGCCGGAAGGCGAAATCGAACAGCTCGCGCCCCAGGATGGTCTCGCGCAGGATGTTGAGGGCGGTGGCAGGCTTGTCGTAGGCGTTCGGCGCCAGCAGCGGCACCGACTCCGGATTGGTCATGATGGGCACCTGGTTCTGGCCGCGCATGTAGTCGACGATCTTGCGCGGCTCGCCATTCCAGGACGGAAAATGCTCTTCCCACGCCTGCTCGGCCAGGTACTGCAAAAAGGAATTGAGGCCCTCGTCCATCCATGCCCACTGGCGCTCGTCCGAGTTGACGATCATGGGAAAATAATTGTGTCCCACTTCGTGGATGATCACCCCGATCAGGTCATATTTCGTCGTCTTTGAATACGTCAGCGCGCCCGTCTTTTTATCCTTCACGGGGCGCCCGCCATTGAAGGCAATCATCGGATACTCCATGCCGGCCACGGCGCCGTTGACGGAGATCGCCACCGGATACGGATAATCGAAACTGTACTTGTTGTACTGCTCGATGGCGTGCGCGACGGCGCGCGTGCTGTACTGCTGCCACAACGGATTGCCCTCGTTCGGATAATACGACATGGCCAGCACGCGCTTGCCGCCGCTGTCCAGGCCCCGGGCATCCCAAATGAACTTGCGGCTCGACGCCCACGCCACGTCGCGCACATTGGCCGCCTTGAAGTGCCAGGTTTTCATCCCCGCCGCCTTGCCTTTTTCCGCCGCCAGCGCTTCCTGCGGCGTGATGACCAGCAGCGGCGCGTCGCTGTCTTTTGCCCTGGCCAGGCGCTCGCGCTGCACCGCGCTCAATACGGCGGCGGGATTCTGCAATTCGCCCGTGGCGGCCACCACGTGGTCGGACGGCACCGTCAGGTACATTTCATAGTCGCCGAATTCCAGCGCGAATTCGCCCGTACCCAGGTACTGCTTGTTCTGCCAGCCGACGGCATCGTAGTAGGCAGCCATGCGCGGGAACCACTGCGCGATCTGGAATATCGTATTTTTGTCGTCCGCAAAATACTCATAGCCGGAACGCTCGACCAGCACCTTCTGGTCATTGATTTTATACGACCAGGCGATGTGAAAACGGACACTCTGGCCCGGCGCCAGCGGTGCCGGCAAATCGATGCGCAGCATGGTCTGGTTGATGACATAAGCCAGCGGCTTGCCGCTGGCCGAGGTGACGCTGGCCAGATTGAAGCCGCCATCGAATGCGCGGCCTTCCTGGATGGCGCGCCAGTCCTCGAATTTCAGCGCCTCGTCCTCGTTGCCGCTGAGCCAGGCCTGGCGCGACGGCGCGCTCAGCACGCGGCGCTGGTCCGCATCCTTGCGGATGCCATTCTGGTCCAGCTGCAGCCACAGATACGCCAGGCTGTCGGGCGAACGGTTGTGATACGTGACCTGTTCGCTGGCCGTGATTTCACGGCGCGCTTCATCGAGCGTGGCGCGGATCACGTAGTCGGCGCGCTGCTGCCAGTAGGCGTGGCCCGGCGCGCCGGACGCCGTGCGATAGGCGGTCGGCGTGGGCAGCAGCTCATCGAGCTGGCGGAACTTGTCGTCGAAGGGCACGCCGGCGCACAGGGCGGGCAAGGAGGCAAACAGCGTACAGCACAAGGCAAGCAAGCGGACGAAGACCGGCATGGCGCATTCCATCTGGGAGTCGTGGACAGAACTGCATTCTAAGTCGAGTCTGTTTGCGGGTTGAGCATTGTTGTCCGCACCCCACACACCCGGCCGCGCCAGCAGGTGGCGGCACTGGCGCGCACACGGGCATTGGCGTATGATGCGCCTCGAACATTGGGGAGTAGTCGTCCCGCGGTCCTGCCGCGGGAACCTGTATCAACATAATTGGCCCGCAGGCCATGGTGCAGGTGGTTGCAAAAACTTGACGAGACCATTGATCCAGGGCGGCCGCATGGGCCGGAGTCGCCCGTGGATCATTGGTTAATTCGTCCGGCCCACGTACCTCTCGCAATCTCATGGAAGCATTCCTCATCTCCACCGGCATCGTCGGTCTCGCTGAAATCGGCGACAAAACCCAACTCCTGGCCTTTTTGCTGGCCGCCAAATTCCGCAAGCCTTTGCCCATCGTGCTGGCCATTTTTGTCGCCACCATCGCCAACCATGCGTTTGCCGCCGCCGTCGGCGCCTGGATCACCAGCATGCTGGGGCCGGACGTGCTGCGCTGGGTGCTGGGCGTCTCCTTCCTGGCCATGGCCGCCTGGACCCTGATCCCCGACAAGCTCGATGAAGACGAGACCCGGCTGGCCAAATACGGCGTCTTCCTCACCACCCTGATCGCCTTCTTCATGGCGGAAATGGGCGACAAGACGCAGGTGGCCACCGTGGCGCTGGCGGCACGCTACCACGACATTTATTCGGTCGTGCTGGGCACCACCTTCGGCATGATGCTGGCCAACGTGCCGGCCGTGTACCTGGGCGACAAGATCGCCAACCGCGTCTCGCTGCGCCTCGTGCACGGCATCGCGGCGCTGGTGTTTGCCGTGCTGGGCGTGGCGACCCTGCTGGGCGCGGGCGCGGCCCTGGGATTCTGACAAGGCATTAAAAAATTTCTTATTTACAATGTTCATGTTGATATTTACAATGCCGTCGACATGAACACCGGCGCGCCGGCCCCGCAAGGCCAGCGCGCTTTTTTAAGGGATGTATGCAGTTCAAAGAAAAAATGGCGGCGCTGTGCCTGGCCGTGTGCGCCAGCCAGCTCCCCGCCGCCACGGCGGCACCGGCAAGGCGTCAGGTGCCGCCAGCCGTGCTGCAAGCGGCGCCCGAAGTGCGCACGCGCGACCTGCTGCTGTTCGGTGCGGGCCTGATCCTGCTGGCGGGCCGCCGCCGCCCCGAACACGACGCGTGGCAAGACCCGGCGACAGACTTACACCAGCAGTAACACCGCATGCTCGCGGCCATCGTCGCGCAGGGCGATGCTGTCGCCAGCCTGCGCCACGCCATCGAGCGACAGGCCCGCTGCGCGTCCCTGTGCCTGCTCCACCGTGATGGCATAGCTGCTGGCGCCGAAGCGGTAATGCAGCTTGAAGGTGCGCCATTCGGCCGGCATGTTCGGCGCCACGCGCAGCACGTTCGCCTCGCGCGTGAGACCCAGCAGCGATTCGACGATCAGCCGGTACAGCCAGCCCGACGACCCCGTGTACCAGCTCCAGCCGCCGCGGCCCACGTGCGGCGCCACGGCATACACGTCGGCCGTCACCACGTACGGCTCGACCTTGTAGCGCTCCACCGCCTGCGCATCGGCACCATGACGCACGGGGTTGATCATGCGCAGCAGCTCCCACGCCTTGTCGCTCTCGCCCATGCGCGCAAACGCCATCGCCGTCCAGATGGCCGCATGCGTGTACTGGCCGCCATTCTCGCGCACGCCCGGCACGTAGCCGCGGATGTAGCCGGGATTCAGGCTGGACTTGTCGAACGGCGGATCGAGCAGCTGGATCACGCCCGAGTCACGCCGCACCAGGCGCGCATCGACCTGGCGCATGGCGCCCGCCACCCGCTCCTTGTTGGCGGCGCCCGACAGCACGCCCCAGCTTTGCGAAATCGAATCGATCTGGCATTCCTCGTTCGTGTGTGATCCCAATGGCGTGCCGTCGTCGAAATATGCGCGCCGGTACCACTCGCCGTCCCACGCATGCTCCTCGACATTGGCCGCCAGTTTCGCCGCTGCGTCGCGGCAGAACTGGGCGAACGCCGCGTCGCCGCGCAGCACGGCCACTTCGGCAAAGCGCTGCAGCACTTCATACAGGAAGAAGGCCAGCCACACGCTCTCGCCCTTGCCATGCTCGCCCACCTTGTCCATGCCGTCGTTCCAGTCGCAGGACCCCATCAGCGGCAAGCCATGCACGCCCAGGCGCAAGCCATGGCGGATGGCGCGCACGCAGTGTTCGTACAGGTCGGCCGATTCGCCCGAACGCACCGGCAAGTCATAGTAGGAATCCTCTTCCGGCTTGACGGCGCGCCCCTCGATGAAGGGCGCCACTTCCGACAGCACATTGACGTCGCCCGTGGCGATCACGTAGCGGCAGGCGGCCAGCGGCAGCCACAAGTAGTCGTCGGAGCAATGCGTGCGCACGCCCCGGTCCGACGGCGGATGCCACCAGTGCTGCACGTCGCCTTCAACAAACTGGTGCGCCGCGCACAGCAGCAAATGGCCGCGCAGCAGCTGCGGCGCCGTGTGGATCATGGCCATCGCGTCCTGCAGCTGGTCGCGGAAACCGTAGGCGCCGCCCGACTGGTAATAGCCGCTGCGCGCCCACAGGCGGCAGGCGATGGTCTGGTACATCAGCCAGCCGTTGGCGATCACGTCCAGCGACGGATCGGGCGTCTCGATGCGCACGGCGCCCAGGGTAGTCTCCCAGTGCGCGCGCACTTTTTCCAGGGTGGCGCGCGCCGCTTCCTTGCCCGCATGGCGCTGCACCATGGTACTGGCGTCGGCATTGCGGCGCCCGCCCACGCCGAGGATGAAGACGATGTCGCGCTCCTGCCCCGGCTGCAGTTCGAATGGCACCTGGATCGCCGCGCACGGATCCAGTCCCGTGCCCGCCTTGCCGGACAATCGCACCCGGCGCAAGGCGGCCGGCTGCGCCAGGCTGCCATTGCGGCCGATGAATTCATTGCGGTCGCAAGTGATGGAACGGATGCTGGCATCCGTATTGAAAAAGCCGACGCGCCCCGAAAACTCCGTGTTGTAGTTATTGCGCGCAAACAGCGCGCCGCTGATCGTGTCGACCTCGGTGGCCACGTGCATGCCGGACTTGGCGCGCAGGTCGGCCATCACCCATTCCACATAGCCCGTGACGGACAGGCGGCGCGGCACGCCGCTGTCATTGCGCACCTTGATCACCGAGTATTTGACGGCCGCATCGAGCGCCACATAGGTGCACAATTCGGTGGCGATGCCCCCTTCGCTGTGCTCGAACACGCTGTAGCCGAAGCCGTGGCGCGTGACGTAGTCGCCGCTGCCACGCGCCGGCAAGGACGAGGGCGACCAGAACTGGCCGCTCTGTTCGTCGCGCACATAGAACGCTTCGCCGGACAAGTCGGAGACCGGGTCGTTCTGCCACGGCGTGAGGCGGAATTCATGCGCATTCTCGCTCCACGTATACGCTTGCCCGCCTTCGGACACCACGCTGCCGAATTGCGCATTGGCCAGCACGTTCGACCAGGGCGCCGGCGTCTGTTTTCCTGCGCTCGTGGTGATCACGTATTCGCGTCCGTCGGGCGTGAAGCCGCCCAGGCCATTTTCCAGGATCAGCTCGCGCTGTGGCGCCCGGTGCGGCACGCCGCCATGTTCGCGCGCCGGGTCCTGCAGCAGCGGCGGCATGCGCAGCACGGGGCTCGGCGGGCGCTTGACCTGCTCGGCCAGGGTGCCGCGCAAGTCGCTGATGATGGCGCGCGCCACCGATTGCAGCAGGATGCGGTCTTCGTTGGCGATCTGCTCGGCCAGGCGCACGAAGATGCCGCCCGGACGGTCGATCGCCTGCGCGTCGATGCCCGAGGCGATCAGGCCCATGATCTGGTCGTGCAGCAGCTGGCGGTAGCCCGACTGTTCCTCGTACCAGATCACCAGGTCCACCACCAGGCCTTTCAGGCGCCAGTAGGCATGCGCCTGCACCATCTGGCGCGCCAGTTCGATGTTGGACGCGTCGCGGATCTGCAGCAGCACGATGGGCAGGTCGCCCGAGATGGCATAGGCCCACAGGCCGGACTGGCCCCGCTGGTTCTTGATCAGGATGCTGGCTTCGGCGCGCAGGGCCGCATTCGGGTAGATCACGGCATTGGCCAGGCGCGCATACAGCTGCGCATCGGCCTCGCTGGCGTTGAGCTGGCGCAGCACCACCTGGCTGTGCGTCCAGGCCAGTTCGAAGACGCGGTCGGCCAGGTGGCGGTCCTGGTATTTGTCGATCAGGTGCAGGGCGGCGTCGCGCTGTTCCGCCATGCCGGTGACGCTGTCGACCGTGACGGCCTGGTCGGGTTCCAAGGTGATGACGTAGCGGATCGCCACGATGGGGTCGAGTACGGAACCGTGGCCGCCGCCCAGCGGGCCGCTGTCCTGCAGCGCCTGCGGCAGCTGCGCCGTGTTGCCACGGCCGATGAAGCGCGCGCGGTCCGTCTCGAACGACACCTCGTAGCGTTCCACGTCATGCACCGTCATCACGTGCAGCAGCCACGGCATCTGCTCGTCCTTCGAGCGGGGCCGGCGCGTACATAAAATCGCATTTTCCTGCGCCAGGATTTCCGTCTGCACGAACAGCTTGCTGAAAGCGGGATGGGCCGCGTCGGCCGCCGCCGGCGCCATCACCACTTCGGCAAAGCTGGTGATCTCGATGCGCCGCTGGCGGTTCGAATTATTGCTGATGCGCGTGCGGCGAATCTCGATGTCGTCCTCGGGCGAGACGACGATTTCCGTGTACAGATCCAGGCCATGGTCGGCGCGGCGGAACTCGGCGCGTCCCTCGGAAAAGATCACTTCATATTTCTTCGGTTCGGCCAGGGTCGGCTGGTAGGTGGTGGACCAGACGGCACCGTCGTCGAGGTCGCGCAGGTAGCAGAAATTGCCCCAGTTGTCGCGCGTACTGTCCTCGCGCCAACGCGTCACGGACAAGTCTTTCCAGCGGCTGTAGCTGCCGCCCGCATTGCTCACCATGACGTGGTAACGGCCGTTCGACAGCAGCTGCGTTTCCGGCACGGCGCTGTTGGCCTGCGTGAGGATGCGCATCGGCATGGCCTGCTCCGGCGCGCCGCTGCGCAGCACTGCCAGTTCGGCCGTGTTCGAGTAAAACGCGCCCGCCTGCGGCGTGCGTTCCTGCAGCACCAGCAAGGCCGACTGCAACAGCGGATCGGACTCGAAACGGCGCTGCATCGGGCGGTCGTGCAACAGGTAGCTGAGGGCCAGGAAACCCATGCCCTGGTGGTGCACCATGAAGGAGCGGATGACGGCGCTGGTCTGGCCGCGCGGCAGGCGCGCGGTGGTGAAATCGACGGCCTCGAAGAAGCCGTAGCGGCCCATGTAGCCGGCCGCCTGCATGCGCTGCAGGTTCTGGCACGACGCTTCCGGCTGCACCATCAGGCCCATCATGCTGGCGTACGGCGCCACCACCAGGTCGTCGGCCAGGCCCCGTTTCAAGCCCAGCCCCGGCACGCCGAAGGCGCGGTACTGATAGTTCAAGCTGGCGTCGACAGTGTTGTAGCCGGATTCGGAAATCCCCCACGGCACGTCGCGCTGGCGGCCGTAATCGATCTGCGCCTCGATGACGGAGTGATACGTCTGGTCAAGCAGGGTATTCGGATAGTTCGGCATCACCAGCAGCGGCATCAGGTACTCGAACATCGAGCCGCTCCACGACAGCAGCACGGGCTGGCCCGCCACCATGCACAGCTGGCGGCCCAGGGCGAACCAGTGCTCCTGCGGCAGCTGGCCCTGGGCGATGGCGATGAAGCTGGCCAGGCGCACTTCGGAAGCGAGCAAATCGTAGTAGCTGGGGTCGAGGCGCCGTTCGCTGACGTTGTAGCCGATGGCCAGCAGCTTGGTCGACGGGTTGTACAGGAACGCATACTCGATCTGCGCAAAATCGCGCGCCTGGCCCGCCGCATGGGCGATATCGCGCATGTGGCGGCCCGCCTGTTCGCGGCCTTGCGCCAGCAGCGCCGCCAGCTCGGCCGGCGTGCCGTCGGTGATTTCCAGATTGGCCAGCGCGCGCAGCGTCGGCACCTGCAGCCACGCCGCATCGATGCCCACCTGCGCCGCCCATGGCGCCAGTTGCAGCAATTCCGCCAGCGCCGCGCGGCACTGGCGCGCCAGGGCGCCCGTCCACATCGACAGCTCGCCATCCTCGCTTTGCAAGGTCAGCGACAGCAGCGCATCGGCGGCGCCATTCACGCCGTTCAGATAGGCATGCCATTCGGCCAGGGTGGCGGGCGTTGCCGCCGCCTGCAGCAGGGCCATGCTTTCGCGCATGGCCTTGCCTTCGCCTTCGGCGGCGATGAATTCCTGCAGGACCTGCGCCGTCGTGCGGATGCCCTGCACCACCTGCATGCCGATGATGGGCGCGTCATACAATTCCACCAGGCCCGGCTGCAAGGTCAGCAAATGGCCCGCCAGGTTGCCGCTGTCGACCGTCGAAATGTACATCGGCTGCAGCGCCTTGAGGGTCTGCGTGTCGTACCAGTTGTAGAAGTGGCCCTGGAAGCGTTCCAGCTCGCCCATGGTGTGCAGGGTGGCGCGGCTGCGCTCGATCAGCTGGCCCATGGTGATATAACCGAAATCATAGGCCGTCACGTTGGCCAGCAAGGCCAGGCCGATATTCGTCGGCGAGGTGCGGTGCGCCACCACCAGGTTCGGATGCTCCTGCATGTTATCGGGCGGCAGCCAGTGGTCATCGGGGCCGACGAAGGTATCGAAATACGCCCAGGTCTTGCGCGCCACGCCGTGCAGGAAACGTCCCTGCTCGGCCGACAGGCGCGCCACGGCCCGCTCGATCGGACGGCTGATCCACCAGGCGATGGCGGGAGCGGCTAGCCACAGCAGCAGCACCACGGCGGCGGCGGGCAAGGCTTCGGGGCGCCAGGCCAGCAAGGCGCCGAAGGTGGCCAGCGCCAGCGCGGGCGAGCACCACATGGCGCGCCAGCTATCGGCCTGCGAGCCGGAAGACGTGTGCAGATTGGAGGCGCGCCAGTCGAGCAGATGCTTGTGCGACACGCCCAGGCGCCACAGGGTGCGCACGATGGCGTCCAGGCTGATCCAGGCTTCATACGGCAGGAAGACGAGGGTCAGCATGGCATGCGAGAACTGCACGCCGCAGCGCCGCTCGAACGCGGCCAGGTGCTGGCGCCACAGGGTGTCGCGCGGCTTGCGCAGCAGGTCGTACAGGGCCGAGAACACGGGCGGCAGGAAGATGATGGCCAGCACCGCTGCGCTCCAGAAGGCCACGTGCGGCAGGAAGCCCCACACCAGCAGCAGCGACAAGGTGGTGGCGGGCGCCACGACGCTGCGGCGCAGATTGTCGAACAGCTTCCAGCGCGACAGCATCGACAGGGGATTGCGTTCGCGCTTGCCGGCGCGGCCCGGCACCCTGCCCAGCAGCCAGCCGACCAGCTGCCAGTCGCCGCGTATCCAGCGCTGGCGGCGGCTCACGTCGGCGTCGTAGCGGGCCGGGTATTCCTCGTACAGTTCCGAGTCGCTGAGCAGCCCGGCGCGCAGGTAGCAGCCTTCCAGCAGGTCGTGGCTGAGGATTTTATTGTCTGGCAGGCGCTGGCCCAGCACGCGCTCGAACATGTCGAGGTCATAGATGCCCTTGCCAATGAAGGAGCCCTCATAAAACACGTCCTGGTACAGGTCTGAGACGGTGCGCGTGTACGGGTCGATGCCGGGTTCGCCGCCGCACAGCAGCTCGTAGCGCGAGGCGTTCGCGCTGGGCAGCGCGACGGCCACGCGCGGCTGCAGGATGCCGTAGCCGGCCACCACGCGCGTGCCGGCCGCGTCCAGCACGGGGCGGTTCAGCGGGTGCATCATGGTGGCGATGAATTCGCGCGCCGCGTCGCGCGGCAGCAGCGTATCGGTGTCGAGCGTGATCACGTACTTGATGGTGCGCAGGCCGCGCAACTCGCCTTCCACGAGCGAGAATTTGTCGCGCGCGCCGCCGCGCAGGAAGGCATTCAGGTCGGACAATTTGCCCCGCTTGCGCTCTTGCCCCATCCACGCATTCTGCTGCGAATTCCACAGGCGCGGCCGGTGCAGCAGCAGGAACGGTCCCACATGGCCCAGCTCTTCGCGTTCGGCCGGGTCGCCGTTTTCCTTGAACTCGACGCCTTCCACGCGGTATTTGTCATTCAGGCCGCGGATGGTTTCCTGCGCCTGGCGCAGCAAGCCATCATCGCCGGGCAGGGTTTGCGCTTCCGCGTCGACAAAGTCCGTCAGCAGGCAGAAACGCAGGTTCGGATCGCGGTTGGCGAGATAACGCACCTCCAGCGCCTCGCACAGGGCTGCCACGTTGTCCCGGCTGTAGATCAGGGTCGGCACCACCACGATGCCGCGCGCGTCCGATGGAATGCCGCCCTGGTAATCCAAGCGCGGCAGCGGGTGCGGCGACGTCATCAGGGTGGCCAGCCAGTTCACCACGGCGACGGACAGCTGGCTGCTGCCCAGCAGCGCCAGCACGCCCAGCGCCACCAAGGGCCAGCCCTGCACGCCATGGCGCACGGCGCGTTCGAGCAGCAGCGCGCTGGCGGCCAGCGTGAGGAACGCTATCGCGCCCAGGTAGACGGCCAGCGGCGCGGCGCGCGCCGTCTGCTGCAGCGCCTCGACGAAGGGCAGCCTGGCGCCGGCCTGCTTTTCCAGCACCAGCACGCCCCGCCCGACCAGGTAAAAGCCGATGTGGCCGCGGCGCGCATCGTTGCCGTTGCCATGCGTGTGCGCCAGCTGCACCACCATCTCGGCCACTTCCACTTCGCTGCGCGCGCTGCGCTTGGCGATGCGCTCGATGGCGTGGCGGTAGCTGTCGCGCGTGGCGAAATCCATCAAGCCATACGTGCCGGCCGGGTCGAGGCGCAAGGTTTGCTCGACCACGCTCATGGTCTCGACGAATTCCTGCCAGTCCATGGTGCCGAGAAAGCGCAGGCTGCCGATGCTGTTGGCGATCGACACCTGGTCGGCCGCCTGCTGCCCGATCTCGGACTGGATCTGCTGTTCGATGGTGAGGCCCGATTCGGCCAGTTTGTGCGTCAGCCACGACAGGGCCAGGGTGAGCGACGGGCTTTGCCCCTGCAGGCGGCGCGACAGTTCCGCCACGAAGGCGCTGGTGACCGGCGGATTCGAGCGCGCCATGTCGGCCACCAGCAGGATCAAGCCGCTGGGATTGCGCTCGGCGATGTCCGTCATCTGGTCGGCCCAGGTATTGGCCAGGTCGCGCTGCATGCGGTCGTCCGCCACGCGCACGGCCACGCGGCGCAGGTTCTCGATCAGGGCCAGGCGCAGCATGATGGGCACGGCCCACAGCTCGCCCAGGGTCAAGGTCGCCACGTCCTGGTAGGCCTCGACGAAGTGGCACAGGTTTTCCAGGTCGACCCGGCCATCGCCGTGCGAGATGATTTCCAGCGCGATTTTATACACGCGCGGGCAGCCTGCGTCCGTGCCGGAGGTCAGGCGCGGCAATTCCTTGCTGTAGTTCTTCGGCAGGTGGCGCCGCGTGGTGCGGATCTGCTCCTCGATCAGGTAAAAATTATCCAGCAGCCATTCCGAGGCGGGTGTGACCTGCCGCCCGCTTTTCACGGTGGCCGTCAGTTCATTGACGGTGGCCGTGATCAGGGCGGCGTTGTCGGCCAGGCGCGCCAACAGGCGGTCGCGGCCATGATGCCGTCCCACCGCATGGCCGGCCGCCACGTGCTTGCCGTGGGCGGCCATCTGCATGGCGCTGAACAATTCCGAGCGCAAGGGCAAGGCATCGTCGCGCGCGGCGTCGAACGTATCGGGGGCAAGGGAATGGTCGCGGAAGATTTCCTTGACCTTGGAGATCTGTTCCTTGATCTGTTGCGTGACGACTGCTGTGTACTCTTTCAACTTGGGCCTCGCTAGGTGCACGCAGGCAGCCAGCGGCCACCGTCACGCGGGCCCAGTCAGCAAGAACACGATCGGACGAAGACGGAAAGCGAAGCGCCGGAGCGTTGCGACGAATCTCAGGATATGGGGAGATTTTCTGAACTTCATCGTAGGGGCGCGGTGCGCGCAAGACCGTGCGCTAGCGTACATACCCGGCGTTTTAGGAGCGTGTCGGCGAAGAAATCAGCGGGGTGGGCGGAAGAAAAATGCCAACAGGAAATGTATAGGAGAAAACAGCCACAGGCACCGCGCCAAGCGTGGCACGGTGCAAAATTTCAATCAGGAAACTTCAAGCGATCTCAGGCGGCGATGGCCAGCGGATGGTGCGTGGCTTCCGCCATCGCCATGCCGCCGTTCAGCTGCCAGGCGGCCACGTGGCCCAGGCGGCGCAGACAGGCGGCGGCGCGCGCGCTGCGGTTGCCGCTGCGGCAAAAGAAGACCAGCGGACGCTGCGGCTGCTGCAGCCAGGCGCCGACCTGCGCTGCCAGGCGGCTCAACGGCACGCTGCGTACCTCACAGCCTTCGAACACGCTGCCGGTGCAAGCGGCGTGCTCGTACGCCTCGCGCACGTCGACGAGGATGGCGTCGGGATGCTGGCGCAGGAAGGCCGGCAAGCCGGCCGCATCGAGCTGCAATTCGGCGGCGGGCGCCACGCCACCCTGCACGGCGCGCACGGTGTCGCAGATGCGGTTGTCGTCCACTGCCGCGCACAGCACCGTATCCGGCGTCACCAGGCCCGCATCCTGCAAGGAAGCGATGGCCTGCGGCGCCAGGGTGCCCGTGAAGGCGAAACGCCGGTCCAGCAGATACACGCGGGCCTCGCCGCCATCGACGCGGCGCAGGCGCTGCTGGCCCAGGGCCAGCTCGCCATCGGCAGCGAGATCGGCCACCTGCTCGATGGCCAGTTCCTGCAGCAGCGCCAGGCGCGCCGCGCCGTTGTCCGCGGGCGGCGCCGTGTGCACGATGGCGCGCACGGCCAGGTGCTGGCAACGGATGAAGGCGGCCAGGCGCGGCACCAGCGCGGCGGCCGGATCGATGACGACGCAACTGGCGCTGGCCGCGTCGCTGAGCAGCCAGGTATTCTGGCCGTCGACGCTCAGCTGGATTATGCCGTCCTGCGCGCCGTCCTGCGGCGACGGCGCCAGCGCCGATGGCAGCAAACAGCTGCTGCGCAGCGCTTCGCCGCAGCGCTCGATGCGCGCGCAGGCAGCGGCGATGGTCGCCGCATCGATCAGGGGGCCGAACGACAGGCGGATGGCGGAGCTGGCGCGCCATGCCGGCACGTGCATGGCTTCCAGCACGTAGCTGGGCAGGGCCTTGGCCGCGGAGCAGGCGCTGCCCGAGCTGACGCGCACGCGCGCCGCGTCGAACAGGTCGAGCAGCTCTTTCGAGGACAGGCCGGGCACGGAAAAGTTGAGCGTGGTGGGCAGGGACAAGTCGAACGGCATGTTGAACACGATGCCGGGAAACGCGCGTTCCAGGCTGGCCACCAGCTGCGCGCGGAAATCGCCCAGTTCCGCGTGGCTGCGGAACGTCGCGCCATCTTCCAGCGCGGCCAGCACGGCGCCCAGGGCGGCGATGCCGGCCATGTTTTCCGTGCCCGAGCGCAGGCCCGCCTCCTGGCCGCCGCCCGTCATCAGCGGCGTGAATGGCGCGCCGGCGCGCACGTACAGCATGCCGATGCCCTTGGGCGCGTACAGTTTGTGGCCGGAAAATGGCGCGTAATCGATGCGCGTGGCGGCCAGATGCAGTGTCAGCTTGCCCAGCGCCTGCACGCAGTCGACCATCCAGTAGGCGTCCGCGCCCCGCTCCCGCAGCAGCTGCGCGATGGCGGACAAATCGCTGATGACGCCCGTTTCATTGTTCGCCGCCATCGTGCACAGCATGGCCGCGTCGCCGATCAGCGCGCCCAGGGCCTGCAGGTCGTGGCGCCCCTGCGCATCGACGGGCAGCTTGCGCACGTCCAGGTTCAGGCCCAGCAGGCGGTTCCAGTGCGCCAGGCTTTCCGGCACGGCCTTGTGCTCGGTGGCGCCATACAGCAGCAGGCTGCCGATGCGCTGGCCCGCGTCGCGCCGTTCGCGCAGCGCGCACAGGGCCGACAGGACGGCCGTCTGGATGCCCTCGGTGGCGCCGCTGTTGAACATCAGGCGTCCCTCGCCCGTGCCCAGCAGGCGGCGTGCCCGCTGGCGCACGCCATCCATCATGGCCTTGGCCTGCAATCCCGTCGCGTGGGTGCTGCTGGGGTTGCCAAAGCCCTGTTCCATCGCCTGCCGGGCGGCGGCAACGGCGGCGGGCAGCACGCAGGTGGTGGCATTGCTGTCGAGGTAGATTTCTTTCATGATGGCAGTCTGGGCATTCTATAAAAAGGGGCAGCGCTGGCGGCTGGAACATATGCACAGTCTACTGGCATGCGCCCGTGAAGATATGCCAAAAAATGCTGCAAAGCAGGTACCATGTAGCATATTCATGCTACAAAACAGGAAATGACAAAATGAACTCTTCCAACGTCGCGCTCGACAAATTCGACTGCGCCATCCTGGCCGCGCTGCAGCAGGATGGCACCCTGTCGATCGCCGCCCTCAGCGAGAAAATAGGCTTGTCCAGCACGCCGTGCTGGAAACGCGTGAAACGGCTGGAGGAAGAGGGGTATATCGAAAGCCGCGTGGCCATCGTCAACCGGCAAAAGGTAGGCTTGCCCGTGACCGTGTTCGTCAGCGTGCGCACGGGCCAGCACGATGAAAAATGGCTGCGCCGCTTTGCCGCCGCCGTCATCGTCCTGCCGGAAGTGCAGGAATTTCACCGCATGAGCGGCGACATCGACTATCTGCTGAAAGTCGTCACCACCGACATCAAGGGCTATGACACCTTCTATAAAAAACTCATCAAGGCGGTACAGCTGACGGGCGTGTCATCGGCCTTTTCCATGGAGCAAATCAAGTGCAGCACGGAATTGCCGCTGGAATTGATCGCCCATGGATTGCCGACATGACACCTGAGGCAACGATTACAGGGCAGGCGCCTTGACGCTGGCCGCCTGCTTGAAGAAGTCATAGATGCCGCTTTCGCTCATGCGGCGCGCATTCGCCAGTTCGCCGCCCTTGGTGGCGTACAGCACCTGGTTATTCTCGCTCGATACCAGCACGGCGGCAGGGATGCCCTTCTTCAAGGGATTGCCATAGGCGTGCGCCACGTCGAGGTTATGGTCAAAATTCCCCACATCGACCTTGACGACCTTGAATTGCTGCTGCATCAATTCCGCGTTCTTGCCCTCCTTCAAGGCCTTGTCGAGCGCGCGGCAATCCTCGCACCAGTTGGCGCCAAAGATCAGCAGCACGGGCATGCGGGCCGCCTTGGCCTCGGCCAGCGCATGGGCCACGTCGGCCTTGGCATCGGCCGCCGCGTTGTACGGCAAGTGCGGCGTGGCGACGGTGGCTGCGGATGCGGCCAGCGGAGCTGGTGCGGCGGCAACGGCGGCGCCGGCCAGCAGCATACCGGCAAGAATGGTGGAAAGGGCGGAAACGCGCATGCGGAGCTCCTGTGAAAAGATCGTGAGGCCAGCTGAACAGAAGCCAGCAGGCATGACCACGTAGAATATGCCTGCTTGTAAGAAATATCTACAATTTATTTCCCCTGTACTTATACGAAAAACGCATAAGCAAGATCTGTAGCATGCATTGAGCATCCAAGACACCCTGTCCCAGCCCCTGTGGAGCGCTGCGCGGCGCCTTCCCGGACGGCATTCCCGACGCGGCGCATGTCCCCGTGCTGGCCTTGCCATATGAGCATTTTTCCGACCGCCGCCTGAGCGAACTCATGGCATGCGCCACGGGCAAGGAGACGGCGCGGGTGCTCAACGACATCCACGCCCGCGCCGGCAGCATGCCCGGCGCCGCCGCGACCGGGGCCGTCGAGGAACTGCTGGAGCGGCCCGGCTTGCAAGCCGTCTGCGCGGAGGATCGATACCGGGCAGATTGATGCTCGTCGGCAGCGAAACGGCACGCATGGGATAATGGCTGGCTTTACAGAGCAACGCGTCTGGAACGCGCCCTCCCCATCATGACGACTTCTTTCCTGGCACGCTGGCTGCCGCAACCGAACAACGGCAGCCGCCGCGAACAAGCGCGCGCCTGTGCGGGCGCCATCTGCGGCTTGCTGCTCACTGGACTCATCTGCCATTTCCTGCTGGCCCCCGACAGCGCCAGCGTCTACCTGATCGCCCCCATGGGCGCCTCGGCCGTGCTGCTGTTCTGCCTGCCGGCCAGCCCGCTGGCGCAACCGTGGTCCGTGGTAGGCGGCAACGTCGTCTCCGGCCTGGTGGGCGTGGCCTGCGTGAAATGGCTGGGACCCAGCGTGGGCGTGGCCGCGCTGGCCGCCTGCCTGGCCATCGGCGCCATGTTTGCCCTGCGCTGTTTGCATCCGCCGGGCGGCGCCGTGGCGCTCACCACCGTGGTGGGCGGCGCCAGCGTGCATGCGGCCGGTTTCGAGTTCGTCTTCATCACCGTGCTGTTCAATTCGGCCGTGCTGGTCGCCTGCGCCGTGCTGTACAACAACCTGACGGGACGCCGCTATCCGCACACCCAACAATTGGCAGCGCCGCATCCGCACGCCACCACGGATGCCGTGCCCAGCACGCGCCTGGGCTTTACGCCGGACGACCTCGATGCCGTGCTGCGCCAGCATGGCGAAGTGCTCGACATCAGCCGCGACGATCTGCAAGCCATCTTTTTGCAAACGGAAATGCGCGCCTACCAGCGCCGCTTCGGCGTGGTGACGTGCGCCGACATCATGTCGAAGGACGTGCTCAGCGTCGAATTCGGCACGCCGCTCGACGTAGCCTGGCGCACCATGCGCGAGCACGAGGTGGGCGCCCTGCCCGTCGTCAACCGGGCGCGCCGCGTCATCGGCATCATCACGCAAACGGATTTTTTGCGCCATGGCGGCCTGGACGATTACCAGGGCATGCGCCAGCGCCTGCGCAGCCTCCTGCAGCGCAGCGGCCTGTCGCACAGCGACAAGCCGGAAGTGGTGGGGCAACTGATGACGCCCTCGCCGCACACGGCGCGCCTGGGCACGCCCATCATCGACCTGGTGCCCCTGATGGCCGACGCCGGCTACCACCATATTCCCATCCTCGACGACGACGAGCGCCTGGCCGGCATCATCAGCCAGTCCGACCTGATGGCGGCCCTGTACGAAAGCCGCTTTGCCGAGGCGGCCGCATGACGCCATTCCGGGCCCTGCTGCAGGTTCCCGACGGCGACTCCGCCGGCACCGCCGTCAGCGCGCATTTCTTTGGCGCCCAGCTGCTCGTCGATGCGCCCGGCTCCCCCATCGACGTGGCCCAGCTGATCGTCAGCGTGGGCGGCGTCGACGGACCGGAACTGTTCCTGAACTGGCTCGACGGACAAGGCCGGCAAGCGTCGCTCAAGCCACTCTCCGCCGATGACATCGCCATCGTGCTGGCGGAAGCGCCGGCCGTGCTGCAGCCGCAGCTGCAGCGCCTGTGGGGCGGGCGCCAGCGCAACCGGCGGCAAGTGTCGGGCTGGCTGGCCGGCTTGACGGGCGCGGGCGTCGCCGCCGCCGCTTTGTTGTGGTGGCAGGGCGGCAACGCCGTCAGCGCGCTGGCGGGACTCATCCCCCTGTCGACGGAGCAGCAGCTGGGCGAACTGGCCCTGGCCCAAGTGCGGGCGCAGGGCGGCCTCATCGAGACCGGCACGGCACAGCAAACGGTGCGGGATATCGGCCAGAAGCTGACGGCCGGTTCGCGCTACACCTACCGCTGGCTGGTCAAGCAGGACGAGAGCATCAACGCGTTTGCCATGCCTGGCGGCATCATCGTCGTGCACACGGGCTTGCTGCGCCAGGCGCGGGATCCGGGCGAGCTGGCCGGCGTGCTGGCCCATGAAGTGCAGCACGTGGAGCAGCGCCACTCGCTGCGGCAAATGATCAGCAGCCTGGGCTGGGGCGCGCTGGTGGGCGTGACCATCGGCGACATCAGCGCCGTGGCCGCCATGCTGGCGCACCAGGCAGGCACCCTGTATTTCAGCCGCGACATGGAAGAAGAGGCGGACCGCCTGGGCCTGCAGGCGCTGCAGCGCGCGCGCATTCATCCCGATGGCATGCTGACCTTTTTCCAGAAGCTCGGTGGCGAGGACAAGGGGGAAGTGCCCGGCTGGATTTCCTCGCACCCGCAAACGGCGGCGCGCGCGCAGCAGATCCGCGCTCTGATCGCCGCCACGCCCTGCCCTGCCTGTCTGCCATTGTCCAGCGACCACTGGCAAGCCATGCAGGCGGCCCTGCCGTCGGCAAAATAGCAACATTCCCTCCAGACACTGTCCAAACGCACTGGGCAATGGCGTATGCTTACGCCCCGGCTGTTCCTTCGCGAGCGGCCACCCCGACCTCGCTACGCCCCCGTTCACTTCCTTACAAAGGATATCGCGCATGAAGCATCGTTTTGCCGCCGGCACCCTCGGCACCCTGGCCGTCTCCCTGTTACTCGCCCATGCCCCGCTGGCGCAAGCGGCCCAGCCCGCAGCCAAGGCCGCCGTCGCGCCCGCGGTCAGCGCCCCCAAGGCCAGGCAGCAGCTGCAAGTGCTGGCCGACCAGTATTACGATGCGCAAGCCCGCTTCGAGCCGATCAACGCCACCGAGAGCGGCGACAACCGTTTTGACGACCAACTCGGTTCCGCCATCGTGCCCGCCGCGCGCGCGAAACAATTTGCCCTGTACCGCCAGTACCAGAAAACCCTGCGCGCCATCGCCCGCGCCCAGTTGTCGCAGCAAGACCAGATCAACTACGACATCCTCGACTATGAACTGGCCACGGCGCTGAGCTTCGAGCGTTTCCCGGAATACCTGCTGCCGCTGAACCAGATGGACAGCATGCCCGTCACCCTGGCCAATTATGCGGGCGGCGAAGCATCGCAACCGCTGACCACGGTCAAGGAATACGATGCTTACCTGAGCCGTATCGGCCAGTTGCCGGGCTGGATAGACCAGGCCATCGCCAACATGAAGGTCGGCATGCAAAAGGGAATCGTGCTGCCGAAGGCGCTGACGGAATCGGCGCTGCCGCAATTTAAAAAACTCGTCAGCGCCACGCCGCAGGCTAGCGTCTACTACACGCCCATCAAGAACTTGCCGGCCAGTTTTTCGCCGGCCGACAAGGAGCGTTTGACGCAAACCTACACCGTCATCATCGAAGCCAAGCTGATGCCGGCCCTGCAGCGCCTGGCCACGTTCATGGAGCAGGATTACCTGCCGGCGGGCCGCAGCAGCAGCGGCTGGAGCGCCCTGCCCGATGGTGCCGCCTGGTACCAGGCGCGCGTTGCCAGCAGCACCACCACGGACATGCAGCCGGAGCAGATCCACGCCATCGGCTTGCGCGAAGTGGCGCGCATCCAGGAACAATATGCCATCGTCGGACCGAAGATGGGCTACAACGGCCCGGCCGCCGGCTTGCCCGTATGGGTCTCGGAGCAGGCCAAGTACCGCCCGTTCAAGACGGAACAGGAAGTGCTGGACGTCTACCGCAAGCTCAACGTGCTGCTCGACAGCAAATTGCCGGCCCTGTTCACCCTGGTGCCGAAAGCGCCGCTGGACTTGCGCCTGGAACCTGAACTGAGCCGCGACACGGCCGCCGACCACTACACGGCGCCCGCCGCCGATGGGTCGCGTCCGGGCGTGTTCTGGTCCGTCGTCACGGATCCGAAGCAATATGGCGACACGGGCATGACCACCCTGTTCCTGCACGAAGGCAAGCCGGGCCACCACTTCCACCTGGCGCTGGTGCAAGAGATGGACTTGCCGAACTTCCGCCGCTTCGGCGGCAACAATGCCTTCACGGAAGGCTGGGCCCTGTATGCGGAAACCCTGGGCAAAGAAATGGGCCTGTTCGACGATCCGGCCCAATATTTCGGCCATTTGAACGACGAGATGCTGCGCGCCGTGCGCCTGGTGGTCGACACGGGCTTGCATAGCAAGGGCTGGACGCGCGAGCAGACGATCAAGTACATGCGCGACACCCTCGGCTACGACGCCGTGGCGAAGAGCGAAACGGAACGCTACATGGCCTGGCCCGGCCAGGCGCTGGGCTACAAGATCGGCGCCTTGAAGATCATCGAACTGCGCCAGCGCGCGCAGCAGGCGCTCGGCGACAAGTTCAGCCTGCCGAAGTTCCATGAAGTCGTCCTCGGCGACGGCACCCTGCCCTTGAAACTGCTGGAAGCCAAAGTCGACCGCTGGATCGCGCAGCAGAAGTAAGCGGCGCGGCTGGACGGCAAAACGGCAGCGCCTGAACGGGCTGCCGTTTTTTTTGGCCGGCAATGCTGGCGGCTACACCAGCAGCGCGGCGCTCATGGAATGCACTTCCTCGGCCGATTCGGCCAGGATGCTCTGCAGGGTCTCGTTGTCGATAATAAAATCGATGACGGAATCGGAGGGCGTGAGCATTTCCACGAACGTCGCCTGCAAGGGCGAAGCCACGGGCGAGAGCTGCTTGGCCAGCAACAAGGTGTCGAGCAGGGAATCGGGCGGGATCGACAGCAGTCCGTCGCGCAAGCCTTCGATGGCTTCGCTGACGGCCAGCGGGATGTGCAGCTTCTTCATGACTTCGCGGGAAATGATTTCCTCGGCCGATTCCATCCAGTGGTCGGCATCGTCATCGAGCAGGCCGGGAAACTCGTCGGCGCGCGACAGCAGGTAAAAGCCCCCCACTTCATGCACGATGCCAGCGAACAGCGCCGTGTCGGCATCGACATGCGTGACGCGGCGGGCAATCACGTGGGCCAGCGCGGCCACGTGCGCCGTATGCTCCCACAGCTGGGTCGCCTTCTGGCGCAGGGCAGGATCGATGATCTTGCTGCCGAACTGGCGCACCACCATGGCGGCCACCAGCGCATACAGGTTGCGGTAGCCCATGCGCATGACGGCGGCGCGCACGCTGGTGACGGGCGCCGCATCGCCGCGGCTATAGACAGCCGAGTTGGCCAAGGCCACCGTGCGCGCCGCCAGCAAGGGTTCGGCCAGCACCAGCTTGATGGCATGGTCGATATGGCAATCTGGCTCGGCCAGGGCCAGCTGTAATTGCAAGGCGGAATTCACGCTGGTGGGAAACGTCAATTCCCCGCGCACCGCCTGGGAAACAATCAAGCCGAATGCCTGTAATTTATTCATCATACAATCAATCCGCCTCAGATATTATTTCAGCAAACAATTTCACTTTATAGCAGAAATTGAATACCGGACCACTTCTTTTAAAATACCGGGGGTGCGCCATTCAACGACAAGGCGTCCTCATTTAATGCCATCGCTTGCAGAATCAATTCATCGCCAATGACAAACAGCTTAGGCTGCTGCAATACCTGCAACAGGAATGGCTGGCCTTCGCGCAGGCGGCGCCGATAATCGGCCAGCGTATATAAGTTGGGATTGATTTTACGCCGCAAGGTTCGCTCGGCTGGCGCCAATCCCGTCAGCAGGTCGCCATAATTGGCCTCTTCCGCCACCAGCAGCAGATCGATGGGACCGCCGGGCATATCCTGCCCCTTTGCCGTGGCGCCATACACGAAGGCCAGCTGCCATTGCGCGCGCTGGGACGCCAGGGTGGTGCTGAGCACGCCGACAAGGCCGAATGTCTTTTGCACCAGGCCGCTCAATTCCGGATACACGAGGCTTTCCTTGTTCGGCCAGAAGCGCCGCACGTTGCCGATGCGCTCGGACGTGATCAGGCCGGCGTCGTGCAGGCGGCGCAGTTCGCGCTGCGCGGACGCGCTGCCCATGCCCGTCAGGCGCATGATCTCGTTCAAGTGGAAGCCTTCATTCACGCGGACAAAGAGCAATCCCAGCAGTTTCTGCTGGGCGGGAGTAAACAGGGCCTGGGCAATCATATGCCAAATCTTAGCATGAATAAACTGACAATTGGCGCGCTGCGCACACAGGAGGAAAGCGGTACCACAGTGCCTTGCTGCAACCGGACAGCGCTGCGGGACGCTGCCGGCCGGGTGCATGACACGGGACCGCCAGCGAGTCACTGCAAGGAAGAGGATAGCGCGGCATGAAGGGAGTGAGCGCCCACCAGGCATGGGGCAAGACAGCATCACGGCCATGCCGGCGCGGGCGCCAGGCACCGGCCGAACGTCATGCTCCGGCATCACGGGGCCGGCGCGCATTGCCAGGCAAATCGCGCGCGGCGGCAATAAAGATCAGCCCGCTTTTATTTTTTCCTGCAAGCCCAGGATAATCACATCGATGCCAGTATCAAAACGCAAATCGAGGGGGCTATCAAAAATAGTTTCCATTGCAGCGAATACATGGGGATAACGTTCCGCGGCCATGACGGCAAACTCATCGCGCCGTGCCGCCAATCCCTGCTGGAAGGAATTATCAGGCCCGCCCCCTTCCGCTTCCATGACAAAACCAAGCACATAATATAAAAGCGTAAAAGTATTCAGGCTGGCCAGTTTCTCCGAGGCGCCGCCCAGACGCATGCACCCGATGAATGCTTCGGCCACGCGAAACACATTGTCCGAGATCACATAGCTGCCGCCAAACACGCGCACGCCATCGCGCCGCGCGGCCAGGGCCTGGCGCAATTGCGCCGCCACCTGGCGTATCTGCGCGTCCCAGCCGGCATGCGTATCGATGCTGCGCGCCACGTCCTGGATCAACATATCGGCCATGCCGTCGAGCAAAGCCTGCTTGTTCGCAAAATGCCAGTACAACGAGGCAGCCTTGATGTCCATGGCATCGGCCAGGCGGCGCATGGTCAAGCCCTCGATGCCCACCTCATCGAGTAAATCGAGCGCCTTGGCCACGACGGCTTCGCGTTGAATTTTCATTTTGTATGTATTTTCCTTGAAACTCTAACGGCGTTAGTTTACCATTTTACGCAGACTAACAACGTTAGATTGACATCTCATGTACAACACGCACACCGAAGTACTCATTGTCGGGGCCGGCCCCGTGGGCCTGACCCTCGCCTGCGAACTGCGCCTGGCGGGCATCCACGTGGCCGTGCTGGAACGGCGCGCGGAGCGGACCGCGCAGTCGCGCGCGCTGACCATCCATGGCCGCACGCTGGAAATGCTGGGTTTGCGGGGCCTGGACCAGCGCTTCACTGCGTTGGGCAAGCCGCTCTCCAGCGGGCATTTTGCCGGCCTCGATAGCCGCCTCGATTTTTCCGGCTTCGACTCGCCCCACCCCTACACCTTGTTCTTGCCGCAAAGTACCACCGAACGCCTGCTGGAGGAGCGCCTGCTGGAAGAAGACGCGGCCGTCGTGCGCGGCGCGCTGGTCGACGACGTGCAACAGGATGGGCACGGCGTCATGGTCTCCGGCACGTCCGGCGACGAACGCTTCAGCCTGCGCGCGCAGTATGTGATCGGCGCCGACGGCGGCCGCAGCCCGGTGCGCCAGCAGGCGGGCATCGCCTTCGACGGCGTGGCGGCCACTTGCAGCATGCTCATGGGCGACGTGCTGCTGCGTCACCCGCCCGCCTCGCCCGCGCTGGCGCTCACCAACGCGGCGGGCAGCCTGATGATGGTGCCGCTGGGCGACGGCCGCCATCGCGTCATCGTCATGAATGCGCAGCGCCCGCATGTCCCGGCCACGGACGCGGCCACGCTGGAAGAATTGTCACACGTGAGCACAGCCATCGCCGGCCACGACTTCGGCTTGCATGCTCCCGTCTGGCTATCGCGCTTTGGCGACGAAACGCGGCTGGCGCGCCACTACCGCCAGGGCCGCATCTTCCTGGCCGGCGATGCCGCCCACATCCACATGCCGGCGGGCGGCCAGGGCATGAACGTGGGCATGCAGGATGCGATGAACCTGGGCTGGAAACTGGCTGGCGTAATCAAGGGGCATGCGCCGGACAGCCTGCTCGACAGCTACCACGCGGAGCGCCACCCGGTGGGCCTGGCGCTGCAGCACAATACCCTGGCGCAGACGGCCTTGCTGACGCGTTTTGATCCGCACACGCTGGCCTTGCGTGCCAGTGTCAGCGACATGCTGGCGCAGCCCGAACTGAACCGCAAAATGGCCAGCGACCTGTCGGGCTTCGGCCTGCGCTATGCGGCGCCGCTGGCCTCCAGCACGGGCAGCACGGACTGGACCGGCCGGCGCGCCCCCGACTGGCTGCTGCGCCTGGCCGACGGCACGGCCGTGGGCATCCACGAATTGCTGCATGCCGGCAAATGGCTGCACCTGGTGATCGGCGACGCGCCTGGCACGCCGCCCTTCGGTTTCGAGCGTGCCTGGCTCACCGCCTTGAAAGTCAGGGCGCTGCCCCCGCAGATGGCCGGCCTGGCCAGCATCCTGATACGGCCGGACGGCTATATCGATGCCGCCAGCTGATCACGCCAGCTAAAGGCGGGCGGTCGCGGTTTGGGGGGGGGCTGGCGTGTTGCCAGCGCGGCGCGCATCAGCCTGACATCGGTGATGTGGCAGCGGCGGCGGGCATGGACAGCCCCCGCGCCGCGCCAGATGCGCGCGGAACACCGGCGCCACATGGCGGCTTGCGCTTTGCGCATGCGGTGGAAGGTTTCAGGAGCGCGCATAAAAAAACGGCACCCGAAGGTGCCGTTCTTGTCAGCTAGTCGCGTAGATTACGCTTCGTCGCCGTGGTGTTGCTGGATTTCGATATCCTGCAAGGCTTCGGCAGCTTCGCCAGCCAGCGAGGCTTTCTCGGCCAGCAGCAGCGCTTGACGCTCTTCCACTTCCCACGCTTCTTTCTCTTTGCGTGCGCGGTGGAAGGCCAGGCCCGTACCGCCAGGAATCAGACGGCCGACGATGACGTTCTCTTTCAGGCCGCGCAGACCATCGCGCTTGCCCATGATCGCCGCTTCGGTCAGCACGCGGGTGGTTTCCTGGAACGATGCGGCCGAGATGAACGAATCGGTCGACAGCGATGCCTTGGTAATACCCAGCAAGACGTTTTCGTAGGTCGCTGGAATCTTGTTCTCAACGGCCATGCGATCGTTCTCGTCCAGCAGTTCCGAACGTTCCACCTGCTCGCCAACGATGTAGTTGGTGTCGCCGGCATTGACGATCTGCACGCGGCGCAGCATCTGACGCACGATCACTTCAATGTGCTTGTCATTGATCTTCACGCCTTGCAGACGGTACACGTCTTGCACTTCGTCAACGATGTAACGTGCCAGCGCTTCGATACCCAGCAGGCGCAGGATGTCTTGCGGATCGGCCGGGCCGTCCACGATCATCTCGCCCTTGTTCACGACTTGGCCGTCATGCACCAGCACTTGCTTGTCCTTGGTGATCAGGAACTCATGCTTGTTGCCGTCCATGTCCGTGATTTCCAGACGCTGCTTGCCCTTGGTTTCTTTACCGAACGCAACCGTACCCGTGACTTCCGCCAGCATGCCGGCATCTTTCGGCGAGCGCGCTTCGAACAGTTCCGCAACGCGTGGCAGACCACCGGTAATATCGCGCGTTTTTTGCGATTCGGTCGGGATACGTGCCAGCACTTCACCCACCGATACCTGTTGACCGTCTTTCACCATGATCAGCGCGCCGACCTGGAAGCCGATCGCCACCGAGTGTTCGGTGCCGGCGATCTTGACTTCTTCGTTCGCGTCGTTGATCAGCTTGACTTGCGGACGCAGCGTTTTCGTCAACGAACCGCGACGCTTCGCATCGATCGCCACCAGGGTGGACAGACCGGTCACTTCGTCGACCTGACGGGCCACGGTGACGCCTTCTTCGACGTTCTCGAAACGCACTTGACCGGCGTATTCGGTAATGATCGGACGGGTCAGCGGATCCCACGTTGCCAGGGCCGTACCGGCCTTGATGACCATGCCGTCCTTGACGATCAGGGTCGCACCGTACGGTACTTTATGACGCTCACGCTCACGGCCATGGTCGTCGGTGATCAGCACTTCGCCGGAACGGGAAATGACGATTTGCGCGCCCTTGCCGTTCGTCACGTAACGCATGGTTGCCGTGAAGCGGATGGTACCGTTCGACTTGGCTTCCACCGACGATGCCACTGCCGCACGCGATGCCGCACCACCAATGTGGAACGTACGCATGGTCAGCTGGGTACCCGGCTCACCAATCGACTGCGCTGCCACCACACCGACGGCTTCGCCGGCGTTGACCAGCATGCCGCGGCCCAGGTCGCGGCCATAGCACTTGGCGCACAGGCCGAAGCGCGTGTCGCAAGTCAGTGGCGTGCGTACCTTGACTTCATCGATGGACAGACGCTCGATCTCTTCGACCATGTCTTCGTCCATCAGGGTGCCGGCTTCGTACAGCGTTTCCTGGGTTTCAGGATTGACGACGTCATGCACCACCACGCGGCCGAGGATACGGTCACGCAACGGTTCGATGACTTCACCACCTTCGACCAGTGCCTTCATGACGGCGCCGTTCAGGGTGCCGCAATCGTCCTCGATCACCACCAAGTCTTGCGTCACGTCGACCAGACGACGCGTCAGGTAACCGGAGTTCGCCGTTTTCAGCGCCGTATCGGCCAGACCTTTACGCGCACCGTGGGTCGAAATGAAGTACTGCAAAACGTTCAGACCTTCGCGGAAGTTCGCGGTAATCGGCGTTTCGATAATCGAGCCATCCGGTTTGGCCATCAGACCACGCATACCGGCCAACTGGCGAATCTGGGCTGCGGAACCGCGCGCGCCGGAGTCGGCCATCATGTAAATGGCGTTGAACGATTCTTGCGTCGACTTGGTGCCATCGCGGCGGATCACGTCTTCGACTTTCAGCTGGTCCATCATGGCCTTGCCGACTTCATCGGAGGTCTTGCCCCAGATATCGACGACCTTGTTGTAACGCTCGCCGGCGGTCACCAGACCCGAAGCGTACTGCTGCTCGATCTGCTTGACTTCCGATTCGGCCGTCGCGATCAGGGTGACTTTTTGAGGCGGTACCAGCATGTCGTCGACGCAGATCGAGATACCGGCGCGTGTCGCCAGGCGGAAACCCGATTGCATCAGTTTGTCTGCGAACACCACGGTGGCGCGCAGGCCGCACTTGCGGAACGACGTGTTGATCAGCTTGGAAATTTCTTTCTTTTTCAGCGCGCGGTTCAGAACGGAGAACGGCAGGCCTTTCGGCAGAATTTCCGACAGGATCGCACGGCCGATCGTCGTTTCGTAGCGGGTCACCGTTTTTTCGAATTCGCCCGTTTCGGCGTTTTTCGGGTATTCGGTAATACGCACGGTCACGCGGGTCGTCAGTTCGACTTCCTTGTTGTCGTAGGCGCGGATCACTTCCGACACGTCAGGGAACATCATCCCTTCGTTCTTCGCATTGATCGCTTCGCGGGTCGCGTAGTACAGACCCAGCACGATATCCTGCGAAGGCACGATCGACGGTTCGCCGTTCGATGGGAACAGGATGTTGTTCGATGCCAGCATCAGGGTGCGTGCTTCCATCTGCGCTTCGATCGACAGAGGAACGTGGACCGCCATTTGGTCACCGTCAAAGTCGGCGTTGAATGCGGCGCAGACGAGCGGGTGCAGCTGGATGGCCTTGCCTTCGATCAGGACTGGCTCGAACGCCTGGATACCCAGACGGTGCAGCGTCGGTGCGCGGTTCAACATGATCGGATGTTCACGGATCACGTCTTCCAGGATGTCCCACACGACCGGTTCCTGGATCTCGACCAGCTTTTTCGCCGCCTTGATCGTGGTTGCCAGGCCCATCAGTTCCAGTTTATTGAAAATGAATGGCTTGAACAGTTCCAGCGCCATCAGTTTCGGCAAGCCGCACTGATGCAGTTTCAATTGCGGGCCCACGACGATGACCGAACGACCGGAGTAATCGACGCGTTTGCCCAGCAAGTTTTGACGGAAACGGCCGCCCTTGCCCTTGATCATCTCTGCCAGCGATTTCAGCGGACGCTTGTTGGCGCCGGTCATCGCTTTGCCGCGACGGCCGTTGTCCAGCAGCGAGTCGACTGCTTCCTGCAGCATGCGCTTTTCGTTGCGCGTGATGATCTCTGGAGCGCGCAGCTCCATCAGGCGTTTCAGACGGTTGTTACGGTTGATGACGCGGCGATACAGATCGTTCAGATCCGAGGTCGCGAAACGGCCACCGTCCAGCGGTACCAGCGGACGCAGTTCCGGCGGCAGCACTGGCAGCACTTCCATGATCATCCAGTCAGGCTTGATGCCCGAACGTTGGAACGCTTCCAGCACTTTCAGGCGCTTCGCGTATTTCTTGATCTTGGCTTCGGATTTCGATTCCTTCAGTTCCACGCGCAGGGTTTCGGCATCGCGGTGGATGTCGATCGAGCGCAGCAGTTCACGGATACCTTCGGCGCCCATGAAGGCGGTGAAGTCGTCGCCGTACTCTTCGTACTTGGCGGCGTAGTCGTCTTCCGACATGATCTGGCACTTCTTCAGCGGGGTCATGCCTGGATCGGTCACGACGTATGCTTCAAAGTACAGCACGCGTTCGATGTCCCGCAGGGTCATGTCCAGGACCATGCCCAGACGCGACGGCAGCGATTTCAGGAACCAGATGTGCGCGGTAGGCGAGGCCAGCTCGATGTGGCCCATGCGCTCGCGGCGCACCTTGGCCAGCGTGACTTCGACGCCGCACTTTTCGCAGATCACGCCGCGGTGTTTCAGGCGCTTGTACTTGCCGCACAGGCATTCGTAATCCTTGATCGGGCCAAAGATCTTGGCGCAGAACAGGCCGTCGCGCTCGGGCTTGAAGGTACGGTAGTTGATGGTTTCCGGCTTTTTGACTTCGCCGTAGGACCACGAACGGATTTTCTCAGGCGAAGCGAGACCGATCTTGATTGCATCGAAGGTCTCGTTGGTCTGTACTTGCTTGAATAGATCGAGCAGTGCTTTCATGTATCACTCCAGAGGTGATTAAATTTCTATATTCCTGAGACTACATTGCCCGGCATGGTTTCCCAGCCGGGCTTTGTGTTTCCCAAACCAAATGACGCTTATTGGGTCAATAAGCCTGTCGTTTAGTTGCGTTCGAGGTCGATATCGATACCCAGCGAACGGATTTCCTTGACCAGCACGTTGAACGATTCCGGCATGCCGGCGTCGATCACGTGGTCGCCCTTGACGAGGTTCTCGTACACTTTGGTACGGCCATTCACGTCATCGGACTTGACGGTCAACATCTCTTGCAAGACATACGACGCGCCATACGCTTCCAGTGCCCAGACTTCCATCTCACCGAAACGCTGACCACCGAACTGGGCTTTACCGCCCAGTGGCTGTTGCGTCACCAGCGAGTAAGGACCGGTCGAACGCGCATGCATCTTGTCATCCACCAAGTGATGCAGTTTCAGCATGTGCATGACGCCGACAGTGACCTTGCGCTCGAAGGCTTCGCCGGTGCGACCGTCATACATGGTCACCTGGTTCTTCGATGCGGTCATGCCCAGGTTCTTGGCGATGTCGTCCGGATACGCCAGGTCCAGCATGCGACGGATCTCTTCTTCATTGGCGCCGTCGAACACTGGCGTGGCGAATGGAACACCTTTTTTCAGGTTTTCCGCCAGCTTCATGATCTCTTCGTCGTCGAAGTCGTTCAGCTCTTCGGCACGGCCGTTGTCGTTGTAGATCGTCGTCAGGTACTTGCGCACTTGCTCGACCTTGGTTTGCGCCTTCAGCATTTCGCCGATGCGGATACCCAGACCCTTGGCAGCCCAGCCCAAGTGCGTCTCGAGAATCTGACCAACGTTCATCCGCGAAGGAACGCCCAGCGGGTTCAGCACAACGTCGGCTGGCGTGCCGTCGGCCATGTATGGCATGTCTTCCACGGGAACAATACGGGAAACCACACCCTTGTTACCGTGGCGACCTGCCATCTTGTCGCCCGACTGCAGGCGGCGTTTCACGGCCAGGTACACCTTGACCATTTTTTGCACGCCTGGTTGCAGCTCATCGCCTTGCGTCAGTTTCTTGCGCTTCTCTTCAAAGGCCAGATCGAACTGGTGACGCTTCTCGTTGATCGATTCCTTGATCGCTTCCAGCGCGACCGCTGCATCGTCGTCCGCAGGGCGGATGTCGAACCAGTGGTACTTGTCCAGATCGGCCAGGTATTCCTTGGTGATCTTGGCGCCTTTCGACAGCTTTTTAGGGCCACCGTTGACAACTTTGCCGATCAGCATTTTTTCCAGACGCTGGAAGGCATCGCCTTCCACGATACGCATCTGGTCGTTCAAGTCCAGACGGAAGCGTTTCAGTTCGTCATCGATAATTTGCTGGGCACGCTTGTCGCGCACGATGCCTTCACGGGTGAAGACTTGTACGTCGATCACGGTACCGATCATGCCCGAAGGCACGCGCAGCGACGTGTCTTTCACGTCCGAAGCTTTTTCGCCGAAAATCGCGCGCAGCAGCTTCTCTTCCGGGGTCAGCTGGGTTTCGCCTTTTGGCGTCACTTTACCAACCAGGGTGTCGCCGGCTTGCACTTCCGCGCCGATGTAGACGATACCGGATTCATCCAGACGAGCCAGCTGGTTTTCCGCCAGGTTCGAGATGTCGCGCGTAATTTCTTCCGCGCCCAGTTTCGTGTCACGGGCCACCACCGACAACTCTTCGATGTGAATCGAGGTGTAGCGGTCGTCCTTGACGACGTTTTCCGAGATCAGGATCGAATCTTCGAAGTTCAGACCATTCCATGGCATGAAGGCCACGGTCATGTTCTGGCCCAGCGCCAATTCACCCAGGTCGGTCGATGCGCCGTCGGCGATCACGTCGCGCTTGGCAACACGGTCGCCCACTTGCACGATAGGACGCTGGTTGATGTTGGTGTTCTGGTTCGAACGGGTGTACTTGATCAGGTTGTAGATGTCGACGCCCACTTCACCAGCTTGCGCTTCGTCATCGTTCACGCGAATTACCACACGGCCCGCATCGATGTAATCGACGATACCGCCACGCAGCGCTTGCACGGTGGTGCCCGAGTCGACCGCAACGGTGCGTTCGATACCGGTACCGACCAGCGCTTTTTCCGGACGCAAGCAAGGCACGGCCTGGCGTTGCATGTTGGCGCCCATCAATGCGCGGTTCGCATCATCGTGTTCGAGGAACGGAATCAGCGAGGCAGCGACGGAAACGATCTGGCCCGGCGCCACGTCCATGTACTGGATGCGCTCTGGGGATACCAGGATGGTTTCGCCGGCTTCACGGGCCGAGACCAGTTCATCGGACAGCATGCCTTCGTCGTTGATGGTCGCATTCGCCTGAGCGATGATGTAGCGGCCTTCTTCGATGGCGGACAGGTAGTCGATCTGATCGGTAATCTTGGAGCCTTCGACCTTGCGGTACGGGGTTTCCAGGAAGCCGTATTCATTCAGGCGGGCGTACAGAGCCAGCGAGTTGATCAGACCAATGTTCGGACCTTCCGGTGTCTCGATCGGGCAGACGCGGCCGTAGTGGGTCGGATGCACGTCGCGCACTTCAAAGCCGGCGCGTTCGCGAGTCAGACCGCCGGGTCCCAGAGCCGATACGCGGCGCTTGTGGGTAATTTCCGACAGAGGATTGGTTTGGTCCATGAACTGCGACAGCTGCGACGAACCGAAGAACTCGCGAATCGCGGCCGAAATCGGCTTCGAGTTGATCAGGTCATGCGGCATCAGGTTGTCCGCTTCGGCTTGGCCGAGGCGTTCCTTGACGGCGCGCTCAACACGCACCAGGCCGGCGCGGAATTGATTCTCAGCCAGTTCGCCCACGCAACGCACGCGACGGTTACCCAGGTGATCGATATCGTCGACTTCGCCGCGGCCATTGCGCAGTTCCACCAGGATCTTGATCACGGCCAGCACGTCTTCGTTCGACAGCGTCATGGCGCCCGTCAGTTCATCGCGGCCAATGCGGCGGTTGAACTTCATGCGGCCCACGGCCGACAGGTCGTAGCGGTCCGAGTTGTAGAACAGGCCGTTGAACAGCGCTTCAACGGAATCTTCCGTTGGCGGTTCGCCTGGACGCATCATGCGGTAGATCGCCACTTTCGCGGCCATCTGATCGGCGGTGTCGTCGATACGCAGGGTTTGCGAGATGTAGGCGCCTTGATCCAGGTCGTTGGTATACAAGGTCTGGATTTCGGACACGTTGGCATCGCGCAGGCGGCCCAGCAGGTCTTCGGTCAGCTCATCGTTCGCGGAAGCGACGACTTCGCCGGTGTCGCCATCGACGATATTCTTCGCCAATACGCGGCCCAGCAGGTAGTCTTCCGGTACGGAAATGTGCTTGATGCCGGCAGCTTCGATATCACGCACGTGCTTGGCGTTGATACGCTTGTCTTTCAGCACCAGGGTCTTGCCCGACTTGTCGACGATGTCGAAACGCGCCACTTCGCCGCGCAGACGCTCGGAGACGAATTCCATTTCCGCGCCTTCGGAGCGCAGGTTGAAATTGTCGAAGACGAAGAAGTTCGCCAGGATTTGCTCATGCGACATGCCGATGGCTTTGAGCAGGATCGTCACTGGCATCTTGCGGCGGCGGTCGACGCGGAAGAACAGGATGTCTTTCGGGTCGAACTCGAAGTCCAGCCACGAACCGCGGTAAGGAATGATACGCGCGGAGAACAGCAGCTTGCCGGACGAGTGGGTCTTGCCGCGGTCGTGCTCGAAGAACACGCCAGGCGAACGGTGCAGCTGGGAAACGATAACCCGCTCCGTGCCGTTGATGACGAACGAACCGGTGGTCGTCATGAGCGGCAATTCGCCCATGTAGACTTCCTGTTCCTTCATCTCTTTGACGACTGGCTTGGTTGGCGATTCCTTGTCCAGGATCACCAGGCGCACTTTCGCGCGCAGCGGCGACGCGAACGTCAGGCCACGTTGTTGACATTCTTTGACGTCAAAGGCAGGATCGCCCAGAACGTACGACAAGAATTCGAGACGCGCAAAACCATTGTGCGACACGATAGGGAAAATCGAGGTGAAAGCCGACTGCAGGCCATCATTCTTGCGGCCGGACGGTGCTATGTCCTCTTGCAAGAAGCTATGATAAGACTCGAGCTGGGTCGCCAGCAGGAACGGAACGTGGTGAACGTTGGCGCGCTTCGCGAATGATTTGCGAATGCGTTTCTTCTCAGTAAATGAGTAGTGCATGGACACTCCGTGAGTGACAGAAAGGATAGAAAATTCAGGTTTTGCAAGTGTTCGTTTGCACCGCTGCGTGTGACACAGACGAAACCTCAAGGCTCTGCTTTCCGGCTTGAATCGAATAAAAACTGCTGCTACAAATACATGACAAATACGATGCAGACGACAAAGGAGCCAAAGTCGGATTTCCCCCCTTGCGAGGGGAAACCTCAGACTTTGACTCGGGCGCTAACTGACGCCAGTACAGATATTACTTCATCGAAGCGGTTGCGCCGGCTTCAACCAGTTTCTTCACTGCAGCTTCAGCGTCAGCTTTCGACACTGCTTCTTTCACAGTTTTTGGTGCGCCATCGACCAGGTCTTTAGCTTCTTTCAAGCCCAGGCCGGTGATTTCGCGAACTGCTTTAATAACGCCAACTTTGTTTGCGCCGAAGGTGTCCAGCACAACGTTGAACTCGGTTTGCTCTTCAGCAGCTGCTGCTGGGCCTGCTGCAGGACCGGCCGAAGCCATTGCTGCTGCGGACACGCCGAATTTTTCTTCGAATGCTTTAACCAGGTCGTTCAGGTCCATTACGGACATGGCGCTAACTGCTTCCAGGATATCGTCTTTGCTAATTGCCATTTTGAAACTCCTAAATTTATTACGTTAGTTACATCAGATTGGTACTGAGAGAAAAAAGCGCGCGCAATTAAGCGGCTGCTGGGGCTTCTTCTGCTGCTGCTTCTGCAGGAGCTTCGGCGCCTTCGCCTTTTTTCGCTGCCAGGGCAGCCAGACCACGTGCAAAGCCCGAAACCGGAGCCAGCATAACGCCCAACAACTGCGAAATGAGGACTTCACGGCTAGGAATGCTCGCCAACGCGGTGACAGCAGCTGTATCCAGCGGCTTGCCTGCGTAGTTACCTGCTTTGATGACCAGTTTGTCGTTGGTTTTAGCGAAGTCAGCGATGACTTTAGCTGCTGCAACGGCATCGGCCGAGATCGAGTAGATCAACGGGCCGGTCATGGCATCTGCCAGGCTGGCGAATGCGGTACCTTCAACGGAGCGACGAGCCAGAGTGTTTTTCAACACACGCAGGTACACGCCTTGGGCACGCGCTTTAGCACGCAGTTGCGTCAAGTGACCAACCTGGATGCCACGATATTCGGCCACGACGATCGTTTGCGCATTTGCTACTTGTGCGGAAACTTCGGCGACGACGGCCTTTTTGTCATTCAGATTGAGACTCACGGTCAACCTCCTTAAATGATGTTCGGCAATCACAACCGAGTGGTTGAGCGCCTTGCATCGGTTCGAACACGGCGTCCGAAGTCAAGAAGTACTAAACTGAGCGGATGGATTCACGCAGCATGAGGACTACAAAACTTGTTCGGGTACACCATCTGCGTTGGGCACTCCCCGTTGCCGGGAAGCCTATTAACCTTCTGCACATGTGGTCGCAGTCGGCCCAACGGTCTTTGATTGTCTGCCTGCCCGGCGCGAACACCGGACAAACAGCCCAAAGATGCGCCCGCAGCGCCCGAAGGCGCGCGGGACTTGATTCTTTACTTAAGCTGCCAGGCTAGCCTGGTCAACACGGACGCCAGCGCCCATGGTCGACGACAGCGAAACTTTGCGCAGGTACACGCCTTTGCTCGATGCTGGCTTGGCTTTGTTCAGGGCGTCGATCAGTGCGACCAGATTCGACTTCAGATCTGCGTCAGCGAACGATTTACGGCCGATGGTAGCGTGGATGATACCGGATTTGTCGGTACGGTACTGAACTTGACCGGCTTTCGCGTTTTTCACGGCGGTAGCGACGTCAGGAGTAACAGTGCCAACTTTCGGGTTAGGCATCATGCCGCGTGGGCCCAGGATCTGACCCAGGGTACCAACGATACGCATGGTATCTGGCGAAGCGATAACGATATCGAAAGGCATGTCGCCGGCTTTGATCTGCTCAGCCAGGTCTTCCATACCAACGATGTCGGCGCCAGCTGCTTTAGCAGCTTCAGCTTTTTCGCCCGACGCGAAGACAGCCACGCGTACGGTTTTGCCGGTGCCAGCTGGCAGCACGACGGAGCCGCGCACCACTTGGTCGGATTTCTTAGGATCAACACCCAGTTGTACCGATACGTCGATCGATTCATTGAACTTGGCCGTTGCGCACTCTTTGATCAGAGCGACAGCGTTGTCGAAAGCGTACACTTTGGTACGGTCGACTTTGGCTTTCAAAGCCTTGATACGTTTGGATAACTTAGCCATTATACAACACCTTCCACCGTGATACCAATCGAACGAGCGGAACCAGCGATGGTGCGTACAGCAGCATCCATGTCGGCAGCGGTCAGATCAGGGGTTTTCAATTTAGCGATTTCTTCAGCTTGTGCGCGGGTCAGCGTACCGACTTTGTCGGTATGTGGCTTCGGCGAACCTTTGGTGATCGCAGCAGCTTTTTTGATCAGGTAGGTTGCTGGAGGCGTCTTCATCACGAAGGTGAAGGACTTGTCAGCGAACGCGGTGATCACGACTGGGATCGGCATGCCTGGTTCCATACCTTGGGTCTGCGCGTTGAACGCTTTGCAGAATTCCATGATGTTCAGACCGCGTTGACCCAGAGCTGGACCGATTGGTGGGGATGGGTTTGCTTTACCAGCTGGCACTTGCAGCTTGATAAAACCAATGATTTTCTTTGCCATGATGGCTCCTATCTTGGATTGAGTAGTAGCGCCCCGCCGATCCTACCCTGGCGGGGCTCCTCTGACCGGATTTTGCTGATACTGCCGCAACGCTCCTGGTGGCGCTTTCAAACCTACTGCGCGGCGCGATTTACGGCTTCCGATGCTCACTGCGCATTCGCACAGCTCCGCCTCTCAGCCACAACCCACATCCGCTCGCTACGGTTTTTGTGAACCGTCTTTAAACTTTTTCGACCTGGCCGAATTCGAGCTCCACCGGAGTGGCGCGGCCGAAAATGGTGACCGAGACGCGCACTTTGGATTTCTCGTAATTGACTTCTTCGACATTGCCGTTGAAATCGGTGAACGGGCCATCCTTGATGCGGACTTGCTCGCCCACTTCGTACAAGGTCTTCGGACGAGGCTTTTCAACACCTTCCTGCATCTGGCGCATGATGGCATCGATTTCGCGCGCGGAGATCGGCGTCGGCTTGTTCGATTTGCCACCGATGAAACCGGTAACCTTGCTGGTGTTCTTGACCAAGTGCCAGCTCTCGTCCGTCATTTCCATTTCCACCAGCACATAGCCAGGATAGAAACGACGTTCGGTGACCGACTTCACACCATTCTTGACTTCAACCACTTCTTCGATCGGCACGAGGATCTGGCCGAACTGGTCTTGCATGCCCGCGCGCTCGATGCGCTCGGTCAATGCGCGCATGACGCTTTTTTCCATGCCGGAATAAGCATGCACGACATACCAGCGCTTGCTGCTCACTGGCACGCTCAGCGCTGCACCAGTATCCGCTGCCGGAGCGTCGCCGGGAACGGATTCGTCCGCCGCTTCATCATGCACATTTTCGCTCATTATTTTTTCCAACCAAGAATTACGTCATACAACAAAAACTCGAGCAATTTATCCGTACCCCACAGGAAAATCGCCATGACCAGCACAAAGGCAAACACGATCGCGGTAATCTGCGTGGCTTCTTTGCGGGTAGGCCAAACGACTTTCTTGGTTTCGCGCACAGCTTCTTTGGCGAAATTGAGAAATTCACGGCCGGTCGTCGAGACATACAAGAGCGCAACAGCAATAACCAAACCAGCCACAAGCGCGCTTGCACGCACCAGAGCTGGTTGGCCTGCCAGGTAATAAAACCCGACTACTCCTGCAATCGCAGCCACTATTGCCAGCGCGACTTTTATCTTGTCACTCGACGTGCTAACGGTTTGCACGGATTGATTTGACATTTTTCTACTTTCGGTGCCCTGCACCTTGACGGTGGCAGGGACGGAGGGCATCGAACCCCCAACCTTCGGTTTTGGAGACCGACGCTCTGCCAATTGAGCTACGTCCCTACGTAAAACTTTCGAGGAGTGCTATTCTACCACCCAGGACGCCCTGGGTGGAAGCATAACATTTCCTTATGCGATGATTTTTGCAACCACACCAGCGCCGACGGTACGGCCGCCTTCGCGGATAGCGAAGCGCAGACCTTCTTCCATCGCGATCGGGTTGATCAGCTTGACGGTGATCGACACGTTATCGCCTGGCATGACCATTTCTTTGTCTG
>NZ_CDXDQE010000020.1:0-77390 GCF_978021625.1 Janthinobacterium foliorum | reverse complement strand
CACCCGTTCGCCACTCGCCACCAGAGCAAGCTCCGTGCTGCCGTTCGACTTGCATGTGTAAGGCATGCCGCCAGCGTTCAATCTGAGCCAGGATCAAACTCTTCAGTTTAATCTCTGTTACTTTGCCCTTTTACAGGCACCATCATTGCTGATGGGTCGCTCACTTCAAAAACAACTGACAGGCCACTTCTTGCGAAGCGTCCTATTTCATTTATTTCTTCGTGAACATTTGATATTTTAAGTATGACGTTACCGAAGTAACGCTGCACTTGCATCAAATGTCCACACTTATCGACTGTTAATTGTTAAAGAACTGTATTCGGTTACTGCTTTCGCGCTATCGACAAAGCGTTGTGTTTGCCAGCTGCGAAGAAGGAAGAGTATGAAGCGTTTGCAGCATTTCGTCAACCTTCTTTTTACTGCATCGCCGTTGCCGGCGACCCCCTTGTTTCGCTAAAACCACTGCGTTGCATCGGGGAGGCGAATCATATCAAAGACCGTCGAAGTTTGGCAAGCGCTTTTCCAGGAAAGCGTGCATGCCTTCTTTTTGCGCCGGCGTGCCGAAAGCGGCCTGGAACAAACGGCGCTCATAAGCGACGCCATCGGCCAAGGTGGTTTCAAACGCGCGGTTGACGCAATCCTTGATCATCATGGCCACCGAGGTCGGCATGGCGGCGATGGTCTTGGCGGCGGCCAGGGTTTCTTCCAGCAATTTGTCCGCCGGCACCACGCGCGATACCAGGCCGATGCGCTCCGCCTCGGCCGCATCGATGGTGCGCGCCGTCAGCAACAGATCCATGGCCTTGGCCTTGCCGATGGCGCGCGGCAGGCGTTGCGTGCCGCCCGCGCCCGGCGTGACGCCAACCTTGATTTCCGGCTGGCCGAATTTCGCGCTGTCGGCGGCGATCAGGAAGTCACACATCATGGCCAGCTCGCAGCCGCCGCCCAGCGCATAGCCGGCCACCGCGCCCACCACGGGCTTGCGCACGCGCAGGATATGTTCCCAATTGCGGCTGATGTAGCCCTGGGTAAAGGTGTCGGGATACGTATAGTCAGCCATGGCGGCGATGTCGGCGCCGGCGGCAAAGGCTTTTTCGCTGCCGGTCAGCACGATGCAGCCAATATTTTCGTCAGCGTCGAACTTGAGCAGCGCATCGCCCAGTTCATTCATCATGTTGTCGTTCAAGGCATTGAGCGCCTTCGGGCGGTTCAGGCGGATGAGCGCCACTTTGTCCTGGATATCGATGATCAAGTCTTCGTATTGCATATAGTCTCCTCTGGATGAACACGGTAGCGACGATTGTAGCGGCTAACGGCAGCGGCGCGACAGGCGCGCTGGTATTATTCTGAGCCTGATCATTTTCATATCGAGCAGCAAATTTCCTCCTCCCTTCTCCAGTCACTGGCCAGCCGCCTGCGCGGCGACGGCAGCGCCGCCAGCGTGAATTTCCGCCGCCTGTGGTTCAGCAATGGACTCAATTGCTTTGGCGCCCAGATCACCTCGCTGGCCCTGCCCCTGTGCGCCGTGCTCTTGCTGCATGCGACGCCGGAGCAGATGGGCTTGCTCGTCGCCTTGCAGGCACTGCCGTTTGCCCTGTTCGGCTTGCCCGTGGGCGTGCTGCTGGACCGGCGCAGCAAGCACCCGATCATGCTGTTCAGCGAAAGCATGTCCGGCCTGGCCCTGGCCAGCGTGGCCGTCGCCTGGTGGTGCGGCGTGCTGTCGATGCCATGGTTATATATAGTGGGATTTATTATTGGCACGGGCTTCGTCGTGGGCGGTGGCGCCGAGCAAGTCTTTCTGACCTTCCTCGTGGGCCGTGACGGCTTGATCGATGCGCAGTCGAAATTTGCCGCCACCGAATCGGCTTCGCGCCTGATCGGCCCCGGCCTGGCCGGCGTGCTGGTGCAAGTGCTGTCGGCGCCCGTCGCCATCCTGTGCACGGCCTGCGGCTACCTGGTTTCCGTGTTCAATCTGCGTGCCATGAGCGTGCGCGACCCGCGCCCCGCACCATCCGATAAACACGCCTTGCGCGACATCGCCGATGGCCTGCTGTTCGTCTGGCACGAACCGCTGCTGCGGGCGCTGGCCTGGGGCGCCGGGATCTGGCACTTCCTGTTTTACGCCAGCATGGCCCTGGCAGTACTGTTTGCCACGCACGACCTGGGCATGAGCCCCGGCGTGCTGGGCATGACGCAGATGCTGGGCGGCGCCGGCGTCCTGCTCAGCGCCTTCATTGTCAAGCCGCTGACCGGGCGCTACGGCACCGGCCGCACCATTCTCATCGGCCTGGCCTCCACGTCCGTGTGCTTTGCCCTGACACCTGCCATCCCCGCCCTGCTCTTCGGCAGTGCGACAGCCACGGCCGTGGCGTATGCCGTGCTGATGTTCTTTTTTGATTGCGGCGTGATGCTGTTCTTTATTCCCTACCTGGGCTTGCGCCAGAAAGTCACGCCCGATGCCATGCTTGGGCGCATGACCTCGACCATGCGTTTCCTGACGGTGGCGACGGCGCCGCTGGGCGCGCTGGCTGCAGGGTGGGTGGCGGAACACTTTGGCGTGCGCAATGGCCTGGCTTGCATCGCGGCAGGCAGCATAGGGTTGACGCTCGCCATGGTATGGGGCACGCCCTTGCGTAGCGTGCGCACCTGAAGCGGTGAACGGGCATACACTGCTAAAAGATTGCCTTGACGACACTATTCACGACAAAGCCTGATCGGTTTGATTTACATCAAGGAATTAATTGACGTAAATCCATAAGCTGTATGACATCACTTGAGGAGCACGCCATGTTTAACACCATCTTATTTCCCACCGACGGTTCGCCGTTGTCCGACAAGGCCGCCGAGACGGCACTGGCCTTCGCCCAGCTGAACAAGGCCAAGCTGGTCGCCATCAGCGTGGTGCAGCCATTCCCGTTCTCGCCGATGGCCGATGGCGGCATCGTGCTGGACGCCGGCCTGTACGAACAGCAGATGCAGGAAGCGTCGCAGCGCGCAATCGACAAAATCGGCGAAGCGGCGCGCGCCGTCGGCGTGCCCTTCGAAGGCGTGGTCGCCGTCTCGCCCAGCCCGCATGAAGAGATTGTCAATGCGGCACAAACCTATCAGTGCGACATCATCCTGATGGCCTCGCATGGCCGCAAGGGCTTGAACAAGCTGTTCGTCGGCAGCGAAACGCAAAAAGTGCTGGCGCACACGCACTTGCCAGTGATGGTTTTACGCTAAGCGGAACCACACCTCCCGGCGCCGCCAGGATGCCCTAGCGCGCCGGCGCCTGTTTCGGCAACAATACCCACACGGCGCCGCTCTGCTTCATGCGGCCCGCATTCTCCGCCGCTTCCGCACCAAAACCAAAGAAATAGTCGACACGAATGGGGCCGCGAATGGCGCCGCCCGTATCCTGCGCCATCACCAGACGCTGCATGGGAATGTCGCTATTGGCTTGCGTAGTGGACAGGAACACGGGCGCACCGAGCGGCACATAGCGCGAATCGATGGCCACCGAGCGCTGCGGCGTCAGCGGCACGCCCAGCGCGCCCTTCGGTCCCACTTTCGGATCGGGCAAGCGCTCTTCCTTGAAGAAGACATAGCTGGGATTGGCATTGAACAACTCATCCTTGCGCGTGGGATGGCCGGCGATCCACGCCTTGATGCCTTGCGCGGACGCCTGGCTCATGGTCAGTTCGCCCTTGTCGACCAGGTAGCGGCCGATGGACTTGTACGGGTGGCCATTCTGGTCCGCATAGGCCACGCGCACGGTTTCCTGCGTATCCGTCAGCTGCACCCGGCCGCTGCCCTGCACTTGCAGGAAGAACGCTTCCACCTCGTCATCGACCCACAGCAACTCCTTGCCCGTGACGGCCGTGGCGCGTTCGATGTCGGCGCGCGTGGCGTACGGCACCACCTTCTTGCCGACCAGCTTGCCGCGCAGGCGCATGTTCTTCAATTCCGGATACACGCTGGACAGGTCGACGGAAACGAGGTCGTCCGGCACCTTGTACAGCGGCGTCTGGTACGGGCCGCCACGCTTGCGCGCGCCGTGCAGCAGCGGTTCGTAATAACCGGTCACCAGGCCCGTGCTGGCGCCATCGGCGGTGATGACTTGATTGGGCACAAAGAACGTCTCGAAAAACAGGCGGATGGCCTTGTCGCTGTCGGCATTCACCTGCCGCGCGATCGTGCACGACTCTTTCCAATCCGGGCGCTTGACCAGCACGCCGCAGGAAGCCATGAAGGCGGGCCAGGCGGCGCGCATGTCGTCACGCGCCCAGCCTGGCAAGGCGGCAAACCTGGCCGGCACGAAAGTGGGCGCGGCCGTATCCGTCGCGTCCTTGGCGTCGGCCGGTTTGGCCGGCACCGGCTTGACGACGGTCGGCGCGATCGCGGGCGCCTTGCCGGGCACGGCGACGGGCTCGGCCGGCGGCGTGGTACAGGCGGACAGCGCAAGCGCGACGCCGCCGATTGAAACGAGTAGACTACCGCGTGTAAATAAACGACGGTTCAACAATAAGCTGCGGGTAAATAACATAGGGGTGCGTATGTGGATCTTGATGATAGAGGCGCTGGTGGCGTTCTTCTTGCTGGCATTTATAGTCTGGTGGACCATGTATTCGGGCAAGAAGCCCGCACCGCCAGCGCGCAAACAGATAAGCGAAGAGCAGGACGCCACCGAAAAACTGAAATAAGCGGCGCGCGTCCGCGCCATCTGATTAATGCAGGGTGCGCGGCACGGACAGCACGAATTCGGGAATCGGCGCTTCGAACTGATGGCCATCTTCGGCCACGCAGAAATATTCGCCGCGCATCGAGCCTTGCGGCGTGCCCAGCATGGTGCCACTCGTGTATTCGAACTGTTCGCCCGGCTGCAGCAGCGGCTGGTGGCCGACGGCGCCCAGGCCGCGCACCTCTTCCACCTTGTTGTTCGCATCCGTGATGACCCAGTGGCGCGAAATCAGCTGCGCGCCCACGGTCCCCGTGTTGACGACGCGGATCGTATAGCTGAACACGTGCCGTCCCTGGTCCGGTGCCGATTGCTCGGGCAGGTATTGCGTCTTGACCGTTACCGTAAATTCATAAGTCGCCATCGTCATTCCTATTCAGACATTGTCTGTCGTGTATTGTGTGTCGCGCGTGCCTGATTAGCCACGGCGCGCCGTGTATTCTGTGTTGCAGCGTAGTGCAACGAGGCATGGTAGCGGCGTCAAGCGTAAAATAGCGCATCTTCGCATTTTCTCTCCTTTGGCTACTTCACCATGACTACATTCCGTATCGCTCCCAGCATCCTGTCCGCCGACTTTGCCCGCCTGGGCGAGGAAGTGCGCAACGTCGTTACCGCCGGCGCCGACATCATCCACTTCGACGTGATGGACAATCACTATGTGCCGAACCTGACCATCGGCCCGCTGGTGTGCGAAGCGATTCGCCCGCACGTGCAAGTGCCCATCGACGTGCATCTGATGGTCAAGCCTGTCGATCGCATTATCCCGGATTTCGCCAAGGCTGGCGCGAACATCATCACCTTCCACCCGGAAGCATCGGATCATCTCGACCGTTCGCTGCAGCTGATCCGCGACAATGGCTGCAAATCGGGCCTGGTGTTCAACCCGGGCACGCCGCTGCACTACCTGGAACACGTGATGGACAAGATCGACATGATCCTGATCATGTCCGTCAATCCGGGCTTCGGCGGCCAGTCCTTCATCCCCCAGGCGCTGAAGAAAATCGCCGAAGCGCGCCGCATGATCGACGAATCGGGCCGTGACATCATGCTGGAAGTCGATGGCGGCATCAAGATCGACAACATCGCCGCCGCCGCCGCCGCCGGCGCCGACACCTTTGTCGCCGGCTCGGCCATCTTCGGCAAGCCGGACTACAAGGCCGTCATCGATGCCATGCGCGCCGAGTTGGCCAAAGTAGCGGGCGCCTGATGCGGGCGGGCACGGTGAAAGACCACGTACTGGCCGGCGTGCGCGCCGCCATCATCGACCTCGATGGCACGATGCTCGACACCGTGCCCGATTTCCATGTCGCCATCAACGGCATGCGCGCCGAGCTGGGTCTTGCGCCCATCAGCGCCGAGGCCATCAAGCTGATGGTGGGCAAGGGTTCGGAAAACCTGATCCGCACGGTGCTGGCGCTCGACTTCGATGCGGCCGGCGTGGAACAGCGCTTCGAGCAAGCCATGGATGCCTACCAGCGCCACTACCTGGCCATCAATGGCCAGTTCAGCACCCTGTATCCGGACGTGGAAGCGGGACTGGCGGCGATGCAGGCGGCGGGTTTGCGCCTGGCCTGCGTCACCAACAAGCCGATCGCCTTCGCCCTGCCCTTGCTGAAGCAGAAAAAACTCGACGGCTATTTCGAGATCGTCTACGGCGGCGACTCGCTGCCGAGGAAGAAACCGGACCCGCTGCCGCTGCTGCAAGTGTGCGCGGACTTCGACCTGGCGCCGGCCAGGGTGGTGGCCATCGGCGACTCGTCGAATGACGCGCAAGCGGCACGGGCTGCGGCTTGCCCCGTGTTGACGGTACCGTATGGCTACAACCACGGACACTCTATACACGACACCGATTCCGATGGTATAGTAAATACGCTGCTTGAAGCGGCCCATTTTATTAGCATGCAAAACAGACCAGCATACTGACCCACACCACACCGTGAACACGTTTCTCATCAAAAAACACAATGTCACCCAAACCGGCTCGATTGAGGCCTGGCTTTGGCGACGCTGGCAATCCTGGCAGGCCTAAGGGCCGAGCCGTGTAAGATTGCTGTCGGCTGCACGCGCGCATATTGCGCATCTGGCGTGCACTGGCAGGTTTTTTGATAACCCACCGCAGGGCTTGTGCATCGTGCACACGCGTCCCTGACGGCATGGAGAGAAACATGACCGAACTCGAATTCAAATCGCTGGCCCAGCAAGGCTACAACCGCATCCCCCTGATCGCGGAAGCCTTCGCCGACCTGGAAACCCCGCTCACCCTGTACCTGAAACTGGCGCAGACGCAGCAAGGCGGCAAGAACACCTTTTTGCTCGAATCCGTCGTCGGCGGCGAACGCTTCGGCCGCTATTCCTTCATCGGCTTGCCCGCCACCACCGTGCTGCGCAGCCATGGCAGCCGCACCGAAATCATCAAGAACGGTGCCGTGATCGAAGAGCACGAAGGCAACCCGCTCGACTTCATCGAACAGTACCAGTCGCGCTTCAAGGTGGCCCTGCGCCCTGGCATGCCGCGCTTCTGCGGCGGCCTGGCCGGCTACTTCGGCTACGACACGGTACGCCACATCGAGAAAAAACTCGCCGGCGGCGCGCCGAAAGACGACTTGAAACTGCCCGACATCCAGCTCATGGTGACGGAAGAACTGGCCGTCATCGACAACCTGTCCGGCAAGCTGTACCTGATCGTCTACGCCGATACGACGCAGCCCGAATCCTTCAGCAAGGCGCGCCAGCGCCTCAAGGACCTGCGCATGATGCTGCGCCGCGGCGTCGACGCCCCCGTCACCAGCGCCTCGGTGCGCACGGAAACCATCCGCGATTTCTCCAAGGAAGACTACCTGAAGGCCGTCGCCAAGGCCCACGAATACGTGATGGCGGGCGATTTGATGCAGGTGCAGATCGGCCAGCGCATCCGCAAGCCGTATGTCGATTCGCCGCTGACCCTGTACCGCGCCCTGCGTTCGCTGAACCCGTCGCCGTACATGTACTTCTATAATTTCGGCGACATGCAGATCATCGGCGCTTCGCCCGAGATTTTGGTGCGCAATGAAAGCCTGGCGGACGGCGGCAAGAAAGTGACCTTGCGCCCCATCGCCGGCACCCGCCCGCGCGGCGCCACGCCCGAGCGCGACGCCGAACTGTCGGCCGAACTGCTGGCCGACCCGAAAGAAATCGCCGAGCACGTGATGCTGATCGACCTGGCGCGCAACGACATCGGCCGCATCGCCGAAACGGGCAGCGTGCACGTCACCGACCGCATGGTCATCGAAAAATACTCGCACGTGCAGCACATCGTCTCGAACGTGGAAGGCAAGCTGAAAGAGGGCTTGTCGAACCTGGACGTGCTGCGCGCCACCTTCCCGGCCGGCACCCTGACAGGCGCGCCGAAAGTGCGCGCCATGGAAGTGATCGACGAACTGGAAATCACCAAGCGCGGCATCTATGGCGGCGCCTGCGGCTACCTGTCGTTTGGCGGTGAAATGGACGTGGCGATCGCCATCCGCACGGGAGTGATCAAGGACGGCATGCTGTACGTGCAGGCCGCGGCCGGCATCGTCGCCGACTCGGTCCCTGAAATGGAATGGCAGGAAACCGAAAACAAGGCGCGCGCCGTACTGCGCGCCGCCGAACAAGTGCAAGATGGCCTGGATGGGGAGTTTTAAGATGCTGCTGATGATCGATAACTACGACTCCTTCACCTACAACATCGTGCAGTATTTCGGCGAGTTGGGCGAAGACGTGCGGGTCTACCGCAATGATGAAATCACGATCGAACAGATCGAGGCGCTGAACCCGGACCGCATCTGCATCTCGCCCGGCCCGAAGGCGCCAGCGCAGGCGGGCATCTCGGTGGCAGTGCTGAAGCACTTCGCCGGCAGGAAGCCGATCCTCGGCGTGTGTCTGGGCCACCAGGCCATCGGCGAAGCGTTCGGCGGAAAAGTCATCCGCGCCAAGCAGGTCATGCATGGCAAGACTTCCCTCATCGCGCATACGGGCGTGGGCGTCTTCAAGAACTTGCCCAGCCCCTTCACAGTGATCCGCTACCACTCTTTGGCGATCGAACGCGCCTCGCTGCCTTCCTGCCTGGAAGTGACGGCGTGGACGGACGACGGCGAAATCATGGGCGTGCGCCACCGGGAATACGATATCGAGGGTGTGCAGTTCCACCCCGAATCGATCCTCTCGGAGCACGGCCACGCCCTGCTGAAGAATTTTCTCGAGCGCTGATACCCCGCGCACGCCACGGCGTGCCATCAGTGTCCTCCTGCGCCATCATTGAAGAAGGAAGCATCATGCCGATCACCCCACAAGAAGCCCTGCTGCGCTGTATCGAACACCGCGAAATCTTTCACGACGAAATGCTGTACCTGTTCCGCCAGATCATGTCCGGCGACATGTCGCCCACCATGATCGCGGCGCTGACCATGGGCTTGCGCGTGAAAAAGGAAACCATCGGCGAAATCGCCGCCGCCGCGCAAGTGATGCGCGAGTTTTCCACCAAGGTGCCCATGGCCGACACCACCAACCTGCTCGACATTGTCGGCACGGGCGGCGACGGCGCGCACACATTCAATATTTCCACCGCCTCGATGTTCGTGGCCGCCGCCGCTGGCGCGCGCGTGGCCAAGCATGGCGGGCGCAGCGTGTCGTCCTCGTCCGGCAGCGCCGACGTGCTGGATTCCCTGGGCGTCAACATCAACCTGCAGCCCGAGCAGATCGCCCAGTCGATCGCGCAAACCGGCATCGGCTTCATGTATGCGCCCAACCACCACGCGGCCATGAAGCATGCGGCGCCCGTGCGCCGCGAACTGGGCGTGCGCACGATTTTCAATATCCTCGGCCCCCTGACCAATCCCGCCGGCGCGCCGAACATTCTGATGGGCGTGTTCCACGCCGACCTGGTCGGCATCCAGGTGCGCGTGCTGCAGCGCCTGGGCGCGCAGCATGCCATCGTCGTGTATGGCCGCGACAACATGGATGAAGTGTCGCTGGGCGCCGCTACCATGGTCGGTGAACTGGTCAACGGCGAGATCCGTGAATACGAAATCCACCCGGAAGACTTTGGCTTGCAAATGATCGCCAGCCGCAACCTGAAAGTGGCCGATTCCGTGGAATCGAAAGCCAAGATGATGGAAGCGCTGCGCGGCGAGCCCGGTGCGGCCAGCGACATCGTCGCCCTGAACGCGGGCACGGCGCTGTACGCGGCCGGCGTGGCCAGCTCGATCGAAGATGGCCTGGCGCGCGCGCGCACTGCCGTCAGCTCGGGCGCCGCGCTGGCGAAACTCGCGCAATTCGTGCAGGTGACGCAGCAGCTGGGTACCCCGACGCACGCGTAATCTCTCCGCCCTCCTTGATAGAATAGCGACCATCATGTCCGACATACTCGATAAAATCCTGGCCGTGAAAGCCGATGAAGTGGCGAAGGCGAAAGCCCACCGCAGCCTGGCCAGCCTGCGCGGCGACGTGGAAAGCGACAGCGCCCTGCGCGCCGATCTGCGCGGCTTCGAGGCGAGCCTGCGCCAGCACATCGCCGCCGGCAAGCCCGGCATCATCGCCGAAGTCAAGAAGGCTTCGCCGTCGAAAGGCGTGATCCGCGCCGATTTCCGCCCGGCCGATATCGCCGCCAGCTATGCCGAACATGGCGCGGCCTGCCTGTCCGTGCTGACGGATGAACAGTTCTTCCAGGGCTCCGTGGCATACCTGCAGCAGGCGCGCGCCGCCTGCGCCATTCCCGTGCTGCGCAAGGACTTCATGGTCGACATGTACCAGATCTATGAAGCGCGGGCCATGGGCGCCGACTGCATCCTCCTGATCGTCGCGGCGCTCGACCACGGCCTGATGGCGGAGATGGAAGCGTGCGCCCACGAACTGGGCATGGGCGTGCTGATCGAAAGCCACGATGGCGAAGAACTGACGGCGGCCCTGAAGCTCAAGAGCGCGCTGATCGGCATCAACAACCGCAATCTGCGCACCTTCGAAACGTCGCTGGAGAACACCATCGGCCTGCTGCCGCGCATTCCGCAAGACCGGTTAATCATCACGGAGTCGGGCATCCACAGCACGGCCGACGTGCAGCGCATGCGCGCAGCCGACGTGCACGGCTTCCTCGTGGGCGAGGCGTTCATGCGCGCGCCCGACCCCGGCGTGGAACTGCAACGCCTGTTCAGCTAAGAAGTGCTAGTCTGACGGTCATGAGACAGCTATTGACCGTCCTTGCCGTTGGCGCGCTGCTGGCGGCGTGCCAGAAAGCGCCGGAACCGCGCGTGCGCATGCCCGCCGCGGTCCCTGCCGCGCCGCTGGCGCCCAAGGCCATCGCCCCCGCTGCCACCATCGATGCCTACAAGCTGCAGGTGGCACGCCAGATCATGGATGCCAATACCCAGTTCACCTTCAGCGGGCGCCTGCCGCCCATGCTGCCGGCCATCGTCGTGCTCGACCTGAGCGTCGGGCGCGATGGCACCCTGAAAGGCGTGCGCGTGCACCGTTCGCGCGACAGCGACGCATCGCGCGCGGCGCTCGCTGCCGTGCGGCGCGTGCCCGACGCCTTCCCGCCTGCCGCGCAATTGATGCGCAGCCGCGACAAGACCCTCGATTTCTCCGAGACGTTTTTATTCAACGACCAAAATCGATTCCAGCTGCGGACACTGTCCGGACCACAGTAACCGGCCCGCTCGCATCGACTTCGATGCGGTCGCGGCCATTTTCCTTGGCCTGGTACAGGGCCGCATCGGCGCGCGACAGCAGTTGATCCAGCTCTTCCTGCGCCGACGCCTGGCAAGCCACGCCGATACTCACGGTGCAGGCCGGCAGCCCGCAGGCATTCGGTTCGCGCAGCAGGGCGCGGATGCGTTCGGCCACGCCCAGCGCACTGTGCGGCGCCATGTCGGGCAGCAGCACGACAAACTCCTCGCCGCCGAAACGCGCCACGCAATCCGATTCGCGCAGCGCGCCGCCGATGATGGTGGCCACGTGCGCCAGCACCTTGTCGCCCGTCGCATGGCCGTAGCGGTCATTGATCGACTTGAAGAAATCCAGGTCGATGCTGAGCAGGGTCAATGGCTGGCGGTGGCGCGGCAGGTTGGCTTTTTCGCGCTCGTACACGTCGCCGAAACCGCGCCGGTTCAGCACCTGCGTCAAGGGGTCGTGCGTCGAGCGGCGTTCGAGTATGGTCTGCAGGCGCCGCGTCGCCACCGTCATGAAGCCCACCGTCAGCAGCAGCGCCATGAAGTTGGCCGCCGCCAGGTAGATGCTGGCCAGGGTGCCCGTGACCGTCAAGTCCACGCTGGCACCGCCATGCAGCAGGGCCGACGCGCCACGCACCAGCACCACCACCGCCTGCAGCAGCATCAGGCAGCCAAAGAACAGACTCGAGAAATGACGTTCGCCATGGCGCAATACCAGCTGTGCCTGGCGCGCGTAGAAACAGAAAACCACGAGGGAAAAGACCGTCACCCTGCGCGAAAAATCGGGCGTGGCCAGCAGCCACCAGGCGATGCCGACCGTGCCAAGCGCGCAGGCAAGCGCATAGAAGCGCAGGCTGGGCGGGCGCTCGTAGAATTTTTCCGTGCCCAGCATGGACAGGCCGATGCCCAGCATCAAGGTCACATTCGCGCCCAGCAGCGCCACGGCGTCGGGCCAGGTGCCGCGCATGCCAAACAGGAATGACGCGCACACCAGCAGCAGCAAGCCGGCCGCCCAATGTCCCAGGCCATGCACCTCGCGCCGGAAACTGCGGTACACGGAAAACATGACGATGCTCATCGCCCCGCACATCAGGGTAGTCATCAACATGATGGTGCGGGGATCGAGGGTTTCCACAGTCGTGTGAAGCCTAAAAAATCAATGAAGCAATTTTAGTTCAGTTATGGAAAATTTAGTTCAGTCAGGGCAAAATATGATGTAGTTGTTTCAACGGAGCAAGCTCCTTCTGCGCCACCTCGACGCGGTTGCGTCCCAGTTGCTTGGCGCGATACAAGGCCTTGTCCGAGCGCAGCAGCAAGCTGTCGAGCGTTTCGTCGCGCGCCGCCTGGCAGGCGATGCCGATGCTCAGCGTATAGGCCGGCAAGCCCGGTTCGGGACGCGGCTGGCGCAAGGCATCCTGGATGCGCTGGGCCACCAGTTCGGCGCGCGCCTGCGGCGTATCGGGCAGCAGGACGACGAATTCCTCGCCGCCGAAACGCGCCACCGCATCGCTGTCGCGCAAGGCCCCGCTGATCACCCCCGCCACGTCGACCAGCACGCGGTCGCCCATGGCATGCCCGTGCCGGTCATTGATGGACTTGAAAAAGTCCAGGTCGATGCTCATCAGAGCCAACGGCTGGCGCGCGCTTTCCCTGGCGTGCCATTCGGCGAAACCGCGCCGGTTCAGCACGGCAGTCAGCGGGTCGCGGTTGGAGCGCTGTTCAAGCAAAGCCTGCAGGCGGCGCGTGGCCACGGTCATGAAACCGACGGGCAGCAGCAAGGTCATGAATGCCGTGACGGCCAGATACAGGCTGTGATACGGGCCGCCGTGCAGGATATCGTTGCCGGCGCCGCCGTCCTGCAAGGCCGATACGCCGCGGTGCAATACCGACAGCGATTGCACCAGGGTCAGCATGCCGAAAAACAGCGTTGCCACCTGCCGCTCGCCATGCCGCGCGATCACCAGGAATTGCGTGGCGTTCAACACCAGCATCAGGAAGGAAAACATCGCCACGCGCATGGCGAAATCGGGCCACAGATACAGCCAGCACAGCATGACCAGCAAGCCCAGCAGCCAGACCAGGTGAAACAGGCGCCAGCTCGGCCGCACGCCATAGAAGCGCTGCGTGCCGATCAGCAGCATGCCGGCGCCACACAGGAAGATGGAATTGGCGACAGGCAACAAAATGCCGGGCGGAACCATGCCACGCAAGCCGAACAGCATGCTGGAGACCACCAGTCCCAGCATGCCGAACACCCATTCGCGCAAGCCCTGCACCGTCGATGGAAAGCTGCGCTGCGCGGCGAACAGCACCACGCACATGGCAACCGCCATCAAGGTTGACATCAGGATAATAGTATTGGGATCAAGTTTCACGAGGGACACGGTACGGTGAGCGGACACATCGCGCTGCGCATGCCGACAGGCACGAGAGTTCGTGCGGGAAATTGTACCGTGAAAAACAGCCGGGAAACCGCCGGCAGGGCAAATCTTGCGCATCGCACAAGCTGCCCTGCCGGCAGGAGCAACGACCGTGCCTTACACGGCGCTAGGACGCTTCGGTCCCGTGGCTTTCTTCGGCGCCGGCAGGATGGTCAGGCTGACGCCGGGCGCGCGGTCGCCCTGCAATTCGGCGCTGAACGTCATCAGCTCGTCGCGCCGGAAGGCGTGGATCGCCACCGTGGCGCCGACCGCGTAACGGCCCAGCAGGGTGTCGAGGGTGGCCGGATTGCCCGCCACGCGCAAGCCGTCGATGGCCACCAGCACGTCGCCCGCCGACAGGCCGGCCAGATGGGCCGCGCCGCCCTGGTGCACCTGCGCCAGCTTGGCATCGTTGCCGTCGCGGCCCAGGTTGACATCCAGGCTAGGTTTTTGCGCCTTGCGCACATCGCTGTATTTCACGCCGAACGGCGCCAGCAGGCGCGCCAGCGGCACGTCGTCCGTGCCGCGGATGTAGCGCTCGAAGAACGGCTTCATGCGCATGCCGGAAATCTCGTCGAACAGGGCTTCGACTTCGGCCGGCGTCACGCCGCGGCCCTTGCCCTTGTAGAAATCGCGGCCATAGCGCTGCCACAAGGCCTGCATCACGTCGTCCAGCGATTTTTCGCCATGCGTCTTGCTGCGCAGGGTCAGGTCGAAGGCCAGCGCGATCAGCGAACCCTTGGTGTAGTAGCTGACGATGGCGTTCGGCGCGTTTTCATCCTGGCGGTAGTACTTGCCCCAGGCGTCGAAGCTGGAATCGGCCACGCTCTGCTTGGTGCGGCCGCTGCCGCGCAGGACGCTGTTGACTGTCTTGCCCAGCAGCTTGAAGTAGGCTTCCTCGTCGATCAGGCCAGCGCGCACCAGCATCAGGTCGTCGTAGTAGCTGGTGAAGCCTTCGAATAGCCACAGCAGCGGCGAGTAGCTTTCCGCCTGCAGGTTGTAGGGCGCGAAAGCGGCCGGCTTGATGCGCTTGACGTTCCAGGTATGGAAGTACTCATGGCTGCACAGGCCCAGGAATTTCAGGTAGCCGTCGCCGATGTCCGTGCTGGTCGATGCCGTCGTCGGCAAGTCGGCGCGGGCGCAGATCAATGCCGTCGAGGCGCGGTGTTCCAGGCCGCCATATCCGTCGCCGACGGCCATGGTCATGAACACATAGCGGTCCATCGGCGCTTTTTTGCTCTTTGGCTCGAAGAAGGCGATCTGCGTTTCGCAGATGGCTTTCAGGTCGCGGCACAGGCGATCCAGGTCCAGGTTCGGCACCTTGCCCGTGACGACGATATCGTGCGGCACGCCGTGCGCCTTGAAGGTGGCCAGCGCGAAGTCGCCCATCTCCACCGGGTGGTCGATCAGCTCGTCGTAGTTGGCCGCCTGGTAGCTGCCGAAGCCGTAGCGCTTGGCTTTCAGTTCCGGCAAGGTGGTGGCCACTCTCCAGCTCTTGCAGGCCGCATCCTTCGGCTGCACGATGTGCACTTCATGGGCATCGGACTCCTGGCCCAGCACGCGCAGGAACACACTGGTGCCGTTGAAGAAGCCGTGGTTCTGGTCCAGGTGGGCGGCGCGCACGGACAAGTCCCAGGCATACACATCGTATTCCACCGTCAAGGGGCCCTTGCAGGGAGCGGCTTGCCACGAGTGCTTGTCCAGCTTGGCCAGGGCCACGGCCTTGCCTTCGGACTCGGCGCGGATGCTGACGATGTTGCGCGAAAATTCGCGGATCATGTAGCTGCCCGGGATCCAGGCCGGCAAGGCAAACACCTGGCCGATGGCGGCCGGCGCCTTGACCGTCAGGGTGACCTTGAACATGTGGCCAGCCAGGTCCGCGGCGGCGATGCTGTAGATGATGCCGGCGGCGGGCGCCCTGGCGATGGTTTTCTTGATCGGTGCTTTCTTCATGTTTTCCTCGTGTCTGGCATGTCTTCCCGGGAGCGCCACTGCCCCGCCTTACAAATCGTCAGGTGTATCGATGTCGCGCAGGATGCCGCCATCATCGACGGCCACCTCGCGCACCGCATGGCTTTGCACGATGCTGCGCGCACCCTGGTCGCCGTCCAGCGCCAGCAACAGCGGCAAGTGGACGGCGCTGAACGCGACAGGATTGCCGCGCCGGCCCTGGAACACGGGCACCGCGATGCGCGCGCCATCGGCAATGGCGTGCGACAAGGCGGCGATTGTAGCCGGTTCCACACCAGGCATGTCGCCCAGCGCGATCAGCCAGCCCGGCGCGCCGCGCACATGGCCGATGGCGCAGGTCAGCGAAGCGGCCATGCCCGTGTCGGCGTCATGGCAGACGCGCACTTCGCAGCCCAGCGCGCCGAGCGCGCGCGCCACCTGCGTGTCGTCGGCGCGCACCACGGCCAGCACGCGCGGCAAGGCGGCCAGCATGTTCGCGGCGGCCGCCACCACCACCGGCAAACCCGCGTGCGGACCGTCCGGCAATGGCTGCAATAATTTGTTCTGCACGCCGGAAGGGTCGAACCTGCGTCCCCTTCCGGCTGCCAGCAGGATGCCGACCGTGCTCAAAAGACCGCTGCCGTCATGCCGCCGCCAGATCAAACGGCAGCTTGCGCAGGCGCTTGCCCGTCAGGGCGAACAGCGCGTTGGCAAACGCGGGGGCCAGCGGCGGCACGCCCGGTTCGCCCATGCCCGTCGGCGCATCGCCCGACGGCACCAGGTGCACTTCGATGACCGGCATGTCGGGCATGCGCGGCACGGGGTAGTCGCCGAAGTTCTGCTGCTCCACCACGCCATCCTTGAGCGTGATGGCGGCGCCGGGAATCGTCATGCCCAGCGCCATCAGCGCCGCGCCCTGCACTTGCGCCTCGATCGTCAGCGGATTGACGGCCAGGTTGCAATGCACGCCCGCCCACACCTGGTGCAGCTTGGGCGCGCCTTGCACCACCGACGCCGTCACCACGTAGGCGACCACGGAATTGAACGATTCATGCATGGCCACGCCCCAGGCCTGCCCTTTCGGCAGCTTCTTCCTGCCGTAGCCGGACTTGGCCACGGCCAGGTCCAGCGCGGCGATGTGGCGCGTATGCTTGGCGTCGATCAGCTGCTTGCGGTAGGCGACGGGGTCCATCTTCGCCACGTGCGCCGCCTCGTCGATCAGGGTTTCCATGACAAAGGCCGTGTGCGTCGAGCCGACGGAGCGCCACCACAGCACGGGCACGTTCGCCTTGGCCGTGTGCACGGACAGCTTCATCGGCAGGGTGTACGGCTCGCCCATGCCTTCGACCATGGTGCCGTCGACGCCATTTTTCACCATGAAGGCTTCGAACGGCGTGCCGGCCATGATGGACTGCCCCACGATGGTATGGTCCCAGGCCAGGATCTTGCCCTTGGCGTCAAGGCCCAGCTGCGCGCGGTGCACGTGCGACGGCCGGTAGTAGCCGCCACGGATGTCGTCCTCGCGGCTCCACATCAGCTTCAACGGCCCGCTCTTGCCGGCCGCCCGATACGCCTTGGCGACGTTGACGGCTTCGACCACGTAGTCGGACGACGGCACGGCGCGCCGGCCAAAGCCGCCGCCCGCCATCATCGTGTGCAGGGTCACCTGTTCGGGTTGCAGGCCGGACGTGGCGGCGATGGCCGCCTGGTCGCCCGTCTGGAATTGCGAGCCGACCCACATGGTGCACTTGTCGGCCTGCAGGTCGATGACGCAGTTGAGCGGCTCCATCGGTGCGTGCGCCAGGTACGGGAATTCGTAGACGGCGTCGATTTTCTTCGGTGCCTTGGCCAGCGCGGCGACGTCGAATGCGCGCGCCACCGTGCCCGGCGTCTTTGCCAGCGCCTTGAAGTCCGCCAGTTGCTTGTCGCTGCTGACCTTTTCCACGGCACTGGTGTCCCAGTCGATCGCCAGCGCGTCGCGGCCCTGCCTGGCCGGCCAGTAGCCAGTGGCGATGACGGCCACGCCGCTGCCGCCACGGTCGGTCTTCACTTCCAGCACGTCGAGCACGCCGGCGATGGCCTTGGCCTTGCTGGCGTCGAACTTCGCCACCTTGCCGCCGAAAACGGGCGGACGCGCCACCATCGCCACCTTGGCGCCGGGCGGCTTGAAGTCGATGCCGAACTGCTGCTTGCCAGTGGACTTGGCGGCGGCGTCCAGGCGCTTCACCGGCTTGCCGATGATGGAAAATTCGCGCGGGTCCTTCAGCTTGACCGTGGCGGGCACGCTCTGGCGCATGGCCGCGTCGGCAAATTCGCCATACGTCGCCTTTTGCCCGCCGGGGCCGTACAGCACGCCCTTGGCGGCGCGCACCTGGTCGGGGCTGACTTTCCATTGCGCGGCAGCGGCAGCCACCAGCATCGCGCGGGCCTTGGCGCCGATTTCGCGGTACTGGGTGAACGAATGGGCGATGCTGCCCGAGCCGCCCGTCATCTGCATGCCGTAGGCGGCATCCTTGTACTGCTCGCCGGCGGGCGCCAGGGCGCCATGCACCTGTCTCCAGTCGGCGTCGAGCTCCTCGGCGATCAGCATGGGCAGGCTCGTTTGCACGCCCTGGCCGAATTCCAGCCGGTTCACCTGCACCGTCACCGTGTTATCTGGGGCGATGTGCAAAAAGGCGTTCGGCGCGTACACGGGCTTGGCGGGAGCGGCATCGGCCGCCTGCGCCAGCTTGCCTGCGCCAGGCAGGAAAAAGCCCAGCATCAAGCCGCCGCCCGCGACCGCGCCGGCCTTCATGAAACCGCGCCGCGACACGCCATCGGCCACCGGCGCCGCCGCCAACGCCGCGCCCAGGGTCACTCCGCCATGCTGCAGTGCTTCCTGATTCAACCATTCGATGCGCATGTCGCTCTCCTCAGGCCAGGGTCTTGGCCGCGTCCTTGATGGCTGCGCGGATCCGTTGATAGGTGCCGCAGCGGCAGATATTGCCGCTCATGGCGCCGTCGATGTCGGCATCGCTGGGCGACTTGTTGGTGCGCAGCAGCGCCGTGGCGCTCATCACCTGGCCGCTTTGACAGTAGCCGCATTGCGGCACGTCGTGCTGGACCCACGCGGCCTGCACTGCCTTGCCCACCTGGTCGTTTTCCATCGCTTCGATGGTGGTGATCTTTTGCGCGCCGACGGAGGAAATCGGCGTGATGCACGAGCGGATGGCCTGGCCGTCGAGATGCACCGTGCAGGCGCCGCACAAGGCCATGCCGCAGCCGAATTTGGTGCCCGTCATGTTCAGGTTATCGCGCAGCGCCCACAGGATGGGCGTGGAAGGATCGGCGTCGACCTGCGTGTCGCGTCCGTTGATGTTCAAGGTAATCATCTGCTGCTTCCCCTTTTTTGGATTGTTATTGAATCTACAAACAACACTCGATGATACGACAGCGGAAAAAATGCAAAAAAAAGCGCGCCTTGCGAGGGCGCGCCGTCCAGCCTTCCTGGCGACAGCCCGGATTACTTGATGGTGGAGAGTTTCTGTTCCAGCGTCTTGGTATCGATGGCGCCCGGAATGCGGCTGCCGTCGGTAAAGAAGATGGCAGGCGTGCCGGAAACGCGCAGCTGCTGGCCCAGCGCCAGGATTTTTTCATGCGGGTTGGCGCAATTGGCGGCCACCGTGGCCGGCGCTTTACCGTTCAGCATCCAGTCATCCCAGGCCTTGTTGCGGTCTGGCGCGCACCACACATTGCGCGACTTGACGATGGAATCGGGCGACAGGATGTTGTACATGAAGGTGTAGACGGTGACGTTGTCGATTTCCTTCAGCGCGGTCTGGCGGAAGCGCTTGCAATAGCCGCAGTTCGGGTCTTCGAACACGGCGATCACGCGCTTGCCATTGCCCTTGACGGTCTTCATGGCCGAATCGAGCGGCAGGTCGGAGAACTTGATGCGGTTCACTTCGTCCAGGCGCACCTTGGTGAGGTCTTGCGAGGTCTTGGCATCGAAGACGTGGCCAACGAACAGGTATTGCGCATTCTTGTCCGTGTACAGGATGTCGCCACCCGTGCGCACTTCATACAGGCCGCCATACGGGGTTTCCTTGACCGAGTCCACCTTGGCGCCTTCGCCCAGGCGCGGCTCGATCAGCTTCTTGATGCCCGCTTCCGTCGGCGTTTCCGCGCCGGCGCACGACATCATCAGGCCCGAGGCCAGTACCAATGCGATTCTGCTCATTTTCATCACTATCACTTCTCCACTTATAACGCCCGGCCGAACTGGCATGGAGCCCGGCGCCGTTACCTCTTTAACAAAACGATCGCCGCAGACGAGCTGCGGCGACCTTGAATTTTCACACCTGCCATTATCCGGCGATATCTTAAGATCTACTGATGTCCGAGCGCGTGGGAGATCATTTTCCGCTTCAGCGCCGGTAATTTATCCAGCAAGTTTAATCCCAAATTGCGAACCACGCGCAGCGGCTCCAGATCGGCACCGAACAGACGCGCCAGACCATCGGTGGCCAGCTGCATCAGCAGCACGTCTTCCTTGCGCGCGCGCGCGTAGCGGGCCAGCACGCGTTCGTCGCCGATGCCGCGGTGCGCTTCGCGTTCGCCGATCGTCCTGACCAGCTGCGCCACGTCGGCGAATCCCAGGTTCATGCCGTGGCCGGCCATCGGGTGCACCACATGGGCGGCGTCGCCCACCAGGGCCACGCGCGGCGCCACCATGGCGTGCGGGCGCATCAGGGTCAGCGGAAACGCGCGCACCAGCTCCGGCTGCAGCGGCGTGAGCTTGCCCAGCTTGTCATGGCAGTAGGCGGACAGGCGGGCGGCCAGGGCCTCGGCCGGTTCGGACATCAGGGTATCGGCCAGCGCATCGGGTGCCGACCAGACCAGCGAGACGCGCTCGCCCGGCAGCGGCAGCAGCGCGACGATGCCTTCGCTGCCCGTGAACCACTGGTGCGCCGCGCCATGGTGCGGCTTTTCACAGGCGAAGTTGCTGACCACGCCGCGCTGCCCGTACGGGCGGTAATCGAGGCCGATGTCGCACTGGCCGCGCACCCACGACTGGGCGCCGTCAGCCCCCACGACGAGGGCGCAAGTGATGGTGTCGCCGCCATCGAGATGCACGATGGCCGCATCATCCGTCCATTCCAGGCGGCTGGCGCGGCCCTGCACCACGTTGACGTTCCGGGCGAATTTCAGGGCGGCGTCCAGCGCCTGCCCCAGGTTGCGGTCTTCGACGATCCAGGCCAGCGTGCCCACATGGGCGCCATAGGCGTCAAAACCGAGTCCGCCCGCCTGCGCGCCGTCGCCATTGACCAGCATGGCGTCGACGGGCGCCACCCGGTCTGCGTCCAGGGCACCCCACACCTTCAGCGACGACAGCAGCTGGTGCGCCGTGTGATTGAGCGCATACACGCGCACATCCCAGCTGGGCTCGACGGGCTTGACGGCTGCCGCGGACGTGGCTGCGGGCAGGCTGGCCGGGCATAGCAGGGTGACGCTTTGTCCTGCCTGGGCAAACGCCAGCGCCGTGGTTTTCGCGATGGCGCCATTGCCGACGATGCAAACGTCGCTGTGGTGATGCATGAAGCGCCGCATGGTGGGGGAGTTGGGACTGTTCATGGGGCCATTATAGCGTTTGCCCCATGCTTTTCAGATAGTCCGGAAGTACAGGACGCATGCCCCAGGTCAAGCGGCGCCATGAAACACGGGCAGCACATATTCCGCGATTTCCTGCATCGTCTCGCCCAGCGGGCGGCGGTTCTGCCGCAGCTGCAAGCCGATATGGCGCACGCCGGCGTCGCGCATGGCCGTCAATTCCGCGACCAGGCCATCGCGCCCAGTGCGCCCGCCGAAGCGCAAGCGCTGCAGCGGCAGGGACGGATCCTCGTCCAGGTCCAGGTGGATGAAGCTGACGTAGGGTTTCTCTTCCCCGGCGACGGCGCGCCATTGGGCCGAACGCCGCGCATGGTCCTGCGGCGTGCCCGGATAGGCGAGCCAGCCATCCATCTGCGCGCCTATCCACGCGGGCGACTGCTGCGCCAGCCCCGCCACCAGCAGCGGCAACGGTGTCGCTGGCCTGGGCAGCAGGCGGATGCCGGGCGGCAGGCGCGTCCCGCCCCAGTCGCGCAGCATGGCCACCTGCTCGCGGAAGGCGGCGCCGCGCTGCTCGAAATCGCGGCCAAAGACGGGATATTCGACGGGCCGGTCGCCGCTGGCCACGCCCAGCAGCAAACGCCCGCCGCTCAGCTGGTCCACGCTGGCCGCCGCCTTCAAGGTGAGTACGGGTTCGCGCAGGGGCAGCACCACGGCGGCCGTGCCCAGCAAGATGTTTTGGGTAATGCCGGCCAGGTAGCCCAGATACGTAAACACCTCGAAGACCTGGGCCGCATCGCCGAACGACGGGTCATATAAAGGCACGTCGCGCAGCCACAGCGCGCGGAAGCCCAGGCGGTCGGCCAGCCTTGCCAATTCCGCATGCTGTCGCATGTCCGGTTCGCCCGGCACGCGGACGGACGCCGCATTCGCCTGGCGACCCGTCGACGACCAGTCATTATCGAGCGGCAGTTCCAGGCCGATGCTGAACCCGCCCTGCCCCAGCTTGGTCATGGCGCCCATCTCAATCCCACTGCGGCGCCAGGCCGTCCGGATTGGCCAGGCGCTCGCCGCGCTCCAGGGTGGCCATCTGCGCCATTTCGTCCGGCGACAGCGCGATGCGCTGGAAATGCAGGTTCGCTTCCAGGTTGGCGCGCTTGGTCGACGACGGGATGACGGCAAAGCCCTGCTGCAGCGACCAGCTGAGGGCCACTTGCGCCGGCGTCACGCCGTGTCTGGCCGCAATGGCCGCGATCACGGGATCGGCCATCACCTTGCCATACGCGAGCGGCATGTAGGCCGTGATGTGGATGCCCTGGCTGCGCGCGAAATCGATGACGCTGCGGTTTTGCAGGAAGGGGTGGATCTCGATCTGCTGCGTGGCGATTTCCGACGCGCCCACCGTAGCAATGGCTTGCCGCAGCTGCGCGTTGGTGAAATTCGACACGCCGATGGCCTTGGTCAAGCCCTGCGCCTTGGCTTCCGCCAGCGCCGCCATGGTCTCGGCGACGGGAATGGCGTCCTGCGGCGACGGCCAGTGGATCAGGGTCAGGTCCAGCTGTTCCAGCCGCAGCTTGCGCAGGCTGTCCTTCAGGCTGGGAATGAGTTTGTCGCGCTGCAGGTTCTCGATCCAGATCTTGGTGGTGACGAACAGTTCATCGCGGGGGACGGCGCTGGCGGCGATGGCCTGGCCCACTTCGGCTTCGTTGCCGTAGATTTGCGCCGTGTCGATATGGCGGTAGCCCACGTCAAGGCCCGTGGTGACGGAGTCGATCACGACCTGCCCCTGCAGGCGGAAAGTGCCCAGGCCGATTTCAGGGATGGCGATAGGGATGGTGGTGGCATTCATGCGGCAGTCCTCTCAAATACATTTCGATGACCACACTATGCGCCCATCCTTTGTTGAGAAAAATACCGCTTATCTCAAATCATATTTGCCCTGAAAGCAAATAACTAGCCGACGCGGCAAGAAATCCGGGAAAAGTCGCCGCCAGCTCTTGCATTCGCGTTTTGGTCTGCTATAATTCGCCACCTTGGCCTGGTAGCTCAGTCGGTAGAGCAGAGGATTGAAAATCCTTGTGTCGGTGGTTCGATTCCGCCCCGGGCCACCAAGAATATGTTTTACGTTCAAAAACGCCACCTTCGGGTGGCGTTTTTGTTTGTGCAGCATTTGTATTTCACGCAAAAGCGGGCCGTTGCCGGCCCGCTGCAATTTCCCTCCCGGCGCACCCGGCAGCGGGCACCCTCCTCTTACCACATCAAATCATCGGGAATCTGGAACGCCGCGTACGGATCATCCTCGTCCACTTGCGTGCTGGCCTGCTTGACGCGCACGACGATGGCGGGGTCGCGCTCGGCGATCTTGTCGGCGATGATGCGCGGCACCAGTTCCACGGCACCGCCGAGGCAGACGATCACCAGGCGGCCCGCCACCAGGTGGGCCTGCACGGCGGCCGTCACGTAAATGCGCTCGATCTTGTTATTAAAAGTGAAATTGTACGGCACGTCGCCGTTATTACCCTTGCTCTGGCGATTCTTCTGCACCATCTGCGCGATCTGCGCGACGATGGCTTTCTGGTTCGCGGCCGCGTCGCGCTGGGCGTTCAGTTCGCGGGCCCGCTCGGCATTCTTGCGCTGCGTCTCGAGCGCGGCCAGGCGCACTTCGTCGACGCTTTGCGTGCCGCTCTTGCGCTCGTCCTTCTTTTGCTTGCTCTTGTCCTGGTTGGCCAGCTTGACCTTTTTCTTGTCGACCAGGCCGGCCTTTAAAAACTGCTCTTGCAACGAGACCATAACTACTCCGTATTGAGGGTGCGCCGGCCAAGGCAGCGGCATCGGCCGGTGGAAAGACGCAAGCATAGCAAAAAACGGCTCGCCAGCGCCCTTTTCAGGCCGTGCCGGCGCAAAAACACCCTACTTCAAAAACACATCATGCACGGGGGCAAAATGCGCGTGCAGGGGCAGGTAGGCAGCGCCGCTGACCTTGGCGTCAGGGCCGATGGCGCCGGCGAGCACCTCGGGGCGCACCACGCCCTGCCATTCGTAGCGGGCCATGGCCGATTCCACCGCGCCAAGCAGGCGGGCGAGGAAGTCGCGCGCGATGGCGCCGTCGATGATGACGGCCTGCATGTCCAGCAAACACGCCGCGCCCAGCACGGCACAGGCGATGGCGTCGGCCGCCCGGGCGATCCACGCGTCCGTCAGCGCCAGCCATGGCGCCTGCAGCGCGCGGCCGTCCGCGCTGGCCGTCTCATCCAGTCCGGCCTGCGCATACGCTTGCTCCAGGCCAATCAGCGACGCCACGTCGAGCAATTGCGCGGGCGGCGCTTCTGCGTCCATTCCCCTGCCGGCCAGGCCCAGCGGCAGCGAACCGAACGCGCCCGCATTGCCGAAGCGGCCCGCATGGGGCTGGCCATCGAGCACCAGCCCGCCGCCGATCAGGGTATCGATGAAAACATAGGCATAGCTGCGCACGTTGCGGCCCTGTCCCGCCACCAGTTCGGCCACGCTGGCCGCCGCCGTATCCTTGGCAAACTCGAGCGGCAGCGCCGTCAACGCCTTCAGCCGCTCGTCCATGCGCAGCTGGCTCCAGGCGGCCGCGTCGCCGGCCGGCATGCCCAGCAGTTCGTGCCATCCGCCGAATACGAGTGGGGCGGAAACACCGATGCCGTTCAGGCGCCGCGCCTTGTCCGGCCCCAGCAAGTCCTCGATGGCGCGCAGCTGCACGGCGATTTCCGCAAACACCTGTTCCACGTCCGGCGTCGCATACGCCAGGGTGCTCAGGTGGCGCGGCTGACCCGTGAAATCCATCAGCATGACTTTCAGGCGGCGCCGGCCGATCTGGATGCCGATGGAAAACGCGCCGTCCGGATGCAGGGCGATCGGCTGCGATGGCTGCCCCACCCTGCCGCGCAGCGAATCGCGCTTGACCACCATGCCTTCGGCCAGCAGGCGGTTGATGATGACGGACACCGTCTGCGTGCTGAGCCTGGTCAAGCGCGCCAGGTCCGCCTTGGGCATGGCGCCGTGCAGGCGGATGGCGCGCAGGATCACGCGTTCATTGAATTCGCGCATGCCCAGCTGGTTCGAGCCCAGGGTGCGCAGGAGTTGCGCGCTGCTCTCGGCGGGTGGATTGGCGGGCGCTGGGGCGGGGCGTGCAAACATGGCAAGGGCCGTTCTGGCAAGTGGGATGAAGGCGAGATGCCGGGCGATACGGGTAGTTTTTCCGGTGTTACCGAAAGTCTGCAGTATAATTTGCCTTAATTAATAAATCAATTTGATTTACTTAATCGCCAGACCCACCCCGCAGACCACCGCGATACCATCCAATGGCCGCCGGCTTCCCGCCCGCGGCATCCTGGTTGGCCCGCGATTGAATGAAAGGTGTTTCCATGCATTTCGACGTCAACTATCTCGGCTACCTTGCCGCCTTTTGCACCACCGCCGCCTTCATCCCGCAAGTGCGGCAAGTGTGGCGCACGCGCTCCGCCAGCGACATTTCCACCGGCATGTACCTGGCCTTCTGTTTCGGCGTAAGCCTGTGGCTCGGCTATGGCATCCTCATCGGCGCCTGGCCACTGGCCATCAACAATGGCGTGACCCTGCTGCTGGCATCGAGCGTACTGCTCATGAAATGGCGCTTCGCCAGGAATAACGCCGCCTGACTCTGGCACCTCGCTCGACTCTTCCGCCTCACTGATATTTGCCGGCCGTCACGCCGCCGGCGGACACCCCCTATAAAGGATGCCCCATGCGCGATCAACCCGCCTCCCTGTGCGACGCCACCCTGCCCAGCCTGTCCACCAGCCATCCCGCCCTGGCCCTGCCCGCCTATGCGCGCGGCGCCCTGACGCCCGGCATCGCGCACATCGGCGTGGGCAATTTCCACCGCGTCCACCAGGCCGCCTATATCGACCGCTGCCTGCACCTGCCCGGCCATGCCGGCTGGGCCATCAGCGGCATCGGCCTGGGCGACGGCACGGGCGCGCGCGCCAAGGCCGAAGCCTTCCGCCAGCAGGACGGCCTGTATGCCGTCACGCAATTTGCCGCCGACGGCAGCAGCGCCTCGCGCGTCATCGGCGCCATGGTCGAATACCTGCACGCGCCCGGCGATCCGCAAGCCGTGCTGCGACGCCTGGCCCACCCGGCCACGCGCATCGTCTCGCTGACGATCACGGAAGGCGGCTATAACATCGATGAAGGCAGCGGCGACTTCATGCTCGATACGCCCGACGTGGCCAGCGACCTGGCGGGCCACGCGCCGCGCACGGCCTTCGGCTACATCGTCGAAGCGCTGCAGCGGCGCCGCGCAGCCGGCTTGCCCGCCTTTACCGTGCTGTCGTGCGACAACCTGCGCCATAATGGCGACACGGCGCGCCATGCCGTGCTGTCCTTTGCCCGCGCGCGCGACGCGTCGCTGGCGGAGTGGATCGCCAGCCACGTCGAGTTCCCCAACAGCATGGTCGACCGCATCGCGCCCGGCATCTCGGCCGGCGACCGGCAGCGCCTGGCCAGCCTGACGGGCGTGCACGACCTGCAGCCGGCCATCGGCGAGCCGTACACGCAATGGGTGCTGGAAGACCGCTTCAGCAATGGCCGACCGGACCTGGCCGCCGCCGGCGTCGAACTGCGCGGCGACGTGCATGCCTACGAGGCCATGAAGGGCCGGCTGCTGAACGCGGCGCACATGCTGCTGGCCTATCCGGCCATCCTGCTGGGCTATCGCCTGGTGCCCGAGGCAATGGCCGACCCGCTGCTGCACCAGTTGCTGAACCGTTTCATGGAAAGCGACGTCATCCCTCACCTGGATGGCCCCGAGGGCGTGTCGCTGTACCGCTACAAGGACAAGGTGCTGGAGCGCTTTGCCAATCCCGCCGTGGCTGACCAGCTGCTGCGCGTGGCCCACGATGGCGCGGCAAAGATTCCCGTCTTCCATGCGCAAACCATGGGCCAGCTGCTGGGCCAGAATGCCAACCTGGAGCGCACGGCCTTCCTGCTGGCCTGCTATGCCGGCTACCTGGGCGGCAACGATGAGCAGGGCCAGGCGTTCGAGGTGAAGGAACCGCGCCTCGACGGGGCCGATCTGACGCTGCTGGCCGGCACCGATCCCCTCGCACTCCTGCACACCAGTCCGTTTCGCGGCCTGGGGCTGGCGGACAACGCGGCCCTGCGCAGTACTTACCTGGCCATGGTCAACGCCATCGATGGCCAGGGCGTGCGCGCCACCTTGCGCATGATGCTGTGAGACATTGCAGGGCGGGCAGCTGCCCGGTAACAAAAAGACACACTCAATTGGAAATTTTGTTGATAAATGTCATATAGTTAGTTACGTTTTGCATATCGGCATTTCCGTGCCGAGTGCATGCCCCTTCCCTCGCCTGCGTCTAAAGGATTTGCCATGAAACAATTAATCGCCCTCTGCATCGCCGCCGCGCTGTCCGCAACCGCCTTTGCCGCCGCGCCGGAAGCGGCGCCTGCCGCCAAGACGGCGCAACAGTCGAAAATGACCACCTGCAATGCGGACGCCGCCGGCAAGAAAGGCGACGAGCGCAAGGCCTTCATGAAGGATTGCCTGAGCGCCAAGCCAGCACCGGCCATGACGCAGCAAAACAAGATGAAGATGTGCAATGCCGACGCCAAGGACATGAAAGGCGATGCCCGCAAGGCCTTCATGAAGGAATGCCTGAGCGCGCCAAAGAAATAAGCGCCGCCAGCCAGCCCCCGACGCCAGCCTTGCCGCTGGCGTTTTTTTTGCCCGGCAGCCCAGACCCCAGCTTGTCAATCATGCTTAATGATCAAGATGACATGCAGATAGATAGCGCGTAGTATTTTTCTTCATACTGCCCAGTTCGGCAGCACAGCATCCCGGGGAAAGGACGGCAGCGTGGCGGCGTCGAACGATCTCGCGCACTGGCGCGGCCAGATTTTTACGCGCCTGCTGCAGGTAGTGTTGCTGCTGGGCATAGTCACGGCCATTCCCAGCGCCCTGCTGGCGGCGCGCGAAGCTATCTGGTCCATAGTCGCCATCGACTTGCTGGCCATCGCCTGGATCGCCGCCCTCTGGCACTGGCGCGGCGCGCCCTACCGCTGGCGCGTGGGGCAATTCCTGCTGATCGCCTACATCGTCGGCGTGGGCCTGCTGCTGAAGATCGGCCCCATCAGCCAGATCTACCTGATGGTCATTCCCGTGCTGGCCGCCTTGCTGCTGGGCATGCAGCCTGCCGTATGGGGCCTGGCGCTGACGGCGCTGACCATCTTCGTGCTGGGCCTGCATCCGGACGTGGCGCTGCAACTGCATGGCGTGCCCGATTCGCCCGTGCTGCGCGCGCTGATCATCTCCCTGAACTACCTGTTCATCGCGGCCGTGCTGACCCTGTCCTGCGCCTTTCTGCTGCGCCACCTGGAACACGCGCTGGAGCGCCTGCAAGCGAGCGCGCTGTCGCTGGAACACAGCGGCGTCGTCCTGTCGGCGCTGAACGCGGAACTGCGCTTGACGGCCACGGCAGTGGCCCGCTTGAACGACATGGTCATGATTGCCGAAGTGACAGATGCGCCGCCCGGCGCGCAGGCCGCACCGGCCACGCGCATCATCTTCGTCAACGACGCCTTCGAACGCAGCAGCGGCTATGCCCGCGCCGAGGTGCTGGGCCGCAGCCTGCTGTTCCAGCAAGGCCCCGCCACCGATGCGGGCGAACTGGCGCGCATCGCCACCGCCATGGCCGGCGGCCAGCCGTCACGCGCGGAATTACTGAACTACAACAAGGCCGGCACGCCTTACTGGGTCGAAGCGGAACTGGTGCCTTTCACGGACGAGGACGGCAAGCAGTCCCACTGGGTGGCCGTCGAGCGCGAAATCGACGAGCGCAAGAAGTCGGAGGCGGATATCCATCGCCTGGCCTTCTATGACGTGCTGACGGGGCTGCCCAACCGGCGCCTGCTGATGGACCGCATTGCGCATCTGCTGGCCGCCGCGCCGCGCGACCCTACCATCAGCGCGCTGATGTTCATCGACCTCGACCACTTCAAGCACATCAATGACGCGCGCGGCCACGCCACCGGCGACGCCCTGCTGCGCATGGCGGGCGAACGCCTGGCCAAGCTGATGCGCAAGGCCGACACCGTGGCGCGCCTGGGCGGCGACGAATTCGTCGTGCTGCTGGCGCACCTGGCCGATGACGTGGACAGCGCCGCCCGCACGGCAGCCCAGGTGGCCGAGAAGATCCGCGACGCCATCGCGCGCGACTTCGATATCGGCGCGCAGTCCTACCACTGCTCGGCCAGCATCGGCGTGACTCTGCTGCCGAAAGCGGGCCAGCAGGCGCACGACCTGCTGCGCGAGGCGGATATCGCCATGTACCGCGCCAAGGCGGAAGGGCGCAATGGCATCGCGTTTTTCGAGGCCGCCATGCAGGCGGGCGTGGAGCGCCGCCTGACCCTGGAGCGGGCGCTGGCGCGCGCCCTCGACGCCGCTCAATTGCGCATGCATGTGCAGCCGCAGGTCGACCGCCATGGGCGGGTCACGGGCGCCGAGCTGCTCATGCGCTGGCCGCAGGCGGACGGCACGCACATCGCGCCCGGCATCTTCATTCCCATCGCCGAGGAATCGGGACTGATCGTGCGCCTGGGCCACTGGGCGCTGCGCGAGGCGTGCCGCGCCGCCACGCTGCTGGCACAGGCCGGCCAGCCCATCGCCCTGTCCGTCAACGTCAGCCCGGCACAGTTTCGCCAGCCCGATTTTGCCACCCGCGTGCAGGCGGCGCTGGCCGAGCACGGCACGCCGGCCACGGCCCTGATCCTGGAACTGACGGAAGGCCTGCTGATCGACCAGCGCGATGCCTCGCTGGCGCGCATGCGCGCACTGGCAGAGCTCGGCATCCGCTTTTCCATCGACGACTTCGGCACCGGTTATTCCAGCCTCGCCTACCTGACGTCGATGCCCCTGTACGAACTGAAGATCGACAAGCGCTTCATCGACGATACGCCGCGCGACGCGCGCGACACGGCCATCGTGCAAGCCATCCTGGCCATGGCGCGCCACCTGGGCTTGCGCGTCGTGGCCGAAGGCGTGGAGACGCGCGCGCAGGCCGATTTCCTGATCGCCCATGATTGCGATGGCCTGCAGGGCTATCTGTACGCGCGGCCCATGCCGCTGGACGACTTTATCGCCTGGCTGGCCCGGCACGAGGCTTAGCTTTCCGACATTTCCCGTATGAAACTCCTCCGCTAGAATACCGGCCTTGTAGCCCTGCACCTTCACCGCCCTTTCTTGTTAAAGTGATCTCCGATGCGTCTGGTTCTCCCCCTGTTGGCCCGTCCACTGCTGCTGACCTTGCTTGCAGCCGCCCTGCCCGCCGCCCATGCGGCCCCATCCTCCACCACTGCCCCAACCCCGATCACGCTGGACCAGGCGATGGCCGATCCCGACTGGATCGGCACGCCCGTCGAAGCGGCATGGTGGGGCTGGAATGGCCAGCTGTATTACAAGCAGAAGCGCCTCGGCTCGCCATTGCGCGACACCTACCAGTTGTCCGGCGCGAACGCCAAGCTCAATAGCGGCAAGAAAGTCGATGACGCGCAACTGGCCAACCTCGACGGCCAGCAGATGGTCGTCAACCGGGCCGGCACGCGCGCCATCCTGCTGCGCAACGGCGACTTGTTCGAGCGCGACCTGAAAAGCGGCGCCCTGGTGCAAATCACGCGCGGCATCGCCGCCATCAGCGACCCGCAATACTCCGCCGACGGCGGCGCCGTGCAATACCGCAGCGGCACCGACTGGTTCAGCTGGAACCGTCTTGACCGCCTGAGCGCGCCCGTGGCCCTGTTGCGCGCCGCCAAGGATCCGGACGCCAAGCCGGAGGCCGACAGCCAGCGCGACCTGCAGTTGCGCCTGATCGTCAACCTGGCGCGCCAGAAGGAAGACCGCGACGCCAGCCGCGAACGCCGCCATGCAGAGCGCCGCCTGGACGCCACGCGCGCGCCGGAACCGATCTACCTGGGCGAGAAAGTCACGATTTCCGGCAGCGCCCTGTCGCCGGACGGCCGCTGGCTGCTGTTCGTCACGCAAGACAAGGCGGCGGAAAAAGGCAAGCTGGGCAAGCTGGCCCGCTACGTCACGGAAACGGGCTACCCGGACGTGGATGACGAGCGTACCCGCGTGGGCCGCAACATGCCCATCGCGCAAAGCCTGAAACTGGCCGACTTGCGCGCGGGTACGGTGCGCGAGATCGCCTTCGACAGCCTGCCCGGCATCGCCACCGATCCGCTGGCGGCCTTGCGGGCCGAACAGAAACTCGCGCCGCTGACAGGCAACCGTCCCGTGCGCGTCGACGCCCAGCGCGACGGCATCGCCTGGACCGATGACGGTTCGCGCGTGGCCGTGCGCGTGCGCGCCATCGACAACAAGGACCGCTGGATCGCCAATGTCGACCTGGCCAATGGCGCCCTCGTGCCCGTGCACCGCATCAGCGACACGGCCTGGGTCAACCGCCGCGCCGACGAATTCGGCTGGCTGCCCGACAACGCCACCCTGTGGTATCTGTCCGAGGAAAGCGGCTACGCCCACCTGTACACCAAACAGGGCGCCGCGCCCGCGCGCGCGCTGACCAGCGGCCAGTGGGAAGTGAGCAATGTCGAGTGGAGCCGCGACGGCAAGCACGCCTACTTTGTCTGCAACCCGCAGGCGCCGGGCACGTATGAAGTGTGCGCCAGCACGGCGAAAGATGGCGGCGCGCGCGAAGTGACCAGCTTGAAAGGCGTGGAAAACTTCGGCCTGTCGCCCGACAACGGCAAGCTGCTGGTGCGCTATTCCACCAGCTACGTGCCGGCGCAGCTGGCCACGATAGGCGTGGCAGGCGGCAAGGCAACTATCTTGACGGACACGCGCAGCGACGCCTTCAAGGCGCGCAACTGGATCATGCCGCAGCTGGTGCAAGTGCCGTCCACGCATGGCGCGGCCCCCATCTGGGCCAAGCTGTATCGTCCCGCGACACTGGAGGCAGGCAAGCAATATCCGATCGTCATGTTCGCGCACGGCGCCGGCTACCTGCAGAACGTGACGGAACGCTATCCCGTGTATTTCCGCGAGCAGATGTTCCACAACCTGCTGGTGGAACAGGGTTATATCGTGCTGGACGTCGACTACCGCGCCTCGCTCGGCTACGGCAGCGCCTGGCGCACGGCCATCTACCGCCAGATGGGCCACCCGGAACTGGAAGATTTCATCGACGGCGCCAATTGGCTGGCGCAGCAGCACCAGGGCGACATCAGGAACGTGGGCATCTATGGCGGCAGCTACGGCGGCTTCATGAGCCTGATGGCCCTGATGCGCGCGCCGGAGGTGTTCAAGTCGGGCGCCGCGCTGCGCCCCGTGACGGACTGGACGACGTACAACCACGAGTACACGGCGAACATCCTGAACACGCCGGAACTCGATCCGCAGGCGTATAAAATCTCCTCGCCGATCGAATACGCCGACAAGCTGACGGGCAACCTGCTGATCGCCCATGGCATGATCGACGACAACGTGTTCTACCAGGACTCCGTGCGCCTGTCGCAGCGCTTGATCGAGCTGAAGAAGGATAACTGGGAAATGGCCAGCTACCCGATGGAGCGCCACGGCTTCGTGCAGCCGGAAGCGTGGTATGACGAGTACCGCCGCATCTATCAGTTGTTCCAGAGAACATTGAAGTAAGCGATATCAGCGTGTATCGTAGGTCGGATTAGGTCCGCAGGACCGTAATCCGACATCACCAGAAGTGCAAAGATGTCGTGGTGTCGGGGTCAGACCCGCCGGGGCCTGGTCCCGGGCAATCACTCAGTCAAATGGCACGGGCCGTGGCGTCGTGTCGCTCGATGGCGGCAGGCTCGGCAGCACGATGTGCGGCTGCTTGCCCGTCAGGGTTTTCAGGAAGGCCACCAGCTTGGCGTTTTCATCGGGCGTAAACGTGCGGCCCAGCTGCAGGCGGCCCATCACGTCGACGGCCTGCGTCAGGGTCGCCGCCTCACCATCGTGGAAGTAAGGGTAGGTCAGCTCCACGTTGCGCAGGGTCGGCACCTTGAAGTTGAAACGGTCCGCATCCTTGCCCGTCACGGCCGCGCGCCCCTCCGTTGTCATGGCCGTCTTGTACGGTTCGACGATGCCCATCTTCTGGAAGGTATTGCCGCCCACGGCGGGGCCGTTATGACAGGCGATGCAGCCGCTTGTCTTGAACAGCTGGTAACCTGCCAGCTCATCTTTCGTCAACGCGCTTTTCTTGCCCATCAACCATTGATCGAAGCGCGAGTCGGGCGTCACCAGCACCTCCTCGAAGGCGGCGATGGCGCGCGTGACCTGCTCGATGGTCAGCTTGTCCTGACCGAACACCTGCTTGAATTCCTTGCGGTAGGCGGGGATCGAGGCCAGCACGTCGATGGCGAGTTCGTGCGTAAAAGCCATCTCGCCCGGATTGGCGATGGGGCCGCCCGCCTGTTCCTGCAAATCCTTGGCGCGGCCATCCCAGAACTGCGCTACGTTCATGCTGGAATTGAGCACCGTGGGCGAATTGATGGGGCCGCGCTGCCAGTTGTGGCCGATCGACGTCTTGATGTTATCCGTGCCGCCCATGCTCAGGTTATGGCAGCTGTTGCAGGAAATAAAGCCCGAGCGCGACAGGCGGGGATCGAAGAACAGTTTTTTACCCAGTTCGACCATCGCCGGATTGGCGCCCCTGGCGGCGGCGATGGGCTGGATCGGCTCCTTGTCGGCGGCGTGGACGACACCGCCAAAAGCCAGGCCGGCGATGAAGAGGAAGGGTGAGAGGCTGCGGCGCATAGTGTAACTCCTGGAAACATTCCCGAATCGGCGGCGCGCACCGGCGCGGGAATGCGGCGCGCCGGCCCGGTCGCCACCCGTACATCGCAAGATTGGATGTTGATTTATATTAACTTTGACAGGTTCACAATGAAAATGACCGGGATCAAGGTTCTGCCAGCACGCGAATTGCGCTTGCCATTTGAGCAAGCGTGGCACATGATGAAGGCATGACGACTTCCACCACCTCCGCCCTGCTGCGCGCCGCGTGCGCCAGCCTCCTGTTGCTGACCGCCAGCGCCTGCGGCAGTGCCCCCAAGCAAGATGCGGCGCCCGCGCCAGGCAATGCCGGCTTGCTGGCACAGATCCAGGCGGAAGTGGGTGCCGCCGCCTGTGATTCTACGCAGCAATGCCAGACCATCGCCATCGGCGCCAAGGCGTGCGGCGGGCCGGAGCGCTATCTGGCCTGGTCCAGCAAGGACAACGACGGCAAGAAGCTCAAGGCCCTGGCCCAGGCGCAGGCCGAAGCGAGCCGCAAGCAGCAGCAGGCGGACGGCATGATGTCCACCTGCTCCATCGTCACGGACCCGGGCGCCACCTGCGAAGCGGGACGCTGCGTGCTGCAAAAGAACGGCATGGGCGGCAGCTCGGCGATGTAAAAAAGCCGCTGGATCAGCGGCTTGGGCGCTTGCGCAACGCGTCAGGACTGCAGCTGCAAGGTCTTGACGATCCGGCTTTCCACCTTCTCGCCCGCGCCCGACGTGGCGCTCCTGCTTTCCTTGCGCAGCAACAATAGATGGTCGCCGCTCACGCCGTACTGGCGCGTCTCGTCCGTTTTTTGCGTAAAGCTGACCACGACAAAGGCGCGCCCGCTCACGTCGACATGAAAACGGCTGGCCAGCGGTGTGCCATCGGCGGCGATCCACACATCGATGCCGCCATCGAACTTTTTGACATACTTGCGGTCTTTCTCCGGCACCTTGTCGAGCGAAAGGGTAAAACTCAGCAAGCGCGCCGGCTTGCCCTTGTAGCTGTCCATCTTTTCGCCGCTGAACACGGCTTCGTCCATCTCGCGCGACAAGGCATCCGCGGCCGATACCATGGAACGCAGTTCCGACGCCTTCATTTCCTCCAGCGCAAAGCCGGTCGGCGTCTTGACCTTCGGATCCTTCACCTTGGCACGCTGCTCGGCCTCGGCCTTTGCCAGCAACTCCTTGCTGTAAAGCACTTGCAAGCCCGCCGGCCCCGCGTCGACGGCCACCGCGGCCTGGCCGCTATCTTCTTCCGCCTACTTGCCTTCGCCTTCGCGGCGCCAGGTTTTCGATTCCACCTGCGCCTTGAGAGGGGTTTGCCCCTGCAGCCGCGCCAGCGCCGCATTCAGGTCGGCCAGCCCATCGGCCCGCGCCGTCCCGCACGCCGCGCTGAACAAGCCGCCCAGCACCAGCCATTGCACGCCATGTTGTCGCTGCATCATCGCATCCTCATGTTACATATGGATGCCAAAACACCATGTTTTGGCCATCTGTTGCATTTGAACACAGCTTGCTCTGGTCAGGTGGAAAGTCTTTCTGCTATAATTCGCCGCCTTGGCCTGGTAGCTCAGTCGGTAGAGCAGAGGATTGAAAATCCTTGTGTCGGTGGTTCGATTCCGCCCCGGGCCACCAAGAATTCAGCAGTACGTAATAAAAAGCCAACCTTCGGGTTGGCTTTTTGTTTTCCTCAGCACAAAACCTGACATCCCGCCGCTATGTACGCAAACGTACGGACTGCGGCTGCGCAAGAGCACATGCTGCAGGCAGACCACTTTCCTAGCCGCCGCCAGCGCCCTGCGCGACATGCCGGAACGGCCAGCTGGTCGGATTCTCCGCCACACCGCCATGCGAAACTCGCGCCCGACGCCGTCGAGCCGTTCCGTACTTAACGGCACACTGCCAAAGGATGCACATGAAACCTACCCTGATATTGCTCGCACTCGCCTCGACCCTTGCCTTGACCGCCTGCCAGCGCGAAGCGCCACCCGCGCCCACCGTCGTGCAAGTCGTCCCCGGCGCGCCTGGCCCTGCCGGTGCCACCGGTGCCGCGGGTGCGGACGCGCCTGCCGGTGCGACTGGCGCCACCGGTGCCACGGGCCAGACTGGCGACAGCGGCGCACAAGGCAATGATGGCGCCAAGGGCGAAGTCGGCGCCACCGGCGATGAAGGCGCCAAAGGCGACACGGGCGCCAAGGGTAAAACCGGCGACACCGTGATTGTCGTTCCACAACGCTAATCCCGCTGGCGCCGGGGGCGGCACTGCCCCCATACTTCCCGCACAACGCCAACCCACCCGGTTGGCGTTGTGCGTATGCGCACTACCGCACAGTAACATTCCCGGCATCGGCCTACCCTGTAGCCATATAACAGGGAGATATCGCATGCTGAAGATTGCTCTGCTGGTGGTCCTGCTGGGCCTGGTTGCACTGTTCGCCGTCGGCCCCGTGCGCCGCGCCCTCATTACTCCGCGCCTGCTGGCGCTGTTCAAGCGCATCTTGCCAACCATGTCCGAGACAGAGCGCGATGCGCTTGAAGCGGGCACCACGTGGTGGGATGCGGAGCTGTTTTCCGGCCGGCCGGACTGGCAGAAATTGCTGGCGTATGCACCGCCCGCCTTGAGCGCCGAGGAGCGCCATTTTCTCGACCACGATGTCGAGCGCCTGTGCGAACTGGTCAACGATTGGGAAACGCAGCAGCTGCTGGACTTGCCGCCGCCAGCCTGGGCCTACATGAAAAGCCAGGGCTTCCTCGGCATGATCATTCCCAAGCAATATGGCGGCAAGCAATTCTCGGCCTATATGCATTCGCAGGTGGTGATGAAACTGTCGACCCGCTGCTCGGCGCTGGCCGTCAGCGTGATGGTGCCCAATTCGCTGGGGCCGGCCGAGCTGCTGCTGCATTACGGCACCGAAGCGCAGAAGGATTACTACCTGCCGCGCCTGGCGGCCGGCACGGAAATTCCCTGTTTTGCCCTCACCAGCCCATATGCGGGTTCCGATGCGGCCGCCATTCCCGACCTGGGCGTGGTGTGCATGGGCATGCATGAAGGACGCGCCACCCTGGGTTTGCGCATCACGTGGAACAAGCGCTACATCACCCTGGCGCCCGTGGCCACCCTGCTGGGACTGGCATTCCAGACCAGCGACCCCGAGCATCTCTTATCCGGCAATGACAGCCCCGGCATCACGTGCGCGCTGATTCCCGCCAGCCACGACGGCGTGGTGATCGGGCGCCGCCACCATCCCTTGAACGCCGTATTCCAGAACGGCCCCACCTCGGGCGAGGATGTCTTCATCCCCATGGAGTGGGTCATCGGCGGCCAGGCGCAAGTCGGCAAGGGCTGGCGCATGCTGATGGAATGCCTGGCGGCCGGCCGCGCCATTTCGCTGCCCTCGTCCAGCGTGGGCATGGGCAAGATGGCCGTGCGCGGCACCAGCGCATACGCGGCCGTGCGGCGCCAGTTCAACATGCCGATCGGCAAGTTCGAAGGCGTGCAGGAAGCGCTGGCGCGCATGGGCGCCAACCTGTACCTGATGGATGCGGCGCGCACGCTGTCGGCGATGGGCGTGGACCTGGGCGAAAAACCGGCCGTCATTTCCGCCATCGTCAAGTACCACGTCACGGAGCGGGGCCGCGCGCTCGTCAATGACGGCATGGATATTCTCGGCGGCAAGGGCATCTGCAGCGGCCCGAACAATTTCCTCGCCAGCGCCTACCAGCAGATTCCCATCGCCATCACGGTGGAAGGCGCCAACATCCTCACGCGCAGCCTGATCATCTTCGGCCAGGGCGCCATCCGCGCGCACCCGTATGTGCTGCGGGAAATGGCGGCCGTCCAGGAAAGCGACCACGCGAAAGCCGTGCGCGATTTCGACGCGGCCTTCTTTGGCCACGTGGGCTTTGTGCTGGGCAATATGGCACGGGGCTTGTGGTACGGACTGGGCGGTGCGCGCCTGGCCGCTGCGCCAAACGCTGCCGCGCCGGAGCTGGCGCCGTATTACCGCGCCCTCACCCGGCTGTCGACGGCGTTTGCCGTGATGACGGACATGTCGATGTTCGTGCTCGGTGGCGAACTCAAGCGGCGCGAGCGGCTGTCCGCGCGGCTGGGGGACGTGGTCTCGCAACTGTATTTGTGCTCATCCGTGTTGAAGCGCTACGAGGATGACGGGCGTCCGCCGGCCGACCTGCCGTATGTGCACTGGTCGCTGCAGGATGCGCTGGTGAAAGCGCAGCAGGGCTTGACGGGCGTGCTGGAGAATTTCCCCGCGCGCGCGCTGGCCGTGCTGCTGCGCACGCTGCTGTTCCCGTTTGGCCTGCCGCATCGCCCGCCTTCCGACGAGCTGGGCAGCGACGTCACGCACGCCATGCAGACGCCCGGCGCCGACCGCGAGCGCCTGCTGGCCGATGGCTACGTGGCCAGCGACGCGGCCGATCCCGTGGCCAGCGCCGAACGGGCCCTGCTCCTGCTGCCGCAAGTGGCGGCCATCGAGAAACGCCTGAAAGACATGCCGGCAGGCGCGGCCCTCAGGCACCTGCCGCAAAGCGTGGCTGCCATGCAGCCATGGCTGTCCGCGGCCAAGGCCGCAGGCGCCGTCAGCTGCCAGGAACACAATATCTTGCTGGAATTTGTGCGCCTGGTGGACGGCTTGATCCAGGTCGACGATTTTGCGCCCGCCACAGCGCAGGCAACGCAGGGCGCCTATCCGCGCGATGACGCCGGCATCGTCGATGCCAGCGACAAGCCCATCACGAGCGGCACCAGCGCCGCATACACGACGATGACGGAGAGCCAGACGGCGCCGGGCCAGTACGCCCTGACGCCAAAATAAATACTGGAAAACAGCAGCGGACACAGCACGGACGCCAGGCTCACGGACGAGGCCAGCACGCCCTGGAACTGGCCTTGCCGGTCCTCGGCGACCTGCCGCGTCGCCAGTGACTGCAAGGCTGGCGCACCGATGCCGCCCAGCGCGAACACGGGCATGACGGCAAAGATCATCCAGCTGCGCGTGGCAAAGGCCATGACGACCAGCGCCAGGCAGGCGCAGGCGACGCCGGCCAGGATGGTGGCCCGTTCGCCCAGCAGTTTCACGGCCGGGCCGGGCAAGAACGCCTGCGCCAGCGCCTGGCATACGCCAAAAGCGCCCAGCGACAGGCCGATCCACAAACCATTCCATTCGAAGGCATCGTGTCCCCACAGGGCCCAGCAGACGCCATACACTTCGCCGGCCGCGCTGAAGGTAAAGAAAATCAGGGTGATGGGCAGCAGGCGCTTTTCGGCCAGGACCCAGCGCAGCGGCCGCAGGGGATTGAGCGATGCCCATTCCATGCGCCCGGCCGTTGTCGTGCGCAGGGACGGACGTGACTCCGACAAGGTAAAAAACGCCAGCAGCAAGTTGCCCATGTTCAGCACGGCCGCCGCCAGGAAGGGCAGGCGCAGGCCGTAATCGCCGAGCGCGCCACCGAGCACGGGGCCGATGATGAAGCCGGCGCCGAACATGGCATTGAGCAAACCGAAGCGCCGTGCCCGTTGATTCTCAGGCGAAATGTCCGTCAGGTAGGCAGTCGCCACGGACACATTCGCGCTGGTCAGTCCGGCGATGGCGCGTCCCAGCAGCAGCATCCACAGGCTGGGGGCGAAGGCGAGGAACAGGTAGTTGATGGCCGCGCCGCCCAGGGAGAGCAGCAGCACGGGGCGCCGCCCCAGGCGGTCGCTCAGGGAACCCAGCACGGGCGCGAATATGAACTGCATCAGCGCATACAGGGCCGTCATGATGCCGATGTAGGGCGCCACGTTGGCGGCATGCGTGACGTCCTGCAGCAGCGCCGGCAGGATGGGAAAAATCAGGCCGATGCCGACAGCATCGAGCAGGACGGTGGCAAAGATGACGGCCAGCGCGCGTTGCCGGACGGGGGCGGTCGCAGGAAGAGGCAATTTCATATACTCAATCTAAATATATACTCAGTACATAAATAGTACGCCCGGCAATACAGCGTCATCAAGCGATATCTGTACTCAGTACACTTCGTGTATGATCGAGGCAACATGACCATTCCCACCGACCTGCGCTCCCGCAAACGCCTGGCCACCCGGCAAGCCATTTCCAATGCCGCCACGCGCTTGTTCTTCGTGCGCGGCTTTGACCACGTGACGGTGGACGAGATCGCGGCGGCCGCCAATGTGGGGCGCATGACGGTGTTCAACCACTTCCCCCGCAAGGAAGACATGTTCTTCGACCGCGAGGAAGAGGGCCGCGAACTGCTGCGCGCCGCCGTGCGCCAGCGCGATCCCATGGTGGCGCCGCTAGAAACCCTGCGCCTGCTCGCCCATCGCCTGGTGACAGAAGATAGCCCCTACATCACCTTTTCCGCCGCCGGCCAGGGATTTATTGCCACCATCGAAGAGAGTCCCGCCCTCAAGGCCCGCGCCAGGGCCATCCGCGACGAGCTCGTGCAAGTGGTGGCGCAAGCGCTGACCGAGTGCACGGGAAGAGACGCCCGCGATCCCCTCGCCCACCTGGCCGCCAGCCTGCTGCTGGCCACCTGGAGCGTGGCCTTGATCGAGTCGCACCGCGCCTTCCGCCTGCATGGCGATGCGCGGCGGGCCAAGACCGGTTTTCTGGCCCTGGTGGATCAGGGGCATGCGGGCCTGAAGGCAGCCTTGGCGGGCACGCCTTACGCCTGAACAGGCCGGCTCCCCGCCCCCGGACACGCGGCCTGACAGATATCGCCGGAACGCCCATCATCTGTCGCAGCGCAAGCCTTTGCGCTTTCCTGCCCCATTTGCAAACGCCTGTGCTTGCGTGACCGGGTGGCCGCTTCCTATCATGTACCACGCGCTGGCACATTCCCCGCCGCCCGCCACTGAACTGTCTAACCGAGCTGTCTAACTGAGCTGTCTAACTGAGCTGTCTAACCGAGCTGTCTAACGGAACTGTCTTCCGGTAACCGCACGCAGCTGTAGGGAGGTACACCATGAATACCCCGACGAATGGCCAGCTCGATGCGCTGCAGGGCGCATTGAGAGGACCACTGCTACAGGCGGGCGATGCCGGCTACGACGCTGCCCGCGCCGTCTGGAACGCGATGATCGACCGGCATCCGGCCCTCATCGTGCGCTGCACGGGCATGGCGGACGTGCGCACGGCGCTGGCATATGCGCGCAGCCACGGCCTGCCCCTTGCCGTGCGCGGCGGCGGCCACAACATCGCCGGCAGCGCCCTGTGCGACAACGGCCTGGTGATCGACCTGTCGGGCATGAAATCCGTGCACATCGATGCGCGGCAGCGGCGCGCCCATGTCGACGGCGGCGCCACCTTGCGCGACTTCGATCACGAGGCACAGGCATTCGGCCTGGCCACGCCGCTGGGCATCAATTCCACCACGGGCGTGGCGGGGCTGACCCTGGGCGGCGGCTTTGGCTGGCTCAGCCGAACGCTGGGCCTGGCGGCCGACAATCTGCTGGCCGCCGACGTGGTCACGGCCGACGGCCAGGCCGTGCATGCCAGCGCGACGGAACACCCCGACCTGTTCTGGGCCTTGCGTGGCGGTGGCGGCAACTTCGGCGTGGTCACGCGCTTCGAGTTCCAGCTGCATCCCGTGGGGCCGGAAGTCACCGCGGGACTCATCGTTTTCCCCCATGCGCAAGCCAAGGCCGTGCTGACGAAATACCGCGATTTCGTGGACGGCATGCCCGACGAGCTGACCGTCTGGGCCGTGCTGCGCCAGGCGCCGCCGCTGCCTTTCCTGGCGCAGGAGGTGCATGGCCAGGACGTGCTGGTCCTGGCCGTCTTCTCGCCCCTGCGCTCGGCCGCCATGCAGGAAGCGGTCGACCGCATCGGCCGCTTCGGCCAGCCGCTGGGCGCGCACCTGGGCGCCATGCCCTACACGGCCTGGCAGCAGGCCTTCGATGCGCTGCTCACGCCCGGCGCGCGCAACTACTGGAAATCGCATAATTTCACGCAGCTGAGCGATGGCGCCATCGATACCGTCATCCGCCATGCCGCCCGGCTGCCGACGCCGCAATGCGAAATCTTCCTCGGCCTGCTGGGCGCGCAGGCGGGCCGGCCGGCGCCGCAGGACACGGCCTATCCGCACCGCGACGCCCTGTACGTGATGAACGTACACACGCGCTGGGACGACCCGGCCGACGACGCCCGCTGCATGGCCTGGGCGCGCACCTTCTTCAACGACGCGGCGCCGTATGCGACGGGCAGCGTGTACGTCAATTTCCTGACCGAGGACGACAGCGGGCGCACGGCCGACGCGTATGGCGCCAACTATGCGCGCCTGGCGCAGATCAAGCAGCGATACGATCCCGACAACCTGTTCCGCGCCAACCAGAACATTTGCCCGGCCGGCCAGGCAGCCGGCATGTAGCCAGCGCGCGGCATCGCCAGCCGTCACAAGCCGGCGTGGCGGCCAGGTGCCGCCGCCACCCTGCAATCCCTTGATCCAAGGCAAGGCAATGCAGGGCCAGCCGACATACAATCGCCGGCTTTGCCTGACTTCCATGCGCCACGCTCCCGAACTACTTTTGCCTGCCGGCTCGCTGGCCAAGATGCACGCCGCCTTCGACTATGGCGCCGACGCCGTCTACGCGGGGCAGCCGCGCTACAGCTTGCGCGTACGCAATAACGACTTTTCGACCTTGCAGGCCTTGCAGGAGGGAATTGACGGCGCGCATGCGCGCGGCAAGCAGTTCTTTGTTGCCAGCAATATCTTCGCCCATAACGCCAAGCTGAAAACGTATTTGCGCGACATGGAACCGGTGATCGCCATGCGTCCCGATGCGCTGATCATGGCCGACCCGGGCCTGATCATGATGGTGCGCGACAAGTGGCCGGAGATCCCCGTGCACCTGTCCGTGCAGGCGAACGCCGTCAACTGGGCCGACGTGAAATTCTGGCACCGCATGGGCTTGACGCGGGTGATCCTGTCGCGCGAACTGTCGCTCGACGAGATCGAGGAAATCCGCCAGCGCTGCCCGGAAATGGAACTGGAAGTGTTCGTCCACGGCGCCCTGTGCATCGCCTATTCGGGCCGCTGCCTGCTGTCCGGCTATTTCAACCACCGCGACCCGAACCAGCGCACGTGCACGAATTCCTGCCGCTGGGATTACAAGGTGAAAAATGCGGCGGAAGACGCCAGCGGCGACCTGGGCGGCATGCAAGTGGTGCCGCTGGCATTCCACCAGGCGCTGGCCGAGGCGGACAACAATGCCTTTTCCGCCCTGCACCAGCAGCCGCGCCACCCGCTGGCCGACCGGCCCTATCTCATCGAAGAAGCGCAACGCCCGGGCCAGCTGATGCCCATCCTCGAAGACGAGCACGGCACCTACATCATGAACTCGAAGGATTTGCGCGCCGTCGAGCACATCGAGCGCCTGGTGAAAATCGGCGTCGATTCGCTGAAGGTCGAGGGCCGCACCAAGTCGCTGTACTACGCCGCGCGCACGGCGCAAGTCTACCGCCAGGCCATCGACGACGCCGTGGCGGGCCGGCCCTTCGACATGGGCCTGCTGGGCCAGCTGCAAGGCCTGGCCAACCGCGGCTACACGGACGGCTTTTACCAGCGCCACCACACGCAAACGCACCAGAACTACATGCGCGGCGCCTCCGAGGCGAACCGCAGCCAGTACGTGGGCGACGTGCTGGGCGTGACGGATGGCTGGGCGCGGGTGGAAGTGAAAAACCGCTTCGCCGTGGGCGACCGTCTCGAGGCCGTGCATCCGGGCGGCAACCGCGACTTCACGGTTGATCGCATGCTGGCCGACGACGGCAGCGAACTCCAGGTGGCGCCCGGCAGCGGCCACTTCGTGCGCATCGCCCTCGATGCAGCGCTGGACCAGGCCTTGCTGGCGCGTTATTTGTAACCGCCAGTCGGGCGGCGGCACCGGCAAACCAGTCCGCAAGTATTTGATTTTACAAGAAATAATTGGCATGACGCGGCTGAAACAATTTGTTTAGGCTTCAACATTGCTATACGATACGGCCACCCTGCGCCCGGGTGGCTTATCGGCTTTCCGGGCATCCCTGACACGTTCACCGGAATCCCCGATGCCGCCTGCCACTCCTGCCCTGATCACCAATGACGCCGTCGTCCTCGGCCTGCTCGCCATGACCCTGGGAGGCGTTTTCTGGACGGCCGCCCGCGCGGACGGCTTCTGGAAAAAGTTCTACACGTATATCCCCTCCCTGCTGATGTGCTATCTGATCCCGGCGCTGCTCAACACCTTCGGCATCATCGATGGCAACGCGTCCGGCCTGTACGCCGTGGCGCGCGACTATTTGCTGCCCAGCGCGCTCGTGCTGCTGTGCGTGGCCATCGATTTCGGCGGCATCCTCCGTCTCGGCCCCAAGGCCATCATCATGTTCCTCACCGGCACCTTGGGCGTCATGCTGGGCGCCCTTGTCTCCTTCGAAGCCTTGCGCCTGATCCACCCGGAAACGGTGGCGGGCGACACCTGGCGCGGCATGACCACCGTGGCCGGTTCGTGGATCGGCGGCGGCGCCAACCAGGCGGCCATGAAGGAAGTGTTTGAAGTGGACGCCACCCTGTTCGGCCAGTTCGTCGCCGTCGACGTGCTGGTGGCCAACGTCTGGACGGCCGTGCTGCTGTTCCTGGCGGGCCGCGCGGGCGCCTTCGACCGCTGGACGGGCGCGGATTTATCCGCCATCAATGCGCTCAAGGACAGCATCGAAAGCTACCGCGCCCAGCACGCGCGCATCGCCACCCTGACCGACATCATGATCATCCTCGGCGTGGGACTGGGCGTGACGGGCCTGTCGCACTTCCTGGCCGGCCCCATCATCGGCTGGATCGCCACCCTGCCGGCCGCATGGCGCCTGCAGGATTACAGCCTGACGTCGACCTTCTTCTGGATCGTCGTGCTGGCCACCACCTTCGGCCTGCTGCTGAGCTTTACCCGGGCGCGCAGCCTGGAAGGCGCGGGCGCCTCGACCATCGGCTCGGCCATGCTGTACGTGCTGGTGGCCACCATCGGCATGCACATGGACTTGAAAGCCCTGTTCGACAAGCCCTTCCTGTTCCTGCTGGGCCTGATATGGATCGCCGTGCATGGCGGCCTGATGCTGCTCGTCGCCAAGCTGATCCGCGCGCCCCTGTTCTTCATGGCCGTGGGATCACAGGCGAACATCGGCGGCGCCGCCTCGGCCCCCGTCATCGCCAGCGCCTTCCACCCTTCGCTGGCGCCCGTCGGCGTGCTGCTGGCCGTGCTCGGCTACGCGCTGGGCACCTACGGCGCCTACATCACGGGCTTGATCCTGCGCGGCATGGCGGGGTGACCACCGTGCTGGCGTGCGCCAGACAGGCGGCATGACATGACACACGACAACGCCAGCCTTCGGGCTGGCGTTGTCGTTGCTGCGCTTGGCCAGCAGGCGCTATCTGCACACAAGCGCCGGCCGCAGGCCACGGCGCGGCTGTGACCACCGGTATCGCATCATGGCGATGCGGGTGCGCCATGGCGTGTTCCAGCCTCTCCATTGCGCAGCAACGGCGGCGTCCCTTGGTTGTTTTTTCGGGCAGACCAGTTCCCGCGACAATGGCAGCAGAGTCTCGCCAAAAATCCCCACGATGTAGCAGAAACCCCTCAAAACCAAATTTCCGCACCATTTTTGTGCAAAATCTGCGATGATAGTTGCCCAAATAACCGATCACCTCCATGGAATTCTGATGAAATACGCATCTGCTCACGAGTATGTCCAGCATGTCGCCGCACGCAATCCAGGTCAACCCGAGTTTCTGCAAGCCGTCACCGAAGTCATGGAGAGCTTGTGGCCATTCCTGGAGCAGCACCCGAAATACGCGGAACAAGGCTTGCTGGAACGCTTGATCGAGCCGGAGCGCGTGGTCATGTTCCGCGTGTCGTGGGTCGATGACCATGGGCAAGTGCAAGTCAATCGCGGCTACCGCATCCAGCACAGCATGGCCATCGGCCCGTACAAGGGCGGCATCCGCTTCCACCCGTCCGTCACGTTGTCCGTGCTGAAATTCCTCGCCTTCGAGCAAACGTTCAAGAATGCCCTGACGACCTTGCCGATGGGCGGCGGCAAGGGCGGTTCCGATTTCGATCCGAAAGGCAAGAGCCCGGGCGAAGTCATGCGCTTCTGCCAGGCCTTCGTGAGCGAACTGTTCCGCCATGTGGGGTCGGATACGGACGTGCCGGCCGGCGACATCGGCGTGGGCGGGCGCGAAGTGGGCTACATGGCCGGCATGATGAAAAAACTCAGCAACCGCGCCGATTGCGTCTTCACGGGCAAGGGCGCCAGCTTCGGCGGCTCGCTGATGCGGCCGGAAGCGACGGGCTACGGCACCGTATACTTTGCGCAGGAAATGCTGAAAACGCGCGGCCGCTCGTTCGAAGGCATGCGCGTGTCCGTCTCCGGTTCGGGCAACGTGGCGCAATACGCCGTGGAAAAAGCCATGGCCATGGGCGCGAAAGTCATCACCGTCTCCGATTCGAGCGGCACCATCGTCGATGAAGCCGGTTTTACGCCGGAAAAACTGGCCATCCTGATGGAGATCAAAAACCATCTGTATGGCCGTGTCAGCGACTACGCCGAACGCACGGGCGTGCGCTTCGAGGCAGGCGTCTCGCCATGGCACGTGCCGGTCGACATCGCCCTGCCCTGCGCCACGCAAAATGAACTGGGCATCGACGATGCGCGCACCCTCATCGCCAACGGCGTGCAATGCGTGGCCGAAGGCGCCAACATGCCCACCACCATCGAAGCGGCGAAAGCGTTCGAGGCGGCCGGCGTGCTGTATGCGCCGGGCAAAGCCAGCAATGCGGGAGGCGTGGCCACGTCGGGTCTGGAAATGAGCCAGAACGCGGCCCGCATGTCGTGGCCGCGCGAGGAAGTCGATGCGCGTTTGCTGCAGATCATGCAGGGCATCCATGCGGCCTGCAAACAGTACGGCACGCGCGCCGACGGTTCCGTCAGCTACGTGGACGGCGCCAACATCGCCGGCTTTGTCAAAGTGGCCGATGCGATGCTGGCGCAGGGAGTAATTTAGGCGGCCTAATGGCACCGGACAGAACCGTAGCGAGCGGAAGAGCGAGGTGGCCGAGAAGCGCAACCGTACTGAAGTACGGTGAGCATCGCGGGCCGCCTATATCGACGCGCAGTAGGTTTGGTCGGGTGTCCTACAACATTTCGGGCTTCATCAGGCTCTTGCGGCTGATCGTGCGGCCCGACACCATGAACTCGCCGTTGCCCCGGTAATGCAGGGTTTCCGGCAGCTTGGGCGAGGTGGCCACGTGGGCTTTCACGCACTCGAAAATAAAAAAGCCGCCCTTCGGGTTGCCCGCCACCTGCGCCAGCTTGCACTCGAAGTTGGCGTAGCACTCGGCGATCAGCGGCGCGCCCACCTGCTCGGCCGGCTGCGGCGTCAAGCCGAAGGCCGTGAACTTGTCCGTGTCTTCCCCGCTGCAATTGCCGATCGCCACCACCTGGTCGACCATGTCGGCCGTGGGCAGGTTGATCACGCATTCCATGCTGCGCTTGATCATTTCATAGCTGTGGTTCGCGTCGGAAATGAAGCAACCCAGCAAGGACGGCGTGAATTCCATCAGCATGTGCCAGGCCATGGTCATGACGTCGCTCTCGCCCTTCCAGGTGGAACTGACCAGCACCACCGGCCCCGGTTCCAGGAAGCGGCGGATATCGGCGACGGGATAATCTTCTTTGTGGTAATTTTTCATCTGGTCTCCTGGACGCGGTAAGCGATAGCATAGCCGAATGGCGGCGTGCCGGTCGCGCGGGTGGCGCTGGCCGTGTGTGCTTTCCACGTCCCGATTTGTGCAGCTCGTCGCAAATTTCTCCCCACGGGAGATGTTGCACCATAGAATACACTTATCAACTACTCAAGGAAATCGCCATGCGCCACCTGTTCCTGTTGTCCGCCCTTGCTCTCGCCTCCCTGGCAACCCTCGCGCATGCCGACGAGCAGGCGCGCACGGTGGGCGCCTTCAATGCCATCGATATCCGCGGTCCCATCAGCCTCGAAGTCGAATCGGGCAAGGAGCAGAGCCTGCTGCTGCGCGGCGACCAGAAGTTTCTCGGCAATGTGGTCACGGAGGTGGTCGATGGCGAGCTGAAAATCTCGCTGAAGGACAAGAGCGTCAAAAAAACGGATGGCGATCCGCGCATCATCATCACCATGCCCGCCTTGCGCAAGCTGATCGCCGAAGGCGCGGGCGAGAAAATCCTGACCAAGCTCAATGGCCCCAGGGTCGACATCAGCTACAAGGGCGCGGGGCGCCTGGCCGCCGATGGCAATGTGGACTGGCTGCGCCTGAAGGCGCAAGGCGTGGGCGACGTCGATACGAAAGCCTTGCTGGCGAAAAACGTCGACGTCAATTTCGACGGCATCGGCAACGTCAAGGTGTACTCCTCGGGAGAACTGAACGCCGTGGTGCGCGGCATGGGCGAACTGACGTATTACGGCAAGCCCAAGCTGGTGCACAAGTCGATCGCCGGCATCGGCAGCGTCAACGCCGCCAAGTAAGATTTCCTGAAAAAAACAAGGCCCTCAGGCCACTGGAGACCGCATGACCGCAACACCCGATACCGGCGCGCCGCTCGTGCTGCGCGAGGACGAGGATGGCCTCGTCACCCTGCGCCTGAACCGTCCCCTGCAATTCAATGCCCTGTCGGAAGCCATGCTGGCCGCGCTGCAAGCGGCGTTCGATGCGATCGCGCAGCAGCCGCACGTGCGCTGCGTGGTGCTGGCCGCCGAAGGCAAGGCCTTTTGCGCCGGCCACGACCTGCGCCAGATGCAGGCCACGCGCCAGCTTGCGTATTATCAAACCCTGTTTGCGCAATGCTCGCGCGTGATGCAAGCCATCCAGGCCCTGCCCGTGCCCGTGATCGCCCGCGTGCATGGCATCGCCACGGCCGCCGGCTGCCAGCTGGTGGCCAGCTGCGACCTGGCCGTGGCGGGCGCGTCCGCCCGTTTTGCCGTCTCCGGCATCAACGTGGGCCTGTTCTGCGCCACGCCATCGGTGGCCCTGTCGCGCAATGTGTCGGCCAAGCGGGCCTTCGACATGCTGGTGACGGGCCGCTTCATCGACGCCGACACGGCCGCCGACTGGGGCCTGATCAACGAAACGGTCGCCGATGCGGCGCTCGACGAGGCCGTGGCGCGCCTGGCGCAGCAGATCATGGCGAAGAGCCCCACGGCCATCCGCTATGGCAAGCAGATGTTTTACCAGCAGCGCCAGCTGCCGCTGGACGCAGCGTATGCCTACGCTGGCGACGTGATGGCGCGCAACATGATGGAAGAGGACGCGGACGAAGGCGTTGCGGCTTTCCTGGAAAAGCGCGCGCCCCGCTGGCAGGCCTAGGGCAGGCTATCTGCGGCGGACATGATCTAGTTCCGCATGCGCGCGTGGCAACGGCCTAGAGTGAAAGCTCCCTGACTGAAGGAGCCTGCCATGCGCGTCCTGCACCGCACTTTCACCCGCGCCGTCGCCGCGGCCACCCTGCTGGCACTGTCCGGCCTGGCCCTGGCGGCGGGCGCTTCGCGTGCCCCCGGCGCCGCGCCCGTCTCGCCGCCGCTGCCCGGTTTCAGCGACAAATTCATGCACGTCAATGGCGTGCGCCTGCATTACCGCATCGGCGGCTGGGGCAAGCCGGTGGTCTTGCTGCACGGCTATGCCCAGACGGGTCACATGTGGGGTCCTGCCATGCAGGCGCTGGCGCGCACGCACACGGTGATCGTGCCGGACCTGCGCGGCGCCGGGGCATCCGAGCGGCCGCCAGGAGGCTATGACAAGGTCACCATGGCCAGGGATATCCATGCCCTCGTGCGCCAGGTATCGACCCAGCCGGCGGCGCTGGTGGGCCACGACATCGGCATGATGGTGGCCTACGCCTACGCGGCGCAGTTTCCCAACGACACGGAACGAGTGGTGCTGATGGATGCCTTCCTGCCCGGCATCGGCGACTGGCGCAATGCGTTTCCGGCACAGGCCGTCTGGCACTTCCATTTCTATGGCGACACGCCCCTGGCCCTGGTCAAGGGACGCGAGCGCCTGTACTTTGAACACTTCTGGAACGATATGTCAGCCAACCGCCACAAGTCGGTCAAGGAGGCGGACCGGCGCATCTACACGGCCGCCTATGCGCAGCCGGGCGGCATGCGCGCGGGGTTTTCCTATTTCAGCGATTTCGACAACGATGCGCGCGACTTCATCCGTCTGGCCGAGACCAGCCTGGCCATGCCCGTGCTGACCATCGCCGGCGAAAAATCGGCCAACACCTTCCTTGGCCGCCAGGTGGCGCTGGTGGCCACCGATGTGCACAGCATCATCATTCCCGACACGGGGCACTGGCTGATCGATGAAGCTCCTGAACAGGTGCTGGCGGCGCTGGACGACTTTTTGCGTTAGCGGCTGTCCTTCATCTGCTGCTGCACCGACAGGCTGAGCTTGCCCAGGTCTTCCCTGCCCAGCAGCGGCAATTGCGCCAGCAGGCTGGCCAGGGCCGAGCTGCCCGTCACGTCCAGCTCGGAGGACTGCACCAGCACCGTGCCGGCGCCCGTGAAGTCGATCTGCTTTTCCTCGCCCGACAAACTGAAACCCGTGAGCGCGCCGGCGGCCGAGGCCCAGCCCTGCACGTGGGCATAATCGTAGTGGTACGAGGGGCTGGGACAATCGGCCCAGCCCAGCACGGCCTGCTCGTCGACCCGGCACGGCAGTTCGAGGAAATGCACGGGCCCGTTCGACGACGCGATGACCTTGCCCGTGCCGATCATGGTCAGATAGCCGGGCAAGGTCGATTCCTGGCAGAGTACGTCCTTCGTAAAACCCAGCAGGTTTTTCGCGCGGATGGTCATGTTGGCATTGTCCAGGTCATAGCACGCCAGATCATTGCCGTTGTCGCCCAAAATCAGCTGACCCTGCCCTTGCGCCACGACAAAGTGGTGCACGTACTTGGGCGCATTGAAGGCGTTGCGCACGATCAGGTCGAGCACGCTGCTGCCCATGGCTTCAAAGCGCAGCTCGCCATAAAAGGCGATCATCTTGCCCTTGCGGATGAAAATCTGTTCCTTGACGTCGATGACATACGAAAAACGGTTCAGGTTATCGTTCTTCGGCAAGGTATCGGGGGTGTAAATCGTCATGGCTTACCTTTCGCTCGCTTGGATGTAGACCGTGCCCTGGCCCGTGAACTTGACCTGGTAGGACTCGCCGGACGCCTGGCCGACGAAGGTTTTCCAGTTCAGGTCCGTGACGATGGTCGAGCTCAGCTGGCCCGTGTGGCCGATATACGCTTGCGGGTCGACAAACACGGGCACGTCCGGCGCGACGGGCAAGCCGATGGCGTTGCCGTCGGACAGGATCGCCACTTCGCCCGTGCCTTGCAAGGTGGTGGTAAACAAGCCCTGGCCCGAGGCCATGCCGCGCACCACGCCCTGCACCCCACCCTGGTTGCCGAGGAACATGGTGCCGGCCGTCAAGCGCGCATCGAAGGCCAGCAGGGAATCGCTTTCCACGTAAAACGTCTCGCCGCGCACCGGGACGATGGTGACGAACAAACCACCCTGCGCGTAAAACACGCTGCCCGTGCCACGCGCCGACATCAGGGCATAGCCTTCATTGGTGACGGCGCGCATGGCCAGGCTTTGCACGCCCTGGCCCGCCAGGAACGAGCGGCTGAATGCCACGTCGCCCTGGTACGCCACCATGGCCCCCTTGCGGGCGAAGACTTCTTCATTGCCGAGTTTAACCTCGAGCATCTTTTCATTGATCTGCTGATAGACGGGCATCGTGCGCTCCTAGCGTTCGGCGGGCTGGATGAACACCACGCCCTGGCCGGTGAATTTGTGCTGGTACGACTCGCCCGAGCTTTCCCCGATCATCGTGCGCCAGTTGACGTCAAAGACGAACTCCTGGCGGATATCGCCCTTGAAGCCGACAAAGGCATCCGGGTCCACGCGCAAGGGGTGCGCCGGCGTCACTTCCAGCATGATCAGGTTGCCGCGCGAAATGACGGCCACGTTGCCATGCCCTTCGACGGTGGTGGAGAACAGGCCCTGGCCCGAACTGGCGCCGCGCAGGCCGGCAAAGCTGGTGCCCGTTTTCAGGCTCGTGTCGTAGGCCAGCAGGCTGCTGCTTTCGATGGTCAGCTTTTCTCCCGTCAGCGCAATGACGGTGATCTCGGCCGCGTTCTGCGCGAACAATACGGTGCCGCTGCCCGATGCCTGCATCACCTGCATGCCTTCGTTCGTCACCTTGCGCTTGAGCGCGCCAAACAGGCCCTCGCCGCCCAGCAGGGATTTTTCAAATTTGATGCTGCCCGTGTAGGCGACCATGGCGCCGGCGATGGCCAGCACTTTTTCATCCTGCAGGCGCACTTCCAGCAGGCGGTCGGTATTGGTGCGGAAACTGGTCACGCGCGACTCCCCAAGAATGCCAGGGCACAAAACCATGGCTGTGCGACAAGATACCGGTGCCTTTGCCTCCGTGCAAGCGCTATTCCTGGCGAACGCGCCTGCGCGCGCAAAAAAAAGGCGTGCCCGAAGGCACGCCCTGTTTCAGCCGACCGGGAGCTTAATCGGCCAGCACCGGCTTGTTGCCGCGCGCATCCTGCGCCAGCGGCACGGGATCATCGGTATTAACCTCGACCACGGTGACACCCTGGATCACGCCCGCGACCTGGTAGCCGACGGCGCCCAGGTGGCGCTTGCCTTCGGCCAGGTTGGACCAGCCCAGCGACACCGATGCCGTGCCGCCCATGAAGGCCGTGCCTGGCATCAGCGCCTTGAAGCCGCCGTTGGACAAGCCCGGCGCCAGCACCCATGACGACAGGGTGTAGTTGGCCTGGCCGTTTTGCGGCGCGTAGCCGATCAGGCACACCTTGTACGTGCCGGCGGCCGGCAAGCGCAATTCCACCTGTTCATTCGAACTTTGATTGCCGCTGCTGCCGACCAGCACATTGGCGGCGTTGTAGACCTCCATGTCCATGTCGGTATTCGCGCCGCCCGTGGTTTCCGCATCGTAGGTGGCAAAGCGCGCCGCCAGGGTGCCGGCAGGGATCACCACATTGTGCACGTTCACGCCCGGCGCGCCGCCGGCCTTGCAGCTGGCCGATGCCGTGCTGTTGTTGGCCTGGCCGATCGTGCGCGTTTCACGCACGGCTTCGATCAGTCCCGACTTGACGCCCACCAATGGCCCCGCAAAGCCCGTGCCCAGGGTCACCACCTTGCTGCCGGTGGCTGCCTCGCTCTTCACGAGCGGCGTGGCAACGAGGATGCTGCCGCGCGCCGTCAACGGGCTGCGCACCGTGTGCGTGCCATCCGTCCAGGACAGCGCGCCATACACCCAGGTATCGAGCGGCGCCGTGGTGCGCGTCAGCTTGACCTGGAACTGGGCCTTGGCGCCCGGTGCCAGGTTCAGGCTGGTAGGGGTCACCGCCACCGTGTAGCCTGGCAGGCTGGCCGACGCCGTGTAGACGGCGCTGCTGCTGCCCACGTTCGTCACCGTGCGCGTCAGGGTCTGCGTGCCCAGCACGTTGGCCGCCGTCAGCGACGCCAGGTTCAGGTTGTAGGCGGCGATGCTGCCGGTAGTGGCGCAATTGGCGGAATATTGCGTGCGGATATTCAAGCCGCACAGGAAGCGCGCATAGTCGATTTCCGACAGGTCATACACGAGGCCCGGATCGGCCGCGCTGTTCGGCGCGATGTGGCCCGCGCCCTGGCCCCATGGCAGCTGGCCCGAATTCTTCGCCGTGGCATCCCACGACACGGAACCGTTCAAGCCATCGGGGAAGGTGTTGAAGGCCGTCGTCATCAGCGCCGACTTGATGGCCGCGGGCGACCAGTCGGGATGCTGCTGGCGCAGCAGCGCCGCCACGCCGGCCACGTGCGGGCTGGCCATCGAGGTGCCGGAATAGAAATCCCACTCCGCCGCTGGCGCCACGCCGCCGGCCGCCACGGCATCGCGCTGCGCCGGGGTCAGGTCGGCCGTCACGCCGGCCAGCACGTTGGTGCCCGGCGCCGACAGGTCGGGTTTCAGGATGTTCGCATTGGCCACGTTCGGCCCGCGCGAGGAACGGTCGCTGACGATGGGCGCCTGCACCGTGGTGTCGGGAACCGTGTGCACCTCACCCAAGGCCGCCGTGCCGTCCGGGTTGGACGCCATGAAGGCTTTCAGCGCATCGCCCTGCGCCTGTGCCAGGTGCACGGTCGACAGCACGTGTGCCTGGTTGATGATGGTATTGGCGCCACCGGCCACGTTGGCGATGATCACGCCCGCCGCGCCGGCCGTCTTGGCGTTGCCGCTCTTGTTGACCAGCACGTTGCCGCCGCGGTCGCACACCAGCACCTTGCCGGCCACTTTCGCCGGGTCGAGGTAAGCCGAGGTCACATCGGCCGCGCCATAGCAGCGCAGCAGATTCACGTCCGTCGGCGATACGCCAGGCAGGCCCGCGTCGCGCGCGCGGATCAGCGGCAGCGCCGGCGTGTTGGCGTTGCTCGATGCGCCTTCCAGGCGGGTGCCGTTGCTGAGGATGGCATTGGCCGCGTACAGGCGGTTGTGGGTGGAGTTGGCCACCGTCGCCAGCCATGGGCTGATGTGCGACACGGGCGCCGGCACGCCGGGTGCCGGCGTGGACGGGCCGGAATTGCCGCCGGAAGTGGCGACGAAGACGCCCGCGTTGGCAGCGCCCAGGAAGGCCTGTTCCGTCGCCTCGTCAAACGCGCCGCCGCCCGCATTCGGGCCGATGGAGAAGTTGATGACGTTGACGCCATCCTTGACGGCCTGGTCGATGGCCGCCACGCTGTCGGCCGTGGCGCAGCCATTCTTGCCCGTCGCCCCGTCCGTCCAGCAGACCTTGTAGGCGGCGACGCGGGCGCGCGGCGCCATGCCCGAGGCCTTGCCCAGCGACACGCCATTCGAGGTGGCCAGGGCGCCGTTGTTGCCGCCAGCCGTCGACGCCGTGTGCGTGCCGTGGCCGCCGTGGCCCGTCAGGCCGGCAACGGAATCGCGCGGCGAACGGAATTCCGTCCAGTGCAGGGCCGCCGACGAGGCGCGGTAGTAGCGCGCGCCAATCAGCTTGTTGTTGCAATTGTCGGCAGAAAAGCCTTCGCCCGTCTGGCATGAGCCCTGCCAGCTGGCCGGCGGCGCGCCGTACACGACGTTGCTGCCGCTGTGGCTAGGCACGCCGTTCTCGTCGAGACGGTCGGCGAATGCCGTGTTTTCCGGCCAGATGCCGCTGTCGACGATGCCGATGATGATGTCTTCGCCGGCATGCGCCTTGCCGCCCAGCTGTTCCCAGATGCCGCCCGGCTTGTCCAGGCCCAGGAAGCTGGGGGTGTAGCTGGTGTCGAGCTGCAGGATGGAATCGGCGCTGATGTTGGCCACGCCGCTGTTCTTTTTCAAGGCCCGCACTTCATCGTCCGTCAGCAAGGCGGAAAAGCCGTTGAAGACGACGTTGTACTGGTGCGTGATTTCCGCCGCGCTGACGGTACCGGCCACGGCGGCCTGCTTGGTGTCGAGGTAGTTCAGGTAAGCCTGCACATCGGCGGCACCCACATTGATGCGCGCGCCCGGTGCCGGCTTGGTGGCGGCCAGGCCATCGATCTGGCCCGTGTAGGCGGCGGCCGGCTTGTCGACCAGCTGCACGATGTAGGAACGGCGCTCTTGCGCCTGGGCCGATTGGGCGACGCTGGCGGCCAGCAGCAGGATGGCGAGGGAGACGGGACGAAGTTTCATGCTCACGCTCCTTGCACGCTGGCGTTGGCGACAGCCTTGCCGCTGGCGCGGCGGCGCGACAGCATGCCGATGGCACCCAGGCCGGCCAGCATCAGCATGTAGGTCGACGGTTCCGGCACGGCGCTGATGTTGATATTGTCGAGCGCGAACTGGCCCTGGTTAAAGGCGGGGAAATCGAGGGAATTGCTGCAAATGCCGCTCTCATTGAAAATGCAGGCATTGAAGGTCAGGCCGGTGAACACATAATTGCTGAAACCGCCCAGCAGGGAAGCGCTCTGGAACGTGTAATTGCCGTCGCTGCCCTGGCCGGGAAACGCCAGCGAGGTGGTGACGATCTGGCCATTGCTCAGGGTACCGCTCAGCTGCAGCTGGCCCCAATTCATGTCGGGCAAGCCGGAAACGGGAGCGATGAAGGAATAGTCGAAGCCGCCCAGGGTAAATGCCTGGTGGTCGGCGCGCGAGAAATTCACGCCGCCATCGTTGAGGATGGCCAGGTAGTTGCCGGTGGCGCCTTGCGGGCAGGCGGCGATGTCGCACGAGGAGCCTGCGCGGCCATCGAGGATGGCGCCCACGCCGCTCACGCCGCCGCCGGCGGCGGTGGTCGGATCGGCCAGGAACAGCAGGTTGTAGCTCGACGTATTGAGCGTCTGGCCGCTTGCATACACGTCGGGCAGCAAATTGTCGAAGTGCAGGACATCGGCCATGGCCGGCGCCGAGGCCAGCACGGACGCGGCCGCCAGGGCGGAGAACACGCTGCTGCGCAGGGTTGTGCGACCGCGGGTAGCGGGTGGATTGACGCTGGCGGGCGATACCCGCGCTGGATGCGATAGACGATTCATTCTGTTCCCTTGATTGTTGTGGGTAGAGAGGTCGGCAGGTCTGGTGCCCGCTTTCAGCTTTTTCACAAAAGTGCCAATGAATATAGCAAACCACACAAAACAAATATCATTTTTCTATTATCATTTATTTATTTTTCATCTAGCTTTCCAAACTTTTATTTTGTTTTATCTATGACGCCTGACAAATCTCAACGTTTCATTTGCACAACAACCTCTGCGGTTTCCAGGCGTGCGCTACAGCACGGATGCGCGACTTCGGCTATGCTCGAAAACCGCGCCCGGCGTGTTCCCCGCGTCAACGCTGCAGCGGCAAATAGCTCTGCTTGAGCTGGCGCAGGACGAAACTCGATTTGCTGTGGCGGATGCCGGGAATCTTGTACAGGCGTTCGCGCAGCAGGCGCTCGTAGTCGCGCGTGTCGCTCACGGCGATGCGCAGGTAATAGTCGTAGTCGCCCGAGACGAGGAAGGCTTCCAGCACTTCCGGGATCATGGCCAGCGCATGGCCGAATTCAAACAGCGCCTGGTCGGAATGGTCGTCCAGCGTCACCTGCACGATGACGGTATCGGCCAGCCCCACCTTGGCCGCGTTCACCTTCACCGTATAGCCTTCGATGACGCCGTCGTCTTCCATGCGCTTGATGCGCGCCCAGCACGGCGACGAAGTCAGGCCCACCTTGGCGCTCAACTCGTGCAGGCTGATGCGCGCATCCTGCTGCAGCGCCGTCAGGATGGCAAGGTCGAACTTATCCAGCTTATTTCCCGCACTCATACTGTCCTTTCATGATTTGCCAGCAAATTTTGCTGAATATTCCATCTTATACGAGAAAAGCAGCAGCCTTTTCTGCCGCATCAGGCAGAAAATGAGGGCATGAAACCTGACCACGCCACCCTCCTCGCTCCGCCCGCCGCTGCGCCAGTCCCGCGCAATGGCGCCAGCGTCCTCATTGACACCCTGCTGGCGCTGGGCGTCGACACCGTCTTCGGCTACCCGGGCGGCGCAGTGCTGCCCCTGTACGATGCGCTGCACGCGCAGCCCCGCCTGCGCCACATCCTCGTGCGCCACGAACAGGCCGCCGTGCACGCGGCCGAGGGCTATGCGCGCAGCACGGGCCGGCCCGGCGTGGTCTTCGTCACGTCCGGCCCCGGCATGAGCAATACCACCACGGGCCTGCTCGACGCCCTGTGCGATTCGGTTCCCGTGATCTGCATTAGCGGCCAGGTGGCCAGCACCAGCATCGGCACGGCCGCCTTCCAGGAATGCGACGCGCTGGGCATCTCGCGCCCCGTCACCAAGTGGAACCGGCAAATCCGCACGGCGGAGGAAACGGCGGCCGTGCTGCACGAGGCGTTCACCCAGGCCACGCAGGGCCGGCCCGGCCCCGTGCTGGTCGACTTTCCCAAGGACTTGCAGCTGGCGCCCGTCGCGGACAAGACGCCGCTGGCGTCCGCCGCCGCCGCCCCCCTGCCGGACAGCGCCGATATCGCCCGGGCGGCCAGCCTGATCGCCTGCGCGCGCCAGCCCGTGTTGTATGGCGGCGGGGGCCTCGTCAATTCCGGCCCGGCTGCCTGCGCCGCTTTCCAGCAACTGGTAAAACTGGCGGCCGCGCCGTGCACCCTGACCTTGCTGGGACTGGGCGCCTTTCCCGCGTCGCACCCGGCCTTCCTCGGCATGCTGGGCATGCACGGCACCCTGGAAGCGAACCTGGCCATGCACCATGCGGACCTGGTCGTCTGCGTCGGCGCGCGTTTCGACGACCGCGTGACGGGGCGGCTCGACGCCTTCTGCCCTGGCGCCCAAGTGATTCACGTGGATATCGACCCGGCGTCGATTGGCAAGGTGGTGCGCGCCGACGTGGCCCTGCGCGGCGACTGCGCTTCCGTGCTGCATGCCCTGCTGGCGCAGCTGCGCGGGCGCGTGCTGGCCGACCGCCAGCCGTGGTGGCAGCGCATCGATGGCTGGCGCGCGCACGCGTCGCTGGCCTTCGACGACACGCCGGACGTGATCGCGCCGCAAGCGCTGATGCGGCGCCTGCAGGCGGCGCTGGACGGCATGGACGCCATCGTCTCCACCGACGTGGGCCAGCACCAGATGTGGGCCGCGCAGCACTTGCGCTTCGAGCAGCCGCGCCGCTGGCTGACCTCGGGCGGCGCCGGCACCATGGGCTACGGACTGCCGGCCGCCATCGGCGCGCAGGTCGCCCACCCGGAGAAGACCGTCGTGTGCGTCAGCGGCGACGCCTCGATCTTGATGAACATCCAGGAACTGGCCACGGCCGTGCAGCACCGGCTGCCCGTTAAGGTAGTGCTGTCGAACAATGGCTACATGGGCATGGTGCGCCAGTGGCAGGAACTCAATCACGGCGGGCGCTACAGCCACAGCTACACGGCAGCCCTGCCCGATTTCGTCGCCCTGGCGCGCGCGTTTGGCTGGCAGGCCCGCACGGTCAGCCGGCGCGACGAACTCGATGCGGCGCTGGCCGCCTGCATGGCATCGAGCAGCCCCTATTTCCTGGACGTGCGCGTGCATGGCGAGGAAAACTGCTTCCCCATGATGGCGCCGGGCGCGGAGCACCATGAAGTCACCTTGCGCAAGGGCGTGGTATTTCAGGAACCGGCGACGTGCAAGCTGCAACCCCATGGCGCCCCGATGGCCTGACAAAACCGTAGCGAGCGCAAGGGAGAGGTGGCCAAGAAGCGCAACCGGACGAAGGTACGGCGAGCATCGCAGGCCGCCGGCACCGACGCGCGGCGGGTTTGCTCAGGCATGCACTACGCCCAGATGCGGTATATCCAGTAGCTTTCATCTTCCTTCATGGCGCGCGCCAGCTCCGTCGGCGTAGAACCCGTGATTTCACGCGTCTCGCGGCAGAAATGCGCCTGGTCGGCGTAGCCGCCGCTGGCGGCGATGTCGGACCAGGACGCCGTGCCCAGCAGGATGGCGCCGCGTTCGTCGAGGAACAGCTGTTCCGCGCGGCGCATGCGGCGCAGGGTGCGCATGGGCTGGCCAGCCCAGGCCTTGATGCGGCGCTCGATATTGCGCGCGCCACTGGCCATGCCCGTCGATGCCGCCTGCACGCCCAGGCGGCGCACCCAGTCCTGCACCGCGCTGGCCGCAACGTCGCCGCTTTTGCGCGCCTGCTGCCATTGCGGCGCCAGGAAGTCTTCCACCAGCGCGATGCGGGTCTCGTCGTCGGGCGCGGCCAGCACGGCGTCGGACAGCGCCAGCCAGTCGGCGCCAAACACGGCATCGAGCGGGCGAAACTGGTCCAGCAAGGCATCCATCGATACGCCCGTCAAGGCATGCAGGGCGGCCGGATAAAACATCACGATGAAGGTGTGCGCGGGGCCGGGGCTGTAGCTGACCAGCGGATACGAGCGGGGGCCGCCGAACAAGGCCGGCGGTATGCGTACGTCCGCCAGCGCCAGGCCCGGCGCGGCCGCCTCCAGCTCGCCCGCGATGGTCCAGACGATGCTGCACATGGGTGCGGCGGGAAAGCGGTTCAGGCGCTGGGCCGGCGGCAGCAGCGGGCAGCGCGTGGTGTCGCGCACGAGGAAGGCGCGCACGCAGGACGCCAGCGCCAGGCGCGGCGCAATCAGGAGTGTGAGCGGTGCGGCGGCGGGCGGCGGGATGGTCGGCATGCGGCTTATTCTACAGAGTGTGGCCAAATCTGCAATACGCTGCGGCCGTCATGGCACGATGTCGTAAACGTTCAATACGCCGACCAGCGCGGCGCGTACAGTCAGGCCATCCTCTCACCACCACAGCAGGAGCACGCCATGCCGCCACTCGATCACCGCACCACGCCCTCCACCGCGCGCCCGCTGCGCCAGATCCGCCAGTTGCCGGGGCCTGTTGCGCTGCCGCTGCTCGGCAATACCCGGCAATTGACACTGTCGCGCATCCACCGCGACATGGAAGACTGGGTGCGGCGCTACGGCCCCCTCATGCGCGTCTGGTTCGGCCGCATTCCGGTGCTGGTGGTGGCCGACAGCGAAGCCGTCGCCGCCGTGCTGCGCGACCGGCCGGACGGCTTCCGGCGTCCGCTGTCGAGTTATATCGTCTCGGTGGAAATGGGCGGCGCCCCTGGCCTGTTCCTGGCCGAAGGCAGCACATGGCGCAACCAGCGCCGCATGGTCATGGCCGGCATGGCGCCAGGCGCCATCAAGGCCTATTTCCCCGCGCTGCTGCGCGTCGCCCAGCGCCTGCAGCGGCGCTGGGCCGATGCCGCCGCGCGCGGCCAGGCCATCAGCCTCGATGGCGACCTGAAACGCTACACGGTGGACATCATCGCCGGCCTGGCCTTCGGCACCGAGGTCAATACCCTGGAGTCGGGCGAGGACGTGATCCAGCGCCATATGGATGCGATCCTGCCCGCCGTGGCGCGGCGCAGCTTTTCCGTCATCCCCTACTGGCGCTACTTCAAGCTGCCGGTGGACCGCCGGCTGGACCGCGACGTGGCCGCCCTGAATGCGGCCGTGGACCAGCTGGTGGAGCAGGCCCGCGAGCGCATGGCGCACGATCCGGCGCGCCGCGCGCGTCCATCCAACCTGCTCGACGCCATGCTCGCCGCCGCCGATGAACCGGACAGCGGCGTGGACGACCGCGCCGTGGCCGGCAATGTGCTGACCATGCTGCTGGCCGGCGAAGACACGACGGCCAACACGCTATCCTGGATGATCTATCTGTTGCAGCGCCATCCGCACACCCTGGCGCGCGCGCGCGACGAAGTGCGGCGCCTGGCGCCCGACGTGGCCCGCTTCACGATCGAACAGATGGACAGCCTCGACTACCTGGGCGCCTGCGCCAGCGAGGCGATGCGCTTGAAACCGGTGGCGCCCTTCCTGCCCTTCGAGGCGCTGCGCGACACCGTCATCGGCGATGTTGCCGTGCCCACCGGCACCCTGGTCTGGTGCGTGATGCGCCACGATAGCGTGTCCGATACCCACTTTGCCGATGCGCAAGCATTCAAGCCCGAGCGCTGGCTGGCCGAGGGCAATCAGGGCGCCAACAATCAACGGGCATCGATGCCGTTTGGCGCGGGCTTGCGCACCTGTCCGGGACGCTATCTGGCCTTGCAAGAAATCAAGATCGCCATGGCCATGCTGCTGGGCAGTTTTGATATCGCCGGCGTCGACACGCCCGATGGCGGCGAAGCGCAGGAACTGATGGGTTTTGTCATGTCGCCCATCGGCCTGAAGCTGCGGCTGGCGCGGCCGCAGTGATACCATGGGGACCTTTCGCTCACTCGATCCTTCCCCATGACCCTCCGCCTGGAATCGCCGCAGCAAGCCGACGTGCAGACCCTGATCGCCGAGCTTGATGCGTATCAACAATCCCTGTATCCGGCCGAGTCCGTGTATGCGCTGGACCTGGCTTCCCTGCCGCCGGACACCCTGCTGTTCGCCGTCGCCCGCGATGCCGATGGCCGGGCGCGCGCCTGCGGCGCCATCGTCGTCACGCCCGGTTTCGGCGAAGTCAAGCGCATGTACGTGCACCCGGACAGCCGGGGCCAGGGCCTGGCCACGCGCCTGCTGGCCCTGCTGGAAGATGCGGCCCTGGCGCGCGGCTGCCGCTTGCTGACCCTGGAGACGGGCATCCACCAGCCGCAAGCGATCGCCCTGTACGCGCGCCACGGTTATCGGCAGCGGGGGCCGTACGGCGACTATCCCGATGACCCGTTCAGTGTCTTCATGGAAAAACCCCTGGCGCCGCCGGACAGCCTGACGGATATCCGCGCGCGCCTGCGCGCCTTTGCCGGGGAGCGCGACTGGGACCAGTTCCACACGCCGAAAAACCTGGCCATGGCCCTGTCCGTCGAAGTGGCGGAACTGGTGGAACACTACCAGTGGCTGCCCACGGGCGCGGATAGCGAACTGGACGACGCAGGGCGCGCGGGCATCCGCCACGAACTGGCCGACGTGCTGATGTATCTGGTGCGCCTGGCCGACAAGAGCGGCGTCGACCTGCATGCGGCCGTGCTGGAAAAGATGGAACGCAATGCGCTGAAGTACCCGGCGCAGCAGGTGCGCGGCGACGCGCGCAAATACACGCAGTACTGACCACGCCACCCGTGCGTGGCTGCCGCGCAAAAAGGCGTAGCATCGGGCCATGCGCATTCATCCATCACTGCTGCTCGCTTGCCTGCTCGCCGGTCCGCCGTACGGCACCGCGGCCCTGGCGCAAACCGCGCCCGTGCCGCAGGTGAAGGTGGACGCCACGCGCGACCCGGTGGATAAATCCTACCGCAAGATGCTGCAGGGCGTGGACCGGTTCGAGCGCGACCATGCACTGGCGCCGCAGGCGACCCTGCGCTTCCGCTTGCTGCCGCGCCAGCCCGGCGTGGACATGACGGGCGTGCAGCTGCGCATCGCCGGCGACACCGTCAGCATCCCCCTGCCCCTGGCAGAGGACAACAGCTTCGCCCCCGTGCGCAACGCGCAAGCGGCGCGCGAGGATGCCGTGCTGATCGCCAACCGCAAGGCCACGACCATGAGCTGGCGCGCGCAAGTCATCACGCCGGGCTTGCCGCCGGATACCCGGCGCCTGGGCGACCTGCGCCTGGAGTGCCGCGCCGGCATGGATTCGGGCCTGATCTCGAACGACCCGCAAATCATCGCCTGGCTCTCCAGCATGCTGTACAGCACGGACAAGGTGTGCTCTGAGCCGGACGGCAATTATTTGTTCTTCACGGAGCGGCCCCTGTTCGGCGTGACCCTCGTGCATGGCAGCCGCCGGCTGGCGCTGCCGTTTCGGATGCTGTACGCGGGCGGCGAACAGACGCCCGCTTCGCTGCCCTATTGCGATTGCCAGGTCTTGCTCGACCGCACGTATTACGCCCCCCTGTGGGATGCCAGCTGGCCCGACGATACCTTGCTGGAATTTACTTACATGGACGAGGTGGCGTCATGAAGCGGCTGTCGCTGCTGCTGCTGGTGCTGCTGGCCGGGTGCTCCGGCACGCGCGCCTTGCAAGCGAGCAAGAATGTGCCCTACGCCACCCTGGAACAGACGGTGCAGGTGGGCAGCAGCACGCGCGAACAGGTGCGCGCCGCGCTGGGCGAGAGCACGGCCATCCGTTTCGACAGCGGCAAGGAAGTGTGGATGTACACCTACCCGGCGGCCTCGGGCGCGCAGGGCGAATATGTGATTTTGTTTGGCGGGGATGGCGTGGTGCGCAAGGTGCGCAGCGGGGAAGTGTACCGGGTGAAAAACTGAAAAGTCCCGAGAGCAGCCACCGGTGGGAATGCTCCCAACGGGAAGCATTCCGGTCACGCAGTGACTGCCCCCGGCACTGACTGGATCAGCGTGCCTTTAACAGCGCCCGCGTCGCCATGCCGGCACCCACGCTGGCGCTGCGGCCCACGCCCGTCGCCTTGCGCTTGGGCGACGCTTTCAATTTAAAAATACCGATCGACTGGGCCACGCTGTCGGTGCGCTGCGCCAGGTTGGCGGCCGCCGCCGCCGCTTCTTCCACCAGCGCCGCATTCTGCTGCGTGATGCCATCCATGTGGATGACGGCCTGGTTGACCTGGCCGATGCCCTGGTTCTGCTCGCGCGTCGTCGAGGAAATCTCGTCCATCACTTCCGTCACCCGGGCCACGGAAGCGATCACTTCCGTCATGGTGGCGCCGGCATTGCTGGTCAGCACGCTGCCCGCGTTCACCGTGGCGATCGAATGGTCGATCAGGTTCTTGACTTCCTTGGCCGCCGTCGCCGAGCGCTGCGCCAGGCTGCGCACCTCGCCCGCCACGACGGCAAAGCCGCGGCCATGCTCGCCCGCGCGGGCCGCCTCCACGGCCGCGTTCAAGGCGAGGATATTCGTCTGGAAAGCGATGCCGTCGATCAAGCCGATGATGTCGAGAATCTTGCGCGACGACGTGCTGATCTCGTCCATCGTCGTCACCACTTCGCTGACGATGGTGCCGCCCTTGGCGGCGATGGTCGAGGCCTGCGCCGCCAGGTCGTTGGCCGTGGCCACGTGGTCCGCGCTGTTCTGCACGGTGGACGTCAGCTGCTCCATGCTGGCGGCCGTCTGCTCCAGGCTGGACGCCTGCGATTCCGTGCGGCCGGACAGGTCCATATTGCCCGTGGCGATCTCCGCCGTGGTGATGCGGATATCCTCGAAGTTGGCGCGCACGTCGCCGATGATGCTGTGCAGATTGATATTCGTCTGGCGCAGGGCCGCCATCAACTGCCCCATGTCATCGTCGCGCACCTTGTCGATGACGCCCGTCAAGTCGCCGCCCGCCATCTTGCGCGCCACCATGATGGCCTCGCCCAGCGGCGCGACGAGGGAATTGTGCAGGTGCGCCCAGAAATACAGCATCAGGGCGATGGCGGCGGCGGCAGCGCCGCTGAGCCAGCTGCGCGTGGCCGTGCTGGTGTCGCCATCGATATTCCACACGGCGCAACCGAGCACGGCGAGCACCACGCCAAAGGCGATGCAATGCAGGGCCAGGTCCTGCGAAAGGCTCAGCTTGCGCCACTCGGCCAGCTTGGCAGCCCAGCCCTGGCGCACGACGCGGCCATTGCGGATCGCCAGGTTGGCGGCATTGCCATCTTTAAAACTTTTATACAGGGCTGCCGCCTCGTTGATCTGCTCGCGCGTGGGCTTGGTGCGCACGGACATATAACCGATCGGGCGGCCGTTTTCGATGACGGGCGTGATATTCGCGAAGACCCAGTAGAAATCGCCGTTCTTGCAGCGGTTCTTGACCATGCCCGTCCACGGCATGCCCGTCTTGATGGTTTGCCACAGGTCGGCAAACGCTTCGGCCGGCATATCGGGATGACGCAGGATATTCTGTGGTGCACCCAGCAGTTCCATTTCTGAAAAGCCGCTGACTTCAATGAAATACTGATTGGCGTAATTGATGTTTCCCTGTAAATCCGTGGTGGAAACAATCGTCATGCCTTCATTTAATACGTATTCATTTTGCGTGATAGGCGTGTTGACCCGCATCGTCGCTCCTCTATTTTTTTCAACTAGCATAACAAAAACATAAAAACAATATACCACATCAAGCACCGGCGAGATATCGCCCCGGCGACAGTGACGCCAGTCAAACAATATAATAAAAAACAATTCTTTTATGTTTTAGAATTTACTTTGACTCAACTTCATTGATTTAATTGAAATTGCAAATGTTAATCAAAGGCGCGCGCAATAATTAATTAAATATTATTTATTGTTGCTGCACGCGATAAACAAGGTGGATGGGCGGGGTAAACGGCGGCAGTCGCGTCGATAACATGGCCGAGGTCTGCAGCGCACCGTCGCATGCATAATGCGGCGATAACGTTCGTTTCTTTGGGGAAAATAAAAACTGGCGCGAACGCGCCAGCGGGGGATATGTCTCCAATCCGCGACACAGGCGCCGGGGAGGCGCCCGTGACGAGATGGCTTACTTGTAGGTTTTGCGCGGTGGCGACTTCGGACGCGGCGGCGCAGGCTTGCGCTCCGTCGTGCCGTCATCAAGGCTGATGCGCAGTTTCTGGCCCGATACCACGACCGATTTCAGGTGGTCGAGGATTTCCGGCGGCATGCCTTCCGGCAGATCCAGCACGCTGTAGTTGTCAAAGATATCGATGCGGCCGATATGCTTGGCTTCCAGGTTCGCTTCGTTGGCGATGGCGCCGACGATGTTGCTTGGCGTTACAGCGTGCTCACGGCCCACTTCGATGCGGTACGCCGTCACGCCCGGGCGTGGGCGTTCCTTCTTCGGCGCGCGCGGCGCAGGGGCGGCGTCGCCCGCGTCTGCCGGCGCATCCTTGAACGCTGGCGCGGACTTGGCGGCGAACGGCTTGCGCGGCGCGGCGGGCGGCGCCAGGTCCGGTGCGTCGCCGTCGCGGCTGATGCGCAGCTGCTGGCCCGCTACCCACACGGTTTTCAGCTGGTCCAGCAATTCCTTCGGCATGGTATCCGGCAAATCCAGGACGCTGTAGTCGTCATAGATCTCGATGCGGCCGATGTTTTTCGAATCGATGCCCGCTTCGTTGGCGATGGCGCCGACGATGTTGCCTGGCTTGACGCCATGCTGATGGCCCACTTCAATGCGGAAGGTTTGCATGCCGGCGTCGGCCGGGCGCTGGATGCGCTCCTTTTTCGGGAAGGCCGGGCGCTCGCTGCGCTCGAAGCGGTCGCCACGCTCGAAACGCTCATTGCGTTCCGGGCGGTCAAAGCGGTCCTGGCGTGCCGGACGGTCGTCTTGCCACGTGGCTTGTTCGCGCGCCTTGTTCTTGTCCAGCAGCAGCGGCACATTGCCGCGCGCCATCTTCGCCAGGGCGGCGGCGATCTCGATGGCGGGAATGTTCTGTTCGCGTTCGAAATCCTCGATCAGCGACTGGAACTGTTCCAGTTCGCCCAGGGCCAGGGTTTCGCTGATCTGTTCCTTGAACTTGGCGATGCGCACGTCGTTGACGGCCTGGATGGTTGGCAGTTCCAGCATGCCGATCGGCTGGCGCGTCGAGCGTTCGATGGCCTTCAACAGGTTCTTTTCACGCGGGGTGATGAACAGGATCGCTTCGCCGCTGCGGCCGGCGCGGCCCGTGCGGCCGATGCGGTGGGTATAGCTTTCCGGATCGTGCGGCACGTCGTAGTTGACGACGTGGCTGATGCGCTCGACGTCCAGGCCGCGGGCGGCCACGTCGGTCGCCACGAGGATGTCGATCTTGCCGTCTTTCAACTGCTGGATCGTGCGCTCGCGCTGGGCTTGCTGGATGTCGCCATTGATGGCGGCCGCCGAGAAGCCGCGGGCCTGCAGCTTGCTGGCCAGCTCTTCCGTGCCCAGCTTGGTGCGGGCAAAGATGATCATGCCGTCAAACGCTTCTGCTTCCAGGATGCGCGTCAGCGCGTCGAGCTTGTGCATGCCCGACACCAGCCAGTAGCGCTGGCGGATGTTGTCGGCCGTGCCCGTCTTGGCGGCGACCGTCACTTCGGCCGGGTTCACCAGGTAGGTCGTGGCGATGCGCTTGATGACGGACGGCATGGTGGCCGAGAACAGGGCCGTTTGATGGCCTTCCGGCGTTTCTTGCAAGATGCGTTCGACGTCGTCGATAAAGCCCATGCGCAGCATTTCATCGGCTTCGTCGAGCACCAGGGTTTTCAGCTTGGACAGGTCGAGCGAACCCTTGTCCAGGTGATCGATGACGCGGCCTGGAGTGCCGACGACGACATGCACGCCGCGGCGCAGGGCCGACAGCTGCGGGCCATAGCTTTGGCCGCCGTAGATCGGCAGCACGTGGAAGCCGGGAATGTGGGCGGCGTACACCTGGAATGCTTCGGCGACCTGGATGGCCAGTTCGCGCGTCGGTGCCAGGACCAGGGCTTGGGGTGAGCTTTGTTTCAGATCGATGCGCGACAGGATCGGCAAGGCGAAGGCGGCGGTCTTACCCGTGCCCGTTTGCGCCTGGCCCAGCACGTCGCGGTTAGCGAGCAATAATGGAATCGTGGCCGCCTGGATAGGCGACGGTGTTTCGTAACCGACATCCTTGAGCGCGCGAACCAGCGGCTCGCTCAGGTTAAGGTCGGAAAATAAGGAAATTGGTGTATCAGACATGAAATCACTCACAAGTTCGCTCGAATCGCCCAATGCGAAAGAGTGTAGCCGCTAGTTTACTCTTTACTGGACCTTACCGGGTGGAACGCGGCCGCAGAACGCCGTTTTTTGCGCCGTATGGCGTGAAAAACTGTAGAAACATCGGCGATCCGCACGCATTTGGTGCGTGCTTTCGCCAACATTGAACGATAGATAACAATACTAGCACTGCGTAAATTCCGAGCAGCAACAAGCTGGGCGGACACGGCAGCGCTGCCTTGTCCGCCACGCCGCCGGCACGTGTCAGGTGCGCAGGAACTCCAGCAAATCCTCGTTCAGGCGGTCCTTGTGCGTCGTCGCCAGGCCGTGCGGCGCGCCCGCGTACACGAGCAGCTTGCTGCCGATGATCAGTTCCGCCGTGCGCCGCGCCGAGGCGGCGATCGGCACGATCTGGTCATCGTCGCCGTGGATGACCAGGGTCGGCACGTCGAACTTGGCCAGGTCAGCCGTGAAATCCGTTTCCGAAAATTGCTTGATGCACAGATAGGCGGCCGGCATGCCCGCCTGCATGCCTTGCCGCCAGAAACTGTCGCGCACGCCCTGCGACGGTTTCGCCCCGGGCCGGTTGTAGCCATAGAAGGCCTCGCTCAAGTCGCGGAAGAAGGCGCTGCGGTCGGCCTGCACGCCGGCGCGGATGCCGTCAAACACGGACAGCGGCAGGCCCAGCGGATTGTCCGCCGTCTGCAGCATCAGCGGCGGCACGGCGCCCACCAGCACGGCGCCGGCCAGGCGGTCCGTGCGGTGGCGGCCGATGTAGCGCGCCACTTCGCCGCCGCCCGTCGAGTGCCCCACCAGGGTGGCGCCCGTCAAGTCCAGCGCCTCGACCAGGGCGGCCAGGTCGTCGGCATAGGTATCCATGTCGTTGCCGTCGAACGGCTGGCCCGAGCGGCCATGGCCGCGCCGGTCATGCGCGATCACGCGGTAGCCATGCGAAGCCAGATAAAACATCTGGTCTTCCCAGGCGTCGGACGACAGCGGCCAGCCATGGCTGAAGACGACGGGCGGGCCGCTGCCCCAGTCCTTGTAGTAGATCAGGGTACCGTCGGCGGTACGCAGGATATTGCTCGATTGCAATTCAGGGATGCTCATGGAACGCTCCTTGTCGGTGGGCCAGCGGCCATTGTGGCCGCAATCGGCGCCGACGTGCCGCGCGCTAGGTCCCAGCCTTTCCGGTAGAGTAAGATTGCCCCTGCTTTGCTTTCCCGTATTCACTTTTGGAGTTGTCATGCGTTTTCCCCTCGTCCTCGCCGCCAGCCTGCTCAGCACGGCTTCCATTGCCCAGCCCATCGTTGCCGAAGCGCCGCTGCGCGCCCATTTGTCTTTCCTGGCCGATGACTTGCTCGAAGGGCGCGGCACGGGCCAGCGCGGCGGCGACCTGGCCGTGCGCTACCTGGAAACGCAGGCGGCCGTGGCCGGCCTGCAGCCATTGAAGGATGGCAGCTACCGCCAGGCGCTGACCATCGTCGGCAGCAAGGCATTGCCATCGAGCACGGTAACCTTCAGCGCGGGCGGCAAGACGCTCTCGCCCGCCGTCGGCAAGGACATCGTCTTTGGCGCAGCCAATGGCCAGGAAACAGTGGCGTTCGACGCACCCGTGGTGTTTGCCGGCTACGGCATCCGCGCGCCCGAGGAACGCTGGGACGATTTCAAGGGCGTCGACCTGAAGGGCAAGCTGGTGATCATGATGGTCAACGACCCGCAGCCGACCGCTGCCGAGCCGAACCGCTTTGCCGGCAAGTCGCTCACCTATTACGGCCGCTGGGTCTACAAGTACGAGGAAGCACTGCGCCAGGGCGCGGCCGGCGTGCTGCTGATCCACACGACCGAGTCGGCCTCGTATCCGTGGTCGGTGCCCGCCAACGGCTTCGGCCATGAACGCTTCAGCCTGGCAGGTGCGGGCAATGCGATGGAAGGCTGGCTGCAGGAAGACATGGCGCGCGCCCTGTTCCAGCAAGCCGGCCAGGACCTGGACGCCTTGCGCGCCCAGGCGGAAACGCGCGAGTTCCGCCCTGTCGCGCTGAATGCCACGGTCAAGGTGCAATTGCAGAGCCAGATCCGCAGCATCGAACAATTCAACGTGGCCGGCATCGTGCCCGGCACGGACCCGGCGCTGAAGGACGAGGCCGTGATTTACTCGGCGCACTGGGACCACCTGGGCAAGGATGACGAGGGCAATGGCCGCAGCGGCCAGAGCGACCACATCTACAATGGCGCCATCGACAACGCCTCGGGCGCGGCGGCCCTGCTGGCCATGGCGCAGGTGGCCGTGAAACAGCCGGCGCGCCGCACGCAGATCTTCCTGTGGCCGGCCGGCGAGGAAACGGGCATGCTGGGCAGCACGGCCTACACGCGCACGCCATTATGGCCGCTGGCAAAAACGGCCGCCGACCTGAACCTGGACAGCATGAATTTCGTCGGCAAGACGCACGACATCGGCGTGGCCGGCGCCGAGCGCAGCAGCCTGTACGCCAGCGCCGCCAAGGTGGCCAAGCGCATGGGCTTGCGCATGGCCCCCACCATCCCCGACCTGTCCGGCGCCTTTTACCGCGCCGACCATTTTGCCTTTGCCAAGGCCGGCGTGCCCGCCTTCAACGTGGGCTCGGCCGTGTTTTCCGGCGACGGCTCGTTCGACTTCGTCAAGGACCCGCAAGCGTCGAGCGAACGCCTGGTCGCCTTCAAAAAGGATTACCACCAGGTGACGGACGAGTACCACCCGTCGTGGGACCTGTCGGGCATGGTGCAGCAGGCGCAATTCACCCTGAACCTGGGCTATGAAGTGGCGAATGACAAGAATTTGCCGACGTGGAACAAAGGCGAGGCGTTCGGCAAGGTAAAACGCTAGGCGCCATGAAAAACACCGGCCTGTGCCGGTGTTTTTTACGCGTCACCCGGGGTTGGGCCCGCAGCGATTCAAATTGCCATGATGCGTTTTAAATCCACGAACGCCGTCTCGTACAAATGCTGGAATGCGCCCACCATGACCTCTTCCACGCCTTCGGCCGCGTCGAATTCGCTCGACCATTCGGCCACGCAGGAAGCGGCGCCCGGTTCGCCCGAGACGCGCAGGGTGGAACGGTAGTTCTTGACGGGGATCGGGCCCGAGACGATGGTGTAGCTGTAGCTTTTGTCCGCTTCGCTGTAGCTTTGCAGGCGTTCGGCGATGACGGCGCCGTCCGTGGTTTTCAGGCGGCGCACGCGGCCGCCGTGTTCGGACAGGCTGGTCTTGATCGAGCTCGACCACTCAGCCAGCGACTGGAAGCCGCCGATAAAATCCCACACTCTTTCGGCGCTTGCCGCCAATGTTACAGAAACAATTACTTGGGCCATCTTTAATTCGGTTCCTCATCCAGGTTTGCCGGGCGCGATGCCCGGCCGGCCGGAGTTGCCCGGCACAGCCGCTATTTTAGCGCCCATGCGGCATTGCTGCTGGGCGCATATCGGCATGGACGACGGCGGCCGGCCGGGCTGGCGGGGCCGCCTTACATGTTTTCCGCGAGGAAAATCAGAGAATTGCCATGCGCCTGGGCGGCGGCACGCTGCTGGTAGCTGTCGCGGTGGGTGCAGTTGAAGCCGTGCTCGGCGCCCGGATACAGGTGGATTTCCACGTCCTGCCGGTCTTCGAAGCGCACGGCGATCTTTTGCACGGCTTCCGGCGGGATATGGCTGTCCTGGCCGCCGAAATGCATCAGCAGCGGCACCTTGATCTGCTCGGCCAGGTCCAGCTTGTTCTGGATTCCGCCGCCGTAATAGGCGATAGCCACGTCGACCAGGCCGGCCGCGGCCGCCTGGTACGACAGGCGGCCGCCGAAGCAGTAGCCGATCGACGCCAGCTTGTCCGTCGCCACTTCCGGACGCGCGCGCAGGACGGCGATGGTGGCGGCGATGTCGCTGACGGCATGTTCATTGTCCGTCGCCTGCATCAGTTCGACGGCGCGCTTCCAGCCCGCTTCGTCGTAGCCCAGTTCGATGTGCGCGCCGGCGCGCCAGAACAGGTCGGGCACCAGCACCACGTAGCCATCGGCCGCGTACTGGTCGGCCACGGCGCGGATGTGTTCATTGACGCCAAAAATTTCCTGCAACAGGACGATGGCCGGGCCCTTGCCCACGTGCGGCACGGCCAGGTACGCCTGGAAGCTGCCGTCCGGGCCGGCGATATCGATCCACTGCGAAGTTGTGCTCATAGAAACTCCAGTCTGAAAGGGAATGAGGGGATTGCCACAGCCAGGCATGTTACTGGTTTTTCGCCCTGTCTGCGTCCGCCCGCCCCTGCCCTGCCTCAATACATCTCGCGCAAATAAATCACGGGGCCGGACTTGAACACGCCGAAGACGACGGTGCCCACCGTGCTGGGCAGGTGCGCAATGCCGGGCACGGAAACGTCCACGCTGCCGACCTTGCCGGCACCGGGCGCCAGCAGCATCAGGCGTTTCGCCGGCGGCAAGACGCCCTTGTCGACGGTATACGTGCCATCGGCCACCGCCAGGGCGCTGCAGACCAGTGACTGCTTGCAATTGGCCAGCACCACCTGCGCCTTGCTGAAGGCGCTGATGCTGTCGGCCAGGTTGGCCACCCAGGCCGCGCCGTTCCAGTATTGCGCCTGCACGGCCAGGCGCGCCGGGTAGCGCTCCGAACCGTAGTCATGCGGCACCATCAGGCGGCCGGCGAGTATGGTCAGCTTGCCTTCGATGCCAGGGTCCGCCGAACTGGCGCTGATGCCTTGAAAGCTGCTCGCGGCGCGCAACAGCACGTCGGTGGGCGCGATCTGCACCGGCACGCCGAGGGCGCCAGGAAAACGGTAAGCGATGGCGACGCTGGCCACGCCCTGGGTGAATGCGCCCGGATCGATACCGGTGAGCGTATTTTGCGCGCTGCCGCCGTCCGTCAGGCGGCTGCCGGACGGGTCCTTCGGTGGAAACAGTTGCGTCCCCTTGGCCGCATCCCAGCCCTGCAATTGCACGGGTACCATGTAGCCCGGCTCGCGGCCATCGAAATTGAGCGTCGTATCGCCGTTCACGTTCTGCGCCGTCACACGCAAGCCGAACGGCTGGCCGGAATACGCATACACCCCTTCCGGCTTGGCACCAGGCACGCACTTCATGGACGCCAGGCAGGCAGCCGCAACGTAGGCCGGCGGCGGCCAGTCCTTGTCGCCGCCGGGAATGAGCTGCGTCATGTAATGGTGCGGCACATATTGCACGGCGGCACTGGTTCCCGTGGCGGGCAAGGCGGGCGACGTGGCCCCCAGATAAGTAGCGATGCTGGCGGCGAACCTGAGCATGCCCACTTCCGGCCAGCTCAAGTTGCTCGCCGTGCCGACGCCATTGCCATTCGTGAAAGCGACGCTGCCCGTCACGGCCGGTTTGCTGGCGCCATTAAAAGTGGGCGCATCGACGATCGGGGTCAAGGTCAACGCCGGCGGCGTCGATTCGCGGCCAAAGTTGCGCGTCACGGTTTTGTTATCGGCAGCCAGCGCGGAGACAGTGATGCTGGTCGCCGGCGCCAGGGGCTGCACGGCCAGGCCGGCCCGCTGCGGCGTGGCGATGGCGCTGAATGCGAAAAATTTTGGTCCTACGATGACCGTGCCGCTGCCCGTCATCGTCAAGCCATTGTCGCTGCCGCTGCTTGAGGCATACGTCGCCGTCAAGCCCAGCGCGCCCGCATCGGCGTACTGCATGTTTGGCGTGGCCAGGCCGTTGGCATCGAAGGCCAGCTGCACGGCGGCGCCAGCCGCGCTGCAGGCGCTGGCCGTATTCGCTGCCAGGGGGATATACGTGCCATCCTTGTTCTGTATGCGTGCCGGCACGGTCCCCGAGCCGGGATTGGCGTAGTTGCATTTGAGGGTCAGCGTCTTGTTCTGGCTGGCAAACAGGGGCACGCAGGCGCGCGGATTCGAGGACGACGCCTGCAGCGCGCTGATGGAAATTTTTTCCACGCCTTCAGCATAGCGGGGCACGCCGACAACTTGCAGCGCGCTCGTGACGAATGCCATCTGGCAATTGGTCAGGCTATTGTCGATGCTGCTCCGGCATACCAGCGCGCCCGTGGTAGCCGGCGTGCTGGTCAAGCCCAGCTGTACATTGCTGGCGGCCGTGGTCTGCGCCACGCTGGACACGACCATCCCCGTGGCCGGCTGGGTACTGTTGAGCTGTGCGGTGGCGCCGCCCGGCGTCAGGGTCACTTGCGCGGCACCCGTGTAGACACTGCTGCAGGCGGCGTCCGCGCACGCCGTCACCGTCACGGGCGCAGCCGCGCACGTCAGCGCCGTGGGGGGATGGGTGATCTGGAAGTGGTCGGGGCCGGCCTGCGTGCTGGGGCCGCATTTCGGTCCCAGCGGCTCATTGAAAGCCCAGCCACTGTTATTCGTCACGCAGCTGCACGGGTTGGCCGGCGTGTACGCCTTGCAGGTGATGGTCTGCTGCACCCGGCCCTGCCAGCCCAGGGTGATGTGGTCGACCAGGGCGTTGCCCGTGATGTAGGCATTCGACGAATCGAGGGTCACATTGCCGCCCTCGACATTGCCCTTGACGCCATTGCCGGAGGCAATCGTCAGCGTATTGGAGGCTTTGACATCGCCCGTGACAAGCAGGCCGGACGCCTTCAGGTCGATCGTCGGCGACGTCAGGTTGCCCTTCACCTGGCTGCCCGAGCCGACGGAAAGCGAGGTGCTGGCCGTGATGTCGCCCTGCACCTGGCTATTCGACGCATCGATACTGACCACCGGTGCCTTGGTATTGCCCTTCAAGGTGCTGCCCGAACCGAGGCTGAAGGAATTCGTGGCCGTCACGTCGCCCGTGATCGTCACGCTGGAACTGGTGGTCACCGTGCTGCCGGAGACGGGCCCGGAAATAGTCGAGCTGGAGCCGATGCTGACGTTGCCGCTGGCCTTGACAGCGCCCGCAATCGTCACGTTCGAATTGGTGGTGACCGTGCCGCCGCTGATGGTGCCATTCAGGTTCGATCCGGACGAAATGTCGATGCTGCCCGAGGCCGTGATATTGCCCGTCACCTTGACGGCCGTGCCGCCCAGGCTGACGGACGCGGCCGAGATATCGGCCACGATCACATTATTGCTCTGGCCGCCAACGCGGAAGCTGCCGCCGTTGGCCGTCAGGCTGCCGCCGGTAATGCGCAGGTTCGGCGTATTGGTGTTGCTGAAGTCGATGTTGCGGTTGGCCGTCAGGGACGCCGTGCCGCTCATGCTCAAGCCCTGGTTGTAGCCGATCGTCACGTCGCTGTTGACCGTCACGCCATAGCCGCTGGCGATGACGACGGCATCCGTATCGGCCATCTGCAGGCTGGCGCAGGTGTACTGCGTATTGACGCGGGTGCAGTTCGCCACCGTGCCGCCATTGAAGTTGAGCGTGGCGGCATGGGAAAACGCTGGGCCCAGCAAGCATGTCAGGGCAACAAAAAAGTGGAGTAGGCGCACGATATCCAGGAATCTGATGAGTGAATGGCCAGCGGCTGGGTGGAAGTTTCCATGCTAATCTACGCCATCGCTGTTGTTGCATTATGGCAGTATTTTTCACCCTCGCGCATATCGCATGATCAAGCAAAATCCCAACGAATTCCCCCTGCGCACGGTCGACATCATCGTCTACCCGGGCTTCAAGGCACTCGAAGCCATCGGTGCCATGAAAGTATTTGATTACGCCAACACGCATTTGCGCCTGCGCAACCTGCCCGGCGGCTACGACGTGCGCATTGCCTCGACGGCCATCGGCCCCGTCGCATCGGACACCCTGATGTCGCTGCACGCCAGCAAGGCGCTCGATGCGCACCGCCTGCCCGACCTGGCCGTGATCGTCGGCTGCCACCACGTCGAGCAAGTGCTGCAGGACATTCCCGCCCTCGCCGCCTGGGTGGCCGAGGCGGCGCCGCGCATTGCCACCCTGGCCGCCCTGTGCACGGGATGCTTCTTCCTGGCGGAGGCGGGCGTGCTCGACGGCAAGAGCGCGGCCACGCACTGGAGCGCCGTCGACAGCCTGCGCCAGCGCTATCCATTGATACAGGTCAATGCCGATGCGATTTTCGTGCGAGAGGGAAAATTCTGGACGTCGGCGGGCGTCACGGCCGGCATCGACCTGGCGCTGGCCCTGGTGGAAGACGATTTCAGCCGCGATATCGCGCTGGAAGTGGCGCGCGACCTGGTGGTGTACCTGAAGCGGCCGGGTGGCCAGTCGCAGTTTTCCGTGCACCTGTCGAGCCAGATGACGACGCATCCGACGATGCGCCAGTTGCAGGGCTGGATCATGGAACACCTGGAGGAAGAGCTGGGCATACCGCTGCTGGCGGCCCGGCTGGCCATGAGCGAGCGCAATTTCACGCGCGTGTTCCAGCGCGAAACGGGCACCAGTCCCACGGAATTCATCGAAACGGCGCGTTTCGAAGTGGCGCGCCGCTTGTTGGAAGACAATGTATCGTCATTGAAACAGGTCGCCGCGCAGGCGGGCCTGCACAGCGAGGAAAGGCTGCGCCGCCTGTTTCAGAAGAAACTCGCCATCACGCCGCGCGAGTACCGCGAGCGCTTTTCCAGCACGGCCCGCTAGACAAAGGGAAAATCAGCGCGACTTGTTGGTGCGCACGTGGCGCGTGGCCAGTTGCTGGCGGTGCCAGGCCAGCGGCGTAAACATCAGTGCGCACAGCAGATAGGTGGCCAGCAGCGCCAGCCAGATGGCGGGCGTGGCCAGCATGGCGGCATTGCCCCACCACAAGGCCAGCAGGGAAGACAGGGCCGCGCCGAGAAAGACGGGCAGCATGCGGCGCAAGGTGGCGAGGTAGGCAGTGGCAAACATGAACGGCTCCCAAAGCAAGGCGGATGCCTTCACACTAGCAGGGGGACAGGCCGAAGTACAGCGTGCCGCCCTGCCGTGGCCGTCAAGTGTTGCGCAATGAGTACAGTATGCCGATCAGTACAGCACGACGGAACGGATCGACTCGCCGCTCTTCATCAGGTCGAAGCCTTCATTGATGCGCTCCAGCGGCAAGCGGTGCGTGATCAGGTCATCGATGTTGAGCTTGCCTTCCATGTACC
>NZ_CDXDQE010000019.1:0-80542 GCF_978021625.1 Janthinobacterium foliorum | reverse complement strand
CGCGTCGTGTGGCGTGTTGCCACGCAGCAGGGCCATGCCCGCCTGCCGCTGGCGCCGGTTCAACTGCGCAAACTGCGCGATAAAGCTGATCCATTCGGCTGGCTGCATGGTCTGCTCCCTGTGTGGTGGGTATGCAGAGTCAGACAGCAGCGCCAAGGAAAGATTCCTGCATTTCCCCTATTTTACGAGGACAGAGCCATTAAAAATCGCGCATGCGGTCGAACACCTCGCACAGGCTGGCGGCGTCGACGCTTGCCGCCCCTGCGCGCTGCTGCACTTGCGTCAATACCTGTTCCAGCGCCACATAGATTTCATCGCGCTCCACCGTTTCGATGATGCTGGAACGCCGCGCCATCTGGTTGAACGCGGCGACATAGTCAGTAACCATCTGCCGTGCAATGCCTTGCGCGGCCGCCCCATCGCCATCCGCATCGATGGTGCGCGCCGCAGCCAGCAGCTTTTTATAGGCCTGGGCGGCCTTCCTGGCCTGCGCCACGGCGATGTGCTCGCGGCCATCCCAGTTGCGGAACGGGTTGTCCAGATTTTCCGCCAGCCATTCCGGCGTGCGCGGCCGCGTCACGGACAGCTCCAGTCCCAGCGCCGCCGCTTTCTTATAGCGGGCCTTGATCGCCTTCGCCGCATCGGCGGGCAGGCTGGCCAGGTGCAGGCTGGACAAGGCCGGCATCTGCGCCGGCGCGGGAAACTCATCGGGGTGGTAGCCGAACAGTTCATGGGCGGCAAATTCGCGCAGGCACGTCAGGCGGGCGATGCTGCCCACGTTCGACGCGAGTGCCGGCTTGCCCCACACCGTCAATTCCGCCAGCTGCGGAAAGCGTCCGGCCACGGCGGCGAAATCCACGGCCGGCATGGCGCTCAGCGACAGCTGCGCCAGCTGGTCGAGACCGTGGAACGGCGCCACGGCGCCCGTCAATTGCAGGCGCAGGAAGCGGCCCGCATGCGGATCGTCGATGCGCAGCGCGGGCGACGGCGCGCCATTCACTATCAGGGAGGACAGGCCATCGTTCAGGCGCACGGTTTGCAGCCCTTGCGGGTCCAGGATGAGGCGGCTGACATGGCTGTTGCCCAGGCCGAGTTCCGTGACCGTCGATGACCGCCAATGCACTTCACTGATCAGGGGGTGGCTGTTGAGATAGGCGGCCAGCGCGGCGCTGCCCTCGCGCGTCTCGATCGCCGTCAGGCAGGGCAGCCGGTCCAGTTCCGCCACGTCGCCCAGGGCCTGCAGGATGCTGTCGCCGATGCGGCTCGTATTCTGGCGCAAGGACTGGCCGGCAAGCGTGACTTCCTCGCTGGTCGCGGCCTTGAAGCGCTGGCGCCTGGCAGGATCGACCTGCTCCCAGCGGCGCTGGCGGACCACGCTGTCGCCCATGTGCCAGCCGCCGCTGTAGCTCTTCACTTCCTCGTCGGCCAGCGGCGCGATATTCGCAATCCAGGTGTAATGCGGCGGCACGCTGGCATTGGCAAAACTGTGGTCGTGGCGGCGGTTCCAGAAATAGTAATCGCACACCAGCGGGCGCATCGCGCGCACGGCGGCCGCATCGGGCAAGCTGTCGCCCGTCCAGTCGAGCTGCAGGACGGCGGCCAGCGGCGCACCGGCGGACGAAGCATCGTCCTCGATGGCCGTGACCTGGCAAGCCACGTATTGCTGCAGCCTGGGCGAAAACACACTGTAGATATCTCCAACTTTGGCAAGCACTGTCTATCCTTCCGGCGAACGCTGAGGCCGGACGATAGCAAAGATTGGCGGCGCGCGGCGTACGCACCGCCATGCTGCCTGGCCTGCTCAGTCCGCGTGCAGCTTGTGGTGCATGCGGCGCAAGCCCAGCCATACCCCGGCCGCCACGAACGGCACCAGCGCGCCGACGAGGATTTCCGGATTCACGGGCAGCCCCATCACCTTGGCCGCCTTGCCCGTGTAGCTGAACAGGCCGATCACGTAATAGGATATCGCCGCCACGGACAAGCCTTCCACGGCCTGCTGCAGGCGCAGCTGCTGCGCGGCGCGGGCGTTCATCGATTGCAGGATTTGCCGGTTCTGCAATTCCTGCACGATGCCCACGCGCGTGCGCAGCAAGTCATTCGTGTTGGCGATGCGCTGCGCCATGGCTTCCTGGCGGCTGGCCATCGCTTCGCACGTGTTCATGGCCGGCGTCAGGCGGCGATCCATGAATTCCTCGACCGTGGGAATGCCCTCGATGCGCACTTCGCGCAACTCTTCGATGCGCGCCTTGACGAGGCCCATGTAGGCTTTCGAGGCGGAGAAACGGTAGCTATTGTCGAGCGAGAGCTTCTCGATGCGTGCCGCCAGGCGCGTGATGCGGTCGAGCAAGGCTTGCTCGGCCACGCCCTCGTCGGCCTTGGCCAGGCCAGGCGCATCGTCCGTGTCGACCATGGCGGCGGCCAGGGTCGCCAATTCGTTCTCGATGGCGTTCAAGGATGGCGCCGCCTGCATGGCGTACGGCAAGCCCAGCAAGGCCATCATGCGGTAGGTTTCGATTTCCAGCACGCGCTGCACCAGCCGGCCCGACTGCTGCGAACGCATGCCCGCGTCGCGGATGACGAAACGGCTGAAGCCGTCGGACTGGATCGTGAAATCCGTCCATAGTTCGCCGCCCTGCAGCACCTTGCTGCCGGCCAGGGTATTGCCCTCGAACACGCGCGACAAGCCTTGCATGAAGATCTCGGCAGGCTCCGTTGCCTGCTCGAGCACCACGTGGGCCGCCACCATCAGCTTGCCCTTCAAGCCCGCCAGCCACTGCTGCGGCAATTGCTCGAGCGGCATGCGCTCGAACGCCTGCTCCAGGGGCAAGGCGGTGCCAGGATGCTCGGCAAAGGTAAACGTGGCAAATTCCGTGTGGCACTCCCACTTCAGGCGGAAGCGGCCGAAATCGTAATAAAAATACTTGGCTTCGGCGGCGGGCGGCGTGACGCCGAAATGCGTGCACAGGGCCGCCAGGGTGGCGTGCTGGGCAGCCATGTTCGACGCCCCGGGCGCCGCACTGTCGTCCTTGTAGACGGCCAGATGGGTGATCAGCTCGGGGGCGTCGAGCTGCAGGAAGGGCCGCGAGTGGATTTCCGCTGCCAGCGGCACGCGCAAGGCGTGGTTCAAACTGGAGTTAATCAAGTGCATGATAGCCAAAGGTAAAGTTGCAAAACTGCTTAGACCCGCGCGCGTGCTGGCGCGCCCGCGGCGCGGGTCTGATTGTCACAGTGTAACAAAGCAGGAAGCATGCCCAGCCATTAGCTCATCTTTCCATGCATTCACACCCCTTGCGCAACGCCAACAGCCGCAGTCTGGCGCGTGCCCAGCCACCAGAAAAACGCGGCCAGCACGACGGCCGCAGCTTGCCCCATGGCCAGCTTGAAGGCGCTGTCGAACAGCAGCGGCGCGACAAAGCCGGACACCAGCGCGAACAGCACCATCTGCACGAAATTCTGCAGGGACGCGGCCAGGCCCCGCATCCGCGGAAAAATATCCAGGGTCGACATGGTCATGCCCGGCAAGGCCAGCGACATGCCGAATGCATACAGCATGACGGGCACGACGGCAAACGGGATGCTGGCGGCACACCAGTGGTTGTACGCCATGTTCAAGGCGCCCGTGGCCGCCATTACCAGCAAGCCCCAGCGCACCAGGACGCTGCTCTTGACCGTGTGCGCCAGCTTGCCGGACAGGGCCGAACCCAGCACCAGGCCCGCCACCATGGGCACGAACATCCAGCCAAAGCCCGTCTCCGGCAGGCGCAGCAGTTCCAGGATGAAATGCGGCGCCGAGGCGATGTACAGGGCGAAGCCGCCAAAGGCGAAAGCCACGGCCAGCGAACGCAGCAGGAAAGTACGGTGCCGCAGCGCCTGCCAGTAATTGCGGGCGATGGCGCCCAGGTGGAAGGGTTGGCGTTGCGCGGCGGGCAAGCTTTCTGGCAAGCCTTTCAGGCAGGCCAGCGCCAGCAGCACGGTGACGCCGAACGTGAAGACGAACGTCGATTGCCAGCCATAGGCCACGTGCAGCCAGCCGCCGATGATGGGCGCGATGGCGGGGGCGATGCCGAACACCATCATGATATTGGCCAGCATCTTTTGCGCGGCCGCGCCCGACAGGCTGTCGCGCACGATGGCCTGCCCGATCACCCTGCCCGCCCCCGCCGACGCGCCCTGCATGCCGCGGAAGAACAGCAGCCAGCCAAAGCTGGGCGCGAACGCGGCGCCGATGGAGCCGACGGCAAAGATCAGCAAGGAGGCCAGGATCACGGGACGGCGGCCGAACGAATCGGACAAGGTGCCGTAGAACAAGGTCATGAAGGCATAGGCGGCCAGGTAGACGCTGAGGGTCTGCTGCACCAGCACGCTGCTGACGTCGAAATGGCTGCTGATCGCGGGAAACGATGGCAGGAAGGTATCGGTGGCAAACGGGCCCAGCATGGACAGGCCGGCGAGCACCAGGGTCAGGTTGCGGGCCTTCATGCGCGCACCGCCGTTTCCCCATGCTGGCGGCGCAAGCCGTCCAGGGCCGCCAGCGAAAACGCGGCGACATGCTGCGCGATGCTGGCGATGCCCGCCTCGTCATAGGTGATTTCCGGCACGACCAGCTCGTGCACGATGCGCGAACGGGCATAGAACACCACCTGGCCAATCACGCTGAACACGCATTTCTGCACCACCGGCGCCGGCATGTCCGGCCCCACCACGCCACGGATCAGTCCCGTGAACAAGGCGTGCTGGGGCCGCACATTGCGCTCGGCCAGCTTGTGGATGGCGGCCGTCGGCTCGATCAGTTCGCGCGCCACCAGGCGGCTGAACAGCGACGCCGGCCCTGCGCGCAGCATGTCGAAAACGAGCGCTTCGATGGCCAGGCGCAATTGCTCAACGGGCGGCAGCTGTGCCTGCGCACTGGCGGCGGCCACGTCGGCCGCCGAGGCGCGCGCCAGCGCGCGCGCATAGTCGAAGGCGGCCAGGTGCAGTTCTTCCTTGCTATGAAAATAATAATTGACCATCGCCACGTTGACCCGGGCCGCCTCGCAAATCCTGCGCACGGAGGTAGCCTTGTAGCCATCGTCGGCAAACAAGTCGGCCGCCACCTGCAGGATGCGCGCGCGCGCCGGCTCGCTTTCTTTTTCAGTGCCCTTGTCTTCTGTCATGTTGTCTTTACCATTTAAACGCTTGTTTAATATTGGTAGGAATTATATCAAACAACCGTTTAATTTTCAGGCAGACGTAAAAAAGCCCGGCATGCCGGGCTTGCGTGCAGACTGGCGCGATCAGTGCTTCATGGCCGGCATGGTGCCCGTGGCGCCCAGCGGCCGGGCCACGGCCGTCACTTCGATGGTTTCGCGGTGCTTGTCCTCGCCTTCCAGCACCAGGGTCAGCGGGATCTTGTCGCCCGCCTTCACCTGCCCTTTCAAGTCCAGCAGCATGACGTGGTAGCCGCCCGGCTTCAGTTCCACGGCTTTGCCGGCTGGCAAGGCGATGTCCTTGACCTGGCGCATGCGCATCATGTTGTCCGCCATGCTCATTTCATGGATTTCCGCCACGCCCGCCACGGACGAGCGCACTTCCAGCAAACGCATGGCTTTCGGCGCCGTGATCTGCATGAAGGCGCCCGTGGCCTTTTGCTGCGGCACGGTGGCGCGCACCCACGGATCAGTGATCTGCACGGCGCTTTGCGCGGCGGCGGAGAACGACAGCACGGCCAGGGCCGTGGCCAGCAGGGTTTTCAGATGGGTCATGATCATTCCTTTCAGAGATATTTATAAGGTGTATTTCGATTTCATCAAGGTCTTGATGTCTTGCACGCATTCGTCGCCCGTCAACTGGTGCTTCAAGCCCAGGCGCATGCGTCCTTCCGGATCGAGCACATAGCTGATGGCCGTGTGGTCCATCGTGTACGAGCTGCCGCTGGGTACGCGGCGGTAGAAGACCTTGTAGTTGAAGGCCGTCTGCGCCGTATTTTTCGGATCCGTGCGCAAGCCGAGGAAACTGGGGTCGAAGGCGCGCATGTATTCGCCCAGCAACTCGGGCGTATCGCGCTCGGGGTCGATGCTGATGAAGATCACTTGCAGTTTATCGGCATCGGCACCCAGTTTCTGGCGGATTTCCAGCGCCCGCGACAAAGCCGTCGGGCACACGTCCGGGCATTGCGTGAAGCCAAAGAAGACCATCACATATTTGCCCTTGAAGTCGGCCAGGGTATACACCTTGCCGTCGGGGCCGCTCAACTTGAAGTCGGGCTTGTAATCGCCGCCCGTCAGGTCGAGGCCGTTGTAATGGGGTTTCGGTGCTGGCTCGCAAGCGGCAAGCGTCAGCAATCCCGCCGTGCCGGCGAGAAGGAAGAGACGACGTTTCATGGTAGTTCCGGCCCAATGGGCGTAGTTGATGCAAATCAGGAAGCAGATGCCGTGCCGCCAGGCGGCAGGCAGAACAGGGGGATTCAGGCCGGCGCGGGCGGACCGCGCGGACGGCCGGCAAGCCAGGCGAACTGCGGCTGCGGCGCCTGGTAAAACAGGGGCGGATACGCATCGTGGCCCGTGACGGCGGCCAGCGGCGAGGCGGACGGCGGCAAGCCCACGCTGCCCGCATGGTTCATGCAGAACGGGCAATGCTCGATGTGGTGCAGCACGGAATCGGTGGTCGATGTCGTGGCCTTGAAAGGGGCTGGCAGATCGGCTTGCGCGTACACGGCACCGCTGGCCGAGCAGATGTCGACGGCGGCGCCGTTCGCATTCGCGTGCAGGGAAGCAAACGCGTACGACAGGGACGGCGACAGCGCATTGAGCAGTATCGCCAGGCAGGCGAACCACATGTGCCACTGTTTGCGCTTCAATAAAGATCCCATGGCCCGATTATAACGGAGTCTGGCTATCCGGGCGCAGGGGTGGATACGGGGCCGGACACCGCGCCCTGTCCGCGCAGGAACAGGCTGGGCCGGATGCCGGCCACGTCCACGCAGGCGTCGCAAAACGCGGGGATCGAGGCAAAGCCGGAACCGGCCGCCACTTGCGCCAGGTCGCGCGCGGCATCGCCGCCGCCGTGGTCATGGCCTTGCGCGGCCGTGTGCAGCGCGTGCGCCAGGCGCTGTTCGCGCACCAGGCTGAGCAAGGCTTCCCCTTCCGCAAACAGCCGTGCCCTGGCCTTGTGCGGCGTGACTTGCCACAGGGCCGCCAGGCGGGCCGCCGTCCACTTGCCTTGCGGCGAGTGAAAGATATGCCGCGCCAGGGCCTGGCTCCAGCGCTTGCCGCCGCCGTGGCCCGCCTGCGCCTCGTCCGCTTCCAGCGCCAGGGTGAAGACGGCCGGCTTGCCCCGTCCCGGCATCACGTCGCAGGCGAAGCGCAGGAACGCGGGCACGACGAAGCTGTCGCCGCTGCCCAGTTTCTTGGTGGTGATTTCATTATGCAAGGTAACAAAACCCTGGCGCACGGTGACGCGCAGCCTGAGCGGAAAGCGCAAGCCCAGCAAGTGCAAGGGATGATCGGAAACGAGTGCCATGCGTCAAGTCAATATCATGAACGAGGCATCAGCATGCCACACATCGCGCGCCCCGTCTGTCATCACAGCGACGCCACGCCGTAGCGGCGCAAGCCATCGAGGTCCACCACGCGGATGGCCTGGTAGGCAATGCTGATCAGCTTGAGCTCGGCCAGATGGCCCAGCGCCTGGTTCACGCGCTGGCGCGAAATGCCGGTCAGCAAGCCGATTTCTTCCTGCGACAGCTCAAGCACGCGGGACGTGCGCGGATATAGCATGGGATGGAACAGCTGCGCGATGGCCTGCGCCACTTGCGCGTCGACGGCCAGCAGGCGCTGGTTCTGGATGGTGGCGATGAATTGCCCCATGCGCTCGTTGAGCTGGCGGATGACGAAGGCGTTGAAGGAAAGGCTTTCAGCCAGCAGCAGATGAAACAGGTCCACCGGCACGAGGATGATATCGGAGGCGCGCACGGCCACCACGTCGTAGCGGCGCAGCTCGCGCTTGAGCACGCTGCCTTCGCCGCACCAGCCGCCGGCCGGCACGCCGGAAAACGTGGCGCCGCGCCCGTCGGCATTGTAGACGGCCAGCTTGATCAAGCCCGTATGCACGCCGATCCAGTGCTGCGACGGCTCGCCGCGCCGCGTGATGACGGCGCCCGCCTCATAATGCCTGACGAGGCTGTGTGCGCGCAGCAGCAATTGATGCCGGGCATCGAGGGCCGCAAACCAGTCGTGGCTGTCGAGTTCGGGTACTGCATTGATGACCTTATCGTTGCTGTCCATTCCATCCTTCAATTGCCGCTACTGACTTGTCACTAAGATGACAGTGATTTTCCAGCGCCGGTGCTATGCTAAGCCCTATCAATCCCGAAACAGGGAGCTGCAGAATTTTTTTACCTGGAGACAAGCATGACACCCGACTTCAACACCGGTCTCGGCAAAAACAGCGCCAACTATGCCCCCCTGACCCCGCTCGACTATATCGCCAGGGCAGCCGCAGTATATGGCAATCGCCTGGCAATTGCACATGGCGCACTGCGCCAGAGCTGGCACGACACGTATGCGCGCACGCGCCGCCTGGCCTCCGGCCTCGTCAAGCTGGGCGTGGGCACGGGCGACACGGTGGCCGTGATGCTGCCGAACACGCCCGCCATGGTGGAAGCGAGCTTTGGCGTGCCCATGGCAGGCGCCGTCCTCAATGCCCTCAATATCCGCCTCGACCTGGCCTCCCTGACCTTCATGCTGCGCCATGGCCAGGCGAAAGTCTTGCTGGCCGACACAGAATTCGCCGACCTGGCGCGCCAGATGGCGGCGCAGATTCCCGGCTTGCGCGTGATCCAGGTCAATGACGTGCTGGGTCCGGAAGTGGAACCCTTTGCCGAGCTCGACTATGAAGCCTTGCTGGCCAGCGGCGACCCCGAGTACGCCTGGCAGGGGCCGGCCGACGAGTGGGACGCCATCGCCCTCAACTACACGTCCGGCACCACGGGCGACCCGAAAGGCGTGGTATACCACCACCGCGGCGCGGCCTTGAATGCCCTGTCGAACATCCTGGAATGGGACATGCCCAAGCATGCCGTCTACCTGTGGACCTTGCCCATGTTCCACTGCAACGGCTGGTGCTTCCCGTGGACCGTGGCCGCCCGCGCGGGCGTGAACGTGTGCCTGCGCAAGTTCGAGCCGAAGCTCGTGTTCGACCTGATACGCGACTTGCGCATCACCCATTATTGCGCCGCGCCCATCGTCCATGCGGCGCTGGCCAACGCGCCCGCCAACTGGCGCGAGGGCATAGCCTGGACCGTGCGCGGCATGGTGGCCGGTGCGCCGCCGCCGGCCGCCATGGTGGCCAAGATCGAAGCCATGGGCTTTGACTTGATCCACTCGTACGGCTTGACGGAAGTGTATGGCCCGGCCGCCATCTGCGCCGAGCAGGATGAGTGGGCGGCCCTGAGCCAGGAAGAACGGGCCGTATTGAAATCGCGCCAGGGCGTGCGCTACCACCTGCAAAGCGCCGTGGCCGTGCTGGACCCGGAGAGCATGCAGCCGGTAGCGGCCGACGGCGAACAGATCGGTGAGATCATGTTCCGCGGCAATATCTGCATGAAAGGCTACCTGAAAAATGAACAGGCCACGCAGGAAGCGTTCGCGGGCGGCTGGTTCCACACGGGCGACCTGGGCGTGATGTATCCGGACGGCTATATCAAGCTGAAGGACCGCAGCAAGGACATCATCATCTCCGGCGGCGAAAACATTTCCAGCGTGGAGGTGGAAGATGCCTTGTACCACCATCCGCAAGTGCTGGCCGCCGCCGTCATCGCCCAGCCCGATGAAAAATGGGGCGAGACGCCGTGCGCCTTTGTCGAACTGCGCGAAGGCGCGAGCGTGACGGAAGCGGAACTGATCGCCTTCTGCAAGAACAACCTGGCCGGATTCAAGGTGCCGAAAGCCATTTATTTCGGTCCCCTGCCCCGCACCTCGACGGGCAAGATCCAGAAGTTCGAACTGCGCAAGCGCATGCAGTCCGACAAGGCCATCGACGTCTGATGCGCTTGCCTGGTCAGTCGCGCTTGCCAGCCAGCCACGCCGGCTGCGCCACCACCAGGCGCGAGAAGCTGGCCACGCTGGCCACGCCGGCAAAACCTGCCGCCAGGCACAGCGCATACGTCGTGCCCCGCGTGGCGGAAATCGTGAAGCAATAGGCGACCAGCGCGGCGCCGCTGGCCTGGCCGATCAGGCGCGAGGTGGCCACCACGCCGCTGGCGCCGCCGGCCCGTTCGGGCGGCGCGCTGCCCATGATGGCTTTCAAATTGGGCGCCTGGAAAAAGCCGAAACCGACGCCGCACAAGGCCATGCGCCAGCCGATGTCGAAGGCGCTGGGGTGCGCCGGTATCCATACGAGTGTCAGCAAGCCGCCCGCCAGCGCCGCCAGGCCGATGCCGCCCAGCACGCCCGGCGAATAGCGGTCGCTCAGCCGCCCGGCCACGGGTGCCATCACGGCCACCAGCACGGCCCACGGCGTCATCAGGAAACCCGTTTCCACGGGCGAACGGCCGAGCGTCACTTCAAAATAGAATGGCAGCGAAACGAAGGCCAGCCCCTGCGCGGCAAAGGTGCAGATGGCCGTCAGCGACGACAGCAAAAACAGGGGACGGCGGAACAGGTCGATCGGCAGCATGGGCGCCGCGTGCCCCGCCTGGCGGCGCAGCAGCAAGACAAAGAAAATCGCCACGGCCACCAGTTCCGGCAGCAGGGTGGACAGTGCAGCGTGATGGGCCGCGTCGCCGAACAATAAAATCAGCAAACCGAAGGCGCCCACGTTGTACAGGGCCGTGCGCGCATCGAGCGTATGGCCGGACAGTCTGGTCGCCGGCAGCATGCGGCTGGCCAGGAAGAAGCCCGCCACGCCCAGCGGCACGTTGATGGCGAACAGCCACGGCCACGACGCCGTCGCCAGGATCAAGGACGCGGCCGTGGGCCCGATGGCAAACGCGACGGCCACCACCAGGGCATTGTTGCCGAAGGCGCGCCCCAGCAGATGCTTGGGATACAGGGCGCGCAACAGCGCCGTGTTGACGCTCATCATGGCGCTGGCGCCCACGCCTTGAAACAGCCTCGCCACCACCAGCGACGGCAAGGACCAGGCCAGCGCGCAGGCCAGCGAGGCGAGCGTGAATAAAAACATGCCGGAAATGAACACGCGGCGGTAGCCAGTGATTTCGCCCAGGGCGGAAAACGGCAGCAGGGTCGCCACCATGGCCAGCTGGTACACATTCACGATCCAGACGGAGGCGGCAGGAGTCGTGTGCAGCTCGCCGGCGATGGCCGGCAAGGCCGTGTTGGCGATGGCCGTATCGAGCGAGGCCATGCCGACGCCGATGGCCAGGGACAGCATGGCCCATAAACGGGCATTCGGCGGCAAGCCGTCCTCTCCCACGAGGAAGGGCTGCGCCCTGTTTTGCTTGAACATCATTGATCCGATACCAAATCCATGCCGCGCCGCCAGCCACGCTTGCGCCGGGCACCTTCTTGTTAGAGGCCAAGAGTATGGCCGCAGGCAACACACTAGCATGGATGAACGGAGTCTGCCGGGCAGCCCGCCGACGTTTGGGCCGCCTGTTATCGGATGACCAAGCGTGTGTTATTTCTTGCAATCGATGACTTTAAAGTCTTTCGAGTAGCAGATGCGCAATTCGCCCGAATGCTTTTCATAGCCGAGCCAGCGGCCTTTCAGCTGCGGGTTGTGCTGCTTCATCCACTGGAACAGCGCATTTTTCGGCATGGTAGTGTCCGGCAACTTCAAGGCCTGGAACAGTTCGCGTTCCTTCTCGAAATACTCCTTGGCCGTGTCGAAATCGCAGGCGCCATGCTTTTCCCATTCGCCCTGCAGCAAAGCTTCGCCGGGCTGCATGCACATATACGGCAGGATGTCCGACGGCGCCAGTTTCGGCAAATTGCCCTTGCAATAGCGCGGGTGCAGCTCCGTCTTGCGCGGCGGCGTCACGGAGATGTCTTCGCAGGTGGCCGGATTGTCCGACTGCGCCCACAAGCCATGCACGATCCAGCCGAAGTGATTGCTCTCGGCACACTGGAAGGCAGCCTTCTTCGACACTTCGCCGCGGCGGCGCTGGCTGTCGCAAAAGCCGGGCGACCACGACAGCGCCAGCATGAAGGAATCGGTCGGCACATTCGTGCTCTGCTTGTAGCACGTGTTTTTCTCGTCCGACGGTTTCACGTCGTAATCGGCATAGCTGACGTTGCGGGGAACGGCGCACGTGGCGTCGGCCGCGTGCACGGCGCCAGCGGACAGGCCGAGGAAAACGGCGGCCAGCGCGGGCAAGACAGAGCGGATTTTCATCGAGTTTCCTTCAAGATATAAAAAACGCCGGCAACTGGGTGCCGGCGCGGTCAAAACGAACAACATCAGTCACGCCACCTGACAAAACCGTAGCGAGCTGCAGTGAGGCTCGGCGCCCCCTTGCGGCCAAGAAGCGCAAGCGTCACTGGTACGGTGAGCATCGCCGGCCGTACCAGTGACGCGCAGCAGGTTTGCTCAGGTGACATCGGTTAGCAAACTTTGTGCATCCAGCCATGCGCGTCCGGTGCCGTGCCATGCTGCAAGCCCAGCAGCGCTTCGCGCAGGGCCAGGGTGACGGCGCCGTTTTCATTGTTGTTGATGGTCATTTCAAAGCCATTGGCCTTGGCCACGCCCACGGGGGTGATGACGGCGGCCGTGCCGCAAGCGAACACTTCGGTCATGCGGCCCGAGGCGATGTCGTCGCGCCATTGCTGGACCGACAATTTACGCTCTTCCGTCGCATAGCCGAGGTCTTTCGCCATTTCCAGCAGGCTGCGGCGGGTAATGCCTGGCAACAAGGTGCCCGTCAGTTCCGGCGTCACGACGGTGATCTTCTCGCCATCTTTATACACGAAGAACAGGTTCATGCCGCCCATTTCTTCGATGAATTCGCGGTGCACGGCGTCCAGCCACACGACCTGGTCGCAGCCCTTTTCCTGTGCTTGCGACTGGGCCATCAGGCTGGCCGCATAGTTGCCCGCGCACTTGGCTTCGCCCGTGCCGCCTGGCGCGGCGCGCACGAAGTCTTCGCTGATCCACACGGTGACGGGTTTCACGCCTTTCGGGAAATAGGCGCCAGCTGGCGAGGCGAACAGCACGAACAGGTATTCTTCCGACGGACGCACGCCCAGGTAAGGATCGGTGGCGATCATCAGCGGACGCATGTACAGGCTCTCGCCTGTGTTCTTCGGCACCCAGTTGCGGTCTTGCGCGATCAGCGCGTCGCCCGCTTCCAGGAACAGCTCGACGGGGATGGCCGGCATGGCCAGGCGCGCGGCGCTGCGGTTGAAGCGCTCGGCATTCTGTTCCGGGCGGAAAGTTTTGATGCTGCCGTCCGGCTGGGCAAACGCCTTGTAACCTTCGAAGATGGCCTGGCCGTAGTGCAGGGACGACGCGGACGGGTCCAGCATCAGCGGACCGTAGGCTTTCAGTTCGCCTTGCTGCCACTTGCCGTCGCGGTAAGGAATCACCACCATGTGGTCGGTAAAGATGCGGCCAAACGCCGGGTTGACCATGCGCGCGGCGCGCTCGGCATCGGACAAGGGGTGGGCGGACGGGGTGACGACGAGATTCGGTGTGGAAGTGGTCATGGCAGCAACAGAGGAGTAAAGGAATAAAGAGGTTGCCTATTGTAGCGCCTAATCCGCCCAGCGAGGGAGCGCAGCGCCCGCCTGCCTTGCTGCAGCGCATCAAGGCAGGCGTCATCTCAGCAGGGGCGCAGGCCTTTGCCCCGCCCTGCCTGCGCTTCCTCGGCGCAATGGCTGCAGCGCATCTGCACGGAAATCACGTTCGCGCCGATTTCCATGCCATGCGTGGCCGCCGCCTGGCGCAACTGCTCCACCAGCGGCGCGTCCTGCACCAGCACGCTGCGCTCGCAGACCCGGCACACGAGATAGCAGCTGTCCGCCTCCACATGGTCGGGCTTGATCAAATAGCGGGCCTTGTTGCCGCTGGCGCTCGCTTCGCGTTCGCGCAGCAGCAAGCCCGCCAGCTCCATTTCCTTGAGCACGCGGTAAATCGTGCCCAGGCTGACGGCAATGCCCATTTGCTGCAATTGCTGATAAATGCTTTCCGCATTCATGGCCTGCCGCTGCGTGCCGGCCAGCACCTGCAGGATGCAGATGCGCGCGCTGGTCGGGCGCAGGCGCACGGCGCGCAGGCGCTCGAACACGCGGCCGCTATCCTGGGTGTGAATGTCTTGCATGGGATTCTCCGCTTGTGCGTTCAGCTCTACTGACATTGCCAAGCGAGAAGATAAAAAGGGAACCGGAAAATGAAAAAAGGCGCCGTCCCGCTCTGCCGGGATGGCGCCTTGTGCTACATCAAACGGGCGAACATCAGAACTTCATGTTGGCCGTCAGGGTTGCCGAGCGGCCCGGTGCCACGCCGGCGTAGTGCGGCGAGGAGACCTTGTCGAAGTACAGCTTGTTGGTCAAGTTCTGGATGTTCAGCTGCAGGGTCACGTTGCGGTTGACCACGTAGCTGGCCATGGCGTCAAAGCGCGTGTAGGCCGGGGCAAACTTGTTGTTGGCCACGTTCGCATAGACTTTGTCGACGTAGTTCACGCCGCCGCCCACCGTGATGGCGGGCGTGACCAGATACGAGGTCCACAGCGACGCGCTGTTTTTCGGCGTGGTGGGGAACTGGTTGCCGTTGTATGGCGACGGCGCGTATTGCGTCACGCCATTGATCACGCCATTCGTCACATAGCCGTTGTTTTCCACGATGGCGTTCAGGTGCGTATAGCCGCCGAAGACCGACCATTCCTTGGTGATATTGCCGCTCACGCCCAGCTCGATCCCCTTGACTTGCTTGTCGCCCACGTTTTGCGTGCTGCCGTCCGGTGCCGTCACGCGCGCATTGCTCATGTCGCTCTGGAAATAGGCGCCGCTCACGGACAGGCGGCCGCCGGGCAGCACTTCCCATTTCGTGCCCAGCTCGAAGCTCTTGCTTTCCTGCGGTTTCAGGTTCTGGATGGCGGCCGTCAAGCCGTCGATGCCGTCGCCGCCGTCATTGCCCGGTGGCGTGGACGAGGTTCCGTAGGAAACATACACGCTGCTGTTGGCCGATGGCTTGTACACGAGGCCTGCCTGGTAGCTGGCGAAGGTGGCGTGCACGTTGGCGCTGCTGGCGGCGGTGACCTTGCCGTCGAGCGTGTATTCCGGCGTGTTCAGCGAGCTCTTGTAGTCATCCCAGCGGATGCCGACGTTGAGCAGCCATTGCGGCGTGAATTCCAGCGTGTCGAAGCCGTACACGGAACGCGTGTTGGTGACGATGTTGGTGCGTGCCGGCGACACCGAGCGCGTGTAGACCCACGGGTCGTTGGCGTTCGGGTTGATCAGCGGCGCGCAATTGTAGCCGGTGGCGGCGCCCGACGTCTGGCAGGCGGTGGTGCCGTTAAGCAAGTTGTTCGTGCCCGGCTTGAAGATGTACGAGCTGCGGTCGGTTTCCTCGCGGCCGATTTCCAGGCCCAGCGTATACGTGTTCTTCACGCCGCCGGCCAGGAATTCGCCGCCCAGGCTGGTCGCATTGGCCAGCGCCTGCGTATCGGTCGTGCGCGTGTTGGCGCGGCGCCAGACAGTGCCGTACAGCATGGTGTTGCCCTTGGAATCGTCAGGCTGGGTCCACACGTAGTCATTGCTGGTCTTGCCGTAGCGGGTCACGTTGCGCAGCACCAGTTTGTTGCCGAATTCGTGGCGCACGTCGATGGTGCCGATATCGCTCTGCGTATCGCGGAAATCGCGGTTCACCAGGCCGTAGAAGGTTTCGCGCGGCACGTTGACGGGCGTGCCATTGCCGTTTTTCGACACATTCGCGCCGGACGAAAACGGGTTATTGAATGGCAAACCGGTATCGGGCAACTCGCTCGACTGCATGTGGTAGTAGCTGAGGGTCGCCTGCGTGGCCGACTTCAGGCCGAAGGTGATCGACGGCGCGATGCCCCAGCGGTCGCCATTGATGTAGTCGCGGCCGGCCACGTGGGCGTCATGCGCCATCACGTTGACGCGCACGGCCACGTCGTCGCTGATGACACGGTTCACGTCAGCCGTGGCGCGGCGGTACTTGGCGCTGCCCAGGCCCACGGTGGCGTTGGTGAAATTGTCGACTTTCGGGGTCTTGCTGATCAGGTTGACGCCGCCACCTGCGGACGAGCGTCCACCGTAGGCCGAGTTCGGGCCCTTGACGACTTCGATTTGTTCCAGCGCAAAGATTTCACGCGATTGCGAACCCGTGTCGCGGATGCCGTCGATATACGTGTCCGTTTGCGCGTTGTAGCCGCGGATGAACAGATTGTCGCCCACGGGGTTGCCGCCTTCGCCGGCGCCGATGGTGATGCCCGGCACGGTGCGCAGCGCGTCCGTCAGCGAGACGGCGCCCGTTTGCGAAATGATTTCAGCAGGAATCACGGTCACGGATTTCGGCGTGTCCAGCAGCGGCGCCGTCAGCTTGTCGTTGGCCGACTTGACCGGGGCCTGGATCAGGCGATCGGCCGTGCCGACGACCTTGACTTCCTGCAGTTGCTGCGGCTTGTCCGTCGTTTGCGCGTGCAGCGCCAGCGGCATGGCCAGGGTGGCGAACGCGGCCAGTGCCGTGCCGTGCATGCGCGGCGTGGAAGTGGTCTGGTGCTTGCGGCTGCGGATGGTAACGCCCGCTTTGTCTTTCGATGTCATCGCTATCTTTCAATCTATCGGATGGAATAAGTTGGCTGGCTACTGCCCCCCGGCAGTTGGCTGGCTCGTTGATTGCTTGGTGCTACAAACTGGGGTACGACAACACTAGAACCGCCACAGCGCCGTCATGCGCAGCGCCCGGGGCGAACCGGGCGCGATGTTGTCATTGCTGTGGGCGGAGGCATAATATTTTTTGTTGAACAGGTTTTCCAGATTCAGCTGCCACTGAAATTTCCCCGGTGGCTTGAAGTAAACGGCGCCGTCGACCCGGGCAAAGCCCGGCAGCGCCACCGTATCCGACACGGAGGCATATACGGCGCTGCGGGCGATCACGCCCAGCGCCACGCCCCAGGCCGGGGAAAAATCGTAGCGGTTCCACAGCGACAGGCTGTGCCTGGGCACGTGCGCCACCGTGGCGCCCGCCAGGGCCGTGGCCGATTGCGTGGCCGTCAGCACGGCTTTTTGCCAGGCATAGCCGCCCGCGATGCTCCAGCCGGGCAAGACCTTGCCATTGATCTCCAGTTCCAGCCCCTCGCTGCGCTGGCCGTCGACCAGCATGGCCCGCGTGGTATCGAGCGGATCGGTAACGGCGACATTGCTGCGCTCCAGGCGGTACAGGGCCGCGCTGGCAGACAGCAGCGGCGCGATATCCCATTTGGCGCCCGCCTCCACGTTGCGGAAACGCTCCGGCTCGAACACGGCATTGCTGGGCGTCAACGATGCCAGCTGCTCGCCCGCGCGCGGCAGGAAGGATTGGCTGACGCTGGCATACAGCGACAGGGCCGGCACCGGCTGATAAATGAGGGCCGCGCGCGGCGACCATGGCGCATCCGTGCGGGCGATGCGCGCGCCGTTGCGCCTGTTGACGAAGTCGACGGCGAAGCGCTCGTAGCGCACGCCCGCCACGGCCTGCCAATGCGGCCCGAAACGCAGCTGGTCCTGCAGATAAATGGCGGCCGTGTCGGCCACGCCATGGTTGTCCGCATCCGTGGCGCTGGGACGGAAGGTCACGGGCAAGTCCGTCACCGGGTGCGCGGTGGGCAGGCTGATGTGCGTGACATCGTCCCCCAGGGTGGTGAAATAACCGGTGTTGCGCAGATTGTCCGTCGTCTGGCGGCCCAGTTCCACGCCCGCCGTCAGGCGGTGCTGCACGGCCCCGGCCGTCACAGTCCACTCCACGTCCGTCTGGTTGAACAGGTTGCGCCGCTTGGTCGCGCTGTTGTACGCCAGCACCGTCACGCTGGCCCCATCCGCACTGACGGGACCGGGAAAGGCGTTCTGGTACAGCTTGTCGTAATCGGCCAGGCGGGTGCGGTTGCGCACGCTGACACCGCCACCCAGGTCGTGTTCCACCGTCACGCCCAGCGCGTCGATATACGCCCACGACGGGCTGCTGCCGGCGATGCCGAAGAAGGTGGACGGGTCCGTCTCGAACGGCCGCCCCTGGTAGGAAGGCACGCCCCGGTCCGTCACCCGGTCATCGCGGAAATGTTCGTAGCTGGCCACCACCATGGTGCGCGGCGACAGGCGCCAGGCGGCAACGGGGTTGATGGCGCTGCGGCGCACGTTGACGCCCTGGCGAAACGAGTCGCTGTCTTCCGCCATGGCGTTGACGCGCACGGCCACGCCGGTGCCGACCACCTGCTGCACATCGAGGGCGGCGCGCCGGTTGCGCCAGCTGCCCAGGCTTGCCGTGACCTCGCCATCGCTGCTCCATTGCGGCTGCTTGGTGGCGCGGTTGATGACGCCACCGCCGCCACCGCGGCCAAAGACCATGGCGTTCGGCCCCTTGATGGCTTCGACTCTTTCGATATTGTAGAAATCGCGGTAGTACTGCACGTCGTCGCGCATGCCGTCCAGGTAAAAATCCGAAGTTGAGCTGTTGCCGCGCATCACGGCCGTATCGCGGTTGCCCTCGCCTGCGGCCGTGCCCACGCCCGGCATGTAGCGCATGGCGTCGGCCATGCTGCGCATGTCCTGGTCGCGTATCAGTTCGCCCGTGACGACGCTGACGGCTTGCGGCGTGTCGCGCAAGGCCGTGTCATTGCGGCTGGCGGTGGCGGAGCTGGCGCGGCGGTAGCCATCGTCGCTGTCGCCTTGCACGGTGACAGGCGCCAGCACCTGCAGGCCCGTCCCTGCTCCATTCGCGTCGGCATGCAGGGGCACGGGCGCCAGGCGCACGATGTAACTTCCATCCGGCAACTGCACGGCCACGAGGCCCGTGCCTGTCAGCAATTGCCGCAAGCCCTGGCTGGTGGCCACGGTGGCATTCAGGCCGACGCTGCGCTTGCCCTGCGTCAAGCCGCCTTCGGCCGACAGCAAGATCCCCGCCTGGCCCGCAAACTGGCGCAAGGCCTGGCCCAGCGGCGCGGCGGCGATGCGGAAGCTGCGCGCGGCCTCCTCCGCCGCCAGGCCATGCATGGCAGGCACGGCCAGCAGCGCCGCAGCCAGGGACAGCGGCAGCAGGCGGCGGGCAAACGGCAGAGGTCGGGGTAAAAACGGCACGGCTTCCTTTGTTATATTGAGCAATTGTATTGAGCAAGCTACTGTTACCTTGCCAAACAACTTTTCAAAAAGGGAACCTCTTTTTGAGAAATATTCTTATTTACTGTTTCGGCTGTGCTTCGACCGTGACCCACCAGTCATGCACGCGGTGGATTTTCACGGGCAAGGTCGCTTCCAGCGCTGCCAGGATGCGGTTCGTGTCGGCCAGCGGATAGCTGCCCACCAGGCGCAGGTGCGCCACTTCAGGCGCGCAGCCCAGGTGGCCGTGCCGGTAGCGCGACAGTTGCGCAAGGAAATCGTCAAGCCGCATCTGCTCCGGCTGCAAGCGGTAGTCGATCCAGGCGGCCGCATTCGGATCGGCGGCAAACGGCTCGCCGATGTCGCCAGCGCCAAAGCGGACCTGCTGGCCTGCTGGCACGATGCGCGGCGTGCCGCCGTCGCGGGGCGCCACTTCCACGCTGCCCTCGTAGACGGCCAGCAAGGTGCGCTCGCCCTGCGGCTGCACGCTGAAACGCGTGCCCAGCGCGCGCAGGCGCCCGTGCATGGTGTCGACCACCAGCGGCCTGGCCGGCTGCTGGCGGTCGCGCGCGCTGGCAATATAAATCTCACCGCCATGCAGGGCGATGCGGCGCAAGCCCGGGCTGTAATCGATGTCGAGGGACGTGGCCGTGTTCAGCCACAGTTGCGAACCATCGGCCAGCGCCAGCTGGCGTATCGCGCCGACCGGCGTCTTTTCTGCCGCATGCAGGCTGGCGATCCAGCTGCGCGTGTCGCGCCGCAGCAGCATGGCGCCGCCCATCCCGCTCGTCAGGCACAGCGCCAGCAGCCCCTTGACGAGGCCGCGGCGCGCGGCGTCGCTGTGGCGCGGGCCCGCATCGTCGAGCGCCTGGCGCGCCGGCTCGCCCGGCAAGTGCCGGAATTCGGCGCTGACGGCCTCCACCCTGCGCCAGGCGGCGCGGTGGGCGGGCGACTCGGCATGCCAGCGTTCCCACGCCTGCTGCTCGGCAGGTCCGGCATCGTCGCCGCGCAGCACGGCGAACCATTCGGCCGCTTCCTGCAGGATGGCATAGTCGGCCGAGCGCTGCGCTGGCGGCATGGCTGGATCAGTCTGCATCATCCATGCACAGCATGCATTGCAGCATGGCTTGCGCCATGTATTTTTTCACCATGCGCTCGGACACCTCCAGCTGCGTGGCGATCTGCGCATACGTCAGCCCGTCGATCTGCGCCAGCAGGAAGGCCTGGCGCGCGCGCGGCGACAGGGTGTCGAGCATGGCGTCGATGCGGTACAGCGATTCGACCACCAAGGCCCGCTCTTCGGGCGATGGCGCCGTCAGTTCGGGCCGGCTGGCCAGGGCGGCGAGGAAGGTGCGCTCCAGTGTCAGGCGGCGCCAGTGGTTGACCAGCAAGCCATTGGCGACCGTGCTCAGGTAGGCACGCGGTTCGCGCAGGCCGTCCGCCGACTGCGTGGCCAGCATGCGGACAAACGTGTCTTGCGCCAGGTCGGCCGCACCGTCGCGGCAACCCAGCTTGCGCCACAGCCAGTTATACAGCCAGCCATGATGGCTGCTGTACAAGTCACTGAATGCGTCGATGGAAGGAGAAATGGTGGACACGGGCAAACGAGCAAAAGGGCTGCCGAACTTGCCAGCCAAGTGGGTCAGCGCATCAAGCACTCATGTTCGGGCACGCATGACCACAGCGCACGATCACGAATGAGAATGATTTTCATTTTCACATAATTTCACTGTGATGTAAATTATCAATGTCATCATTTTCAACATCCGTGGCACTTTGCGCCACAAATGAGGGCACGCCATTATTTGCGAATGATTCTCGTTTGCGATACTATGTCAGCCTTCACCCTTACTGCCATGCCGCCTGACGCCGTGGCAGCGCTATCGAAAGCCGATTCATGCCTACTTCCCCTTCCCTGCCCCAGCCCCAGTTGCGCGCCAGCGCCGACGGGGCGCCGGATGCCCGGCAGCAGCGCCAGCATGCCGCCACGCCCACACCACGGCGCTGGCACTGGAGCTGGAAGCAGGTGTGGTTCCAGCTGCACTGGTTTATCGGCATCACGGCCGGCACGGTGCTGGTGATCATCGGCCTGAGCGGCGCCACCCTGGCCTTCAAGGATGAATTGCTGGACCTGATGAACCCCGGCGTGCGCCATGTTCCAGTGGAAACGCGCGCGCCGCTGACGCCGGGCCAGCTGGGCAGCATCGCGGCGGCCGAACACGGCCAGCGCGTGGCCTCCATCACGGTGTACGCCGAGGCAGGCGCGGCGCCCCGTTTATTCTTTGCGCCGAAGAATGGCCAGCGGCGCGGCGTATCCATTTATGTGCACCCGTACACGGGCGGCACCCAGCCGGCACTGGCGGGCGCGGAATTTTTTGAATGGACGGAATCCCTGCACCGCTGGCTGCTGCTGCCACGCGATCCGGGCCGGCAGGTGGCGGGCGCGCTGGCCCTGTGCCTGCTGGGCCTGGCGTTGTCCGGCCTGTACCTGCGCTGGCCCCGCCGTCCGCTGGACTGGCGCACCTGGCTGACCTTCGATCCCGCCTTGAAAGGCCGCTCCTTCCTGTGGAATCTGCACGCCGTGGCCGGCACCTGGTGCCTGGTGGTCTACGTGGCGCTGACCCTGACGGGGATCTACTGGAGCTATGACGTGGTGCGCGACAATATCGACGCCTGGGCCGGCAAGCCCCCGCGGGTGGCGCAAGCGCCGGGCAAGAAGGGACCTGGCAAGGAGAAAAAAGAAACGCCGGCAGCCGATATCGGCCTGGCCTGGACCAGCTTCCAGCAGCATGCGGCCGGCTGGACCCTGGCCAGCGTGCGCATGCCCACGCGCCCGGGCGACGCCGTGCAATTCACGTGGCTGGCCAGCGACGCGCCGCATGAGCGGGCGCGCAGCCGCCTGTCGATTTCACCGGCCGACGGCAGCATCACGGAAAACGAGCCGTACAGCCAGCAGGGCCTCGGTTCGCGCCTCGTCAACATCATCTATCCGCTGCACATGGGTACGTATTTCGGCTTGCCGGGCCGCATCATCGTCACCCTCGCCAGCCTGGGCCTGCCCCTGTTCGCCATCACGGGCTGGATGCTGTACCTGGGCCGCCGCAAGGCGAAACGGGCGGCACAGGCGCAGCGCGCCATGCTGGGCGCCGGCGCGGCCGATAATACAGACACGGGCTTGCCCACCCTGGTGGCCTACGCCAGCCAGTCGGGCCAGGCAGAGCGCCTGGCGCTGGAAAGCGCGCGCGCCCTGCAGCAAGCGGGCGTGGCCGTCGACGTGCAGTCGCTGGACCAGTTCGACCCCGCGCAATTGCGCCAGTATGAACGGGCCCTGATCGTCGCCAGCACCTTTGGCGAAGGCGAGGCGCCGGACGGCACGCGCCGCTTCGCGCGCCTGCTGCAAGCGACCCCGGGCACGCCGCTGGCTGGCCTGGAAGTGGGCGTGCTGGCCCTGGGCGACCGTCACTACAGCGCGTTCTGCGGCTTTGGCCATGCACTCGAGCGCCAGCTGCGCGCACTGGGCGCCACGTCCCTGTTCCCGCTGATCGAAGTCGACAAGCATGACCCCGCCGCCCTGGCCGACTGGTCGCAAGCGCTGGCCCGCTGCAGCGGCAGCGCCATCGACGCCATCGGCGTGCAGGAAGAGGCATCGTACGGCACCTGGCATCTGACGCGCCGCGTGCTGCTCAATCCGGGCAGCCTGGGCGGCGAACTGCACGAAATCACCCTGGCCGGACCGGCCGGTGCAACCTGGGAAGCGGGCGCGCTGGCGGAGATCATCCCCTGCAATGCGGATGGCAGCGATGGCGATGCAGCTCACGCAGGTAACGCAGCAAACGCAAGTAACGCAAGTAACACCGATAACGCCGATAACGCCGGCAATGCCGGCAGCGCCCATCACGCGCCGCGCAGCTACTCGATCGCCTCGCTGCCGTCCGATGGCGAGCTGCAATTGCTGGTGCGCCAGGAACGCCATGCGGGCGTGGAAAACCAGGGTCACGGCCTCGCTTCCGGCTGGCTGACGCGTTTCGCCCCGCTGGGCGGCCCTATCCGCTTGCGCCTGCAAGCCAATCCCGTCTTCGCGCCCGCACTGGTGGACGTGCCCTGTATTTATATCGGCAACGGTTCCGGCCTGGCTGGCCTGCGCTCGCACCTGCGCGCCCGCCAGCGGGCGGGACTGGCCCGTAACTGGCTGCTGTTCGGCGAGCGCCAGCAAGCGTTTGACAGCGTCTGCGGCGCGGAGTTGCAAGGCTGGCTGGACAGCGCGCACCTGGCGCGCCTGGACCGCGTCTTTTCGCGCGATGGCGTGGCGGCAGGCCAGCGGGAGTACGTGCAGGACCGCTTGCGCGCCAGCGCCGGCGAACTGCGCGCCTGGCTGGAACAGGGTGCCATCGTCTACGTGTGCGGCAGCCTGCATGGCATGGCGGCCGGCGTTGATGCTGTGCTGCAAGAATTGCTGGGCCAGGATGGCGTCGACGCCCTGCTGGCAGCGGGACGCTATCGCCGCGACGTGTATTGAGCCACATCAAAGCATCTTGCTGGCCGCCGCCCTGTGTGCGGCGGCGAACGGTGAGGAGCAGCCAGACGGCTAGAGTGGGGACATGGCGGCAAGCGCGCCGCCCCACTCCCACACTGCGAGGCTTCCCATGAAAAACCCCTGGATGAGCATGTACCTGAGCGCCGCCAACCGCATCGCCAACACGGCGCGCGGCCACGCCACGGCAGCCGTCAAGCGCGAAGCGGCCAAGAACACGCGGCAGCTGACGCAAGTGTGGCTCGACTCTTTCCTGCCGGCGGCGGGCCAGCCGCGCAAGCGCAGGAAAGCCAAATAAGGCGCGCCGCGCGCCATTTCGACAGGTTCACTGGTGCAGTGCACCACAGCAACTAGTTGAAGTTTCAAACAAATGAACTAAACTGCAAGCATGGTAATAAATATATGAGTACGTGATTGAAGTGACCGGCAGGCGCCGCATCCCCGCGCCGCCACCGGCTCATCAGGAGACGACCATGTTGACGCTCAAAGTGCTGACCTGCCTTGCCCTCTCGGCCCTGCTGCTGGTTCCGCTGGTGATGCGCGACGCCATGCAGACGTCGGCCGGGCAAACGCTGCAGGTACCGAATGTCGATGCGCAGGCTCTCTGGGCACGCTGGCCCAAACATTAATAATGCGCGCGGCCGAGAAACGCCGCTGGCTGCGTGGCGTTGACTTGCCGTACTAGCCGTACTGTCTGCGTCAAAGACGCCTTGCCAGCGGCTTTTTTCAGCGGCGCTCGGTCACGGGGCGCATCGTGCAAACCCACTTCTGCGTGGGGAGGGAATTTGTACTTTTATTGTTAAGTCATCTGGCCGCCAGTGCCTGCCGCGCCCGCCTCTCTTCATCACACTCTTGATCCAGATCATGGATTTACCTTTGCGCTGCGCCCACACTGGAACAGCCCGCTTCGCATCGGGACGGGCTTAACCGGGAGTTCGGCATGCATGATTCGCATTGGAAAGAGGAGATGGCGCTGGGAGTGCCCGCCATCGACGAGGCGCATGAGGCGCTGTTTCTGGAGCTGGCGCGGCTGTCGCAATTGAGCGACCAGCATTTCAGCGTGGGCTTCCGCGACTTGATCGCGGCGGTCGAGCGCGATTTCCGCGAGGAGGAAGAGTTGATGGAAGAGATCGGCTTTCCCTCGCTGGCGAACCACCGCGAACAGCATGCGCGCGTGCTGAGCGGCTTGCACCACGCCTGGGCCGCCGTCGATGAAGGCGATCTGGCGCAGGGACGCCACGCACTGTCGCTGCTGCCGCAATGGCTGGTGTTTCACCAGGCCACCATGGACTTGGCGCTGGCGGCGGCGCTGGAACTGGTGCAGCGCCAGCCCAACTGAACGGACCTACAGCAGCAAGACCGTGGCTTGCTCCGGCAGCACGACGCGGTAATGGCCCGGGTATTTGTCTTCACCGTCGAAGATCTTGCAAAACACCGGCTGGTTGATGTCATTGACGGCCGGCTCGTTCATCGGCAAGGTGGCGATCAGCTGGTCGCCGTCCATCAGGCGCAGCGCGCTACCCGTTTCTGCCGCGCAAAAGGCCAGCGACTGCACCTCGTTGGCGAACGGCCGCTTGTACCATGGCGTGATGGCCCGCACGGCACGCCTGGCATCGTGCAAGACCTGGCCCACGCGCGTCACATTCCACGCATCGCGCGCCACGGCGGGCTGGATGACGATATTCGCCGTCAGCTCACCCTTGCCCTTATTCACGAGGAACGTGCCATCCTGCGCGGCGATATCGTCGTTGAGGGGCACGACAAACACGCCCCCTTCCGATACCTTGATGGGAATCGGTGCGCCATTGCCTTGCAAGGCCACGCGCACGTCGTCGATACTGGCGCTGAGCTTGGCCGGGATCAGGCGCAAGGCCATGACGACGTTGCCGCTCGACACTTGCCAGACTTTCTTGGCCGTCAGATAACTTTCACGATAGGCCGTGAAGCGCACGCGGGGCGGCTTGGCATCGGCACTGGCCGTGATGGTCACCGTTTGCGGCGGCAGCGGCTCCGCAGCGGGCGCTGGCGCGGCGGCGGTCGGCGGCGCGGCATCGGTCGTGGCGACATGGGTGGACGCTGCCGCGGCAGAGGACGACGCGCTGGCTGCGGCGGATGCGCTGGCACTCTGCTGCGGCGCGGGAACAGCCGGTGGCGGCGCGTGCTCCTGGGCCTGGCCCAGCGAGACGACACACCACCACCCTGCACAGGCTATCCATGTACGCATGCAATTTCTTTCAATTAGGAAAATATTTTGTCAGCTGCATTATCGCAGAAGCCTGCAAAAAACGCCGCGACCGGCCAGCATCCCTCGCCATGCACTCAATTGGTGCGCGCGATTGCTTAATTGGCAAATATCGCTTATATTGATAATGATTCTTATTCACGACAGTGCCACCAAGACGTGACAGGAATCACATGTACGTCCTTTCCATCGTCGCTGCACGATGGAACTGCTATCCGAGCCAGACCCCGGGCCAGCGTCATGCCATCCCCCCAGCTACTGCGCCATCCGCCAGACGAGATAGGAACACTCACGACTAAAAATATCTCAGGAATAAAATGCAATCGACTCCAGAACGTCCCCAACCCGCGTTGCGCCCCCTGCCCCGCTTGTTACACCTTGCCCTGTTCAACCTTGCCGCCGGCGTGGCCAGCGCCTGCCTCTCCCTGCCGGCGCGGGCGGCTGATGCCCCGCCGGACGACGCGCCCCTGACCATGCCGGCCGTCACCGTGCTGGGCCAGTCGACGGCCAGCACGGAAGGCACAGGCTCCTACACGGCGGGCGAGGCGCGCAGCGCCACGCGCATGGACCTGTCGCTGCGCGAAACGCCGCAGTCGGTCAGCATCATCACGCGCCAGCTGCTCGATGACCTGGGCGCCGTGCGCCTGGATCAGGCGCTGGCGCAGACGACGGGCATCCAGGTAGGCCAGAACGATACGGAACGCACGCGCTTTTATGCGCGCGGCTTCGGCATCGACAATCTCCAGATCGATGGCATGGCGCGGGGCGGCAATGCGCCGCTGCAAGACACCATCCTGTACGACCGCATCGAAGTCATCCGCGGGGCCACCGGCCTGATGGGCGGCAAGGGCGACCCGTCGGCCACCATCAACATGATACGCAAGCGGCCGACGAAGACCTTCCAGGCCAGCGCCGGCCTCATCATGGGCCGCTGGGATGACCAGCGCCTTGAAGCGGATATCTCCACGCCCCTGAACGCGGCAGGCAGCGTGCGCGCACGCGCCGCCCTGGCCTGGCAAAAACGCGATTCCTACCTGGACATGTACCACGAACGCAAGACGGTGGGCATGGTCGTCCTCGAAGCCGATTTGCGCCCAGGCAGCATGCTGACGGCCGGCGTCGACTTCCAGGACAACAAACCCACGGGTGCCACCTGGGGTGCCGTGCCCTACTGGAATGCGGACGGCAGCCTGGCCAACTTGCCGCGCAACACGAGCCTCACGACGCCATGGAGCACCTGGGCCAACAAGCAGCATACCGTGTTCACTTCGCTGGACCAGCGCCTGCCCGGCAACTGGAATCTGCACCTGGGCTATGCGCGCACGGAAAGCACGAACCGCACCACGGTCGCCTATGCGGGCGGCGGCCATCCCGACCCGGCGACGGGCGAAGGCATGCTCCTGTGGACGGGCGCCTATGGCCCGGGCAAGACCACGAACGACAACTTCGACGTGTACGCCAGCGGTCCTTTCACCTTGCTGGGACGCAAACACACGGCCATCGTCGGCTGGAACGGCGGCAACCAGCACGCCCGTTCGCTGGGCGGCGAAGCGGAAATCCACTATCCCGATTTCGTCCCCGACTACCGTAGCTGGACCGGCAACATTCCCCGTCCTGTCTTCCATCCTGACGGCTCGCACACGGAAACCGTCACGCGCCTGGCGGGCGGCTTTATCGCCACGCGCCTGAGCCTGGCCGATCCGCTGCACCTGATCATCGGCGCGCGCAGCAGCACTTACCGCACGGACACGCGCAACTACGATACCCAGGGCGTGTACACGGGCAGCAGCGACTTTGCGGAAACGCGCAATGAAGTCACGCCCTATGTCGGCGCCGTCTTCGACATCAACAAGCAGTATTCGGCCTACGCCAGCTTCACGCAGCTGTTCAACCCGCAAACGAGCAAGGACCGCAACGACAAGTTCCTGCCGCCGGAAACGGGCGACAACGCCGAGCTGGGCATCAAGGGCGAATTCTATGAAGGCAAGCTGAACGCGTCCGCCGCCCTGTTCCGCACGCAGAAAAAGAACCTGGCCGAGCTCGACCGCACTGTGCCGCCCGGTTTCCTGCTGCCCGATGGCAGCCAGGCCATGGTGGCCAACGGCGCCGGCATCACGGCCAAGGGCGTCGAGTTCGACGTCTCCGGCCAGATCACGCCGGCCTGGGAGGCGAACGGCGGCTACACCTATCTGCATGCAGCCGAGGCCGATGGCCGCCGCGCCGCCACCACGCAGCCGCGCCATCTGCTGCGCCTGGCCACCAGCTACCGTTTCGACGGCCGGCTGACGGGACTGAGAGTGGGCGGCAGCATGACGGCGCAAAGCGCCACCTACAGCGAGTCGTGGTATGGGCGTCCGCCAGCGGGAGACATCAGCAACATCCCGCAGGCGGGCTATGCCTTGTATAACGCCATGGCCGTGTATACGCTCAACCGGCACGCCAGCGTCCAGCTGAACGTGAATAATCTGCTGGACAAGAAGTACTACCGCAACGTGGGCTTCTTCGACGGCGTCTTCTGGGGTGAACCGCGCAACATCAGCCTCGCCGTGCGCGGCACGTACTGACGTGAACGTCAGGCCGGCGCGCTGCGCCAGTGCGCGGGCGCCGGCAAGGTGAAGCCTGCGAGCAGGGGACCGCCGACGGGCGCCAGCACGGCGGCGCTCACTTGCTGGAACGCCAGCTGGCCGGCGGGCAAGTCGCTGGCCACCAGGCGCAGCGCTCCGTCCAGCCGGGCGGCGGTGGCGGCGTCGAACGCCTGCAGGCGGCGAAACAGGTGCTTGCCGCTGCCGCTCCACTGCCCCGCCGCGCGCAGATGCAGGTCGGCCAGCCATTCGTAGAGCTGGCAGGCAACGGCCAGCGCTTCGCCCTGCTGCGTGCTGTCGACCAGGTCTTCCAGCGCAGTGGTGATGGCGTAGCGGCGCCGCTGCAGGCCCTCCACGTCCAGCACGGGCGGGCCGGCAGCGTCGATGGCATGCGCCAGCCCATGCAGGCGCGCGCAGGCATCGCCGGGCGCGAGAATGTTTTCCCCTTCCACCACCATGCGCGCCAGCGGCACCTTGCCGCCGGGGGCATCGATTTCACCGCAAAAATAGGTGAAGGTGGCCAGGTCGTGCCCGAACAGCTCCACCGTGCGCCCTTCTGCCACGAGGGTGTCGCGCCAGGCGCACTCGACGTGGTCGAACAGCAGCAGCAAATCGATATCGGAACTGGCCGTCTGCCGGCCGCTGGCGAACGAGCCGCCGATGATGGCCGCCACGGCCGAGGGATAGCGTTCGTGCACCAGGCGCGCGGCAATCGCGCGGATATCGTCGTAGGTGGGGATGTTTGCCACAGCCAGTTCTCCATGCCGAAAAACGCTATCCTACACGCGGTGGGCAGCATGCCGCCATCCTGCTACACTGGCGTTCATCTCTTCACCGCGGCGTGTACAAGGAACGACAATGGAATACGTATGTATCGTGGTGCCCTCGCCCGTGGGCGAGCTGACCCTGGTGGCGCGCGGCGCGGCCCTGGCCGCCATTTTGTGGGAAAACGACAAGCCGAACCGCGTGCGCCTGGGCGCGATGCGCGTCGACGACAGCCATGCCGTGCTGCAAGAGACGGCGCGCCAGCTGCGCGCCTACTTCGCCGGCACGCTGCAGAGCTTTGACGTGCCGCTCGACTTTGCCGGCACGGCGTTCCAGCAGGAAGTCTGGCGCGCCCTGCTGACGATACCCTACGGCCAGACGCGCAGCTATGGCGAGATCGCGCGCCAGATCGGCCGCCCCGCCGCCGTGCGCGCCGTGGGCGCCGCCAACGGGAAAAATCCCATCTCCATCATCGCCCCCTGCCACCGGGTCATCGGCGCCACGGGCGAGTTGACGGGCTTCGCGGGCGGCTTGCACGCCAAGGAAACCTTGTTGGCGCTGGAAGGCATTTCCCTGTCCAGCGACCGCGAGGCGCTCAAGACGGGGCATGCCCGGCGCCGCGCCAGGCAGGTCGATACGGCCCAGGGCTGTCTGTTTTAGGCGGCAGCACCGGTTCCCTTGTGGGATACTCTCGCCTTCCGCTCAAGCCAACATTGCCTATGCCCTACCTTGTCATCCTGTTCTTCGCCGTCCTGTATTTGCTGGCCACCTTCTTTTTCCATATCCCTGCCTTGGTCGCCCTCGTGTATGGCGTGCTGAGCCTGAGCTGCTTTGTGGCCTATGCGATCGACAAGTCCGCCGCCAAAGGGGGCCGCTGGCGCACCTCGGAACGCACCTTGCTGCTGCTGGGATTGTTGTGCGGCTGGCCGGGCGCCGTGCTGGCGCAGCAATGGCTGCGCCACAAGTCGAGCAAGCGTTCGTTCCGCACCCTGTTCTGGATCACGGTCGCCATCAATATCGGCGCCTTCGTGTATTTCAGCATGCATTACGCGGCCCCCGATATCGGCACGGACGTGGCGCCCATCGAATTGTAGAACCGGAGAGGCGCCTGGCGCCTTACTCGCCCAGCAGGCGCAGCGACTCCAGCCAGTCCGCCTTCCACTCGCGCAGCAGGGGCTGCGTGGCGAACGCCTTCTTCAGGTGCGCCATCGGCACGCGGTGCACGTCGTGCAAGCCGAACGCCAGCGTCACGGGATGCCACAGGTGGCTGTTCTTGCCGCCGCGTGAATTCTTGCGCACGCGGGCGCCGTCGTCGCCAAAGATGCCCACGCCGCTGGCCATCCCCTTGTCCAGGTCGATTTTGCCCACGCCGGCAAAGGCGATGAGGATCTGTTCGCGGCCCAGGCCCTTCAGGGCGCTGGGCAGGACGACGGGCGCGGCTTTTTCAACGTCTTCCCCGGCAGGCTGCGGATGCTGCAGTTCCTTGAGCAAGCGCAACAGGTCGCGTTCCTGGAAATGCAGGCCGTCCGCCGGCACGCGCAAGCCTTCCCCCTTGAGTTCGATGGCGATATTGCCCGAGTCGCGCGTGAAGCGCAGCCAGACGTCAGGGGCGCCCGAGGCCAGGTGCTGCTTGTCGCCGATGAAGACGACGGGCGCCGCATAGCGCGTCACGCCGTCCTGGAACAGCTCGGCCCATTCCTCGCTGTAGTCGAGCCACACATACGGCAAGCCGCCCTGCTCCAGCAGGCGCGCCAGGTTCCACGGGGAGCCTGTCTGTTCAGCCAGCCAGGCGCAGGCGTCCAGGGCGGTGGCACGGTAGGGCAAAGGGAGGGAGGTCATGGCGGTTCCGTCGATCAAAGTGGAGCGCAGTGTAGCAGACGCAACCATCGGCGCCGTCAACAGGCGCATCTGGCGCGCCTTTTTGACGCGATGTGCTAGGCTGGAAGCATCAGCACGCGCCATGGCCATCCCGGCAGCATGGCGCATCACCGCGAGGGGATATCATGCATTCCAGCACCAACGCCGCCACCGCACCCGCCCCGCCACCGGAGCGCGATTCGCCCACCCCGGCCAGCGAAAGCCACGCCGAGGAAATCCTGGATGAAGCGCTGAAGGAAAGCTTTCCGGCCAGCGACCCGATCGCCATTGCCACGCCCAAACCTGCGCCCAGGACGCCCGCCTGAGAGCGCCAACCCGCCTGCCACCATAAGGTGGCATTTTTTTATCTTCTCCTGAATCCAAACGGCGCGCCCGCGCGTAAATGGCTATGCCATCACCCAAGGAAGTGACCACGCGGAAAGGGAATGCCATGCAGCACTACAGCAAAAAGACGGATCCCATGGATCAGCGCCTGTATCTGGCCCGGCGCATCGACCAGGCCGATGCCCGCTTGCAGCGATTGCACGACGCGGCGGCCCGCGAACGGTGCGCGCAATGGATCACGGCCTGGGCCGTGGCGGCCGGCGCCGACGCGCCGCGCGGCATGAAATTGCGCATCCGCGGCGAATTCATTTTACTCTGATGAAAGTAAAAACCCCGCCCCGTGCAGGCGCAGGGGGCGGGGCTGGTTCATCCGACACGCGGCCAGTCACACTAGTCGCGGTACTGCTCCGGCGTCGTGTCGCCGTCGGCGATTTCGTACCACATCGCATTGAGCACGGCGAAGGTCGCCGCCAGCGGCAGACCCAGTATCCAGGCGAAATACCACATAATGATTTCCTTTCTTAAACTTAGTAAGCGTGACCGCTGTCGTCGGCAATGGCCTTGCCGTCAACCTTGCCCCACAGCACTTTGTACACCCAGGTGGTGTACGCCACGATGAGGGGGATGAAGACGGCAGTAACCACCAGCATGATGAACAGGGTTAGGTGGCTGGACGAGGAATCCCACACCGTCAGGCTGGCGCGCGGGTCGATCGAGGAAGGCAGGATGAACGGGAACATGGCCGCGCCCACGCTGAGGATGATGCCGACGATGCTGGCCGCGCTGGCCAGCAAGGCAGGCACTTCGCGGCGCGCGCGCAGGAAGGCAAAGGCCAGCAAGGGTCCCAGCAAGCCCAGCGCCGGCGCGATCCACGTCCAGGGATGCGCGGCAAAGTTGAGGAACCAGGCGCCCACGTGCACTTCCGCCGTTTTCAGCAGCGGATTCGACGGGCCATCGACGAGAACCGTGCTGGTGAAGCGGTAGCCATCGACCCACAGCCACAGGGCCACGCCGGCCAGCGCGTACAGCACGACGGTCGCCAGCGCCGCCACGCTGCCGTAGTTGCGCGAACGGTCCGCCACGGCGCCGTCCGTTTTCACTTGCAGCCAGGTGGCGCCATGCATCACCAGCATGGCCACCGAGACCAGGCCGCACAGCAGGGCAAACGGGTTGAGCAGCGCGAAGAAACTGCCGTCATAGAAGATGTGCATGTCCGGCGAAAAACGGAACGGCACGCCTTGCAGCACGTTGCCGATGGCCACGCCGCAGATCAGGGCCGGCACGAAACCGCCCACGAACAGGGCCGCGTCCCAGCGGGCGCGCCAGCGGGGATCTTCGCGCTTGCTGCGGAATTTAAAGGCCACGGGACGGATGATGAGCGCCACCAGGATGACGAACATGGCCAGGTAAAACCCCGAGAACGAGACGGCGTACAGCTGCGGCCAGGCGGCAAAGATGGCGCCGCCGCCGAGGATCAGCCACACCTGGTTGCCTTCCCATACGGGGCCGATGCTGTTGATGATGACCCTGCGCTCGAGGTCCGTCTTGCCGGCGAACGGCAGCAGGATGCCCGTGCCCAGGTCGAAGCCGTCCGTGATGGCAAAGCCGATCAGCAGCACGCCGATCAGCAGCCACCAGATCAGGCGCAGTGTTTCGTAAGAAATCATTTCATGCAAAATCATGGTCTGGCCCTCCTCAGGCGTGTTGGGTACGAATGGCTGGGGCCGCTGGCACGGGGGCCGGCGCCGTCTCTTCCGGCCCCTTGCGGATGGCCTTGAGCAGCAGCTTCATTTCGATAATCAACAGCACGGTATAGATGGCGGCAAAGCCGGCGATCGTGATCAGCAAGGTCGTCGCGCCCAGGTTGGACACGGCCACGGCCGTTGGCAGCACGCCCTCGATGACCCACGGCTGGCGGCCCACTTCGGCCACGATCCAGCCCGCCTCGATGGCCACCCACGGCAGCGGAATGGCGAACACGGCCAGCTTCAGCAGCCAGCGGTGCTTGTCCAGGGTGCGGCGCGTCGACAGCACGAAGAAGGACCCCATCAGCAAGATGAAGAACATGCCCAGGCCCACCATCACGCGGAAGGACCAGAACAAGGGCGCCACGGGCGGCACGGTATCGAGCGCGGCCTTGCGGATTTGCTCCGGCGTGGCCTGGCGCGGATCGTCCACGTAGCGTTTCAGCAGCAGGGCGTAGCCCATGGACTGGCCTTTCGATTCGAACATGTCCTTCGCATCCTGCGGCACGGGGCTGCCCGGCGCCACGCCGCGGATGGTCTGCAGCGCGTCATACGCCTTGATGCCGTCGCGTATCAGCAGTTCGCCACGCTCGACCAGCTGCTCGATGCCGGGGATTTCCGTCGTCAGCGAACGGGTGCCGATCAAGCCCATGACCATCGGAATGTGCACGGCGTAGTGCGTCTCACGGGCCTTTTCGTCCGGGAAGCCGAAAGCCGTGAAGGCGGCGGGCGCCGGCTCCGTGGTCCACATGGCTTCGATGGCGGCCAGCTTCATCTTCTGATGTTCCGACGACAGGTAGCCGCTTTCATCGCCCAGCACCACCACCGACAGCGAGGCGGCCAGGCCGAACGAGGCGGCCACCGTCATCGAGCGCTTGGCCAGCTGCACGTGGCGGCCTTTCAGCAGATACCAGGCGGAAATCCCCAGCACGAACACCGCCGCCGCCGTATAGCCGGCCGATACCGTGTGCACGAATTTTGCCTGTGCCACGGGATTGGTCAGCACGGCGCCGAAATCGCTCACTTCCATGCGCATGGTCTGCGGATTGAACGCGGCGCCGACGGGATTTTGCATCCAGCCGTTGGCGATCAGTATCCACAAGGCCGAGAAGTTCGAGCCGATGGCCACCAGCCAGGTGGTCACCAGATGGCCCCGCTTCGACAGCTTGTCCCAGCCGAAGAAGAACAGGCCGACGAAGGTCGCCTCCAGGAAGAAGGCCATCAAGCCTTCGATGGCCAGCGGCGCGCCGAAAATGTCGCCCACATAATGGCTGTAGTAGCTCCAGTTCATGCCGAACTGGAATTCCATGACGATGCCCGTCGCCACGCCCATGGCGAAGTTGATGCCGAACAAGACACCCCAGAACTTGGTCATGTCGCGCCAGATGGGTCGGTTCGTCATCACGTAGACCGTCTCCATGATGGCGAGGATCACTGACAGGCCCAGCGTCAGCGGAACAAATATAAAGTGGTACAGAGCTGTCAGCGCAAACTGCAGTCTGGATAAAGCGACAATATCGAAGTCCATATGATTTCCTTGGTGTTTCCCTGCTGTAATTGTAAACTTGGTATCTATCTGATGCTGTTCGATTGGCGCCGCTGTTGTAAAGCTGTCAGGCGGCACCGCCTGCGTCTCCCCTATTCTTCGCTTGTCCTTCGTCAATCGCCGCGCAAGCCGGCCAGCGCCGCCTCGTAGGCCGGCGTGCCGCGCCGCGCCTCGCCGACGATGCGGCCATCGCGCAATGTCAGCAGCCGGTCCGCCAGCGCCGCTTCGCGCCGCAAGTGGGTTGCGATCAGCAAGCTGCGCCCTGCGCTGCGCGCGCGCAGGCGCTGCAGGACATCGATCGCCGTCCGCGCATTGAGCGCCTCGGTGGCCTCGTCCAGCAGCCATAAATCTGATTCATGCAGGAACAAACGCGCCAGCGCCAGGCGCCGCGCTTGCCCGCCCGACAGGCCCAGGCCACCCTCGCCCAGCATGGTGTCGAGGCCGCCCGCGAAGGCCCGCACCTCGTCCTCCAGTCCGGCCGCGTGCAGCGCTTCCCACAGGCGCGCGTCGCTGGCGGACGGCGCGGCCAGGCGCAGGTTGTCGCGCACGCTATCCTGGAACAATTCGGTTTTCTGGGTAAACAGGCAGGCGCGGCCCGCGCGGACCGTGCCGGCCAGCGGCGCCAGCTCGCGCGCGGCAATGGCCAGCAAGGTGGACTTGCCCGCGCCGCTGGGGCCGATCAAGGCCACGCGTTCGCCGTCCGCGATGTGCAGCGAAATGTCATGCAAAATGGCCACCTGGCTGCCCGCATGCGCGGCGCTGACATGTTCCAGATGCAAACCCGGCGCGGCATCGACGGGCGGCGCGGCAAGGTCTTGCGGGGCCAGGCGCGGCGCCAGGCGGCGCATGGCCAGCAGCATGCGTCCCGCTTCCAGCGCGCCACGGCGCAGGCCGGCAAACGGTTCCACGGCCGTCAGGGCGATCAGCAGGGCCAGGGCCGCCAGCGGCACATCCAGCGCTTGCTGCTGCACCAGCGCGGCGGCGGCCAGCAGCACGCCAGCCAGGGTCACGCTGCCGGCCACGCCATACGCGGCACCGGCAGCCGTTTCCAGGCGCTGCAAGGCAACATCGGCTTGCGCCAGCGACCGGTCGATCTGCGCCAGCGCGGCGCACTGGGCATCGACGCGCCCGGCCATGACCAGATCGGTCTGGCCCGCCACCAGGTCGATGGTGTTGGAACGCAGTTTTTCGATGGCGCGGCTACGCACGATGGCGGGACGGCGCGCGCGGCGCGCGACGATCCAGCTGATGCCGCCGCCGGCCGCCAGCAGCCATGCGGCCAGGCCGACACCCAGCTGCCACTGCATCAGGCCCAGCGCCACGCCCGCCAGCAAGGCGGCGCACAGGGCCGTGAAGGCCGGCACCAGCAGGCGCAGGTACAGCGATTCGAGCGCGTCGATATCGGCCGTCAGACGGAACAGCAGCTTGGCGGGCTGGCGCAGCAGCCGGCTGGCCGCCGCGGGACGCGACCAGCCACGGAACAGCTGCACGCGGATGCTGGACAGCGCGGCAAACGTGGCGTCATGCGTGACCAGCCGTTCCGCGTAACGGGAACCCGTGCGGCCGATGGCCAGCAGGCGGATGCCGGCCGACGGTCCGAATACATCGAAGACGATGGCCGTCGAGGCGTGCAGGCCGGCAACCGAGGTGGCCGTAATGAACCAGCCCGACAGGCCCAGCAAGGCCATGCCGGCCACCGCCGTCAAGGCCGCCAGCATGGCGCCGCCGATCAGCTTGCCGGGCTGGGCCAGCAGCAATTGACGCAGCACCGGGTTGAGAAGCCGTGACTTGTTCATGCGCGCAGCTCCCGTGCCTGTGCCAGGGCGTCGACCAGCACCGTGCGCTGCAGGCGCCCGGCCAGCACGGGATCGTGCGTGGCGACGATCATCGTCTTGCCCTTGGCCAGGGCCAGCAAGGCGTCCGTCACGCGCGCCGCCGTCTCGCTGTCCAGGTGGGCAGTCGGTTCATCGACGAGCAGCACATCCGCATGCGGATGCAGGGCCACGCGGGCCAGCGCCAGGCGCACGGCTTCGCCGCCGGACAAGCCCTGGCCCCCGTCGCTGAGCATGACGTCCGGCTGCGCCTGCGCCACGGCAGCCAGGTCGGCCAGGTGCAGCGCCTGCGTCACCTGCGCGGCGTTGGCGCCGGTGCGGCCCAGGGTCACATTCTGGCTGACGGAGGCGGCAAACACGTGGGGACGCTGGCCCATCCAGGCCATGCGCTGGCGCAAGGTATTCACGCTGGCGTCATTCAGGCGCACGCCGCCGATGCGGATCTCGCCGCCGCTGGCGGGCAGCAAACCGGCCAGCAGGGACAGCAAGGTGGTCTTGCCGGCGCCGCTGGCGCCCAGCAGGGCCACGTGCTCGCCCGGGCGCACGGCCAGGTCAAAGCCGTCGAATACGGGCGCTTCGCCGGGATGGGCAAAGCGCAGTCGATGGATCTCGACGGCGGGCGCCGGCGCCTGGGCCATGGCAGCGGGAGAAACCACGGCCGCCGCCACCTCGGCGCCAGGCAAGGGCACGCCGCCGTCGGCCAGGTCGCGCATGCCGGCCAGGCCCGCTTCGCCGGCCGCCTTGTCATGCCAGACGGCGGCCAGTTCGCGCAGCGGTTCGAAGAAGGCCGGCGCCAGCAGCAGGATGAACAAGCCCTGTCCCAGGCTCAGTTCGCGGCCCCAGGTGCCGAAATGGATGCTGCCCAGGAGAGAAAAGCCGATGAAGGCCGCCACCATGGCGACACCCAGCGCGGAAAACAGTTCCAGCACGGCCGATGATAAAAAGGCGATGCGCAGCACCACCATCGTGCGGCGGCGCACGGATTGCGACGAGGCATCGAGCCGCTCGGCCGTGGCGTCGACGGCGTCCAGCGCGCGCAGGGTGGCCAGGCCGCGCAGGCGGTCCAGCAAAAAGGCGTTCATGCTGCCCATTTCCACCATCTGCGCGCGGCTGGCCGCTTGCGCGCCCATGCCGACGAGGGCCATGAAGACGGGGATCAGGGGCGCGGCAATGAGCAGGATCAGGGCGGCGATCCACGACAGGGGCGCCACCACGGCGAGGATCACGAGCGGCACGATCATCACTTTCCAGCGCGCCGGCTTGTAGCGCACCAGGTAAGGCACGATCGCCTCGGCCTGCTCGGCCATGACGCTGGCCGCCTGGCCCGACTGGGCGCGCTGGCGGTCCAGCGGCGAACGGCGCGCCAGCGCCTGCGCCACGTGCGTGCGCAGGGTCGACAGGTGGGCACGCGCCGCGCCGTACATGCGCCGCGCGCCCCACGCCTCGGCCGCGGCCCTGAGCACGCCCAGCAGCAGCACGCCGGCCGCCGGCGCCAGCGCGGCGCGCCAGCCGGCGCCATCGAGCATGGCTTGCACGGCCCACGCCAGCAAGGCCGCCTGGGGCAGCCACAGCAAGGCGGCGCCCCCTTGCACCAGGCTGGCAGTACGGGGAAGGACAAAGCGGGGCAAGGACAAGGGTGCAGTCGGCATATTTTATACTTCTTGAGTTTTCAGAATTTTCTGTAAATTCGATTTTTTGTATAATACTGCGAAACATGACATATATCAATTGACCCCGTCAATATGCCGTGAAAAAATTCAAACACTTATGAAAACTCAACATATCCAAATGACGCCGCTGATCCTGACCTTCGTCAGCCATTTTGGCGAGATGGGCAGCCGCTGGGGCTTTAACCGCACGGTGGGCCAGGTGTACGCGCTGTTGTTTGTCGCGGAGCATCCGCTGCACGCGGATGAAATTGCGGAGCACCTGAGCTTTTCGCGCTCCAACGTGAGCATCGGCTTAAAGGAATTGCAGGGCTGGGGCCTGATCCGCCAGTCGCGCATTCCCGGCGACCGGCGCGAGTATTTCTCTTCCCTGGGCGATGTGTGGCAAATCTTCCGCGTCGTGGCCGCCGAACGCCGCCGCCGTGAAGTGGCGCCCACCCTGACGGTGCTGCGCGAATCGCTGCTGGCGCCAGCGACGGAACCGGTGGACCAGTATGCGCAGGAACGCATGCGTGAAATGTACGAGCTGGTCGACCTGGCCAATACCTGGTTCGACGACTTGCAGCGCCTGTCGCCCGAATCGATGGCGCAACTGATGAAGATGGGCGCCAAGGTACAGAAACTGCTCAATGCCAAGGACCGTCTGTTTGGCAAGAGTCCCGAAGAAAGCTGATCGATCCCCCGGCCAGGCGTACGGCGCCTGCGCTCCCCTCCCCCATCCGTACGCTTTGCCCCGCCATGACTGAACCATTCATAGCGGCCAGCGATATTGTCAAGTAAGACAATAGAATTATTTAAATTACATTAATCCACATCAAGCTTAAGCTTGCATATGTGCAGTCATCGCACGCACAGCAGCAGGGGCCGGGACGACCGCCTCGCCGAGAAGGCGCGCATCTTGCCGCAGTCAAGCTAGCCGCAGTCAAGCCGGCCGCAGTCAAGCCAGCATATAACAAGGGGATTTTCATGAAGAGCATCGAGCATATCGCCCTCAGGGCATCCGCATTCGCCACCATGGGCCTGCTTGCGGGGGCGGCGCAAGCCGCCACATGGGTCGACCTGGGACCGGCCAGCGGATTTCTCATCGGATCGAGCAGCGTCACGTATACGCCGTCGCCGGCCGTGCAGGTAAAATACTACAATGACAATATCACGCCACAGAGTCCGGCAAATATCCGCAGCATCGTCAATGCCCAGTTTGGCTTGAGCGGCCTGAATGCCGTCGGCGCAGCCGCGTCCTATTGCGACAATCCCACGTCAGGCTGTACCGCCGGCACCAGTGGCAGCTTCAGCGGCGGCGTGAATTCCTATACGAGCGCGGCCGCGTATGACTACCTGGCCATCCATTTTGGCAAGGGAGAACTGCTGTTTCACTGGGCGGCACCCGTGGCAGCCGGCACCACGTTCACGATCGCCGGCCTGCCCAAGGACTTGAGCAACTACCGCGCCTTCATCTCCCCCGTGCCGGAACCGGAAACCTATGCCATGCTGCTGGCGGGCCTTGGCATGCTGGGCTGGATGGCGCGGCGCCGCTCTTCGTGAGCGGCACGGCTATCGCCAATGCGGTTTTTACGCCGCATTGATGCCTGCCTGCCCATTCTTTACGCAACATTGATACCTCTCCCGCTATGCTCGATGACATCATCGATCATGCGGGAGAGCATGCATGCACAAGCCACCATTCCAGACGCGCACGCGATTGCCCGTGCGAGAACGGCTGCGTCTGACGCAGCTGGCGCGCAAGAAAATGCGGCCGCTATGGTCCGCGCTGTTGTGCGCGCCGCCGCTGCTGTATTTGCTGAGTGAGGTATTGTTTGCGCGGCCGTGAAGCGGCACGCAGGGAAATGGCCAGTCTGAAACTGGTCCGCCCAGAGGGAATCGAACCCCCATTCACGGTTTAGAAGACCGTTGTCCTATCCGTTGAACGATGGGCGGAAAGGTGCAGTATTTTAATCCATGCGCGTCAGCAATGACATGGCTGCGCGGAATAGAAAACGGGCTGTCATTTCTGACAGCCCGCTTATGACTTTGGTCGGAGTACAAGGATTCGAACCTTGGACCCCCTGGTCCCAAACCAGGTGCGCTACCGGGCTGCGCCACACTCCGAAGACAAGATAATAACGCCCCCACCCAATTTCGTCAATTGCCATAGGCGAATTAGATGGAAATAACTATCACCCCTACCGGGAGAAGCTTGCTGAAAACGTTCAGTGCAGCGCCGCCCTGGACGTTTTCAGCCTCCGACCTTGTCGGCGATGCGGCGCGCCATCGACTCGGCCTTCTCCTTGTCCTTGGCTTCCACCATCACGCGGATCAGCGGTTCCGTACCGGAAGCGCGGATCAGCACGCGGCCCGTGTCGCCCAGCTCGGCCTCGACCTGCTCCTTCTCGGCCACCATGGCGGCGTTTTTCTGCCAGTCGAAACCGGGCGCCACGCGCAGGTTGATCAAGGTTTGCGGGAACAGCACCAGTTCCTCCAGGCATTGCTGCAGGCTCTGACCGCTGCGCTTGAGCGCGGACAACACTTGCAGCGCGGAGACGATACCGTCGCCCGTCGTGTGCTTGTCCAGGCACAGCAGGTGACCCGAACCTTCGCCGCCCAGTATCCAGCCCTTTTCCTTCATGACTTCCAGCACGTAGCGGTCGCCCACCTTGGCGCGCGCGAAGCCGATGCCTTGCTGCTTGAACAGCACTTCCAGCGCCATGTTGGTCATCAGGGTGCCGACGGCACCGGCCACGGGTCCCGTCGCCAGGCGGTCCTTCACCATCACGTACAGCAATTCATCGCCGTTATACAGGCGGCCCGTGGCGTCGCACATGATCAGGCGGTCGGCGTCGCCGTCGAGCGCGATGCCCAGGTCGGCGCCATGCTCGACCACGGCCGCGGCCATGGCGGCCGTCGCCGTGGCGCCAAAGCCCGCGTTGATGTTGAAACCGTCAGGCTTGTTGCCGATGGCAATGACTTCCGCACCCAGCTCATGGAAGACGTGCGGCGCGATATGGTAGGCCGCGCCGTGGGCGCAATCGACGACGATCTTCAGGCCACGCAGGTCCAGTTCGTTCGGGAAGGTGCTCTTGCAAAATTCGATGTAGCGGCCCTGGGCATCGTCGAGGCGCTTGGCGCGGCCCAGCTTGTCCGACGTCACGCAGGCCATGGGCGCGTCGAGCGCCGCCTCGATTTCCAGCTCCACGCTGTCGGGCAGCTTGGTGCCCTGGCCGGAAAAGAACTTGATGCCATTGTCCTGGTAGGGATTGTGCGAAGCGGAAATCACCACGCCCGCCGCCAAGCGCAGTGCCCGCGTCAGGTAGGCGATCGCCGGGGTCGGCATGGGGCCGGCCAGCATCACGTCCACGCCGGCGGCCGACAGGCCCGCTTCCAGCGCCGCTTCCAGCATATAGCCGGAAATGCGCGTGTCCTTGCCGATCAGCACCGTCGGGCGCGCCTTGCCGCCCTGCGACTCGGCCAGCACCTTGCCAGCCGCATAACCGAGGCGCATGACGAAATCGGGGGTGATCGGAGTCGTGCCCACCAGGCCACGGATGCCATCGGTACCAAAATATTTACGCGTCATAGTATTTCTCTTTTATTGTGTATATTATAATTTTACAGGGTCAGTGGGCCATGCGCCAGACCTTCAGCGCATCGACAGTTTCAGCAACATCATGCACACGGATAATTTCTGCACCTTGCGCTACCGCAGCCAGGGCGCCCGCGACGCTGCCGGCCAGGCGCTGCTCGACGGGGCGTCCCGTGACGGCGCCTATCATCGACTTGCGCGACAGGCCGGCCAGCACGGGCAGGCCCAGTTCGCTGCGCAACTGGCGCGTGGCGCGCAATAAGGCGTAATTCTGCTCCACCGTCTTGCCGAAACCAAAGCCAGGATCGATGCACAGGCGTTCGCGCTCGATGCCGGCCGCCACCATGGTATCGACCCGCTCGCGCAGGAAGGCGATGACTTCGCGCACCACATCCTCGTACCGGGGCTGGTCCTGCATGGTTTGCGGCACGCTTTGCATGTGCATGATGCACAGCGCACAGTCGCTGCCCTGCACCGCCTCGATGGCGCCCGGCGCGCGGAAACCGTTGATGTCATTGATCATGTCGGCGCCGGCCAGGATGGCTTCGCGCATCACTTCCGGCTTGTAGGTATCGACGGACAGGGGCTTGCCGCAGTCGCGCAAGGCGTACAGCACGGGCATGACGCGCTGCAGCTCATCCTGCAGCGGCAGCGGCGGCGCGCCAGGGCGGCTCGATTCGCCGCCGATGTCGATGATGTCGGCGCCGTCGGCAATCATCTGCTCGGCGCGCGACAGGGCAAACTCCAGGTGTTGATATTGCCCCGCATCGGAAAACGAATCGGGCGTGATGTTCAGGATGCCCATCACCAGCGCCTGCGTGCCCTGCAGGTTGAAGCCGAAGCGGCCGAATTGCAAATAGTGTCGCATGTAACTCTTTTTAGTCGTCAGGAAAAAACTGCGGCAGCAACGAAAAAGGGCAAGGATCGCTCCTTACCCTTCTTGCTCACCCTTCTATTGCCGCCACTAATGAAGCAGCGGCTGCTATCAGGCCGGTGCCGTCACGTTGGGCGAGATGCCGCCCGTGCCGCTGTCGCCCGCATTGCGGCGCGGCGGAATGACTTTCGGTGGACGCGGCTCCAGGCCGGCCATGATGTCATTGATTTGCTCTGCATCAATGGTTTCCCATTCCAGCAAGGCTTTGGTCATCATTTCGACCTTGTCGCGGTTCTCTTCCAGCAACTTGCGCGCCAGGGCGTATTGCTTGTCGAGGATGTTGCGGATTTCCGCATCGACCTTTTGCTGGGTCGCTTCCGAGATCGTCTTCGTCGCGCCACCGAAGAAACCTTCGTTTTCGCTGTCTTCGTAGACCATCACGCCCATGCTGTCGGACATGCCGAAGCGGGTCACCATGGAGCGGGCCAGCTTGGTGGCGCGCGAGAAATCGTTCGACGCGCCCGTGGACATCTGGCCGACGAAAATCTCTTCCGCGATACGGCCGCCGAACAGGATGGAAATTTCTTCCAGCATCTTGTCCTTGTAGGCGGACAAGTTATCGTGTTCCGGCAGCTGCCAGGTCAGGCCCAGGGCCCAGCCGCGCGGCATGATCGTTACCTTGTGCACGGGATCGGCCTTCGGCAGCAGCTTGGCCACCACGGCGTGACCGGACTCATGGTACGCCGTATTGCGACGCTCTTCCTCGCGGATGATCATCGACTTACGCTCGGGACCCATGTAGATCTTGTCTTTCGCGTCTTCGAAGTCGATCATTTCCACCAGACGCTTGCTGCGGCGCGCGGCGAACAGGGCGGCTTCGTTGACCAGGTTGGCCAGATCCGCGCCCGAGAAACCAGGGGTGCCGCGGGCCAGGATATCGGCTTTCACGTCGGTACCGATAGGTACTTTGCGCATGTGCACGTTCAAGATCTGTTCACGGCCGCGGATATCGGGCAAGCCGACGGATACCTGGCGGTCGAAACGGCCTGGACGCAGCAGCGCCTTGTCGAGCACGTCGGCGCGGTTGGTGGCGGCCACGACGATGACGCCGGAGTTCGCTTCAAAACCGTCCATCTCGACCAGCAGCTGGTTCAAGGTCTGTTCGCGTTCGTCGTTCCCGCCGCCCATGCCGGCGCCACGGTGACGGCCGACAGCATCGATCTCATCGATGAAAATGATGCACGGCGAATGCTTTTTCGCGTTCTCGAACATGTCGCGGACACGGGAAGCACCCACGCCGACGAACATTTCCACGAAGTCGGAACCGGAAATCGAGAAGAACGGCACCTTGGCCTCGCCGGCGATGGCGCGCGCCAGCAGGGTTTTACCCGTGCCCGGAGGACCGACCATCAGCACGCCGCGGGGAATGCGGCCGCCCAGTTTCTGGAATTTGCTCGGGTCCTTGAGGAAGTCCACCACTTCGTTGACTTCTTCTTTCGCTTCGTCGCAACCGGCGACATCGGCGAAGGTGACGGTGTTGCTGGCTTCATCCATCATGCGCGCCTTCGACTTGCCGAACGAGAATGCCCCGCCCTTGCCGCCGCCTTGCATCTGCCGCATGAAGAATACCCACACGCCGATCAACAGCAGCATGGGGAACCAGGAAACAAAAATAGTTTGCAGGAAAGACGCTTCCTCGGGCGGGCGCACGTCGAAATGCACGCCATTGTCGCGCAAGTCGCCGATCAGGCCCTTGTCGAGACTCGTTGCGGTGGTACGCACCTTGGTGTCGTCCATCAGCTTGGCGGTGATCGACGAACCTTCGATCACGACATCCTTGACGCGCTTGGCTTTGACTTCATCCAGCAAATCGGAATAAGCGATGGCCTTGCTGCCGCCTGTGGCGCCATGACTGTCGAATTGCTTGAACAGCATGAACAACAGCAGCAATACGACTACCCAGATGGCAGATTTGGAAAACATGTTATTCACGAAGACTCCTTGGATGCAGTGCGCATCTCTTTACCTATAGCTAGAAACACGATTTTACTCGCAATAAGCGGGCCGTGCCAAAGCCCGCCGATCCGTGCGCGCGAAAAAATCGCGTTCACGCAAAAAAATGCAGTATAAACAATTTAGGCTTTTACGCCATCGTTCCTACAGCACTTCTCGTTCCCATGTGCGGATTCGGCCTTAAATATCAAGAGCGGAATCATCTTCTTCAACGGCATTTTTCAGCGGATTCTTGATTCCACGGCCCATCAGGAAGATTTCCGATGATTTATCGCGGCTGGCCTTGGGCTTTTTCTGCACCACGACCTTGAATTCGGCGCGGAATTTCTCCACGATCTGGCTGAAACCCATGTCTTTGAAACATTTCACCAGCAGCACGCCGGACGGTTTCAAATGCAATTGCGAAAATTCGATGGCCAGGTCGATCAGGTGTTCCATGCGCGCGGCATCGGCCGTGGCGATGCCCGACAGGTTGGGCGCCATGTCCGACAGGACCAGGTCGACCTTGCGGCCTTGCAACACCACTTCCAGCTGGCGCAGCACGCGCGACTCGCGGAAATCGCCCTGGATGAAGTGGAAATCGGCGATCGGCTCCATTTCCAGCATGTCCAGGCCAATCAGGGTACCATTGACCCCGCCGCCATCCTTGCCGGCCAGCTTGCGCCGCGTGTACTGGGCCCAGCTGCCAGGAGTGCAGCCCAGGTCGACGATCACCTGGCCAGGTTTGATCAGTTTTTCGTCTTCATCGATTTCTTTCAGCTTGTATGCTGCCCGGGCACGGTAGCCCTCTTTTTGCGCCAACTTCACATAAGGATCATTTATGTGGTCGTGCAACCAGTTTTTGTTTAATTTCTTCTTTGCCATTCGCGTAGAATACTGCTTTTAAGGGAATTACTAAATATTATTATGCTAAAACTTACACCCGTAGAGCGCAGCGCACTGCGCGCCGAAGCACACGCGCTGAAGCCTATCGTCATCATTGGCGAAGCGGGCTTGACACCTGCTGTCCTCAAAGAGATCGACCTTGGCCTGGATTCGCACGGCCTGATTAAAGTCCGCGTGTTCGGCGACGACCGCGAAGCCCGCGTCGGAATGTACGATACGATTTGCGGCAATCTCGGCGCCGCCCCGGTACAACATATTGGCAAACTGCTGGTAATCTACCGTCCGAAAAAAGAAGTGGTTAAGGAGAAGGTCAGCGCCGGCAAAGGCATGCGCGAAGTGACCATCGTCAAGGCCAGCGCCAGCGGCACCAAGCGCCCCAGCGTGACGAAAGTCATGATCAAGGGCAACGAGCGCGTTACCGAAGGCGGCTCCATCAAGCGTGCCAAGCCACGCCAGAAGAGCGCCAAGAAAAGCGCACTGGGCAGCAAGTAAGCCTGTTCACCCGGCCACCGCAAGGCGGCCGGGCTTGAAACAAGAAGCGGAGCATGGGATTTTCCATCGCTCCGCTTTTTTATTGCTATTACGATATTCACACCCCGGCGCTTGTCGGATTACGCGTGGCCTGCGGCCTCGCAAAGCCGACCTACGTGTAGCCAGGTAGGTCGGATTAGCGCGCAGCGCGTAAGCCGACAACACGCGAGGCGATTACTGCTGTTTCCAGATCAGCACGCCTGCGAGCAAGCTCTGCACGGCAAAGATCACGGTCGACACGCCATGCAGCAGGCCGAAACGGCTGCGCATGGCCTCGTCCATGATGCCCGCCGAACCCTGGGCTTGCGCCTTGAGTTCCGCCATCAGCGGCGTGATGCCGAAATGGCTGAGCAATGCGCACACCAGCATCGACAGCACCAGCGCGCCCAGCAGGCGGCGGCGCTTCGGCTCCAGCGCGCCGGGACTCCATTGCAGCAAGGCCAGCAGCACCAGCGCACAGACGATGGACAGCCAGGCTTCGGCGCGGAACATGCTGCCGGCGATATTGCCAGCCAGCACGCGGTCGCCCAAGCTAGCAAACAGGGTGGGCGCCACGATGAAGCCGATGGTCCACAGGCTGCCGGCCCACAGGGTGGCAACGAGGATGCGCACGCGGCTCAGCATCAGATGTACAGTACTTCCAGGATTTCGTATTCGCGCGGGCCGGACGGCGCCTGCACTTCCACCACGTCGCCGGCGTACTTGCCGATCAGCGCGCGGGCGATCGGGGACGTCACGGACACCTTGTTCATTTTCAGGTCCGCTTCATCGAGGCCGACGATCTGGTAGGTGACTTTCTGGCCCGACTCCAGGTCTTCCAGGTTCACGGTCGAGGCAAACACCACGCGGCCTTCCGCGTCCAGCGCGGTCGGGTCGATGATTTGCGCGGCGCCCAGCTTGCCTTCGAGTTCGGCGATGCGGCCTTCCACGAACGCCTGGCGCTCCTTGGCGGCGTCATATTCGGCGTTTTCCGACAGGTCGCCATGCGAACGCGCTTCGGCGATCGCATCGATGACGATGCGGCGTTCCTTGGTCTTCAAATGATGCAGCTCTTCTTTCAAGAGTTCTGCGCCGTATTTGGTCAATGGGACTGAAGTCATGTTATCTCTACTATCTGCTAGTTATCGGCGCCGTTGCCTGTGTTTAATCACGGTAACGGACTTACCAAGTGAAAACCACAGAGGCCGCGCGCTGCTCTGCACGGAACTCTGTGGTTGATAAGCATGCAGTGTACCGCCTAACGGCGGCCACTGCAAATGACACGCGGACTACTCAGCTTGCTGCAGGGTCTTGTGCAGGCCTTGCAGATCATACACGCGCAGTTCGTCGAGGTGACGGATGCCTTCGACGGCCGCTTCCGCGCCGGCGATGGTGGTGTAGGTCGTCACGCGCGAGGCCAGGGCCGAGGTGCGGATGGCCCGCGAATCGACGATGGCGCTGCGTTTTTCTTCCACGGTGTTGATCACCAGCACGATTTCATGGTTCTTGATCATGTCGACCACGTGCGGACGGCCTTCGATCACCTTGTTCACTGGCGTGACGGCGATGCCGGCAGCAGCGATCACGGCGGCCGTGCCCTTGGTGGCGACCACGGTGAAACCGGACTCGACCAGGTCACGCGCCACTTGCACGGCGCGCGGCTTGTCCGACGCTTTCACGCTGATGAAGACCTTGCCCGACTTCGGCAGGTTGACGCCGGCGCCCAGCTGCGACTTCACGAACGCTTCGCCGAAGGTCAGTCCGACGCCCATGACTTCGCCCGTCGACTTCATTTCAGGGCCCAGGATGGTGTCCACGCCCGGGAACTTGACGAACGGGAACACGGCTTCCTTGACGCTGAAGTATGGCGGCACGACTTCCTGCGTGATGCCTTGCGATGCCAGCGACTGGCCCACCATGCAGCGCGCGGCGATCTTCGCCAGTTGCAGGCCCGTGGCCTTCGACACGAAAGGCACGGTGCGCGAGGCGCGTGGATTGACTTCCAGCACGAAGACGACGTCTTTCATCTGGCCCTCGATCTCTTGCTTCTGGATCGCGAACTGCACGTTCATCAGGCCGACCACGTTCAGGCCCTTGGCCATCAGCGCCGTCTGGCGCTTCAGTTCCTCGATGGTTTCCGGCGCCAGCGAATACGGCGGCAAGGAGCAAGCCGAGTCGCCCGAATGGACGCCTGCCTGTTCGATGTGTTCCATCACGCCGCCGATGAACGTTGTTTCGCCGTCGGAGATGCAGTCGACGTCGCACTCGATGGCGTCGTTCAGGAAGCGGTCCAGCAGCACCGGCGAATCGTGCGAGACCTTGACGGCTTCGCGCATGTAGCGCTCCAGGTCGCGCTGCTCGTGGACGATTTCCATGGCGCGGCCGCCCAGCACGTACGATGGACGCACGACCAGCGGGTAGCCGATTTCCTGCGCCAGGGCCAAAGCGTCGGCTTCCGTGCGCGCCGTGCGGTTAGGCGGCTGGCGCAGCTCCAGCGTGTGCAGCATTTGCTGGAAACGCTCGCGGTCTTCGGCAGCGTCGATCATGTCCGGCGAGGTGCCGATGATGGGCACGCCATTGGCTTCCAGGTCCAGCGCCAGTTTCAGCGGCGTCTGGCCGCCGTACTGCACGATCACGCCCACCGGTTTTTCGATGGCGACGATTTCCAGCACGTCTTCCAGCGTCAGCGATTCAAAGTACAGGCGGTCCGAGGTATCGTAGTCGGTCGACACGGTTTCCGGGTTGCAGTTGACCATGATGGTCTCGTAGCCGTCTTCGCGCATGGCGAGGGCCGCGTGGACGCAGCAATAGTCAAACTCGATGCCCTGGCCGATACGGTTCGGGCCACCGCCCAGCACCATGATCTTTTTCTTGTCGGTCGGATTCGATTCGCACTCTTCGTCGTACGTGGAATACATGTACGCCGTGTCGGTCGAAAATTCCGCCGCGCACGTATCGACGCGCTTGTAGACGGGACGGATGTTCAGCGCATGGCGCTGCTGGCGCACGGCCGTGTCGGTCGTCTGCAGCAGGAAGCCCAGGCGGCGGTCCGAGAAGCCCTTCTGTTTCAGCTTGTACAGGGTGTTCTTGTCCAGGTTTTCCAGCTTCTGCGTGTCCAGCCACAGTTCCAGGTCGACGATTTCCTTGATCTGGATCAGGAACCATGGGTCGATCTTGGTCAGCTGGTGCACTTCTTCCAGGGTAAAGCCCTGGGCAAATGCGTCGCCCACGTACCAGATGCGCTCAGGACCAGGCTCGCCCAGTTCCTCTTCGATCTTTTCGCGGTCCTTGGTTTTTTCGTTCATGCCGTCCACGCCCACTTCCAGGCCGCGCAAGGCTTTCTGGAACGATTCCTGGAAGGTACGGCCGATGGCCATCACTTCGCCGACGGATTTCATCTGCGTCGTCAGGTGGTGGTCGGCAGTGGGGAATTTTTCGAACGTGAAACGGGGGATCTTCGTGACGACGTAATCGATCGACGGCTCGAACGATGCCGGCGTGGCGCCGCCCGTGATTTCATTGCGCAGCTCGTCCAGGGTGAAACCGACGGCCAGCTTGGCGGCGATCTTGGCGATCGGGAAACCCGTCGCTTTCGACGCCAGGGCCGACGAACGCGACACGCGCGGATTCATCTCGATGACGATCATGCGGCCATCGACGGGGTTGATCGAGAATTGCACGTTCGAACCGCCCGTGTCGACGCCGATCTCGCGCAGCACGGCCAGCGAGGCGTTGCGCATGATCTGGTATTCCTTGTCCGTCAGGGTCTGCGCTGGCGCCACCGTGATGGAATCGCCCGTGTGCACGCCCATCGGATCGAGGTTTTCGATCGAGCAGATGATGATGCAGTTGTCCGCCTTGTCGCGCACCACTTCCATCTCGTACTCTTTCCAGCCCAGCAGCGATTCTTCGATCAGCAGCTCTTTCGTCGGCGATGCTTCCAGGCCGCGCTTGCAGATGGTTTCGAATTCTTCTTCGTTGTAGGCGATGCCGCCGCCGGAGCCGCCCATGGTGAACGATGGACGGATGATGGTCGGGAAGCCCAGGGTGCGCTGCACGGCCCACGATTCTTCCATCGAGTGCGCCACGCCGGAACGGGCCGAACCGAGGCCGATCTTGGTCATCGCGTCCTTGAACTTGGAACGGTCTTCCGCTTTGTCGATGGCTTCCGGCGACGCGCCGATCAGTTCGACGTTGTATTTTGCCAGCACGCCATTGTTGAACAGGTCCAGGGCGCAGTTCAGCGCCGTCTGGCCGCCCATCGTCGGCAGGATGGCGTCAGGACGCTCCTTGGCGATGATGCGCTCGACCACCGACCAGGTGATCGGCTCGATGTAGGTGACGTCGGCCATTTCCGGGTCGGTCATGATGGTCGCGGGGTTGCTGTTGACCAGGATGACTTTGTAGCCCTCTTCGCGCAGGGCCTTGCACGCTTGCGCGCCGGAATAATCGAATTCGCAGGCCTGGCCGATCACGATCGGGCCAGCGCCAATAATCAGAATACTTTTAATATCTAAACGTTTAGGCATTTTTCTTTTTCTCCTCCGCAGCCATCAGGTTGATGAAGCGGTCAAACAGGTAAGCAACATCCATCGGGCCCGGCGACGCTTCAGGGTGACCCTGGAAGCAGAAGGCCGGCTTGTCCGTGCGGGCAAAGCCCTGCAGGGAGCCGTCGAACAGCGATTCATGGGTCACGCGGCAGTTCGCGGGCAAGGTTGCCGCGTCGACTGCGAAACCGTGGTTTTGCGAGGTAATCAAGACTTGCTTGGTTTCCAGGTCTTGCACCGGGTGGTTGGCGCCGTGGTGGCCGAACTTCATCTTCAGCGTTTTTGCGCCGGAAGCGATGGCCATGATCTGGTGGCCCAGGCAGATGCCGAAGGTCGGGATGCCCTTCTCGATCAATTCCTTGGTCGCCGCGATCGCGTAGTCGCATGGTTCCGGATCGCCGGGACCGTTCGACAGGAAGATGCCGTCCGGGTTCAGCGCCAGGGCGTCGGCGGCCGTCGCTTGCGCCGGCAGCACGGTGACCTTGCAGCCGCGCGCCGTCAGCATGCGCAGGATGTTGCGCTTGACGCCGTAGTCGAAAGCGACCACGTGGTATTTCGCGTCGGCGTCCGCCAGCTGGCCATAGCCTTCGCCCAGGGTCCATTCCGTTTCGCGGTATTCGTAGGCATCCTTGCTGGACACGACCTTGGCCAGGTCCATGCCGGCCAGGCCAGGGAAGGAGCGGGCCAGTTCCAGCGCTTGCGCGGCGGATGGCTCGTTGCCTTGCGTACCGACGAGGATGGCGCCGCCCTGCGCACCTTTTTCACGCAGGATGCGCGTGAGCTTGCGTGTATCGATGCCGGCGATGGCGACGATATTTTCAGCTTTCAGGTAGTCGGACAGGGAAAGGGTGGAACGGAAATTGGATGCCAGCAATGGCAGATCGCGGATGATGAGGCCAGCGGCGTGAACCTTGGAAGACTCGACGTCTTCCGGATTGACGCCCGTATTGCCGATATGGGGATAGGTCAGGGTGACCATCTGGCGGCAATAGCTTGGGTCGGTAAGGATTTCCTGATACCCGGTCATGGAGGTGTTGAAAACAACCTCACCCGTGGTATGACCGGCGGCACCGATCGAAAAACCTTTAAAGATCGTTCCATCAGCAAGCGCTAATATGGCTGGAACGGCAGGGCCAGAAAAAAATGGCGGCAAGGGCAACTCCTGATAAAGTTACCGTAGCTGCGCCACGTCAGACCGACCGCCTAGATACCCGAGCCAGATGCACTCAGGGCGTTTCAACGGTCATTTTGAATGAGGGGATGGGTAGTCGCTACGGTATATGTGTGATTGGCTAAACCTTTGAATTATAACCAAAAGGAAGCTTTTCCACAAGGAAGAAAATTCAAGATCGGCGGCATTTTTTGCGCGGCAGCATAAATTCCCTGCCCCATGAAAAAAGCCGCCCGGCTGGCGCGGGGCGGCTTGTTCATTCTTCTGAACTATGCAATTGCGGTTATTACTTAAAGCAGATAAATCACAGTTGACGTCACGACACCTGGCAAAACCGTAGCGAGCGGATGTGAGGCTCGGCGCCCCCCCCTTGCGGCCAAGAAGCGCAACCGTACTAAAGTACGGTGAGCATCGCCGGCCGCACAGCGCGCCGCGCAGTAGGTTTGGCCACGTGTCCATCACACCAAGGCGGCGATACCGGCTTTGGCGATCTGCGCATCTTCCGTCGACTTCACGCCCGACACGCCGACGGCGCCCAGGTGGTGTCCTTCAAAGACGATGGGCACGCCGCCTTCCAGCATGCCTTCGATTTCCGGCGCGCTCAGGAACGACACGCGGCCGCCATTGATCAGCTCTTCATAGATGCGCGATTCGCGGCGGCCCAGCGCGGCCGTCTTGGCCTTGGCCGGCGCGATGTGCGCGGAAATCGGCGCCACGCCATCGAGGCGCTGCAGCCACAGCAGGTGGCCGCCGTCGTCGACGATGGCGATCGTGACCGCCCAGTTATTCTTGAGCGCTTCCGCTTCGGCGGCAGCAGCGATTTTCTTCACGTCTTCCAGGGTCAAAACCGGTTTCGATTGCATGGGGCATCCTTGTTATGTTGAAGCAAAATTGTATACGAAATGCGGGGCCGGAATCGGCGCCTACTGCTCGCGCTTTGCTTTCAGCTTTTGCTTGAGCTGCGCCATCACGGCAAAGGTCGCCTGTTCGCCCGCCAGGATGGCCTGGTTGCGGCTATTGAAATCATTGCCCTTCATGGTGCCCAGGCTGGGCTGGATGACCACGTCCGCATCCTTCAGCTCGAACTGGTTGATGCGCTGGCCCATGATGGCGAACGTTTGCATCAGCACTTCCATCGAGCTGATGGCTTTTTGCGTATCCGTTTGCGACGAGATATTCACGGCGATGATGAAATCGGCGCCCATGTCGCGCGCAAAGCGCACGGGCACGGGAGCGACGAGGCCGCCATCGACATAGGTGTGGCCGGCAATGGTGACGGGCTGGAACACGCCCGGCACGGCCGACGAGGCGCGCACGGCCATGCCGGTATTGCCGCGCTGGAAGAGGATCGGCTGGCCATTTTTCAGGTCGGTCGCCACCACGCCAAACGGGATTTTGAGTTTTTCCAGCGGCACGCCGCCGACAGCCTTGTTGACATAGCTTTGCAGCGCCTCGCCTTTCAACACGCCGGACGACTTGCCGAACAGGGGCAAGGCCCAGTCGGAAATGGCCGCCTCATCCATGTCGAACGCCATCTTTTGCAGGGCGAAGCCATTGTTGCCCGCCGCATACAAGGCACCCACCACGCTGCCGGCGCTGGTGCCGGTGACGATATCGGCGTGGATGCCCTGCGATTCAAGCGCCTTGATCACGCCGATGTGCGCGAAACCGCGCGCCGCGCCGCCGCCCAGCGCCAGCCCGATCTTGATCTTGCGCGGCGTGACGACCATGGGCTCGGGCGGCGTCAGTACTTGTACGGGTTTCGGGGCGGTGGTATCGCAGCCGGCCAGCGCAAAGGCGGCCAGGGCAAGCAGGGTCAGGCGTTTAGGGAACATGGTGGCAGGAGAGAACCGCACGCGGCAGTGGCAAACTAAGGAGAGCCGATTGTAGCGCAAGCGGGGCCGCCGCCACTGAAGCCTGTCTTAAATGTTTACAAATGACAAGTTTCAGAAGCGCGCGGCGCCACTGCCGCCCAGCGGCTGCTAGACTGGCGCCTGGCTTCTTACTTCTCAATACCATGTCCAACGCATTGCAATTTGCCGACAGCCGCGCCCTGCACGCACCGTTTGCGCAGCAGCTGTCCAGCCACCCAGCCGACGGCGCCCTCGCCTGGCTGACCGCCGTGCTGGCCACGCAGGCGCCCGCCCTGCGCTCGGCAAACGCCATCTTGCTGGCCTACACGGGCAACGGGGATGCCATCGCCTGGATCGACGCCAACGTCGGCTCGCCCGTGGCGGGGCAATGGGGCGTGGCGGCAGCCCTGCTGGGCACGCCCTGGCCCCGCATCGCCGGCTGGCTGCGGCAAGGCGGCGCACACCGGCTGATGGCGCTTGACAGCTTGCGCGCCTGCCGCATGCCGGCAGTCAATATGTCGCCATTGGAACAGATCGCCGCGCCCGTGCTGCCGCAAGCGCCATCGCGCGCCGAACTCGACGCGGCGCTGGCGGCCTGCCTGGCCACGTCCACCACGCCGCGCATCCAGGCCGCAGTGAGCGCCATCAACAGCCATGCGGACGAAATCCTGCGTGGCGGCCCGCGCGGCGTGGCCGTGGCCGACTTGCCGCTGCTGTACCTGGACCCGGCACCGTTCAAGGACGCGCCCGCCATCCTGCGGCAGCACGACTCGGTGGCCGCGGGCATGCGGCAAAACCTGCAGAACTTGCTCAAGGGAATAGTGTGAGCCGGCAAGCCTGCGTGACAATCGACTTAAGCGGGATCAACTCGCCACGCCCCCTGCATGCCGCGCTGGCAGCCGCGCTGGGCTTTCCTTCCTTCTACGGCATGAACTGGGATGCATTCCACGATGCCATCACGGGTCTCGTGGACATGCCGCAACAGCTGGAGCTGCGCGGCTGGTCGGCCTTCGCGGCACGCCTGCCCCGCGATGCGGCCATCCTGCAACGCATCCTGGCGCGCATGGCGCAGGAAATGCCGGATGGGGCGGCGCAAGTGCGTTACGTGTGACACAAGGTGGCGCCAGGAAACGCTTGACAGCCCGCCACCACTTCCCTTACATTGAGTGCATGTCCTCCTTCAAACATCCATCCCCTTCCCTGCTGTCGCTATCGCGACTACTACTAGCACGCGCATAAGTTTGCCGCATTGCTTCGCCTGGCCACACGCCGGCGTGTTTCAAAAACCCTGGAAGGTTTGATGATGTTTGCACCATCCCCATTCGTACACGTAACTCCCCCTGCGACCGCCCCCGCTGGCGCCGCTGCTGCACTGCTACCGCTACCGATCGCTTGCCTGGCCTAGTGTCTCGTGGCCGCCCGGCAAGCTTGCGCCACAACCATTGATTTCCCCCTATCTTCAGGAGTACCCGATCATGATGTTGCAGAACCCAGCTTCCAAATACCGCGCCTTTCCTCCCGTCAAATTGACCGACCGTCAATGGCCGAACCAGATCATCAGCAAGCCGCCTATCTGGATGAGCACCGACTTGCGCGACGGTAACCAATCGCTGATCGAACCGATGAGCGCGGAAAAGAAGCTGCGCTTCTTCGAGATGCTGATCGCCATCGGCCTGAAGGAAATCGAGGTGGGCTTCCCTTCCGCCTCGCAGACGGACTTCGACTTCGTGCGCAAGCTCGTCGATGAAGGCCGCATCCCGGACGACGTCACCATCATCGTGCTGACCCAGTCGCGCGAAGAGCTGATCCGCCGCACGGTGGAATCCGTCGTCGGCGCCAAGCGCGCCATCGTCCACCTGTACAACTCCGTGGCGCCCGTATTCCGCAAGGTCGTGTTCGGCATGTCGCGCGAGGAAATCACGCAGATCGCCACCACCGGCACCACCCTGGTCAAGCAACTGGTGGCGCAGCATCCGGAAACGGAATGGGGCTTTGAATACACGCCGGAGTCGTTCTCCACCACGGAACTGGATTTCTCCAAGCACATCTGCGACGCCGTCAGCGCCATCTGGAAGCCGACACCCGCCAACAAGATGATCATCAACCTGCCATCGACCGTGGAATGCAGCACGCCCAACGTGTATGCGGACCAGATCGAATGGATGTCGCGCAAGCTGGCGCGCCGCGATTCCATCATCATCAGCGTGCATCCGCATAACGACCGCGGCACGGCCGTCGCCTCGGCGGAACTGGCCGTGATGGCGGGCGCCGACCGCGTGGAAGGCTGCTTGTTCGGCAACGGCGAGCGCACGGGCAACGTCGACCTGGTGACCCTGGCGATGAATCTGTATACGCAGGGCGTGCACCCGGGCCTGGATTTTTCCGATATCGATACCGTGCGCAAGTGCGTGGAAGAATGCAACCAGCTGCCCGTCCACCCGCGCCACCCGTATGCGGGCGACCTGGTCTTCACGGCATTTTCCGGCTCGCACCAGGATGCCATCAAGAAAGGTTTCGCCAAACAACAACCGGACAGCATCTGGGAAGTGCCGTACCTGCCGATCGACCCGGCCGACCTGGGCCGCAGCTACGACGCCGTGATCCGCGTCAACAGCCAGTCCGGCAAGGGCGGCATGTCCTACCTGCTGGAACAGGAATACGGCCTGGTCTTGCCGCGCCGCCTGCAGATCGAATTCTCGCGCGCCGTGCAAGCCGTCGCCGATGCCACGGGCCGCGAAATCGCCGCGCAGGATATCCATGAAATCTTCCAGAAGGAATACCTGGAGCAGGTGGCGCCGTATGCCTACGCCTCGCACCGCATGGTGGAAGACACGAGCAGCGATGAATCCGTGCAAATCGACATCAGCCTGTCGCACCGCCAGTCGCCGCTGGCCCTGCAGGGCGGCGGCAACGGCCCCATCGATGCCTTCGTCAATGCGCTGGGCCTGGACATCAAGCTGATGGACTACCATGAGCATTCGATCGGCTCGGGCGCCAATGCCAAGGCCGCCTGCTATGTCGAATTGCGCCTCGATAACGGCCCTACCCTGTTCGGCGCCGCCATCGACAGCAACATCGTCACCGCCTCGTTCAAGGCCGTGCTGTCGGCAGTGAACCGCCGCATCAAGCAAACGGAAGCGGAAAAAACAACAGCGGCCGACGTCGCCGCCAGCGCCGCCTGAGTACGCTGCAGCACCTCCGCATAGGGAGAAAAAGCGGTACGGCTTGATCGCCGTGCCGCTTTTCATTTCTGTTGGGCAATTAGTAGTGCCAATCAGGTATGCCAACCGTATAATCATTTCATAACAAGACCACCGGAGACAGAATATTAGCTACCGAGGGAATCACCATGAAATTGACGGACATGAAGATAGGCGCGCGCCTGGGTGCGGGTTTTGGCGTGGTACTGCTGCTGATGGCAGTGCTGGTCGGCACGGGCCTGTTGCGGCTGGACCGGATCGGCGCGCTCAGCGATGCCATCATCGAGCGCGACTGGGCCAAGGCCGACGCCATCGCCACCATCCGCAGCACCACGCGCTCGAACGCGGCATTGGTCCTGGAACTGTTCATCCACGAAGATCCGGCCCGCGCGACCGCCATCCACGGCGAAATCGACGCCAACAAGGCCACCATCACCGATGCGCTGGCCATCCTCGACCGCTTGATCATCATGCCAGAAGGCAAAGAGCTGCTGGCCACCCTGAAACAGCAGCGCAAGGCCTACGTCGCGTCGTTCAGCCAGGCCGACAAGCTGCTGGGCGCCGGACAGCGGGCGCAAGCGGCCATCCACGTGCGCGACGATACCCTGCCCGCCCTCACGCGGCTGCAGGCCACCGTCAATCGCCTCAATGACATCCAGCGCGAAGTCGTGCTGAACGGCGGCCGCCAGATTCACCAGAATATCTCCACGGCCAATGTCCTGATGGCCAGCCTGGGCGCGGCCGCCCTGCTGCTGGGGATTATCTTTGCGTGGCGGGTGACGCGCTCGATCACCACGCCCGTCGCGTATGCCCTGCGCGTGGCGCAAGCCGTGGCCGCCGGCGACTTGAGCAGCAAGATCGTGGCCGAAGGCAAGGATGAAACGGCGCAGCTGCTGCACGCGCTGCGCGACATGAACGACAACCTGGCCACCCTGGTGGGACAGGTGCGCAGCGGCACGGGCACCATCGCCGTGGCATCGAGCCAGATCGCCAGCGGCAACGCCGACCTGTCGGCCCGCACGGAGGCCCAGGCCAGCGCCCTGGAGGAAACGGCCTCGTCCATGATCGAACTGACGGGCACCGTGCGCAGCAACAGCGACAATGCGCGCCAGGCCGACACCCTGGCCCGCTCGGCGTCCGCCATTGCGCAGCGCGGCGGCACGGCCATGGCCCAGGTGGTCGACACCATGGATGCCATCAACGCCTCCTCGCGCAAGATCGTCGACATCATCGCCGTCATCGACGGCATCGCCTTCCAGACGAATATCCTGGCCTTGAACGCGGCCGTGGAAGCGGCGCGCGCAGGCGAACAGGGACGCGGCTTTGCCGTCGTGGCCTCCGAAGTGCGCAATCTGGCGCAGAGGTCCGGCCAGGCCGCCAGGGAAATCAAGGAGCTCATCGCCGATTCCGTCGGCAGGGTCGGCCAGGGGGCGCAGCTGGTCAGCCAGGCGGGCGCGACGATGGATGAAGTGGTGGCCAGCGTGGGCCGGGTCAGCGCTATCGTCGGGGAAATCAGCGTGGCCAACCACGAGCAGAGCGAAGGCATCGAGCAGATCAACGCGGCGATCATGCAGATGGACCGGACGACGCAGCAAAACGCGGCCCTCGTCGAGCAGGCGGCCGCCGCGGCGGCGGCCATGCATGCACAGGCGGGCGAACTGGAAACCCTCGTCAGCCAGTTCAAGCTGGAGCGGCCGGAGCCAGGCAGCGCCAAGGCACCGGCCCGCCCTGCCCCTTCCGCCCCGCGCTTGAACTAGTCAGGCGACGACATAAACTATTCCACCTGGCGCGCCAGGCGGATGCCCGAAAATTGCCAGCGCGCCCCGGCCGGAAAGAAGTTGCGGTAGCTGGCGCGCGCATGGCCGGCCGGCGTGGCGCACGAGGAACCGCGCAGCACGTACTGGTTCAGCATGAACTTGCCGTTGTATTCGCCGAGCGCGCCCGGCGCCGGGCGGTAGCCCGGATACGGCGCATAGCTGCTGCTGGTCCATTGCCAGCAGTGGCCGAACATCTGCCGCAAGCCTGCGCCGGGCGCGTCCGCCGCCGGATGCAGCCGGCCCACTTCCATGTCGACGCCTTGCGCGGCCACTTCCCACTCCGCTTCCGTGGGCAGGCGCGCGCCCGCCCAGTGCGCGTAGGCATCCGCCTCGAACAGCGACAGGTGCGTGGCAGGCGCCGCCGCGTCCAGCGGGCGCAAGCCAAATAAAGTGAATTCCTGCCAGTGGCCGGCCTCATCGCGCTGCCAGTACAGCGGCGCTTCCAGCTGCTGCGTGCGGACCCAGTCCCAGCCTTCGGCCAGCCACCAATGGGCCGTGCGGTAGCCGCCAGCATCGATGAAGGCCAGGTACTCGCCATTCGTCACCAGGGCCGCCGCCAGCTGGAATGGCGCCACGTATTGCGGATGGCGCGGCAACTCGTTGTCGAAGCAAAAGCCGTCGCCGGCATGGCCGATCTGCGCCAGGCCGCCGTCAAAGGCCAGCCAGGCGGGCGACGGCGCGGGTGGAGGCGCGGGCGCGGGCGGCGTTGCGGCGCTGTCCAGATAGGCGGGAAACAAGGGGCTTTGCGCCAGCAGGTGCTTGACGTCCGTCAAGAGCAATTCCTGGTGCTGCTGCTCGTGTTCGAGGCCCAGCGCCAGCAGCATGGTCAGCCGCTCGCGCTCGGGCCGCGCCAGTTCGCTGGCCAGCAGGCGGCCGATGCGCGCATCGACGTCAAGCCGGTAGGCGCGCACGACGTCCATGCCGGGCCGCGTCAGCAAGCCCCGCTGCGCGCGCGGATGCTTGTCGCCCACGCCGTTGTAATACGAGTTGAACAGCACGCGGAAGGCAGGATGGAAGGGCGCAAAGGCCGTTTCCATGCTTTCCAGGATGAATGTTTCAAAAAACCAGGTGGTATGCGCCAGATGCCATTTGACGGGGCTGGCGTCGGCCATCGACTGCGCGCCGCAATCCTCGTCGGACAGGGGCTCGGCCAGCAGCAGGGAATGCTTGCGTACTTTCTGATAATGATCGATCAGCATGGTCGTTTTTTTATGTCATGTTGGTACTTTGAACGCCTGACGGCAGCGTCGCGAGCGGCGGTGCCGTGCGGCCAGGAAGCGCAACCGCGCCAGGCACGCGGAGCGCCGGGCTGGTGGGCAGTTAGTCTCTGATGACTTTGGCATACAGCACGGCAAACCACTGCTGCGGGTCCGTCCACACTTGTACGGTGGAAAATCCCGCTTGCTCCAGCAAGCCGACGAAACCGGCGCGCGTGTATTTATAGCTGTCCTCCGTGTGGATGCGCTCGCCTTTCGCGAAGCGCCGCTGGCCGCCCTGCCAGCGCACGAGCTGCTCGCTGCGCGCTTCCAGGTGCATCTCGACGCGGCTTTCATCCGCATTGAAAAAGCCGTGGTGGCGCCACGCGCGCACGTCGAAATCGGCGCCGATCAAGCCATTCACGTGGCGCAGCATGTTCAGGTTGAAGGCGGCCGTGACGCCCAGCGCATCGTCGTAGGCGGCGTCGAGGATGGCGTCTTCCTTGATCAGGTCGACGCCGATCAGCAAGCCGCCGTCGCTGTCGGCATTCGCGCGCAAGCGGCGCAGGAAGGCGATGGCTTGCTCGGGCGCAAAATTACCGATCGAGGAACCTGGATAAAAGAACAGGCGCCGCGCGTCGCGCACGCTGGCCGGCAAGTCGAGGCGGCTGGAAAAATCCAGGCCCAGGCCCGTCATCTCGATGTGAGGAAAGCGCTGCTGCAAGCGGCCCAGCGATTCGCTGAGAAAATCATAGGAAATATCCACGGCCACGTATTGCGCCGGATGCAGCAGGGGGAACAGGCTGGCCGCCTTGGCGCAATTGCCCGCGCCCAGGTCGATCAGGGTGCTGCCCGGCCCCACCGCGTGGGCGATATCGGCGCCGTGCTGCGCGAAGATGGCCGCCTCCGTGCGCGTCGGATAATACTCGGGCAAGGCGCAGATGGCTTCGAACAGCTTGGAGCCGAGGGTATCGTACAGATACTTGGGCGAAGTCCACGCGGCGGGCGCCAGCAAGCCGCCGCTGAGCTCGGCGAGCGTGGCGGCGGCCTGCGTGGCGTGGCCGGCGGGGGGGGAATCGGAGTGCTGCTGCGCAAGTGGCATGGTCATGGGCTGGCGTCGTCTCTCTGGGTTCACGAAGGGCTTGCTTGGCTTGCATCTGGCAACGGGCCGCGCCGCCCGCTGCGCTGGAGTACCTGGCGGGCGCCTTTGCCTATGCTTGCCGATGACTTTTTCCCATCATAGCGGAATCCTGCCGAGCCAGCCGTGCGGCAGGTAACTTAAGGTCAAAGCCCGTGCGCGCCAGCCCCGCACACGCAAAAGTGGTATTGCCAAGCAAAAATGATAAGGCTGTCGTATACTACACATTGCCGGCCAAACAATCCGCGCGCCATTGCAGTCCCAGGCCCCCCTCTCCCCCGCGTGCCTCCCTTTACGATAGTCGTTTACACCATGCTCGAATTGCGCCATCTGTCGAAGTCCTACGCCAATGCACGACCCGTGCTGGCTGACCTGTCCTGCCGTTTTGCGGCGGGAGAATTCATCGCCATCATGGGCGACTCCGGCGTCGGCAAGTCGACCTTGCTGAACCTGATCGCCGGCCTCGATACACCCGATGCGGGTACCGAAGCGCACCCTATCCTGGTGGACGGCATTGCCATGTCCAGCCTCGATGACGCCGCCGCGACCCGGCTGCGTCGCGCCCGCATGGGCTTTATCTTCCAGGCGTTCCACGTCTTGCCGCACCTGACCCTGCTGCAAAACGTGGCCCTGCCGCTGCTGCTCAACGGGCTGCCCCAGGAGCGTGCCGCCAGCATGCTCGAGGCGGTCGGCCTGGGCGGACGCGGCGGCGACTTTCCGCAGCAATTGTCGGGCGGCGAAATGCAGCGCGTGGCGATCGCCCGCGCGCTCGTGCACAAGCCGGCGCTGGTGCTGGCCGATGAGCCCACCGGCAATCTCGACCCCGATACGGCGCACAGCATCCTGCAATTGCTGCGCGCCGAGATCAAGGCCAACGGCAGTTGCGCCATCATGGTGACGCACTCGCTGGCCGCCGCTGAAATGGCGGACCGGACCATGATTCTGACGAAATCGGGCTTACAAAATACAACAAACGTCAACCGAATTGATCAAACAATCAGTTAATTTAACTGACCATGTATCACAAGTTTTGTTATCGTAGTATTATTGAAAACACTTGCCTGGTTATCAATGTTTTAACGCGAATGTTGTCACGTCACCCGGACAGCCGTACTGCGATGACGAACTATAGCCGGGACCGCTTTCACCGGTCCCGTCCCTTGCATAACCTGAAGGAGGAGTAAATGAACGTTCGGCAAAAGAAGCTGGAAATGATTGAAGCGATGAACCGGGCGCGCGCGCTCGAACCATCGAGTTTTGTGCCCAACAAGCTGCTCGATACCCTGATCGAGAAAATGAACCTGAAAAATGATGCGGAACTGTGCCGGGTACTGGAAGTCCAGCCCCCCATCATCAGCAAGATTCGGCACGGCAAACTGGCGGTCGGTGCGACGATTTTATTGCGCATGCATGAAAAATCGGAGATCACCATCCGCGAACTGAAGGAACTGTCCGCCACCCCGGTCCATTGAAACGCCCCGCTGTTGTCTTGCCCTGCCAGGCACCCAGGTTCCCGGCGCCATGAACTTTTGCCATGAAATTCGCGTAGTTCGCTCAGTACAGAGCACCCGAGCACGATAGCGAAGAAGCCCAGCCCAAACCTTGCTGACCGTTTCTGCCGCCGCTCGCCGCCACGCAGTCCCTCCCCGCCTTCCCCTTGCACCGCCCTTCGCCAGCAACAACCCCCTCCTTGCTTGATCTGACGCAACACGCTCTGCCGCCTGACGTATCAAGGTCTGCTTTTATCCCATCCATTCATCAGCATGCCCAGCGAGCCCATCGCGCCGGCTGCGCCGCCTGTGCTGCGCCTGACGCTCACCCGCGACCCGCTCGCCAGCGCCGGCGACTGTCCCGCCGCGCCCGGCTGGCAAAGCGAAAGCCATGTACTGTCGGGGGCGCGCGGCATCGGCAGCAGCCGCATCACGCTCGATATCGGTCCGGCCGACGTGGTACAGCTGTTGCTGCACGACGGCAATTCACTGCTGGCAAGCAGCCTCGACTTGCCGCGCTACCTGGGCCCGGCCACGCAGTCCCGCGATGGCGCGCCGGCCGCCATCGAAGTGGGCCTGGCCCTGCGCCCGCAAGCGGCGCGCCAGCCGCCGGGCGCCAGCCGCGACGGCCTGGGCGCGTGGATGCTGCGCGCCGTGCGCGTCTACCGCAGCGGCGCCGGCGCCATGACGGCGCTGGCCGCCGCGGGCGCCTTCCAGGACCGCCAGCTGGAGCAGCGCCTGGGCCTGTACCGCTGCGGCATCGAGCAACCCGGCATGAGCGCCGTCGCCAGCCTGCCGGCGGGACCGGAGCCGCTGCTGCTGCTGTTGCACGGCACGGCGTCATCCACGCCGCGCAGCTTTGCCGGCCTGTGGCGCAACGGCCTGGCGCCGCGGCTGGCGGCGCAGTACGGCAACCGCATCTTTGGCTACGAACACCGCAGCCTGAGCGAAAGTCCCATCCACAATGCGCTGGCGCTCGTGCGCCAGTTGCCGCACGGCGCCGTGCTGCACCTGCTGGCCCATTCGCGCGGCGGCCTGGTGGGCGAACTGCTGGCGCGCGCGCAGCGCATCGACAGCCGCGGCGCCGTCGACCTGGCCGGCGATGGCCTGGCGCGCCTGAGCGAAAACACGGTGGGCGGCGAAGCGTTCAACAGCCACGATATCGAGCACTTCACGGCGCAATCGCGGCTATGCGGGCGCGTGGGCTATGCCGAGGATGCGGCGCGCCTGCGCGAACTGAGCATGGAACTGAAGACGCGCGCCATCCGCATCGCCCGCTTCGTGCGCGTGGCCTGTCCCGCGCGCGGCACCACCCTGATGTCGGGCCGCCTGGACCGCTGGGCCAGCGTGATGCTCAATCTGCTGCAGGACAGCGGCGCGCCCGATGGCGCCCTGGCCTTCCTGCTGGCCGTGGTGCAGCAGCGCTGCGACGCGCGCATCCTGCCCGGGCTCGAGGCGATGATGCCCGACTCGCCGCTGGTGGCCCTGCTCAATGCGCCCGACGTGCGCGTGGCCGGGCCCCTGCACGTGCTGGCGGCCCACTGCAGCGGCGACAGCCTGCTGGGCTGGCTCGGCGACAGCCTGGGCGAGATCTTTTATGGCGGGCAAAGCGACCTGGTGGTCAATTGCGCCTCGATGGCCGGCGGCGCCACGCGCAGTGCGCCGGTGCGCCAGCTGCTGCTGTGCGGCCCGCAGGCGCACCACCTGAACTACTTCGAGCGCATGCCATCGGCCATGGCGGCCGTGCAGGCGCTGGCCGGCGACGATGCGGCGTGGCTGCCGCTGGCGGGCCTGGAACACGGCTTGCTGGCGCGCGGCGGCGAAGTGCCGAAGCGGCGCGAGCATGCGCCCATCGTGCTGCTGCTGCCCGACATCATGGGCAGCCACCTGCAGGTGGGCAGCAACCGCATCTGGTTCGATCCCGTCAACCTCGTCGAAGGGCGCATCGAACGCCTGGCCGTGGGCCAGCCGCACATCGTCAGCGCCGGCTGGCTGGAGTCCTGCTACGAACCGTTCGCCCGCTTCCTCGCGCAAAGCCGGGAAGTGCGGCCCTTCACGTATGACTGGCGCCTGTCCCTGACGGCGTCCAGCGCCGCCTTCCTGCCCGTGCTCGACGCGGCCATGCACGACGCCGAGCAGCGCGGCCAGCCGCTGCGCATCCTGGCCCACGGCATGGGCGGCCTGGTGGCGCGCCTGGCCCTGAAGGAGCGCTGGCAGCGTTTTGGCGCCATCGCCGGCAGCCGCCTGCTGCAGGTGGGCACGGCCAACCGGGGCACGCAGACCATGGTGCAGGTGCTGCTGGGGCGCGATCCGCTGGTGCGCATGCTGGCCAGCTGGATCAGCTGGAAGCATGCGCAACGCCAGTTTCTCGGCTTCGTGCGCGCCTTTCCGGGCGTGCTGGAAATGCTGCCCTGGCCGCAGGCGGACGGCGCCACCGCGAGCGACAGCATCGACTATTTCGATCCCGAGGCCTGGACCAGGCTGGCCGCCGGCGACCCGCAGTCAGGCCTGCCCGGCGGCTGGCAGGCGCCCGAGGCAGCGGCGCTGGCCGCCGCGCGCGCCACCCTGGAGCGGCTGGCCGCCGCGCCGCTCGACGCGCGCCTGTGCAGCTACCTGGCCGGCTGCGCCGAGACGCCGGTGGCCCTGCGCCTGCACGCCGGCGGCATCGAAGTGGCCTGGTCCATGGATGGCGACGGGCGCACGCCGTGGCAAGGCGCGGTGCCGCCCGGCGTGACGCCCTGCTACCTGCCCGTGGCGCATGGCGACCTGCTGGCGCAGAAAGAGCACTACCCGGCCATCGCGCAGCTGCTCGACACGGGCCAGGACGGCGCGCTGGCGCAGCGGCCACCGCACGCGCCGGGCAGCGTGCCGCCGCGCTTTCGGCCCTACACGCCCGAGGTGCCGCCGCTGTACCCGCAGCCGCAGGAATTGCTCGACGCGGCCGTCGGCGCCGCGCGCCCCGCCATCGCGCGCGAGCCGCATGCGCCGCGCCTGAGCATCTCCGTCATCCATGGCAGCATGGCCTCGGCCGACGCGCCCGTCATGAGCGGCTGCTACGCCTACGAATCGCTGCGCGGCAGCATGAGCTTTCTCGACCGCCTGCTGGCGGGCAAGCTGCAGGAAATCCATGCGCTGGGCCGCTTCCCGCAGCGGCCCGACTCCGCCCTCGTGGTGCTGCAGCCCGACGCGGCGCGGCGCCCCGGCGGCGCCATCGTCATCGGCCTCGGTCCGCTGGGCGAACTGACGCCGGGCGAACTGGCGCGCGCCTTTGCCGGCGGCCTGCTCGAGTACGCGTGCGTCTGCCTGCAGGTGCGCGCGGCCGGGCATGTGACGGCGCCGGCGATGGGCGAACATGGCTTGCGCGTGGCCAGCCTGCTATCGGGCTCCGGCTACGGCGGCTTGAGCATCGCCCTGTGCGCGCGCGCCCTGATCGACGGCGCGCGCAGCGCCAACCGGCGCCTGGAAGACGCGGGCATGGCCTGCCGCATCGGCCATATCGGCATCTACGAACAATCCGAGGCGCGCGCCATCGCCGCCGCCGTGGCCATCGAACAGATCATGGCCGAAGCGCGCTACCAGGGCAGCTTCACCTTCGAGCAGCGCATCCGCCACAGCCCTGGCGGCTACCGGCGCATCCTGCCCGCCCTGAGCGGCGACAATGGCTGGCGCCGCGTGCAGATCGTCGCCGCCGATCTCTCTGGCGCCCTGCGCTTTACCCTGCTGACGGACCGCGCCCACAACAGCGTCGATGAAGAGCCGAACCAGCGGCAAGCCGTCGATGGCCTGATCATGGATGCCACCGACAACACCACCGACCAGCCGGGCCTGTCGCGCGCGCTGTACGAACTGATGCTGCCCAACGGCCTGAAGGCGGCCATTCCCGAGATGCGCGGCCTGATCCTGGCCGTCGACCAGAGCGCCGCCATCTATCCGTGGGAACTGATGCGCGACGAGGCGGACGGCGAGGAAAGCCCGCTGTCGACGCGCATCGGCATGGTGCGCCAGCTGGCCAGCCTGCGCGAACAGCCGCCCGCCATCAGTCCGCCCAGCAGCAACGTGCTGGTGATCGGCGACACCGATTCGGGCCTGCCCGAGCTGCCCGCCGCCCAGGCCGAGGCGCAGGACGTGGCGCGCATGTTCGGCGCCTACGGCTACCAGGTGCGCGAACTGCTGCGGCCACAGGCCCAGCGCGTGCTGGTGCATTTGTTCGACGAGCGCTATTTCGCCATCCACCTGGCCGGGCATGGCGAAGTGGCCGGCCCCGGCATCGCCCACACCGGCCTGGTGCTGGGACCGAAGACGCGGCTGACGGCGGCGCAGGTGAGCAAATTGAAACGCGTGCCGCAATTCGTCTTCGTCAATTGCTGCCACCTGGGCGACATGCGCCCGGACGCCATCGCCCCGTGGTCGAAGCTGGCCGCCAGCCTGGCCAGCGCCTTCATCGCGATAGGCTCGCAAGCCGTGATCGCGGCGGGCTGGCGCATCGACGACCAGGCGGCCAGCATCTTCGCGCACAGTTTTTATCATGCCATGCTGAGCGGAGAATATTTCGGCGACGCCGTGCGCCTGGCGCGCGAGGCGGCATACCTGCAATTTCCCGCCTCGAACACCTGGGGCGCCTACCAGGCCTACGGCGACGACCATTACCGCTTCCCGAATACCCAAAGCCGTCCGTGGCAGGCGCCCGACTACCGCTATCACGGCCACCTGCTGGCCGACCTGGAAACCCTGCATGCGCGCCTGGCGGGCGCCGACGCGGCGCGCCGCGCGGCCATCGAGGAAAAGCTGGCCAGCATCGAGGAGGCCGTGCGCGCGCGCTTCTTCGGCTGCGCCGACATCCGCGAAAACATGGCCGCCACGCGGGCCGGCCTCGGTGGCCTGGACAACACCCTGCGCGCCATCGAACACTACCGGGCGGCGCACAGCGCGGCCGACGGCAAGGTGGCGCTGCGCGCGCTGGCGCAATGGGCAGAGCTGGAAATACGCCAGGGCGCGGCCCTGTGCGGCGTGGATGCGGGCGCGGGCATCGAGGTGCCGTCCGTGCGCGATCCGGCGCAGGGGCGCCAGCTGCTGCACGATGGCAAGCGGCATATCGATCTGCTGGTGGCGCTGGCGCCGACGGCGCAGCGCCTGGCCCTGCTGGGGAGATACTGGGCGCTGCAGGCCTTGCTGGCATGCCGCGAAGGCCGCCCCGGCCTGCCCGCGCTGCGGGCCATGAGCGCGGCCTGCCTGGCGGCGCTGGAAGAAGCGCGGCTGCGCAGCGGCGTGGCCGACTGCGACCTGATATTCCAGGTGCTGGCCGGCGCCCTGCTGCTGGCCGCGCATGGCGACGACAGCGCCTGGCAAGCCTTGCACCCGCAACTGGGCGACTTGCTGCACGACGCCATCGCCTATGCGCGGCAGCGCCACGCGGACGAACACCGCGCCATCGACGCCGGCGCGCCCGTGCGCGCGGCGCTGCTGGCGGCCCTGTGGCAGGTGCCGCATGGCCAGCCCTTCGACGCCCAGGCGCGCGCCGCCTTCCTGGCGCTGTACCGCGACGCCGTGCGGCGCCATGGCAGCATCGGCGAACCGGAAGCCGTCATGGCGCCGCTACGCTTCCTGCTCGACCTGCTGCCGCCGGATGGCGCCGACGGCGGCCTGCGCGGCGCCGTGCAGGCGCTGGCCAGCGCGCTGCCGGCGTGACTGCGCCGCGGCGATCGTCAGTTGGCCGGCACCACGCCGTAATGGCGCGCATAGCGTTCATCGAGGTTCGCCAGCGGCATCATCATGAACATGTCGGCGCTTTCGAAATCGGGGTCCCATGCCGGTTCGCCGCAAATCCATGCGCCCGAACGCAGGTAGCCCTTGATCAGCGGCGGCACCTGCGGCTTGTGCGCCGCTTCCACCTGGTGGATGGGGAACGGCAGGTGCGGCGTGACGCGGTATTCGCTTGGCGCCATGTGCTTTTCGGCCAGCGCCTGGTAGACGGCAACGGCATTGTGCCCGCCATCGGCCAGGCTGATGCTGGCGCAGCCCACCAGGTAGTCGCAGCGCTCGCGGCGCATGTATTCGGCCAGGCCGGACCACAGCAGCATGATCACGCTGCCGCCACGGTACTTCGGATGGATGCAGGCGCGGCCCGCTTCGACCATGCGTCCGCGCAGATTGTTCAGGCGGCTCAGGTCGAATTCATTTTCCGAATACAGGCGGCCGATCTTGGCGGCCTTGGCGGCGCTCAGCACGCGGTAGGTGCCCACCACTTTCAGGGTATCGGCGTCGCGCACGATCAGGTGATCGCAGTGCGCGTCGAATTCATCGCTGTCGAGGCCATCGGCGTTGGCCAGCGACGTCAGGCCCATGGTCTCGATAAACACTTTGTAACGCAGACGCTGCACTTCACGCAACTCGGCGGCCGTGGTGGCCTGGCTCAGCACCAGTTGCACTGGCCGCGCCTTGGCGTCGTTTGATGCGATTATGTTTTGCATGGTTTCATCCCCCTGTGATCAAGACGACTCCAGCGTACTTGTCTAATATGTCAGGAAAATGACAGCCGAATGTCATTTCCATGACGCAAGTCAATGCCAGGGGGAGAGCGTGCGGAATTACCACACTCGCGTGCGCCGCCAGTGACGACGGCGCTTACAGGACGATGCCGGGCGTGTAGTCGACGAAGGCATCCTGGCGGCAGAAGCCCACCAGCTTCATGCCCGCCTGCGTGGCGATATTGATGGCCAGCGAACTGGGGGCGGAAATCGTCGCCAGCAGGGGTATGCCCATGCGCGCCGCCTTGCGCGCCAGCTCGTAGCTGCCGCGGCTGGACAGGAAGACAAAACCGCGCCGCATGTCGACGCCGTTCAAGGCCAGGTGGCCGATCAGTTTATCGAGGCCGTTGTGGCGGCCGATGTCCTCGAATACCTGCACGATGGCGCCGTCGGGCGTGCACCACGCGGCCGCGTGCACGCCGCCGGTGGCCTGCATCAGGGCCTGGTGCTCGCGCAAGCCGCTCGACGCGCGCGCCAGCGCCGCGGGCAGGTCGACCTGGATCAGGGATGGCGGCAGCGCCTCCGGCCGCAGGTCGAGCATCTCGATGCTGTCGATGCCGCACACGCCGCAGCCGCTGCGCCCCGTCAGCGCGCGGCGCCGGTCCTTCAGGCGCATGAAATCCTCCTGGGCGATGGTCAGCGCCACTTCGGCCGAGTCAGGACGCAGGAACACCTCGCAGTCGAAGATGGCGGCGGCCGACGTGACCACGCCTTCCGTCAGCGCGAAGCCATAGGCAAACGCCTCCAGGTCGCGCGGGGTGGCCATCATGACGACGTGGGAAATGCCATTGAAGACCAGCGCGACGGGAATTTCCTCGGCGACGTGGTCGATGGCGGGAATGGCATCGCCCGCGCGGTGGCGGACGATGGCGCGCTCGATGAAGCCGGCGCGTTCGGCAGGGGTTTCTTCAGACATGGCAACCATGGGGGAACTATCACAGGCCCCATGGTAAACCAGAACGGCCAGGCGGGTGCTGCCCCGCCCGCGCCATCAGTCCTTCTTCGGGCGGCCGGTTTTGAGTTGCGGCAGGCCGGCCAGCACGTTTTGCAGGGTCGCCAGGTCGATCTGGCTGATCAGCGCCACGCCAATGCGCAGCAATTCGCTTTTCTTGATCTCGAAGCCGGCCTTCAGGCACGCCTTCTTGACCTGGCCCAGCACTTCATATTCCGCTTCCGGCATGGTGAAGCTGTCGCGCACCAGCTTCGGCTTGCGGGCTTTTTCCTTGACGGCGGCCACCTTGGCGGCTGGCGCTTTTTTCACGGCGGCGGGCTTGGCGGCGGCCTTGGCCGCCGGCTTGGCGACGGCCTTCGCTGCCGGCTTGGCGGCTGGCTTGACGGCGGCCTTGGCGGCAGGCTTGGCTGCGGCCTTGGCTACAGGCTTGGCCACAGGCTTGGCCACAGGCTTGGCCACGACGGCCTTGGCCGCCGGCTTGGCGGCAGGCGCCTTGGCAACGGCTGGCTTGGCGGCCGGTTTCGCCGCTGGCCTGGCCGCTGCCGGCTTGGCGGCTGCCGGCTTCGCAGCGGCGGGCTTGGCGGCAGCCTTGACCACGGGCTTGGCGGCGGCTTTTGCCGCCGGCTTCGCGGCCGGGGTGCTCTTGGCCGCTGCCGCATTCATCGATGCGCTGGTGGGGAACATCGATACGGGCGCGCTGTCGGCTTTTTTCTCTGGGGCGGTTTTGGTCATGGATTTTCCAATCTAATAAATAATATAAACAATATATACTGTTTTTTGAAACCTTGCTTGCTGCACATCAAGTCATGCGCACCGCATGACCGGTCAGGCACTGGCGCGGATGGTGAAATCCACCCCGACCTCATCCCAGAATTCCTGTTCCTTTTCGATCCAGAACGACACGGTGGGATGGTGCGCCACCCAGCCGCGCTTGATATCGAGTTCGATGCGGCTCTTCATGCGCAGCCGCAGTTCGCTGAAATCGGCCTCGATGCGCGCATGCATGAGCAGGATGGACAGGCGCAGCGCCAGCACGGCCTTGGCGAAATCGGGGTCCGACAGCACTTCGCCGATCTTGCGCAGGTTGCCCTTCTGCGCCAGGATCAGGCGGCTCATGGTCTTCTGCTCGCGCGTGGTAAAGCCGGGCAAGTCCGCATTTTCCACGATATAGGCCGCATGCTTGTGGTAGCCCGTCTGCGACACGGCCAGGCCCACCTCGTGCAGCAGGCTGCTCCAGCGCAGGCATTTCACCAGCGCTTCGGAAGTCGGCTTGAGCTGCGCGTACATGGCCAGCGCCTGCTCGGCCACCCTGCCGGCGCGCTGCTGGTCGATATGGAATTTATCCATGCAGCCCTGCACCGACTGTTCGCGGCGGTCGCGCTTGGTCGAACGCAGGTACAGATCCCACATCACGCCCATGCGCAGGCCCGCCTCGATCGGCGTCATGACGGGGATGTCGAGTTCGCGGAACAGGCCGATCAGGATGGCCAGGCCGCCGACGATGGTGCTGGCGCGGTCGGGCCGCAGGCCGGGCATGTCGATGCGGCTGGTGTGCCCCAGCTCGATAAAGCGCCGCGCCAGCGCATCGAGGCTGGCGCCGGTGAGCAAGCCATCGCCGAGCCGGTTGCGGGCGATGATGTCGGCGATCGTGCGGATGGTGCCGGACGAACCGTAGGCCGTCTTCCAGTACTGCGGATGGTAGGGCGGCGCCGCATCCTCGAAATGGCTGCGCGCCGACAGGATGGCCGCCTCGAACGACGGCGCGTCGATGCGCCCGCCGATGAAGAACGACAGGCTCTGCTTGACGGTGCCCAGGCTGAAGGACTCGACGCGCTCGATATCGTGGCCGCGCCCCAGTATCAGTTCGGTGGAGCCGCCGCCGATGTCCATCACCAGCCGGCGCTCGCCGGGAATCGCCAGCGAATTGGCCACGCCCATGTAGATCAGGCGCCCCTCTTCCTCGCCCGAGATGATCTCGATCGGATAGCCGATGGCTTGTTCGGCCAGCGGCAGGAAAACGGCGCCGTTGCGCGCCACGCGCATGGCCGACGTGGCCACCACGCGCACGGCATCGAGCTCGTAGCCGGCGAGGATGGCGCGGAAGCGCTGCAGGCAGGCCAGCGCGGCCTGCATGGCCGTCTCGGTCAGGTCGCCATTGGCGTCCAGGCCGGCGGCCAGGCGGATCGGGTCGCGCACGCTCTTGATGACGCGGATGGTGTCGCCATCGTGCTTGCCGACGTGTAAACGAAAACTGTTGGACCCCAGGTCCACCGCTGCATACATACTGACCTCTTGTCTTGTCATTGCCGTGCCAACCGCCGAAAAATTATCAAACTGAGTTGGCAAACTATATAAATCATTTAAACGATTTAAAAATCCTACCACACTACCCTCATCGTATGACAGCAGCGTGACAGGATTGTGACAAAACGGCGACCGGCAATTGCGGTCTAGGGCACGATGGTGGTGAACAGGTAGACGGCGAAAATCACCAGGTGCACGGTGCCCTGCATGACCGTGGTGCGGCCCGTGCCCAGGGACAGCGTGGCCACCATCAGCGACAGCAGCAGCAAGACTGTCGATTTGATATCCAGGCCCAGGGTGATCGTCAGGCCCGTGGCCAGCGACACCACCACCACGGCGGGTATCGTCAGGCCGATGCTGGCCAGGGCGGAGCCCAGCGCCAGGTTCAAGCTCGTTTGCAGGCGGTTGGCGCGGGCCGCGCGCACGGCAGCCAGGCCTTCGGGCAGCAGGACGATGGCGGCGATGACGATGCCGACCAGGGTTTTCGGCGCGCCCATCGCGGCGATCGCCGTCTCCAGCGCGGGCGCCAGCGACTTGGCCAGCAAGACCACGGCGCCCAGGCACACCAGCAAGGCGCCGGCGCTGATCCAGGCAACGGCGGGCGTCGGCGGTTCGGCATGCACTTCCTCGTCGCCCACGGCTTCCTTGGGCAGGAAGTAGTCGCGGTGGCGCACCGTCTGCACCAGCACGAAGGTACCGTACAACACCAGGGAAATGACGGCGATGAAAATCAGCTGGCTCGAATTGTAATAGGGGCCGGCCGCGCTGGAGGTGTAGTTCGGCAGCACCAGGGTCAGGATGGCGATGGCCGCCAGGGTGGCCAGCGACGCGCTCACGCCCAGCAGGCCGAAGGTCTGCTCCTTGTGCCGGCCGGCCCCCAGCAGCAGACAGATGCCGACGATGCCGTTCAGGATGATCATGATGGCGGCGAACACCGTGTCGCGCGCCAGGCCCGTGGTTTCCGGCCCGCCCGCCAGCATCAGCGAGACGATCAGCGCCACCTCGATCAGGGTCACGGCCAGCGCCAGCACCAGGGTGCCATACGGTTCGCCGATGCGGTGCGCCACCACTTCCGCGTGGTACACGGCGGCCAGCACGCTGCCGATCAGGCCGGCGACGAGCAGAATCTGGTAGGCCCCGCCGAAGTTGAAGGTGGAGCCGAACAGGAACAGCCAGCCGGCAAGCGGCGCGGCAAGGGGCCATACAGGCAGGGATTTGAGACTTTTCATCATGGGCCTTGCAAGAGTAAGAAAGAGGGGTGCGGCGCGGACGGCACAGCGGGGCAAGCATCCGCCCCACAGCATAACTTGCTTTGCTTAAATGAAAGTTAGGGTATTCACATGTCTGTGGCGGGTGCCCGGCGCCCGGACAAACTTGCTGCGGCGCACCTGCCTGTTAGCTGTAACTATAGTCCCTTTGGTAACATGCGGTTGCAATTTTCTTGCCTTTTTGCTTGCGGATCCCGCCATACTGCGGGGCACGCCTTTGCGGCATCGACCCAGGAGCAAGCATGATTTCATTGAACAATACAGCCACGCGCAGCGTCGCGTTCGCGTTCGCCGGCAGCCTGCTGTGCGCCGCAGCCCAGGCGCAGGCGCCGCGCGGGGACGCGGCTGCCGCGCATGCCGGCGCGGCGCCGGCGCAGCAGGTGGACGCAAACTGGGCCACCCCGCCCGCGCCGGCCGCCGCACCCCGGTGGCAGGACAGCCTGCCGCCCGCGCCGCCGGTGGCGCCGCGCGAAGAAAAAATCCTGCCCAGGAGCGAATGGCTGAGCGTGGAACCGATGAAGGCGCCTGACCGGCGTTGCGACCCCGGCCTCGATGCCCTCTTCCTGAGCAAGGAATGCGGCAAGGAGCCAAGCTGGCTGGGCTCGCCCAAGAAATAAGCGGCCTACCCGTCCAGGGGGCTGGCGTCCTGCGCCTCGACGACCTTGTTGCGGCCCGCCTGCTTGGCCGCCTGCAGCGCTTCGTCGGCGCGCTTGAACAGGCTGACGGTACTGTCTTCGGCGCGGATGGTGGTCACGCCCAGGCTGGCCGTCAGCTGCAGCACGGCGCGTTCCGTCTTGACAGGCAGCGCGGCGACGGCGGCGCGGATGCGCTCGGCCACCATCAGCGCATCGGCCAGATTGGTGCGCGGCAGCTGGATGGCGAATTCGGCCCCGCCCAGGCGGCCCATCAAATCACTGTCGCGCAATTGCTGGCGGCAAGTGTCGACGATGGCTTTCAGCACGGCGTCGCCCACCGGATGGCCATAGCTGTCGTTGACGCGCTTGAAATGGTCGATATTGAGCACCACCAGCGCCGTCGGCAGGCCGGGGCGGCGCGCCAAAGCCATCCATGGCGCCAGCGCCTGGTAAAAGCCGCGCCGGTTCGGCACGCCCGTGGCCGTGTCGATCACTTCCAGGCGCGCCAGTTCGCCGCCCAGCTTTTCGCGCGACAGCAGCAGATAGCCGAAGGCATTCGTCAGCATCATCAGGTACAGCGCGCCGAAACCGGCCAGCTGCATCAGTTCCGCATCGAAGCCCGGCACGGCCGCGGCCAGCACGCCGCGCGCGGCGATCAGCAGCGACAAAATGCCCATGCTGACGACGAGGAAGCGGCGCAGCATGCTCGCTTCGCGCCACTTCAGGCACAGCGCGGCCACGCCGGCGAGGAAGAAACCGGCGACGATCAGCGAGCCGCCGGCGCTGCGCAGCAGCGGCGCCACGTCGAACAGGTAGCAGCCGGCGAACAGCCCGATCGACAGTCCCAGGGCGGGCAGCACGTAGCGGCGCCAGTTGCCGCGCCCGGCCGCCTGCCACAGCGCGCCCGCGTCGAGCGCCATGCCGGCAAACAGCAGGCTGTTGCCCAGCAAGATGGACAGCACGTCGGGCAGCACGCCGCGGAAATACAGCAGGCACCAGGCCACGGCCTGGCACTGCTTGGCCACCGCCCAGGTGGACATGCTGAGCGACTTCTTGCGCTCGTATTCGAAGAAGAACAGGGCCGCGCACAGGCTCAGGTTGCCGAGCGCCAGGGCCAGTACCAGGGTCTTGATATCCATGGGCTATGCGATCGCCGCGCTGGCGCGGCGCGTTGTGTCAGATTTCGTGTTCGACATTGGTGCTGCCGTCGCCGACCTTGCTGGCCCAGGCTTGCACGAAGTACTGCTTTTCCGCCTCGCTGGGCGCCTCGTGCCAGAAGACGATCAGGGTGCCCTTGTGGTCGTGGATCTGCGCGACTTTTTCAATGAACACAAAGTTGGCGGCCTGGTCGGCCAGCGCTGCCGCGTAGCCATACACGCGCGTCAGCCGCTCGATGCGGTCCGGCTCGGTAAAACTGTTTGTGGCCGTAATGATGGGGTGATCCAAAAACATGCGTATCTCCATGGTGCCCGGCTGCGCGGCCATGCCGGCGCCAGCCTCGTGATGCCTTGCGCCGCGCTCGAAACCACGCGTCCAATGGCAGGTGGCCAGCCCGCCGCGCCATTGCGCACACAGTGTGCGGATTACAATTCGGGTATGCTCTCGGGAGCTTATCAGATTTCTCTGAATGCAACAAAACATCCACCCACGTTCACTCAGCGATTTCAGCCATGCCGGAAAGCCTGCCCTCCCCCCTGCCCGCGCCCCAGGTGCATACTTGCGGCGACCGGCGCCGCCTGGAATTCCGGCCCGGCATGATCCAGAGCGAAATGCTGCTGTCGCGCCCCGACCACCTGCTGCTGCGCTATGCGCGCGCCATGATGTGCTTTACCCTCTTCGTGCCGCGTCCGCGGCACATCCTGATGGTCGGCCTGGGCGGCGGCTCGCTGCTGAAATTCTGCCACCGCCACCTGCCGGAGGCGCGCATCACGGTGCTGGAACTGCGCGCCGACGTGATCGCCCTGCGCGAGCAATTCATGCTGCCGCCCGACGATGCGCGCCTGCGCATCATCGAGACGGACGCCGTCAGCTATATCCGCCAGCATCCGGGCTGCGCCGACGTGCTGCTGCTCGACGGCTACGACGAGACGGGCTTGCCGCCGGCCCTGGGCAGCGCGCGTTTCTATGCGGACTGCCTGCGCACCCTGCTGCCCGGCGGCGTGCTCGTCGCCAACCTGTTCAGCTATGACGAGCACTACCCCGCCATGCTGCAGCGCCTGATGCTGACCTTCCGTGGCGCCGTGTGCAGCTTCGACGGCATCGCCGGCAACAACCGCATCATCTTCGCCGCCAGGCCGGAGCCGCACGGCGGCGGCCGCGCCATGCGCGCCGTGCGCCTGGCGCGCTGGCGCCGCGCCGCCGGCCTGTCCCTGCTGAACCGGCTGCTGCCGGCCTGGCAGCTGTGGCGATTGCGCCGCCGCTCGGGCGCCGCCAGCGACTGATAGTCATTCTCCATGGGCAACTATATTGTTGCTTATTAGCAGGGAATTGGTGCAAAATCAGCATGCTTGATGTGGTTTATGACAAACTACCGCCTTCGCGCGCCGGCAGGCGCTGCCGAATGATGCTCTCCATGAAGTGAAATAGGAAAACCCATGTTGCGTGGCCGCCTGCCATTGTCGATCTCCACCGCGGCCGCGCTGACCTTTGCCTGCGGCGTCAGCGTCACGGCCGTGCTGTTCGCGGCCATCAGCCAGCTCGAATACGACAAGATGAGCCTGAGCCTGCAGCAGCGCGCGGGGGCACGGGTGGCCGCCATCGAGCAGGGACTCGATGACGCCGTGGAAGTGCTGACCACCACCAACCAGCTGTTTGCCGCCGTCGTGCCCGTCACGCGCAGCCAGTTCCACGACTTCACCACGCCCCTGCTGCAGCGCCACCCGTTCATCCAGGCCTTCAATTTCCACCGCCTCGTGCCGCATGCGCAGCGCGCCGCGCTGGAGGCCGAACTGCGGCGCATCGTGCCCGATTACGCCATGACGGAAATGCGCGACGGCGCCATCGTGCCGGCCGCCGCGCACGCCAGCTACCTGGTGGTCGACTACCTTGAACCACTGCAGGGCAACCGCCCCGCCTTTGGCCTGAACGTGCGCCCGGACGGCTTGCTGGCGGGCGCGCTGGAGCAGGCGATCATCAGCGGCCAGACCACGGCCACCGGCCTGCTGGCCCTGGCGCAGGGACCGCAGCGCGGCTTCGTCATCCTGCGTCCCGTGTACCGCCACGGCGTGCCCTTGCAAACGGTAGCGCAGCGGCGCGCGGCGCTGGTCGGCGACACGGCGGCCGTCATCCGCGCCAGCGAACTGGTACAGAGAATCCTCGAGGGCGCCGACCTGCTGGGCGACCCGCAGCTGGAAATCAGCGTGTATGCGGATGCCGGCGCCGATCCCGGCCAGCGCATCTTCCAGCACGGCGAGGCACCTGCCGACCAGCCAGGCAGGGCCTGGGAATCGCTGCCGCCCTGGCTGCAATTCGCCTACCACAGCCACTACGACCGGGCATTCTCGTCGGCGGGCCGTGCATGGCACGTGCGCGTGGTGGCCCATCCGCGCCCTTTCCTGGCCGACCACCTGGGCTCCCTGTTCACGCTCATCGGCGGCTTTCTGTTCAGTCTGCTAACGGCCGCCTTCGTGCAATCGCTGACGCAGCGCTCGCGCCGCGTGCAGCTGCTGGTGGAACAGCGCACGGCCGACCTGAAGCGCAGCAATGAACTGCTCAGCGCGGACGTGCGCGCGCGCCAGCGCACGGAACGGGCGCTGCAGGAAAGCGAAAAGCGCTTCCGCCGCCTGCTGGCCCTGTCCTCGGACTGGTACTGGGAACAGGACGTGCACTTCTGCTTCACGCACATCACCAGCGGCTTCACGGACAAGTCGAACATGCCGCTGGAGCGCTTCATCGGCATGACGCGCTGGGACAACAACCCGGAGATGCGCAATTCGCGCTGGGGCAAGCAGCATATCGCCAACCTGGAAGCGCACCTGCCGTTTTCCAACCTGGAATACGCGATGCACGACCGCGACGGCCAGCTGCGCTGGTTCAGCATCAATGGCGAGCCGCTGTTCAATGAACTGGGCGAATTCCGCGGCTACCGGGGCACGGGGTCCGAAATCACGGAACGCAAGCTGGCCGAGCAGCAGATCCAGCATATCGCCCACCATGACGTGCTGACGGGCTTGCCCAACCGCGCCCTGCTGCGCGACCGCCTGACGCAGGCGATGGCCCTGTCGCGCCGCAAGAACCGCGCCCTGTGGGTGCTGCTGATCGATCTCGACCGCTTCAAGTTCGTCAACGACAGCCTGGGCCACAAGGCGGGCGACCTGCTGCTGAAAACCATCGCCGCGCGCCTGCAGGCCAGCCTGCGCGAAAGCGATACGGTGGCGCGCCTGTCGGGCGACGAATTTGTCGCCATCCTGTGCGAACAGGCGGATGAAGTGCTCAGCAGCGCCATCGTGCAGCGCGTGATGGATGCCGTGGCGCAGCCGGTGCTGCTCGACGGCAAGGAATTTTTCGTCACCTGCAGCATCGGCGTGGCCGTCTACGACATCTCGCGCTACGACGCGCCGGGCGACGTGACCCTGAATGGCGAGACGCAGAACCTGATCGAACAGGCCGACATCGCCATGTACTGCGCCAAGAAGCAGGGCCGCAACAACATCAAGTTCTACACGACGGCCATGAACCAGGCCACCCTGGAGCGCCTGCGCATCGAAACGGCGCTGCGCAATGCGCTCGAACGCGAGCAGTTCGTGCTGCATTACCAGCCGCAGGTGGACCTGGCCAGCGGGCGCATCGTCGGCGTGGAAGCGCTGCTGCGCTGGCGCCATCCCGACCTGGGCATGGTGGCGCCGCAGCGCTTCATCGCGCTGGCCGAGGATACGGGCCTGATCGTGCCGATCGGCGCCTGGGTCATGCGCCAGGCCTGCGCGCAGATGCAAGCCTGGCATGCGGCGGGACTGGGCCCGCTGCGCCTGGCCGTGAACCTGTCGGCGCGCCAGTTCAATGAACCGAACCTGGTGGCCACGATCGCCGCCGTGCTGGCCGAGACGGGCCTGGCGCCCGCCTGCCTGGAACTGGAATTGACGGAAAGCCTGTTCATGCACGACGTGGCGCTGGCCGTCAGCCAGCTGCACGACATGAAGGCGCTGGGCGTGCAATTGTCGATCGACGATTTCGGCACGGGCTATTCCAGCTTTGCCTACCTGCGCACCTTCCCCATCGACGTGCTGAAGATCGACCGCAGTTTTGTCGGCGACGTGGCGCGCGACGCGGACGACGCGGCCATCGTCGTCTCCATCATCGCGCTGGCGCACAATCTGCAACTGCGCGTGGTGGCCGAGGGCGTGGAAACGGCGGAACAGCTGGAGTATTTGCGCCGCCATGGCTGCGACGAAGCGCAAGGCTATTACTTCAGCCATCCGCTGCCGGCGCGGGAAGTGGAGATGCTGCTGGGCAGCGAGACGGTCACGGCTGCATGACGCGCAGGCGCCAGGCAAAAATAATGGCTATGTCACCGTCAGATGTGGGAATGCGCCCAAGGTTGCTTTCAATAACGTTTCTGGTGAACGGATGCGTCTGGCGTCGAGTATCCAGCGCCATCCCAGGTAGTTCGGCAGGTAGCGCGTCGCCACGCCGTGAAACGCTCTTAGCCATTCGCGCAGGCGGCTGTGATACGCATTGACGTTCTGCACGTGCGCGGCACCGCGCACGCGGATGCCTGCGTGCAAGTTGACGGCCTGGTGGCTGATCCCCGCTGTGCGCGCGAAGTCCCGGTAGGCGGCATGGCCGTCCGTCACCAGCAAGACATCCTTGTCGATGACGGGAGACAAGCAGTCATGCAGCTGCGCCGTCGTCAGCGCGCCTTGTCCGGTGACGAAAGCCAGGGTTTGCCCCGTGCGATCGCGCGCCACAAGGATGCAGACTTGCGCACTGGAAATGCCACGCTGGCGGGCATGGCCGCCCCGGCGGCGCGCCGGACGCGTCAGATGCCGCGCGCCTTTTTGCGATTCCAGCACATACAGTTCGTCGGCCTCGGCGATGCCATGCAGGCAATGCGGCCGGTCCGTTTTTGCCAGGGCTAAAAAGCGGTGGCGCCAGCGGAATGCGGTATTGCGGTGCACGCCCAATTGGCTGGCTGCCTGGCGTACCGAGCGGGAATCGAGCAGGCAGTCGGCATAATCGAGCCACAGCGATTTATGCCGCAGGCGAGCCAGTGGCGTGCCGGTGAGCGCATTGA
>NZ_CDXDQE010000018.1:0-118358 GCF_978021625.1 Janthinobacterium foliorum | reverse complement strand
CACCCCTTCCCATCCCGAACAGGACCGTGAAACAACTTTGCGCCGATGATAGTGCTGCAACCAGTGTGAAAGTAGGTTATCGTCAGGCTTGTTATTCGCAGTAAGAGAAAAACCCGTCAAGCAATTGGCGGGTTTTTTTTCGTCTGGCGGTCTTGTCGCCATAAAAGCCCTGCTTTTATTCACCATCGCCAGGCAAAATCCTATATAATTCGCCTCCTCAGATCAGATGGTTTGCTGCCCCGTCGGGAGCAGGCTGTTGAAAAAGTTATGCCTGATGACCATAGCAAGTTGGTCCCACCCCTTCCCATCCCGAACAGGACCGTGAAACAACTTTGCGCCGATGATAGTGCTGCAACCAGTGTGAAAGTAGGTTATCGTCAGGCTTGTAATATAAAAAAACCCCGCTAGGTGCGGGGTTTTTTTTCGTCTGCTGCCTTCATCGGACTACACGCCCCAGATGATGCTCTCGCCTTCGGCCTTGGCCGAACGCAGCATTTCCATCAACGGGTAGGCGCGTTGCGACAGATGCACTTTTTGCGCGCGCGCATGTTCACCCGATTCCCCGTCTTCCAGCGTTTCCGGCGTATGCGCGTCGTGTTCGATATCGTTTTCCGGATGCCGTTTGCTTTCCGCCACTTCCTTTTCCAGCAAAGCCAGGGCTTCACCCGCTTCCGCTGCAGTGATGACGCCGCGTGTCGGGTTCTTGTGCAGGATGTCGAGAATACGCTGGGCATGTTCCTGGTACATCAGCACTTCAGGGGAGGATTTGGATTTGAATGAGATCAACATATGAACTTTCTGAAACTTGTTGTTGGTGTCGAAACAATATCACGACTTGAAAATTTACACAGGCCGTCCGATTGCCAACGTGCATGCGTGCAGGCTGGATGCTCTTATCTGTTGGACAGCGCACCCATTTACAAGAGCCCGCCGCACACGAAAGTCGCCGAAAGTCGCCATTTAAGCGGTCGTTAAGACTCAATCCAGTTTCACGGAATCGATGAAGGTATCGATGGTCTCCCGCGACAGCTTGCTTTCCTCTCCGAGGATGATGATCTGGGCGATGTGTTTATCCTGTGCCACGAAACGCCCCACCAGCAAGACGGGCTTGCCCTGCTGCGTTCCCGTCGCCTCGATGCTGAGGGTGCTGCGTTGGCGCGTACCGGCCGCGCTGCTGCTGGCCGCAGCGGCCGTTGTTTCACTACGCACCTTGCCATTGATATTTTTCAGTAGGGCAGTCTTCATGGCCGGCAGCGCCGCTTGGGCCTGTTCAGCGCTATCGAGGGTGGCATTGCCGATGGCGAAAGTGCTGCCGTCGACTTCACTGGCCGTCATGGTCAGGCTGACTTTCCTGCCATCGAGATCGATGTCGCGCGTCAGCACGGACGGTTTGCCTGGAAACAGGGCCGTGAACTGGGCATCGGGGCTGCGATAGTCGCGCCAGTCGAATTTCGGGCTGCAGGCGGACAGTACGCTGGCTGCCACCAGCATGCTCAAGAGGACGGCAAGTGATGTTTTTTTCATCAGGAGATGGTAGCAGCGCTGCCCGCCCTGCGCAATCGCGCACGCGTGAGGCGGCGCAGATGCATCTATATTTCTTGCAGCACGCGCCGGTATTGAATTGCTTCAGCAAGATGCGCTGGCGTGATGGCGGGGCTGCCAGCCAGGTCGGCGATGCTGCGGGCCACGCGCAGAATCCGGTGATACGTGCGTGCCGACCAGTGCATGCGCAGCATGGCACCGTGCAAGAGTCGCTCGCCTTGGGCTTCCAGTCGGCAATGCTGCTCGAGTTCCGTATTGTTCAGGCGCTGGTTTGCCTTGCCCTGACGCGCCAGCTGCAAGGCAAAGGCGGCCGCGACCCGCGCGGCGACATGCTCGCTGGCTTCGCCTGCGGCCGCTTGCCGGCCCAGCGCCGTGGGCGGCATGGCTGCCACCTCGATCTGCAAGTCGATACGGTCGAGCAAGGGACCGGAGAGGCGGCCGTGATAGCGCCGCACGGCATCCGGTGTACAGCGGCAGCGGCCCGACACGTGGCCCAGGTAGCCGCAGGGGCAAGGATTCATGGCGGCAATCAGCTGGAAACGGGCGGGAAACTCGGCTTGGCGAGCCGCCCGCGATATGCAGATGACGCCAGACTCCATCGGCTGGCGCAAGACATCGAGTACCTTGCGGTCGAATTCGGCGATTTCATCGAGAAAGAGCACGCCGCAGTGGGCCAGCGAAATTTCACCGGGCCGCGGCACATGGCCGCCACCCACCAGGGCCACGCCGGAGGCTGTCTGATGGGGCGCACGGTAGGGGCGCCGTTTCCAGTGTTCCACCTTGAAATGACCGCCCAGCGAATGCACGGCAGCCGATTCCAGGGCTTCTTCCTCGCTCATCGGTGGCAGCACGCCGGGAAAACGGCTGGCCAGCATGGTCTTGCCGGCGCCAGGCGGACCCACCATCAAGACGTTATGGCCGCCCGCCGCCGCGACTTCCAGTGCGCGCCGCGTCTGCTGTTGCCCCTGTACGTCGGCAAAGTCGGGATAAGTAAAGATGGACGATGGAAAGCTTGGCGGGTGCCGTTGCAGGGCGGTCTGGCCGGCGGGCGCGGCAAAATGCGCGCACACTTCGAGCAAGGTGTGTGCCGGGTAGATGCTGGCATCGCTGACCAGCGCCGCCTCGTCGGCGTTCGCCTGCGGCAGGATGAAGGCGCGCGGTGCGCCCGTCCTGCCGCGTTGCATGGCAAACGTCATGGCCAGCGCGCCGCGGATGGGCCGCAGCTGTCCCGACAGCGATAGTTCTCCCGCAAATTCATAGCGATGCAATTGGTCGCCTGCCAACTGGCCCGAGGCCGCCAGGATGCCCAGTGCGATCGGCAGGTCGAAACGGCCCGATTCCTTGGGCAGATCCGCCGGCGCCAGGTTGACGGTGATGCGCCGCGCCGGCATCTCGAAGCCGCAGTTTTGCAGCGCGGCACGGACACGGTCGCGCGATTCCTTCACTTCCGTATCCGGCAGGCCGACGATGGTAAACGAGGGCAAGCCGTTGGCAAGGTGCACTTCGACATTGACCTCGGGCGCCTCCATGCCGGCCAGCGCGCGGCTTTTCAGGACTGCCAGGCTCATGAGTATCCCCTGCACCGCGGGCGCGGGCAGCTTCAGTCTAGCCAGTGGATGCGCCCGGGCTTTGCGCCAGGCCAGCAAGGCCGCCGATAACCGCGCCTTGCCCGTCTAGCCTTACGCTTTAGGTTCGTTCAGGCGCGCTTCCAGCTCGATCAGGCGCAACTCCAGTGCATCGAGCTTGGCGCGCGTCTTGGCCAGCACTTGTGCCTGGATATCGAATTCTTCGCGCGTGACCAGGTCCAGGCGGGCAAAGCCCTGGGTCATCATCGATTTGACGTTCTTCTCGATATCCTTGGCGGGCGAGTTTTCGATGGCTTGGTGGATCTTGCCTTGCAAATCGTTAAAGAAGGTATTCATGTCCATGGTAAGTCCTTTTATGGTGCAGCCTGTGCATCGCACCATTGCGGTGCACAGCGGCGTTAATCTGGTGCGAATCTGGGCAGTTACAGCTCTCCAGCAGTTCCTTGCCGCATGTCCAGGGGCTTGCAGGGTATGTATGGACGGAAATGCACCTGTCAAGGTGGCAAGAGAGCTGGCACGTATTCTGCTAAAGAAGCTATGAACGCTTTGTGATCTCCAGACAAGATTTTAAACCTCAACCGCTTTAAAAGTTCAATAAAAGGGAATCGCCATGAAGAATCTGTCCAAGAACATGACTTTAGCTGCAGCGTTGACACTGGCCCTGGCCGCCTTGAGCGGTAGCGCCCTGGCCCAGGATACGGTGGCCGCGCCTGCTGCAGCCGAAGCGGTACCCGATAATGTGGTGAGCTATAACGTGGCGCTGACCAGTGACTACCGCTACCGTGGCCTGTCGCAAAGCCGCTTGAATCCAGCCATCAGCGGCGGTGCCGACTATACCCACAATCCCACCGGCCTGTATGTGGGGACGTGGCTGTCGAGCATTAAATGGATCAAGGATGGCGGCGGCGACACGAACCTGGAATGGGATGTCTACGGCGGCAAGCGGGGCGAATTCGCACCGGGGATCACTTACGATGTCGGCGGTTTGTACTACTTCTACCCCTCGAATGGCTTGAGCACGAATGCCAATACTTTCGAGCTGTACGGTCAGGTCGGTTTCGGCCCTGCCTACATCAAATATTCGCATTCGACGACCAATCTGTTCGGCGTGGCCGACAGCAAGAACAGCGGTTACATCGACGCCGGCCTGAATGTACCGCTGTACGACGACTACACGTTCAACCTGCACATTGGCCACCAGAGCGTGAAGCACAATGATTCACTCAGCTATTACGACTACAAATTGGGCGTGACCAAGGATTTCCCGGGCATCGCTACTGTGTCGCTGGCTGCCGTCCGCGCCGACATCACGTCGCTGGCGCCCAACGGCAAGAATCTGGCGAAGCTCGGCCTCGTATTGACTGTTTCCAAAACCTTTTAAGCGAGACTGCCATGAAAATGATTACTGCAATCATTAAACCGTTCAAACTGGACGAAGTGCGCGAAGCCCTGTCGGCTATCAATGTGCAAGGGATTACCGTCACCGAGGTCAAAGGTTTCGGTCGTCAGAAAGGCCACACGGAACTGTACCGTGGCGCCGAGTATGTCGTCGATTTCCTGCCAAAAACCAAAATTGAAGCGGCCGTCGATGATGCCATCGTCGACCAGGCCATCGAAGCGATCGAAGGCGCCGCGCGTACCGGTAAAATCGGCGATGGCAAGATTTTTGTGTACAACCTGGAACAAGTCATCCGCATCCGTACCGGTGAAACCGGCAACGAAGCGCTCTAAGGGGAATATTGATGCGTAAAAATATAACAAAATTGCTAGCTGGGTTTGCCTGTCTGTGCGCGTTGGGCGTTGCCGCCCCCAGTTTTGCCGATGCCCCGGCCAAGCCGGACGCCGCAGCGACGACGGCCGTTGCCACACCCGCCGTGACACCTGCGCCTGACGCCGCCGCACCGGCCGCCGCGCCTGCCGCAGCAACGCCAGCACCCGCAGCCGCTCCGGCGCCAGCGGCCGCGCCCGTCGCCAACAAGGGCGACACCAGTTTCATGATGATCTGCACCGTGCTGGTCATCCTGATGACGATCCCCGGCCTGGCCCTGTTCTACGGCGGCCTGGTACGTTCCAAGAACATGCTGTCGGTCCTGATGCAAGTGTTCATGGTGTTTTCCCTGGTGGTCGTGCTGTGGTGTATCTACGGCTACTCGGTGGCCTTCACGGAAAAAACCGCCTTCTTCGGTGGCTTTGACCGCCTGTTCCTGAATGGCATCTGGGATCCGGTGAAAGGCACGTTTGCCGCCGCCGCCACCTTCAGCAAGGGCGTCGTCATTCCCGAGTTCGTGTTTGTCGCCTTCCAGGGCACGTTTGCCGCGATTACCTGCTCGCTGATCGTTGGCGCCTTTGCCGAGCGCGCCAAGTTTTCCGCCGTGCTGGCCTTCATCGTGCTGTGGTTCACGTTTGCCTACCTGCCGGCGGCCCACATGGTCTGGTTCTGGACCGGTCCTGACGCCATCACCGACGCGGCAACGGCCACCAGCGAAGCCCTGAAAGCGGGCTGGATCTGGCAAAAAGGCGCGCTGGACTTCGCCGGCGGCACCGTGGTGCACATCAATGCCGCTATCGCCGGCCTGGTCGGCGCCATCATGATTGGCAAGCGCGTCGGCTACGGCCGTGAATCGATGGCACCGCATTCGCTGACGATGACCATGATCGGCGCTTCCCTGCTGTGGGTGGGCTGGTTCGGTTTCAATGCCGGTTCCTCGATGGAAGCGGGCGACGTTGCCGCCCTGGCGTTCGTCAACACCATGCTGGCCACGGCCGCCGCCACCCTGTCGTGGGTGTTTGGCGAATGGATTACCAAGGGCAAGCCTTCCATGCTGGGCGGTGCCTCCGGTGCCGTGGCCGGCCTGGTGGCGATCACCCCGGCAGCCGGTTTCGTCGGTCCGATGGGTGGCCTGGTCATCGGCTTGCTGGCCGGTATCGTCTGCCTGTGGGGCGTGAATGGCCTGAAACGCCTGATCGGCGCCGACGATTCGCTCGATGTGTTCGGCGTGCACGGCGTGGGCGGCATCCTGGGTGCCTTGCTGACGGGCGTGTTTGCCGCGCCACAACTGGGCGGCCAGGGCATCTTCGACTATGTCACCAACAAGATGTCGGCGGACCCGTACTCCATCGGCCATCAAGTGTGGGTCCAGGCGCAAGCGGTCGGCACCACCATCATCTGGTCGGCCGTGGTGTCCGTCATCGCCTATAAGCTGGTCGACATCGTCATCGGCCTGCGCGTACCGGAAGAAGAAGAGCGCGAAGGCCTGGATATCACCAGCCACGGCGAGCAGGCCTACCACGGCTAAGTGTTAATTTTATGGCATGGCGACGCCTCCGGCGCCCCATGCCAGCGTTGTTTTGCTTGAAAAGGCGCCTCATCGAGGTGCCTTTTTTTCGTTATGGGAATGGAAAAGGTCTTTAAAACAAGGCTTTTGCCCCGATTTGGGGTACTTACACGGTAATATAGTCAGCAGTTCTGTGTGCTTTTTTGAATACTGCACATAATTTAAGGATGTAACTATGGTTCCCCATCTCGTCACGGCCCTGACCGGACCGCTGCTCGACCTCGAAAAAAAGATTCTGGCCGCGACGCCGGCCATTGAGCGCTGGTTTCGCATGGAGTGGCAAGAGCACACGCCGCCCTTCTATTGCTCGGTAGACTTGCGCAATGCGGGCTACAAGCTGGCGCCCGTCGATACCAATCTGTTCCCTGGCGGCTTTCATAACCTGGCCACGGAAATGCTGCCCCTGTCCGTGCAGGCGGCCATGGCCGCCATCGACAAGTATTGTCCGGATGCCCGCAACCTGCTGATCGTGCCGGAACTGCACAACACCACGCCGCAGTATCTGCAGAACGTGGCGCGCCTGATGCAGATCTTCCGCCAGACGGGGCTGCACGTGCGCTTCGGCTCGTGGTCGCCCGAGATCACCCAGCCGACACCGTTGGCTTTGCCGGATGGCAACATGCTCGTCATCGAGCCCCTCGTGCGCCTGAACAATGGCCGCCGCCTGGGCTTGAAGGATTTCGATCCGTGCACGATCCTGCTGAATAACGACTTGTCGGACGGTATCCCCGACATCTTGCAAAACATCCACGAGCAAAGCCTGCTGCCGCCCTTGCACGCGGGCTGGGCCTTGCGCCGCAAGAGCAACCACTACACGGCCTACGATGAAGTGGTGAAGAAATTCGGCAAGATGATCGATGTCGATCCGTGGATGCTCAACCCCTTCCACGCCAAGTGCAGCGATGTCAATTTCCAGGAAGGTGAGGGCGAGGATGCGCTGGCCGCCAGCGTCGACGTGTTGCTGGCCAAGATACGCAAGAAATACAAGGAATACGGCATCAAGGAAAAGCCCTTCGTCATCGTCAAGCCCGATGCGGGCACGTATGGCACGGGCATCATGACGGTGCGCGACGCCAGCGAAGTGCGCGACCTGTCGCGCAAGCAGCGCGACAAGATGTCCATCGTCAAGGACGGCAAAGTGGTCACGGACGTGATCATCCAGGAAGGCGTGCCGACCTTTGAAAGCATCAAGGATGCCGTGGCCGAGCCCGTCGTCTACATGATCGACCGCTATGTAGTGGGCGGCTTCTACCGCGTGCACGCGGAACGGGGCGTGGACCAGAACCTGAACGCGCCCGGCTCGCAGTACGTGCCGCTGGCATTTGCCCAGCAGCATGCCGTGCCTGACTTGAAGGCCAAGCCGGGCACTGCCGCGCCGAACCGCTTCTATGTGTACGGCGTGGTGGCGCGCCTGGCCTTGCTGGCCGCGTCGCTGGAAATGGAGCGCACGGACCCGAATCCCGAGGTGTATTGAGCCATCAACGAGGCTGGCCGGGCGTGGTGGAAACCCCGCCTGGCGATCTCGGCTAGAATCAGGCATTCCCCAGGCACCCCGATTGGACCGACTCATGAAAATTGCATTCCTCGCCGACCCGCTGGCAGGCTTCAAGACTTACAAAGATTCCACCTTCGCCATGATGCGCGAGGCGGCCAAACGCGGCCATGCCGTGTACGCCTTCGAGCAGAAGGACATGGCATTGGAAGAAGGCATCGTCACGGCGCAGGTCAAGCACATCGAGCTGACGGGCGACGAACACGACTGGTACAAGGTCGTCTCCACGGAAGAAGTGCGCCTGTCGACCCTGGACGCCATCATCGAGCGCAAGGACCCGCCATTCGACATGGAGTACGTGTACGGCACGTATCTGCTGGAGCTGGCGGAAAAGCAGGGCGCCTGCGTCTTCAACAAGCCGTCCGCCATCCGCGACAATAATGAAAAGCTGGCCATCGCGCAGTTTTCCGAATTCACGTCGCCGACCCTGGTGACGTCGAACGAAGCGCGCCTGCGCGCCTTCCACGCCAAGCACCAGGACGTCATCTTCAAGCCGCTCGACGGCATGGGCGGCACGGGCATCTTCCGCGTCAAGGCCGATGGCCTGAACCTGGGCGCCATCATCGAGACACTGACGGAGAACGGCGCGCAAACCATCATGGCGCAGCGGTTTATCGCCGACATCGTCAAGGGCGACAAGCGCATCCTCGTCATCGGCGGCAAGCCGGTGCCGTTTTCGCTGGCGCGCATCCCGCAGGCGGGCGAAGTACGGGGCAACCTGGCCGCCGGCGGCACGGGCGTGGCGCAACCCTTGACGGCGCGCGACCTGGAAATCGCTGAAAAGCTGGGTCCGATCCTCGCCGCGCGCGGCCTGATGCTGGTAGGATTGGACGTGATCGGCGACTACCTGACGGAAGTCAACGTCACCAGCCCGACTTGCTTCCAAGAAATCATGCAGCAGACCGGTTTTGACGTGGCCGCCATGTTTATCGACGCCGTCGAGCATGGCGTTGCGCAGACGCAGCAGCGTTAAGCGGCGATCAGCAACCATCACAAGGTGAAATGCATATGGTAGGGATTTTGCTCATGACACACGCACCGCTGGGGCAGGCCTTCATCGCCGCCTGCGCGCATGTGTTTCGCGGGCCAACGGAACGGTTTGAAGCCATTGATGTCGTCGCCGACCAGGACCTGGCCGAAGTGCAAAAGCTCGCATCGGAAGCCATCTGCCGCCTCGACGACGGTTCCGGCGTGCTGGTCATCACGGACGTGAAGGGCGGGACGCCGTCGAACTGCTGCAACAAGCTGGCCGATGCGGGACGCGTGGAAGTCATCGCCGGCATCAGCCTGCCGATGCTGCTGCGCGCCATCACGTACCGCCGCGATTCGCTCGACGTGGTGGTGGAGATGGCGCTGGCCGGCGCGCAGAGCGGCGCCGTGCGCGTGGATAACCGCATTCGCGTGGGAGAGTAGGATAGTGCAGGGCCGCCGCCCGGGAGGCGGCGGGTGTTAATAGGCCAAGATTGTCATCAGCGCAGTGCATTCAGGGATAAAGACTATATAAAAATGATTCAAAAAGAACTCGAAATCATCAACAAGCTGGGACTGCACGCACGCGCTTCCGCCAAATTTACCCAGTTGGCCGCCAAGTTCAAGAGCGACGTCTGGCTGACCCGCAACGCGCGCCGCATCAATGCCAAGTCCATCATGGGCGTCATGATGCTGGCCGCCGGCAAGGGCGCGAAAGTGACCCTGGAAGCAGACGGCGATGATGAGCAGGCATGCGTCGATGCGCTCACCGCCCTGATTAATGACAGGTTTGGCGAAGGCGAGTAATGCCCGCCGAACGCAGCCGCAGCCGCATTCCGACAGGTCAACCCATGGCATCCTTCACGCTCCACGGCATCCCGGTTTCCCGCGGCATCGCCATTGGCCGCGCGCATCTGCTGGCGCCGGCCGCCCTTGACGTCAAACATTACCTGGTCGCCCAGGAACAGATCGAAGCGGAAGTCCAGCGCCTGCAAAGCGCCATCGCCACCGTTCACAAGGAACTGCAAACCCTGTGGAACGAGCTGCCCAAGGATGCGCCCACGGAGCTGGGCGCCTTCATCGACGTGCACGCGCTGATCCTGTCCGACCCGATGATTTCCGAAGCGCCGCTCGACATCATCCGCAAGCGCCACTACAACGCCGAATGGGCGCTGCTCACGCAGATCGATGAATTGTCGGCCCAGTTCGACGAAATCGAAGACCCGTATTTACGCGAGCGCAAGGCCGACATCCAGCAGGTGGCCGAACGCGTGCTGAAAGTCCTGCTGGGCACGGAGCAGCTGCTGCCCAAGGCCGCCGCCGAAGACGAACTGATGGCGCAGATGATTGTCGTCGCGCACGACATCTCGCCGGCCGACATGCTGCAGTTCCGCGACCGCTCCTTCATCGGCTTCATCACCGACGTCGGCGGGCAGAACTCGCACACGGCCATCGTCGCGCGCAGCCTGGACATCCCCGCCGCCGTCGGCATGTCGCAGGCCTCGATGCTGATCGACCAGGATGACTGGCTGATCATCGATGGCGACGCGGGCGTGGTCATCGCCAACCCCAGCGCCCTGGTGCTGGAACAGTACCGCGAGCGCCAGACGGCCATGCAGCGCGCCCGCAAAAAGCTGGGCAAGCTGAAAAAGACGCCGGCCGTCACCAAGTGCGGCACGCCCATCACCTTGCTGGCGAATATCGAACTGCCCGAGGATTGCCCGTTCGCCCTGGAATCGGGCGCCAGCGGCGTGGGCCTTTTCCGCTCCGAATTCCTGTTCATGGGCCGTGCGCACAAGATTCCCACTGAGGACGAGCAGTTCGAGGCCTACCGCAACACGGTGCAATCGATGAAGGGCAGGGTGGTGACGATCCGCACCTTGGACATCGGCGCCGACAAGCCGCTCGACCAGTCCGACCATACGGCTCTCAATCCCGCCCTGGGCTTGCGCGCCATCCGCTACTGCCTGGCCGAACCGCAATTGTTCCTGACGCAGTTGCGCGCCATCCTGCGCGCTTCCGCCTTTGGCAAGGTGCGCATCCTGATTCCCATGCTGGCGCATGCGTTCGAGATCGACCAGTCGCTGGCCATGATCGCGCAAGCCAAGGCCAGCCTGCGCGAGGAGGGCGTCAAGTTCGACGACGAGGTCGAAGTGGGCGCCATGATCGAAATCCCGGCCGCGGCGCTGGCGCTGCCCATGTTCGTCAAGCGCATGGATTTCCTCTCCATCGGCACGAACGACTTGATCCAGTACACCCTGGCCATCGACCGCGTCGATTATGAAGTGGCGCATTTGTACAATCCGCTGCATCCGGCCGTGCTGCAATTGATTTCCATGACGATCGCGGCCGGCCACAAGGCGGGCATCGACGTGGCCGTCTGCGGCGAGATGGCGGGCGACGTGAAGCTCACGCGCCTGCTGCTGGGCATGGGCTTGCGCGAGTTTTCCATGCATCCGGCGCAACTGTTGGCGGTCAAGCAAGAGATCCTCAACAGCGACCTGGGGCTGATCGCGCCACAAATGCGCAAAATTATGCGCTCCATGGAGCCAAATGTGATCGCGGAAGCTGTCCAGCAACTGCAGCTCATGTAAACTGTCACCTTATCGGCATCAGGACACCCCGCGCGCGGCAAGAGGTGTCCTGATGCTAAAGTTGCAGCACCTATCATCGCGGTGCTGCATCGACCATGGCCCGTGGGGCCGCCCCCCTTTTATAAACCGACACACATGTCATCCATTGGAATCGTTTCGCCGCAAACCATGTATTTTGCGGAACCCCTGCAGCTGCAAAGCGGCGCCTCGCTGCAGGACTATATGTTGATGTATGAAACCTACGGCACCCTGAACGCCGACAAATCGAACGCGGTGCTGGTCTGCCACGCCCTGAACGCCTCGCACCACGTGGCCGGCGTCTACGCGGACGAACCGAAGAGCACGGGCTGGTGGGACAATATGGTCGGTCCCGGCAAGCCGCTCGACACCAACAAATTCTTCGTCATCGGCGTCAACAACCTGGGCTCCTGCTTCGGCTCGACAGGCCCGATGCACACCAATCCCGCCACCGGCAAGCCGTACGGCGCCAGCTTCCCCGTCGTCACGGTGGAAGACTGGGTCAGCGCGCAGGCGCGCCTGGCCAACGAGCTGGGCATCGCCCAGTTCGCCGCCGTGATGGGCGGGTCTTTGGGCGGCATGCAGGCGCTGGCGTGGAGCATCATGTTCCCCGAGCGGTTGCGCCACTGCGTGGTGATCGCCTCGACGGCCAAGCTGTCGGCGCAGAACATCGCCTTCAACGACGTGGCGCGCCAGGCCATCCTGTCGGACCCCGACTACCGTGGCGGCGACTTCTATGCCCACGGCGTGGTGCCGAAGAACGGCCTGCGCGTGGCGCGCATGGTGGGCCACATCACGTATCTGTCGAACGACGACATGGCCGAGAAATTCGGCCGCAAGCTGCGCGACGCGGCGCAGACGGGCGACTACAAATTCGGCTTCGGCATCGACTTCGAAATCGAATCGTACCTGCGCTACCAGGGCGACAAGTTTTCCGAATACTTCGACGCCAACACGTATCTGTTGATCACCAAGGCGCTCGATTATTTCGACCCGGCGCGCGCGCATGGCGGCGACCTGGCGAAGGCCTTGTCGGGCACGAAAGCCAAGTTTTTCCTCGCCTCGTTTTCCACCGACTGGCGCTTTTCGCCCGAGCGCAGCCGCGAAATCGTCGAAGCGCTGGTGTGCAACCGCCGCCAGGTCACGTACGCGGAAATCGACGCGCCGCACGGCCACGACGCCTTTTTGCTGGAAGATCCGCGCTACATGAACATGGTGCGCGCCTACTACGGCCAGGTATGGAACGACATCGCCGCGGGTGCGCCCGCCGCAGTACAGCACACCGCAGCCCGCCAGGGCGCCAAGGAGATCGCATGACGTTTGAAGAATTGAGCGCGCTGCGCCCCGACCTGGCTTTCATTGCCCACTGGGTAGCGGACAACGCGCATGTGCTGGACGTGGGCTGCGGCGATGGCGTGATGTTGCAGTACCTGCAAAGCGACAAGGAATGCAGCGGCTATGGCATCGAGATCGCCGACGACAAAGTGCTGGCGAGTACCCAGCGCGGCGTCAACGTGATCCAGCAGGACATGGAAAAAGGCCTGGCGATTTTTGGCGACAACAGCTTCGACACGGTGCTGTGCCTGTCGTCGCTGCAGATGATGAAGCAGGTCGAGCCGCTGTTGCGCGACATCGTGCGCGTGGGTGCCGAAGCCATCGTCTCGTTTCCCAACTTCGCCTACTGGCCGCACCGCGTGGCGCTGCTGAAAGGCCGCATGCCCGTGTCGAAATCGCTGCCCTACCAGTGGTATGACACGCCCAACGTGCGCTGCGCTACCATCAACGACTTCCGCGAACTGGCCGAGGAATGCGGCCTGGAAGTGATCGAATGCGTGGCCCTGGCCGAAGGCAGGATGGTTTCCGTGCTGCCGAACCTGCGCGGCGACCTGGCCGTCTTCCGCCTGCGTAAAAAAGCGGTGCATTGATGAAGACAAGCCCGGCGCCAGGCTGGCGTGCCTATGCCAACGGCCGCATGCTGGCCGTGCTGGTGCTGGGTTTCAGCTCCGGCCTGCCCCTGTTCATCCTGCTGTACCTGCTGCAGGCATGGCTGGCCAAGTCGGGCCTGAACGTCAAGGCGCTGGGGCTGTTCGCGCTGGTGCAGTTCCCGTACATCTGGAAATTCCTGTGGGCGCCGCTGATGGACCGCTACAGCATCCTGGGACTGGGACGGCGGCGCGGCTGGATGGCGCTCACGCAGGCGGCGCTGTTCTTTTCCATCGGCGCCATGGGCATGCTCGATCCGCTCACGCAGATCGGCCTCATCGCGGCGGCGGCCGGCGGCGTGGCTTTTCTGTCCGCCAGCCAGGACATCGTCATCGACGCCTACCGGCGTGAAATCCTCAGCGATAACGAACAGGGACTGGGCGCGGCCGTCATCGTCAACGCCTATAAAGTGGCGGGCATGGTGCCGGGCGCGCTGTCGCTGATCCTGGCCGACCGCATGCCGTGGCAGCCCGTGTTCTGGATCACGGCCGCCTTCATGCTGCCGGGCCTCGTCTGCACCCTGCTGATCCGGGAACCCGCCGTGTATGGTTCGCCGCCGAAGACCATGCGCGAAGCCATCATCTTGCCTTTCCAGGAATTCATCGCGCGCGATGGTTGGCGCAACGCAATGTGGATACTCGCCTTCGTATTACTCTACAAAATCGGCGACAGCATGGCCACGGCGCTGGCGACGAAGTTCTATCTGGACCTGGGTTTTTCCATGACGCAGATCGGCCTGGCCGCCAACACCACGGGGTTCTGGGCCAGCCTGGCCGGCGGCGTGGTGGGCGGCGTGTGGATGCTCAAGCTGGGCATCAACCGGGGTCTGTGGGTTTTTGGCGCGCTGCAGGCCATCGCCATTCTCGGCTTTGCCTGGCTGGCGCAGGTGGGACCGAATACCATGCTGCTCAGCGCCGTGATCGGCTTTGAAGCGTTCGCCAGCCTGGGCCTGGGCGCGGCCGCCTTTGTCGCCTTCCTGTCGCGCAGCACGGACCCGCGCTACACGGCCACGCAATATGCCCTGTTTTCCAGCCTGAGTGCCGTGCCGCGCACCCTGATCAATGCCTCGGTGGGCTTCCTGGTCGCGGAGCTGGGCTGGTTTTCCTTTTTCATCGTGTGCTTCTTCCTGGCCTTCCCGGCCATGATGATGCTGCCTAAAATCGCTCCATGGAGGTCTGCCAATGGCACCAGTATCCCTTAAACATTACGCCGTCCTGGCCAGCCTGTGCGCGGCCACGGCGCTGGCGCCGCTGCCGGCTTTCTCCCAGCAGGCGACGGTCCAGGATGGCATCAAGGTGCGTCCGCTGTCGACCTCGCGCATCTTCGCCGGCGGCGTCGATTTCAATGAACAATCGAAGCAGCAATACACGCAGCTGGTGAACGAAGCGAAGGAAAAAAATGCGCTGGTGCCGGACAGCGACCCGCAGGTGAAGCGCCTGCGCGCCATCGCCCAGCGCATCATCCCGTTTGCCACGCGCTGGAACGAGGCGGCGGCCAGCTGGAACTGGCAGATCAACCTGCTCAATTCCGACCAGGTCAACGCCTTTTGCATGCCGGGCGGGCAGATCGCTTTTTACAGCGGCATCATCACCAAGCTGAACCTGACCGACGATGAAGTGGCCGTCGTCATGGGCCATGAAATCTCGCACGCGCTGCGCGAACACTCGCAGGCGCAGGCGGGCAAGGGCAACCTGGCGGCCGTCGGCTCGAAGCTGGTGGGCGCCGGCCTGTCGGCCTGGCTGGGCGTCGACCCGAACATCACCAGCACCGCCACCAACATGGCGGCGCAGGGCGTGATGCTGAAGTTTTCGCGCGACGACGAGCGCGAGGCGGACCTGATCGGCATGGACCTGGCCGCCCGCGCCGGCTTCGATCCGCGCGCCGGCGTGGTGCTGTGGCAGAAGATGGCCGCCGTGAGCAAGGGCGCGCCGCCGGAATTCCTTTCGACGCACCCGTCGGGCAAGGACCGCATCTCGCAGATGAACAGCCACATGGCGCAAGTGCTGCCGCTGTACGCGCGCAGCAAGGGCGTCAGCGTCGATGCCTTGCCGCCATACCGCAGCAACGCCGTCGCGTCGCGCTAGGATGGCCAAGCGTCACGGCGCAGCCCCATTGCCCATGCGCGACGGCGTGGCGCCCAGCTACCTGTGGCTGCCGGAGGGGCAGTGGCCCGGCATGCTCGCCTTCCTCGTTGCGCGCTATCCGCAGATCAGCGCCGCGCAATGGCGGGACCGCATGGCGCGCGGCGAGGTAGTCAGTGGCGAGGGTGCCGTGCTGGGGCCGGACAGCGCGTACCGGCGCGGCATGCGCATCTTTTACTACCGCGAGCTGGAGCGCGAGACGCCGATCCCCTTCCAGGAAGCCATCCTGTTCCAGGACGAGCACCTGGTGGTGGTCGACAAGCCGCATTTTTTGCCCATGACGCCGGGCGGGCGCTTCGTGCAGGAGACCCTGCTGACGCGCCTGAAGAAAAACCTGGACTGCGCCGAGCTCACGCCGATCCACCGTCTCGACCGCGAGACGGCCGGCGTGGTGATTTTTTCGCGCCAGGTGGCCAGCCGCGGCGCCTACCAGTCGCTGTTCCAGCGCCGCGAAGTGCGCAAGACCTACGAGGCGCTGGCGCCGGCATTGGCGGAGCGCGATTTTCCGTTCACCTATCGCAGCCGCATGGTCGAGGGCGGGCAGTTCTTCCTCATGCGCGAAGAAGCGGGCGAGGCGAATTCGGAAACCGTCATCGACGTGATCGAGCGGCGCGGCGAGTTCAATCTGTACCGCCTGCATCCGCACACCGGCCGCAAGCACCAGCTGCGCGTGCACCTGGCCGCCCTGGGCATCCCCATCGTCAACGATGCGTTTTATCCCGTGGCGCTGCCGTGCAAGGAAGACGACATGTCGCAGCCCTTGCAGCTGCTGGCGCGCGCCATCGATTTCACGGACCCGTTGAGCGGCGCGGCGCGCCGGTTTGAAAGCCGGCGCAGCCTGGGGGCTTAAGCCTTGAGCGTGTAATCGATGATCAAGGGCGCGTGGTCGGAAAAGCGCTCGTCCTTGTAGACGCTGACGGTATGCGCCTGGGCCGCGATGCCTGGCGTGGCGACGTGGTAGTCGATGCGCCAGCCCACGTTCTTGGCGTAGGCTTGCCCGCGGTTGCTCCACCAGGTGTACTGGTCTTCGCGCTTGTCCAGGCCACGGTGCACGTCGACGAAGCCCACTTCGTCGAAGACGCGCGTCAGCCATGCGCGTTCCTCGGGCAGGAAGCCGGAATTCTTCTTGTTGCCCTTCCAGTTCTTCAGGTCGATTTCGTGGTGGGCGATGTTCCAGTCGCCGCAGATGACCACTTCGCGGCCCAGCGCCTTCAGCTCCAGCAGGTGCGGCAGGAACAGTTCCATGAAGCGGAACTTGGCTTCCTGGCGTTCCGGGCCGGACGAACCGGACGGGCAGTACACGGAAATGACGGACAGCTTGCCAAAATCACAGCGCACGTAGCGGCCTTCGGCGTCGAATTCCGGGCTGCCGAAGCCGATATGCACGGCGTCCGGTTCCACCTTGCTGTACACGCCCGTGCCCGAATAGCCCTTTTTCTCGGCGTAGTGGAAATGGCCATGGTAGCCGTGCGGATTGAGGAATTCGGGCGTCATGTCGGGCAGTTGCGCCTTCAATTCCTGCACGCAGATGAAATCGGCCGTTTGCGTGCCCATCCAGTTGAAAAAGCCTTTTTTGGCGGCGGAACGGATGCCGTTCAGGTTGGCGGAGATAATTTTTGGCATAGGTCGAGAGTCAATGGTGAGCGCCAGCGGCGCTGGACGGGGCCGGCGGGCGCGGCATGGCGATTGTCTCGCCGCTGCGCGCGGATTAAAATACAGGCACTTTTAAAAAATGAGGCTAATGTGAATAATTTACGCCAGCAGTTTATCGCGTTTTCAGTATCCAAGGGAGTCTTGCGGTTCGGCGAGTTCACCACCAAGGCCGGGCGCCAGTCGCCGTACTTCTTCAATGCGGGCCTGTTCCATGACGGCGCCACCCTGGCCGAGCTGGCGCAGTTCTATGCGCAGACCCTGCTCGACTCGGGCGTGGAATTCGACATGCTGTTCGGCCCCGCCTACAAGGGCATCACCCTGGCGTCGGCCACCGCTGTGGCGCTGGCCGGCAAGGGCCGCAACACTTCGTTCGCCTTCAACCGCAAGGAAGCCAAGGACCACGGCGAAGGCGGCACCATCGTCGGCGCCAAGCTGCATGGCAAGGTTGTCATCATTGACGATGTGATCTCGGCCGGCACGTCGGTGCGCGAATCGGTGGACATGATCCGCGCCGCCGGCGCCGAGCCATGCGCCGTGCTGATCGCCCTGGACCGCATGGAGCGCTCCGGCCCGGACGGCCAGCTGTCGCCCAGTTCGGCGGTGCAGGAAGTGTCGAAACAGTATGGCATTCCCGTCATCTCGATCGGCAACCTGGACGACCTGTTCGGCTACCTGAACGGCGCCGGCGCCGATCCGGAACTGCAGCAGCACAAGGATGCCGTTTCCGCGTATCGCACGCGCTACGGCATCTGATGTTCACGCGCGCTTGAACGTCCTCTTCGTTTGCAGCCGCAACCAGTGGCGCAGTCCCACGGCGGAGCGGGTATGGCGCCGCCATCCCGCCCTGTCCGTGCGTTCGGGCGGTACCAGTCCGAACGCGCGCCATCCCGTCAATGCGAATGACCTAGCCTGGTGCGCGGTGATTTTCGTGATGGAAGAGAAGCACAAGTCGCGCCTGCGCGCGCAGTTTGGCCGCCTGCTTGAGCACAAGACCATCCACGTGCTCGACATCCCCGACGCGTATCAATTCATGCAGCCGGAGCTGGTCGAGCAGCTCGAACTGTCGGTCGCGTCCATTCTCGGCCTCGATTAACCCAGCGCACCTGCGCATAGCGCCGCAGGATTTCGCGCATCAATGCCCTGGCCACGCCGCGATGGCGAAATGGCGGTTTCACGAACAGCATGTTGAGCGTGGCTTCGCCGCCGCAGGGGCTGAAATCGAGCATGGCCACCTGCTGCCCGTCGATGCAGGCGCACAGGGCGTGCTCGCCGCACCAGTCTATCTGCATCATCCCAGCCATGGCTTGACCGCCGCATGCAGGCCCAGGGCGAACAGCCCGACAAAAAAACACCGCTTGAAGACCTGCTGCGAGATGCGCCCGCGCAGCCATTGGCCGGCCAGCATGCCGGCCAGGGCCGGCAGCAGCGCGTATGCAGACGCGCCGGCCGCGCCGAGGCTGAAGTCGCCGTGCACGGCCAGGCTGGCCGCCAGCGCCACCGTCGAGACGGTAAACGCCAGGCCCAGCGCCTGAATCAGGGCGTCGCGCGCCAGGCCCAGGCCCTGCAGGTACGGCACGGCGGGGATCACGAACACGCCCGTGGCGGCCGTCACCAGGCCCGTCGCCGCGCCCACCACGGGACCGAGCCAGGATTCGTGGCGGGCGGGCACGCGCAGCTGCAGCGAAAACAGGCCGGCCAGCGCATACAGCATCAGCGCCACGCCCAGCGCGACGACGGCCCAGGCGCCGCTGTCCTGCGGCAGCAATGCGCCGCCCGCCAGGGTGCCGGCCAGGACGGCGGCCAGCATGGGCCACAGGCGCCGCAGCAGGGCGCGCAGGCCGGGGCCGGCAGCCAGCTGCCACACATTCGTCACCATCGACGGCACGATCAGCAGGGCCGCCGCCTGCACGGGCGCCATGACGAGGCTGAGCGTGCCCATGGCCACGGTCGGCAGTCCCAGGCCCACTACGCCCTTGACGAAGCCAGCGGCGATGAAGCTGGCGCCGACGGCCAATAAAAACGAGGTTTCCATTTTTTAATCCCACAGTGATTTTGCTGCGATTTTGCGCGCCGCGCACGCTTTCGCCAAGGTGGATTATCCAGAGTCAGCCTCTGTAAAATACGAAGGCTGGTAAGATGGAGCAAAGGAGGGCGCCATGCGCTTTGATCTGGTCGACTTGCAGCTGTTTGTGAATGTGGTGGAGGCGGGCAGCCTGACGGCCGGTGCCGCGCGCAGCCATCTGGCGCTGGCCTCAAGCAGTGCGCGCGTGCGCGGCATGGAGGACATGCTGGGCATGCCGTTGCTGTTGCGTGGAAGGCGCGGCGTGGAGCCCACGCCGGTGGGCCAGACGCTGCTGCATCACGCGCGCCTCGTTTCCCTGCAAATGGAGAAAATGCGCGGGGAGCTGGGCGAATTTGCCCGCGGCTTGAAAGGGCAGCTGCGACTGCTGTGCAATACGGCGGCGCTCAGCGAATTCCTGCCCGAGGCGCTGGGCGCTTTCCTCGACCGCCATCCGAACCTGACCATCGACCTGGAAGAGCGCCTCAGTTACGATATCGTCAAGGCAGTGTCGGAAGGGCTGGCCGACATGGGCATCGTCTCCGATTCGGTGGACATGCGCGGCTTGCAGACGTTCTTGTTCCGTCCCGACCGGCTGGTGGTGATCGCGGCGGCGGATGGCGTGCACCACCGCGCGCTGGGGCAGGATGGCGTCGTCGATTTTGCCAGCGTGCTCGATCACGATTTTATCGGCCTGGCAGACGACAGCGCGATGCAGCAGTACCTGGGCATGCACGCGGCGCGCCTGGGCCGTCCCCTGAAAGTGCGCGTGCGCCTGCGCAGCTTCGATGCCGTGTGCCGCATGGTGGCCAGCGGCGTGGGTGTCAGCGTGGTGCCGCTGGCGGCGGCGAGCCGCTGCCAGCAGACGATGGCGCTGCGCTGCATGGAATTATCCGATCCCTGGTCGGTACGCAATCTCACCATCTGCGTGCGCCAGTTCAGTGAATTACCCCTGTATGCGCGCCAGTTGATCGATCATCTGAAGGCGTGACAGGGCATGACAGGAGCAGCGATGCGTTTTTCAGAAGACAAGATGGCCAGCCTGCGGTGCAGCGACGGGGTCGAACGGCCCATCCATATCTGGCAGCCGGCAGTGCCACAGCCGCCGCGCGCCGTGATTCTGGCGATCCACGGCGGCATGGCGCATGCGGGCGACTACGTCACGCCGGCGCTGTACTTCCGCCAGCACGGCATCGCCACCGTCAGCTTCGACATGGTGGGCCACGATGGCAAGCGCAGGGTCGATATTCCTTCATTCGACGCCTTTCTCGACGACGAGGAGCTGTTCCTGGCCTGGGTCAAGGCCGCGTATCCGGGCGTGCCGATTTTCGTCATGGGGCACTCGATGGGCGGCTTGATCGCCACGCACCTGGGACTGCGGCGTTTCGCGGGCGACCCGGCCATCAAGGGCTTTGTCATCTCGTCGCCGTACTACGTGAATGCGATTCCCGTGCCCAAGCTGATGCAGATGCTGTCCGGCTGGCTGGCGCGGCGATTCCCCACGATGAAAGTCCCGCTGGGGAATCTGACCATGCTGCTCACGCACGACGCGGCCATCACGGCGCGCCATTTCCAGGACGAGCGCGATGGCATCCGCGCCAGCGAGGCGACAGTGCGCTTTGCGCATGCCTTGCTGTCGGCGCAAAAGGAACTGGCGGGCGGCTTGGCCGGCTGGCGCTTCCCCCTGTTCGCCGTGGTGGCGGGCGACGACAAGCTGGCCAATAGCCGCGCCACGGAAAGCATGCTGCGCAGAGTGCCCGAAGGCCTGCTGGAATACCATTTTTATCCGGCCAACTACCACGAGAACTTCAATGAAGTGAACCGCGATGCCATCTTCGCCGCCATCCTGGCGTGGATGGAAAAACTGCTGGCGTCAACTGCGGCTTGAAGCGCCAGATATCGTTATAATCTGTTTAACTATTCACTGCCGCCGCATGCCGGCCCGGTCCCCGCGGCACAGGGGAATACTGAAGGAAATAAAGATGCGCCTGCTGATTGCCCTGATACTCCCATGGCTGACCTTTTTCACGATCGGCCGTCCGATTGCCGGCATCATTTGCCTGATCCTGCAAATCACCGTGATCGGCTGGCTGCCGGCCACGATCTGGGCCGTCTATGCCCTGAGCCAGTACAAGACGGACCAGAAGATCGCCGACGCCATGCGCCGGCGCTGATGGCGCGCCAGGTACTGAATCTAAGCCCGGCCTAAGCTGCACTTCCTATCTTGAGACAACTGAGTTGATGGAGAATGACATGGCACCAAACAGACGCGGTATTGCTGGCGTGATGGCGGCAATGGTCACGGCGGGGCTCCTGCTTGCCGGCGCCGCCCACGCGCAAAGCGACAGCGCACTGCCGCCCGTGCAGAAGAGCGGGATGGTGGAGTACCTGAGCGGCGGCATCGGCCTCGATGAATCGACGGCCATCAAGAGCGCCAGCCGGCATTGGCCATTGAGCCTGGTGTTTTCCGTGCAGGCGCCGGGCAAGGCGGAATTTGCCTCCGACGTGAAGCTGGAGATCCGCGACGCCAAGGGGGAGCTGGTGCTGGAAACGACGGCCAGCGGACCGTTCCTGCTGGCGAAATTGCCGCCGGGTAGCTACAGCCTGCGCGCCACCCTGGCCGGCAAGCCTCTGGCTCGCAAGGTGCAGATCAAGGCGGGCAGTTCGGCGCGCGTGGAACTGGTCTGGCCGGCGGGGACGAATCAGGGCCAGGCCTGATGCCTGGCGACGACAAGGCGCCCGCACTGGGCTTGTCGGCGCGCGGTTTGTCTGCCCATATCCTGCCCACCTCGGCAACGATGATCGGCGTGTGCATGACGGTGCTGTCGATCGGGCACCTGGCGCCGCGCGGCGACGTGCGCGTGGTGATCGACAAGCTGCTGGCCGTCGATGCCCTCATCTTTCTCGTCAGCGCCGTGCTGTCTTTCCTGTCGCTGCGCCCCGGCCAGTCGCGCTTGCGCTACGAATGGTGGGGCGAGCTGGTGTTCATCTGCGGCCTGGCCATGCTGGCGCTGGGCGCCGTGGCGCTGGCCTTCGTCATCAACTGAGCTGAATCAGCTGACCGTCAGCACGCGGCCTTCGGCGGCGCTTTGCAGGGCCAGTTCGATCAGGCGTATCGTCGCCGCCGCGTCCTCTGCCGCCACCGGCGCTGGCGCACCGTGGCCGATGGCGTCGGCCATGCCCTGGTAAAAATCCTGGTAGCGGCCAGGCTGCATCGCCAGGTGCTCGAAGTGGCCATCGGGCTGGGTGCCCAGGTGCAGCGCGCCGCGCACGGGGTCCACGCCCCAGCCGGGCTGGCCCGGCCTGCCGCCCGCCTTCAAGGCGTCTTCCTGCGGATCGAGGCCGAACTTCACGAAGCTGCCCTTGTCACCGTGCACGGCGAAGCGCGCCGTCGGCGCCTTCACCAGGCAGCCCGCCTGCAGCACCACGCGCAGCCTGTCGTAGTACAGCACCAGGTGGACATAATCCGCAGCCTGCGCGCCATCGCGCTGCAGGGCAATGTCGGCAAAGAGTTTTTCCGGCATGCCGAACAGCTGCATGGCCTGATCCAGCATGTGCGGGCCCAGGTCGTACAGCAGGCCGCCACCGGGTGCGGCGGATTCGCGCCAGCGCTGGCGGATCTCGGGGCGGAAGCGGTCGAAGTGCGATTCGAAGCTGGCGATGCGGCCCAGGCTGCCTTGTGCCAGCAATGCCTTGAGCGTCAGGAAATCGCCATCCCAGCGCCGGTTGTGGTACACGCTGAGCACCAGCCGGTTCTTTTTTGCCAGGTCGATCAGGGTCTGCGCTTCGGCGCTGGAAATGGTGAAGGGCTTGTCCACCACCACGTGCTTGCCTGCCTGCAGGGCCGCCAGGGCCAGGCTGTAATGCGCTTCGTTGGGCGCGGCGATGACCACCAGCTCGATCGCCGCGTCGGCGAACAGCTGCGCCGGTTCCGCATATACGGTCGCTTGCGGCCAATCCTTGTGCACGAGTTCAGGCTTGCTGGAGGCCACGGCGGCCAGTTCCAGGGCCGCGATGGTGGAGAGGACGGGAGCGTGGAAGGTGGAGCCGGCGAAGCCGTAGCCGACCAGGCCGGTTTTGATCTTGTTCATGGCGTGTTCACTGAGGCGTGGAGGAATCCATGATCATACCCGCAAGCGGACGGCGGCAGCGCTGCAGCAACGCCGCCGCCGTCCATGCTTTAATTCAGACGCCAGACGTATTGCACCTTGACGCTGGCGCTGACAGGCTTGCCGCCAGCCAGGGCCGGCTTGAACGTGCACTTCGCAATGCCGCTGCGCGCCGCCTCGTCGAGGGCCGCATGGCCGCTGCTTTTGACCACGCTCGACCCCTGGACCTTGCCAGCCGCATCGACATCGAAGGACATGTTGACCGTGCCTTCTTCCTTTGCCTGCAGCGATGCGGCAGGGTAGACGGGTTTGCCGCACACGCCAAAGTCGACGATGGGACGGCGCTCCAGTACCGGTGCGCTGGCCGCGGCGACGGCCTGGCCGTAGATGCCGAAGCAGGCGCCGGCCAGGGCCAGCAGCGGCACGGCAGCCTTCCAGTTCAGGGTTTGTGGTGCGGGGCGCAGCAATCGTTTGATACGTGACATAAGATCTCCTCCGTTGGCCGCCTGGGCCAGGTGGTGGGTTGAGAACTGGAGACGTTCCAGTTCCGAGAGTGCAAGAGCCAGACGCCGCGGTTCGCCCAGTTGTCTTGCTGCGAAATCATCTGCAATGTGTTCTCGTTCGAGGCGCACGCCGCGCGAAATCCACCAGACGGCAGGGTGGAAGAACAGCAGCGCCTCGATGGCGTTTTGCAGCAGGTTGAACAGGTAATCGTGGCGCCGGATGTGCGCCAGTTCATGCGCCAGCAGCGCTGCCAGCAGGTCGGCCGGCATGCCCGTGATCAGCGAGGCAGGCACCAGCACCACGGGGCGCCAGATGCCGGCCGTGACAGGGCTGGCGATACCGTCGAGCACGCGCAGCCGCACGGCCCGCGTCACGCCCGCCGCTTGTGCCATCTGCGCCAAGCGCGTTTGCCATGCCGGATGCGTGGCGCCGGTACGGCGGGCGCTGCGTTCTATCCACAGCATGCCCAGCGCCATGCGCAAGGCCAGTACGGCGGCGCACAGCGCCCAGACGCTGACGACGACGCTCAGCGCAGTGTGCAGGTCGGGCAAGCCTCCGGGGGCCAGCAGCGTCGTGGAGAGCAAGGGGCCGGCAAACGCCGGGCTGGCCGCATCGCCGCTGGCCAGGCGCAGAAGCAGTCCCGCCAGCGGCCAGCACAGGCAGGCCAGCAGGGCGCCGCAGCCGACCGCATAACGTGCTTCCGGACGGGCATTGCGCAAGGCGGCCCGCGCCAGCGCCGTGGCGCAGCCGATCAGGATGCCCTGCCACAGGAAGTGCAGCAGGGTCCAGCCCAGTGCTTGCACGAAGTCGTTCATGGCTGTTCGTCCCTGAGCATTTTTTCAATTTCTTCGCGCTCGGCGCGCGACACGCCCGTGCGCAGGGCCGCCAGCACCAGCGCCTTGGCCGAGCCGGCAAAGGCTTTCTGCATCAGTTCCCTGAGCAGATTGGTCTGCAGGCTGTCCTGCGCCTGGGCCGGCGCATACACGTGCGAGCGCTGGCTTGCATCGCGGATCAGCAAACCCTTGCCGTGCATGATCTGCATCAGGCGCAGCACGGTGCCGTAGGTGATGGCCGGCTTGGTCAGCGCCATCGCCTCGTGCACCTGCTTGGCCGTGGCGGCGCCCAGCGGCCACAGTGTTTGCAGCAGATCGAGTTCGGCTGCCGTCGGTTTCGGGATGTCGGGATTCTTCGCCATGTCGCTTTTCCTCTTGCTGGAATTTCAATATGGCTAGATTAATCGTTATAGACAGAAATGTATACTTTAATTTTCAGGATGGCAGAAAGGTGCCTGTCAGAGTCGACAGGAAGCCTAGACAAGGCTGTTTACATGTATCCGTCAAGACGAAAAAAAAGACGCCGTGGCGTCTTTTTTTTGGGACGAGGGGAGTTATCCCGCCAGTTTTGCCTTCAGCAATTCCGTCAGCTGGGCCGGGTTGGCCTTGCCCTTGGAGGCTTTCATGGCCTGGCCGATCAGCGCGTTGATGGCCGCTTCCTTGCCGGCGCGGTACTGTTCCACCGACTTGGCGTTGGCCGCCAACACTTCATCGACGATGGCTTCCAGTGCGCCCGTGTCCGAGATCTGCTTCAGACCCTTGGCGTCGATGACGGCGTCGACCAGGTGCTCGTCGCTGGACTTGGCTTCCCACATGCCGGCGAAGACTTCTTTCGCCGCCTTGTTCGAGATCGTGCCATCGGCGATGCGCTTGAGCATGGCGGCCAGCTGCGCGGCGGAGACGGGGGCGTCGTCCAGGTCCACGCCTTCGCGGTTCAGGGTCGACGAGACGTCGCCCATCAGCCAGTTGGCGGCGGCCTTGGCGTTTTCCTTGCCGGCCTTCTCCACCACGGCGACGAAATAGGTCGCCATGGCTTTCGACTGCGTCAGCACCAGCGCATCGTATTCCGGCAGCGCGTATTCGCTGATGAAGCGCGCGCGCATGGCGGCCGGCAGTTCCGGCATCGAGGCCTTGACCGTATCGATCCACGCTTGCGAGATGACCAGCGGCGGCAGGTCCGGGTCCGGGAAGTAGCGGTAGTCCTGCGCGTCTTCCTTGCTGCGCATTTCGCGCGTTTCCTTGCGGTCCGGGTCGTACAGGCGCGTGGCTTGCACGACCTTGCCGCCGTCTTCGATCAGTTCGATCTGGCGGCGCACTTCCACGTGCACGGCTTCCTCGATGAAGCGGAAGGAGTTCAGGTTCTTGATCTCGCAGCGGGTGCCGAATTCCTTCTGGCCGACGGGGCGCACGGAGACGTTGACGTCGCAGCGGAAGGAGCCTTCCTGCATGTTGCCGTCGCACACGCCCAGCCACATGACCAGCGAGTGCAGGGCCTTGGCGTAGGCCACGGCTTCGGCGGCGCTGCGGATTTCCGGCTCCGAGACGATTTCCAGCAGCGGCGTGCCGGCGCGGTTCAAGTCGATGCCGCTCATGCCCGCATAGTCTTCGTGCAGCGATTTGCCCGCGTCCTCTTCCAGGTGCGCGCGTGTCAGGTTGACCGTCTTGGTGACGAATTCGCCATCCTTTTCGTAGCCGAAGGTCAGGGCGCCGCCGATGACGACGGGGTCCTCGAACTGGCTGATCTGGTAGCCCTTGGGCGAATCCGGATAAAAGTAGTTCTTGCGCGCGAAGACCGAGTGCGGCGCCACGGTGGCGCCGACGGCCAGGCCGAAGCGGATCGCGCGGTCGACGGCCTGCTTGTTCATCACGGGCAGCACGCCCGGCAGGGCCAGGTCGACGGGGCTGGCCTGGGTGTTGGCTTCGGCGCCGTACTTGATCGGCGAACCGCTGAAGATTTTGGATTCGGTCGTGAGCTGCACGTGGTTCTCAAGACCGATGACGACTTCCCATTGCATAGTGTTCTCGCTTATTTTTTGGTGGCACCGCTCGCTGCGGCGCGGGTGTTCTTATTTAGATACCGGCCGGGCTGCGCGTATGCCAGTCCGTCACTTGCTGGAATTGGTGGGCCACGTTCAGCAGCCTGGCTTCGCCAAAGTAATTGCCGATGATTTGCAGGCCGACGGGGCGCTTGCCGTTTTTCTCGCCTTCGCCGAAACCGCACGGGATCGACATGCCGGGCAGGCCGGCCAGGCTGGTCGACAAGGTATAGATGTCGGCCAGGTAGTTCGCCACCGGGTCGTCCGTCTTGTCGCCCAGGTCCCAGGCGACGGTCGGCGCGACAGGGCCCATGATGACGTCGCAGACGGCGTTCGGGCCATTCAGCACGGCGTCGAAGTCCTGCGCGATCAGGCGGCGGATCTTTTGCGCCTTCAGGTAGTAGGCGTCGTAATAGCCGTGGCACAGCACGTAGGTGCCGACCATGATGCGGCGCTGCACTTCCGGGCCGAAGCCTTCGGCGCGCGACTTCTTGTACATGTCCTGCAAGTCCTTGTACTCGCTAGCGCGGTGGCCGTAGCGCACGCCGTCGTAGCGCGACAGGTTCGACGACGCTTCCGCCGGCGCGATCATGTAGTAGGCGGGAATCGACAGGGCGGTGTTCGGCAGCGAGATGTCGACCAGGGTGGCGCCCAGCTTTTCATACTGCGCCAGCGCGCCGCGCACGGCCGCCTCCACGTCCTTGGCCAGGCCTGCACCGAAATACTCGCGCGGCACGCCGATGCGCAAGCCAGTGAGGGGTTCATCCAGGCTGCGCGAAAAGTCCTCCGCCACGCCGCCCTGTTCCGGCGACAGGCTGGTCGAGTCGCGTTCGTCGAAGCCGGCCATGGCGGTCAGCAGCAGGGCGCAGTCTTCGGCCGAACGGGCCATCGGGCCGCCCTGGTCCAGCGACGAGGCAAAGGCGATCATGCCGAAGCGCGAGACGCGTCCATAGGTCGGCTTGATGCCGGTGATGCCGCAAAAGGCGGCGGGCTGGCGGATCGAGCCGCCCGTGTCGGTGCCGGTGGCCGCCGGCGCCAGACCGGCGGCCACGGCGGCGGCCGAGCCGCCCGAGGAGCCGCCCGGCACGGCCGTCTTGTCCCAGGGATTCTGCACGGCGCCGAAGGCCGAGTTTTCGTTGCCGGAACCCATGGCGAATTCATCGCAGTTGACCTTGCCCAGCGTGACCATGCCGGCCGCCTGGAATTTTTCCACCACCGTGGCGTCAAACGGACTGGCGTAGTTGGCCAGCATCTTCGAGCCGGCCGTCGTGCGCCAGCCCTTGGTGACGAACAGGTCCTTGTGCGCGATCGGCACGCCCGTCAATGGCGTGGCCGTGCCGGCGGCGATGCGGGCATCGGCCTCGGCAGCTTGCGCCAGGGTCAGGGCACGGTCGACGTGCAGAAAGGCGTTCGAGGTGTCCGCTTCGATGCGGTCGAGGAAATGCGTCGCCAGTGCAACGGCGGAAATTTCCTTGTTCTGCAAAAGCGTGGACAGCTGTTTGATGGATTTTGTATGCATGGCGTTTCTATTTTTATCTATTCGGCAGGGTTGTTTTTCGTGCACTGCGCCGTTCTAGCGCCTGACAGAAGCGTAGCGAGCATCGGAAGCTGCACATCGCGACGCGCAGCAGCTGATGTCAGGTGCCAGTTATTCGATCACTTTTGGCACGAGATAGAGTCCATCCTGGACTTTCGGCGCCACGGCCTGGTAGTCGTCACGGCGGTTCGGCTCGGTGGCGGCGTCCTCGCGCAGGCGCAGGGCGATATTGTCCATATGGGCAGCCAGCGGGTGGCTCAGGGGAGCCACGCCATCGGTATTGACGGCTTGCATTTGCTCGGCCAGGGCGAAAATCTTGTTCAATTGCTCCAGCGCATAGACGGCCTGGTCGTCGGCCATTTCAAGTTGCGCCAGATGGGCGATGCGTTTTACGTCGGATAGTGTCAGGGACATGGCGAATGGCGCGGAGTGCCGCGCATTAGTATTAAGTTGGCGTTTTGATAAAACGCGGGTATTTACTGCTCTTTTGCTCACAAAAACCGAGGAATGCCGCGTAACTCGCGGCTGCAAGAGTCGCACTTTTCCATGGTTTTTGAGCAAATCGCATTCAAATTATAAGGTAGAATGGCGGGTTAATGCGTTGCCGGCGCTGATGGACTGCTGCCGCAGCATAGAAAAGATTGCGCAAGCGCCAAGCGAAACCCGGAAAAATCGCCGTCATGGATTTTCAGGGTGCCTGAAAGCGCCCGCTTTGAAACTCCCCATAAACAGCTTTTGCGCAGCTCGATGCGCTACAGGACACTCATGTTTGGTTTTTTACGCAGGTATATCTCCACCGATCTGGCCATTGACTTGGGCACGGCCAACACCCTTATTTATGTACGCGGCCTCGGTATCGTCCTGGACGAGCCCTCCGTCGTCGCCATCCGCCAGGAAGGCGGTCCGAATGGCAAGAAGACCATTCAGGCAGTCGGCAAGGAAGCCAAGCAGATGCTGGGCAAGGTGCCGGGCAATATTGAAGCGATTCGTCCGATGAAAGATGGCGTGATCGCCGACTTCACCGTGACCGAGCAGATGCTCAAGCAATTCATCCGCATGGTGCACGACTCGAAATTCTTCCGTCCGTCGCCGCGCATCATCATTTGCGTGCCTTGCGGTTCGACCCAGGTCGAGCGCCGCGCGATCCGCGAATCGGCCCTGGGCGCCGGCGCCTCGCAGGTGTACCTGATCGAAGAACCGATGGCCGCGGCCATCGGCGCGGGCCTGCCCGTGTCGGAAGCGACCGGCTCGATGGTGGTCGACATCGGCGGCGGCACCACGGAAGTGGGCATCATCTCGCTGGGCGGCATGGTCTACAAGGGTTCCGTGCGCGTCGGCGGCGACAAGTTCGATGAAGCCATCGTCAACTACATCCGCCGCAATTACGGCATGCTGATCGGCGAACAGACGGCCGAAGCCATCAAGAAGGCCATCGGTTCGGCGTTCCCGGGCTCGGAAGTGAAAGAAATGGAAGTCAAGGGCCGCAACCTGTCCGAAGGCATCCCGCGCTCGTTCACCATTTCCAGCAACGAGATCCTCGAAGCGCTGACCGACCCGCTGAACAACATCGTCTCGGCCGTGAAAAACGCGCTGGAACAGACGCCGCCGGAACTGGGCGCCGACATCGCCGAAAAAGGCATGATGCTGACGGGCGGCGGCGCGCTGCTGCGCGACCTGGACCGCCTGCTGATGGAGGAAACCGGACTGCCGGTGCTGGTGGCCGAGGACCCGCTCACCTGCGTGGTGCGCGGTTCCGGGATGGCACTGGAACGTATGGACAAGCTCGGCTCGATCTTCTCCTACGAATAATCTGACAGAAGGGCCGGAAACCACTCCGGCCTTTTTTTGGTTTTGGCACCGGCGTTTGACCGGGGCCTGTACGTTGGCGCACTGCGCCTGATTATTGGATGTCATGGAATACAGTCCTCCGCCACTTTTCAAACAAGGCGCCTCCGCCCGCGTCAAGATGATGGTGTTCGCCGGCATTTCTATCGCCCTGCTGCTGGTCGATTCGCGCATGCACGCGCTGACGGCCGTGCGCCAGGCAGTCGGCACCGTGCTGTATCCGGTGCAGATGGCGGCCCTGGTGCCGCGCGACGTGGCGCAAGGCGTCGGCAATTACTTCTCTTCCCTGTCCGCGCTGGAAAAACAGGTGCGCGACCTGAAACAGGAACAGATCGCCTCGGCGCAGATCCTGCAGCAGGCGCAGCTCAACATCGTTGAAAACAACCATTTGCGTAAATTGATGGAAGCGCGCGAGCGCGTGCCCGTCAAGACCATGATGGCCGAAGTGCTGTACGACACGCGCGATTCGGCTACGCGCAAGATCGTGCTCGACCGCGGCATCCAGAACGGCGTCGAACTGGGCCGGCCCGTGATCGACAACCTCGGCGTGGTGGGACAGGTCACGCGCGTGTTCCCGTTCACCTCCGAAGTGACCCTGCTGACGGATGAAGAGCAGGCCATTCCCGTGCAGCTGCTGCGCAATGGCGTGCGCAGCGTGGCCATCGGCCGCGGCAAGTCCGGCACCATGGAGCTGCGTTTCACGGCGCCCAGCGCCGACATCCAGATCGGCGACATCGTCATTACCTCGGGCCTGGACGGCCTGTATCCCGCCGGCCTGGCCGTGGCGCGCGTGACCCTGGTCGAACGCAATGCGCACGGCCCGTTCGGCCGCGTCGTGTGCCAGCCGCTGGCCGGCATTGAACGCAATACCCAACTGCTTATCTTGATGACGTCGCCCGACATACCGCCACGCCCGCCCGCCGAAGATATCAAGACGGGCCGCAAGATCGCCGGCAAGATGGCGCCGATCAAGGATCCCGCCAAGGACCCGGCCACGGCGCCAGCGCCGGCCGCTCACGCGCCAGCACCGGCGGCGAAAGCGCCGGCCGCCACCGCGCCTGCGGCCACGCCCGCCGCGAAACCCGCAGCGGCGCCGGCCGCCGTGCCGCCGAAGGAGGCGACACGATGAACCGCCCGCATTACATCCTGCTGCCCGTCAGCCCCCTTTTCATCGGTTTTTCCCTGCTGTGCGCCTTTTTGCTCAATTTGCTGCCCTGGGGGCATTTCGTCGGCGTGCCCGATTTCGTCGCGCTGGTGCTGGTCTTCTGGGGCATACACCAGCCGCGCAAGGTGGGCATCGGCGTGGCGTTTTTCATGGGCCTGATGATGGACGTGCACGACTCGACCCTGCTGGGCGAGAACGCCCTGGCCTACACCTTGCTGTCGTACTTCGCCATCATGATGCATCGCCGCGTGCTATGGTTCCCCGTCATGACGCAGGCGCTGCACGTGCTGCCCCTGCTGCTGCTGACGCAGGCGCTGCAACTGCTGACGCGCCTGATTGTCTCGGGCCGCTTCCCCGGCTGGCTCAACTTCATCGAGAGTTTCGTCGCGGTTGCCCTGTGGCCCATCGTCACCTGGATCCTGCTGGCGCCGCAGCGCCGCGCCGTGGACCGCGACCACAACCGCCCGATCTGACGAGCGCCCGCGATGACTGAACTTCAGAATACCGAGCGCGAACTGCATTTTTTCCGCATGCGCCTGACCGTGCTGGGCGGACTCGTCTTCATCTGCTTTTCGCTGCTGTTGGCGCGCTTCATCTGGCTGCAGGTAATCAAGCACGAGGACTACGCCACCAAGGCCGAGGACAACCGCATCGCCGTCGTGCCCATCGTGCCCACGCGCGGCCTGATCCTCGACCGCAATGGCGTGGTCCTGGCGCGCAATTACTCGGCCTACACGCTGGAAATCACGCCGTCGAAGCTCAGTGCCAGCCTCGATTCCGTGATCGACGAGCTGTCGACCCTGATCCAGGTCGACATCAAGGACCGCCGCCGCTTCAAGAAGCTGCTGGAAGAGTCGAAGAATTTCGTCAGCGTGCCGCTGCGCACGCGCCTGACGGACGAGGAAGTGGCGCGCTTCACGGCGCAGCGCTTCCGCTTCCCCGGCGTGGAGGTGCAGGCGCGCCTGTTCCGCCAGTATCCGATGGGCGAAGTGGCGTCGCACGTGGTGGGCTTCATCGGCCGCATCAACCGCAACGAAGCCAAGGCGCTGGAAGAGGGCGAGGACGCGGCCAACTACAACGGCACCGACCATATCGGCAAGGAAGGCCTGGAAAAAAGCTACGAGAAGCAGCTGCACGGCACCACCGGCTATGAAGAGGTGGAAGTATCGGCCGGCGGGCGGGCCATGCGCACCCTGTCGCGCACGGCGGCCACGCCCGGCAATAACCTGATCCTGTCGATCGACATCGAATTGCAGAAGGTGGTCGAGGAAGCGTTCGGCGAATGGCGCGGCGCGGCCGTGGCGATCGACCCGGCCACGGGCGACATCCTGGCCTACGTTTCCAAGCCCGGCTACGACCCCAACCTGTTCGTCGACGGCATCGATCAGCAAAGCTGGAACGAACTCAATACCTCGCTGGACCGGCCGATGGTCAACCGTCCCCTGTCCGGCACCTACGCGCCCGGCTCGACCTTCAAACCCTTCATGGCGCTGGCCGCGCTGGAACTGGGCAAGCGCACGCCGAGCCAGTCGATTTCCGATCCCGGCTTCTTCATCCTCGGCGGCCACACCTTCCGCGACGATAAAGTGGGCGGCCACGGCACGGTCGACATGCACAAGTCCATCGTCGTCTCGTGCAACACCTATTACTACCAGCTGGGGCGCGACATGGGCATCGACGCCATCCACGACTTCATGAAGCCGTTCGGTTTCGGCCAGCTGACGGGCATCGACCTGAATAACGAGAAGACGGGCGTGCTGCCGTCGACGGAATGGAAGCGCAACCGCTTCAAGACGCCGCAGCAGAAGAAATGGGTGGGCGGCGACACGATTTCCGTGAGTAACGGCTCCGGCTACAACTCGTACACGCCGCTGCAGATCGCCCACGCGACGGCCAACCTGGCCAATAACGGCGTGGTGATGAAGCCGCATCTGGTGAAGATCATCGAAGACGCCAATACGCGCGCGCGCACCCTGACGGTGCCGAAGGAAAGCTACCGCATCCCGCTCAAGCAGGAAAACATCGACACCATCAAGCGCGCCATGGTGGGCGTGACCAGCGAGCAGGGCGGCACGGCCGCGCGCATCTTCGCCGGCGTGCAGTACACGGTGGGCGGCAAGACGGGCACGGCGCAGGTGGTGGGCATCAAGAAAAACGAGAAGTACAATGCCAAGCTGCTGGCCGAGCGCCTGCGCGACAACGCCCTGTTCACGGCGTTCGCTCCGGCCGACAAGCCGCGCATCGCGATTGCCATCGTGGTGGAAAACGCCGGCTTCGGCGCTGGCGTCGCCGCGCCGATCGCGCGCAAGGCGCTCGACTACTACCTGCTGGGCAAGCGCCCGAGCGACAAGGAAAAGGACACCACCAAGGTGCCCAAGGAAGATGTCGACGAAGTGCGCACCCTGGAAGAAATCACGGACGAGCAGGTTGCCCCGGCGCCTGCCAGACAATAATGAACCGTTTCTTATTACACAGGCGCTCGCCATGGCGGCGCGCCGGACTCCAAGGCAATAAGGAAGCACATGCCCATTAACGAGAGGCGCTCGCTGTGGCGGCGCGCCAAGCCCTATCTGGCCGTCTTTGACGTGCCGCTTATGCTCATCATCCTGATGCTGCTCAGTACCAGCTTGCTGACCCTGTATTCGGCCAGCATCGGCATCCCCGGCAAGATCGAAGACCATCTGCGCAACATGCTGCTGTGCTTTTTCGTCATGTGGCTGGCCGCCAATGTCACGCCGCAGATGATGATGCGCATCGCCGTGCCGGCGTACACCGTCTCGGTGCTGCTGCTGGTGGCCGTGGCGCTGTTCGGCACCATCAAGCTGGGCGCGCGGCGCTGGCTGCATATCGGCGTGATCGATATCCAGCCTTCGGAATTTTTGAAGATCGCCACGCCGCTGATGCTGGCCTGGTTCTTCCAGCACAATGCGGGTGCCCTGCGCTGGAAATCGTTCGCCGTGGCCGCCGTGCTGCTGCTGGCGCCCGTCTACCTGATCGCGCGACAGCCCGACCTGGGCACGGCGCTGCTGGTGGTGGCAGCCGGCTTCACCGTCATCTTCCTTGCCGGCCTGTCGTGGAAAGTAATGCTTGGCCTGTTTCTGGCCGTCGGCTGCTATCTGCCGATCGCCTGGTCGCACCTGCACGATTACCAGCGCGACCGCGTGATGATGCTGATCGACCCGACCAAGGACCCGCTGGGCAAGGGTTTCCACATCATCCAGTCCATCATCGCCATCGGTTCCGGCGGCATGACGGGCAAGGGCTGGACGCACGGCACGCAAGCCCACCTCGAGTTTGTTCCGGAGCGCACCACCGACTTCATCTTCGCCGTGTATTCGGAGGAGTTCGGCCTGGTGGGCAACTTGATCCTGATGCTGATGTATTTGCTGCTGGTGGGACGGGGGCTGATGATCGCCGCCAATGCCCCCAGCTTTTTCACTCGCCTGCTGGCAGGAGCGATCACTATGATTTTCTTTACTTACGCCTTTGTTAACATGGGCATGGTCAGCGGCATCCTGCCGGTGGTCGGCGTGCCCTTGCCTTTCCTCAGCTACGGCGGCACGGCGCTGCTGACACTGGGCGTCGCCTCCGGCATCCTGATGAGCATTCAGCGCCACCGCAAACTGGTGCAGACCTGATGCGGGCGCCTGTTGACACCTTCGCCATGCGCGGCCTGGGCCTGGCAGTCCTGCTGACCCTGGCGGCCTGCGGCACCACGCCGCCGAAGTCCGGCTCGGGCAACGTGCCGCTGCCGTCCGGCGGCAAGGTCAAGGTCCCCGTGCGCCAGGACCCCACCTTGCCCGCCTTGCCGGCCGCCGGTTCCGGCCGCGGCGGCTATTACAAGGATGACGGCCCGGGCGACAATCCGCCGCCGAACCTGCGCGACGTGCCCGATGCCGAAGTGCGCAACGAGCCGTACTCCACGCGCTCGAACCGTCCCTACGTCGTCTTCGGCAAGACCTACACGCCGATCACCGACAACGAGCCGTTTACGCAGCGCGGCACGGGTACCTGGTATGGCAAGAAATTCCATGGCCAGCGCACTTCGTCGGGCGAGATCTACGACATGTACAAGATGACGGCGGCGCATCCGACCTTGCCGATCCCCTCGTATGCGCGCGTGACGAGCATCGACAGCGGCGAGCAGGTGATCGTGCGCATCAACGACCGCGGGCCGTTCCACGCCACGCGCGTGATCGATGTGTCGTACACGGCGGCGCTGAAACTGGGCTTCCTGGGCAAGGGCAGCCACCAGGTCGTGGTCGAGCGCCTGCTGCCGGCCGACATCGACGCCATCCTGGCGGCCCGTGCGGCGCCGAAGCCGGTGCCGTCGGTGGTGGCCATCTCCATCGATACGCCGGTGGAAACTGGCGAGGTGGTGCAGCCGGTCGTGTCGTCGCAAATGGTCGCCGTCGACGCGACGGTCGCGGCACCTGCGCCGGCGGCGCTGGAAAGCGGCTTCTATCTGCAGCTGGGCGCGTACTCGCGCGCCGACAATGCGGAAACGGGCCGCGCGCGCCTGGCGCCGTACACGGCCCTGGGCACACTGGGCGTAGTGCAGGCAGGCAATCTGTTCCGCCTGTACGGCGGCCCGTTTTCCAGCCGCGCGGATGCGGCGCGGGCGGCGGCCAGCCTGCCCGAGTCGACCGGCATCAAGCCCATCGTCATCCAGCGCTAGGCGGGCCTGAAAAAAGGCCATGGCGCTGTTGCCGTGACCTTTTTGTCAGAGGCGCCCTGGGGGATTATTTGCAGCTGCGCAGATCCTGGTCGGGGAACTGCGCCTTGATCTTTTCCAGGCGCCCGCGCGTGGCCGCATCGAGGTTGCGGAACTGGTAGGCCAGCTGCTTGCTGGCGCTGTAGCGGGGGGCGATGCGGGCGCTGTGCACGCCCTGCTTGTTCAGCGATGCCAGCTGCGTCTGTGCGCCGCTTTCCGACTTGAACACGCCCAGGGAGATGCCCCAGCGCAGCGGGCTGCTTTCATTCATGATGAAGTAATTCGTCACGCCCAGCTGCTTCAATTCGCCGGCCTTGCGGTCGGCGCCTTCCTTGCTGCCCTGCGGCGGGATGTACACCATGTAGCTCGAGATGTCCTGGCCTGCCACGTTGCGGCGCGACTGGCGGTCGCCCAGGTCCAGCGCGGCCACTTGCGCTTCGAAGCGGCGGCCATCGGCCAGCAGGAAATTGCCCACTTCCGTGCATGCGTACGATGGTGGCGGCGCCGGTGCGGCCGCAACCGCCGGTACTGGCGCCGCCGTTGCTTCGGTGGCGGCTGGCGCCGTGGGCGCCGTGGCCTGTTCCTGGGTCAGCAAGGTGAGCTTGTTTGCTTGCAGCTGGTTTTTCAGGCGCGCCGGTTCGCGCGTCTCGCTGCGAAAACTGCCCAGATAACCCTGGCCGATGGCAAACACCAGCAGGTTCACGCCGGCCAGCAGCCAGAAGACGAATTTCAGCATCGGTGTTCTCCTTGCATTCCGGGTTCTGCTTGCGCGCGCGCGGCCGCCTGCAGGCCGAGCATGACGATATTGTCCACCAGGTGCAGCGGCACGGACAAGGCCAGGGCCGGGGCGATGCGTGGCGCCGCGCCACCCGACAGCAGGCAGGCGCTGGCGCCGTGCATGCGCACGGCCCGTTCGATGGCGCCCGCCTGCGCCGCCAGGCAGCCCGACAGGATGGCATCGTCCGTGTTGTCGGCGAAACCGGCCGGCAGGGGGCTGCTGCTGGCGATCTGCGGCAATTGCGCCGTATTGCGCGCCAGCGAACTGGCCATCAGTCCCAGTCCCGGCAAGATCATCCCGCCGAGGAAGACGCCATCGGCCGTGAGGGCGTCGATGGTGGTGGCGGTGCCGCAATTGGCGACGATGACGGCTTGCCCCGGCGCCAGCGCATGCGCGCCGATGGCGGCGGCAAAGCGGTCGCAGCCCAGTTGCGACGGATCGCGGTAGTGATTCCTCACGCCGGCCAGATGCGGCAGCGACGCAAAGGCGGCGATGTCCTGCGGCGCCACGCCGGCGGGCAGCTGCGCGCGCAGGCGCGCGCCGATGGCCGCTCCCGCCACGTTCGACAGCAGCACGGCCGAAATGGCCAGGCCGCTCCACGCCGCCTGCAAGGTATCGAGCTGCGCATGCGCCACGGCGCCGCTGGCCAGCCAGGCGCCGGCCGCGCCGGCCGGTGCCGCCAGGGCCCATTTGATGCGCGTGTTGCCGGCGTCGATCAGCAGGAGCATGCGCTTACTCCTGGGCCAGGCGCAGGGAGACGTCGCCGGACATGATGTGCTGCAGGCCATCGTCGCCGCGCAGCAGCAGCCGGCCCAGTTCATCCACGCCCGCCGCCACGCCCTGCTGCTGCAGCTGGCCGTTGTCGAGAATTTTCACGTGCCGGCCCTGCCAGGCGTGGAGCACATTCCAGCGCTCCGTGAAGGGCGCAAAGCCCGTATCGTCGAATTCGGCCAGCACGCCGGCCAGGCGGCTCAGGAGCGCCGCCACCAGGGTGTTGCGCTCCATCTGCGCCAGCCAGGGCACGGCCGAGACACTGCGTCCGATCTGCTGTTCCAGCGCGTCGGGCATCAGCAGGTTGATGCCGCAGCCGATCACGGCCCACACGCTGCCGTCCGCTGCCTGCTGCGTCTCGACGAGGATGCCGGCCAGCTTGTGGCCATCCTTGAGCAGGTCGTTCGGCCATTTCAGCTGCACCGGCACGCCCAGCGCCGTCATGGTCTCGGCCAGCGCCACGCCGACGGCCAGCGGCAAGCCGACCAGCCGGTGCAGCGGTCCCTTGAAGCGCCAGGCCAGCGAGAACATCAGGCTGGCATCGGGCTGCGACACCCAGGGACGTCCGGCGCGCCCGCGCCCGGCCGTCTGCTGGCCGGCGATGCGCAGGGTCGGTCCGGCCAGGCTGGCGCAGCGCGCCAGCAGGTCGGCGTTGGTCGAGCCGGTTTCGTCGACCACTTCGATGGCCACGTGGGCCGCGCCCGTGGCGCAATGGGCGGCGATGGCCGCGCGGTTCAAGTCTGAGTGCTTCGTCATGGTGATGGTTCAGTTGCGCGCCTTGTGCGGCGCATTGGCGAAGGCCCGGTCGTACACGGCATTGGGCAGCGCGCGCAGCAGCTTGGCGACGATGCCCATCTGCCACGGGATCACGCGGTAGCTGTCGCCGTCGGCGATGGCGCGCGCGGCGCGTGCGGCGAATTTCTCGGCCGGCATCAGGAAGGGCATGCGGTAGGCGTTATGCCGCGTCATCGGCGTGTCGATGTAGCCGGGCGTGATGGTGACGACCCGGATGCCGGCCGGCTTGAGTTCCAGGCGCAGCGATTCGCAGTAGCTGATCACGGCCGCCTTCGAGGCGCTGTAGGCTTCGGCGCCGGGCAGGCCTCGGATGCCGGCCACGCTGCCGATACCCACCAGGCGTCCGCTGCCTTGCCGCTGCATGGTGGCGATGAAAGGCGCGAAGGTGGCGACGGTGGCCGTGACGTTGATGGCCATCAAGCGGGCGAAGGCGTCGAGGTCTTCCGCGTGCTCGGTCAGGGTGCCATACGAGACGCCGGCGCTGGCGATGACGACGTCGATGCCGCCGGCATGCGCGATGAAGTCGCCGGCCGCGTGTTTCAGGGCGGCGTGGTCGCACACGTCGACGGCGTAGGCGCGGTGGCGCTCAGGATGGGGCAGGGAGGCGATCAGTGCTTGCAGGGTGTCGCCGCGGCGGGCCAGCAAGCCCAGTTGGGCGCCCTGGCGCGCGTACTGCAGCGCCAGGGCGGCGCCCAATCCGCTCGACGCGCCCGTGATGAAAACGCGATGCATCAGGCGATGCCCGGGCGCGCCAGGGAAGTGGCCATGCTTATTTCTTTTCCGCTTTGGCTTTCGCGACCAGCACGTCCATCACGGTGAGCGCCTGGGCGTTCAGCTGCTCTTCGTTCTTGGCCGACTTGCTGCCCTGGTCCGCTTGCGATGGCGACGTGATGTAGCGGCCGTCGATGGCGATCATGGGCCAGAACGTGACGTTATACGCCTGCATCATCGAATCGGCATGGCGCATGCGGGCCGAGATGCCCATGGAACGGTAGGTGTCGATGAACTTCTGGCGGTCCACGCCCTGCTTGGCGACGAAGTCGAATACGGCGTCATCGGTATTGAGGCGGTTGCGCTCCACGTGCATGGCGTTGAACACCTTGGCATGCAGCTTGTCGAGCAGGCCCATGGCTTGCAGGGTGAAGAACAGACGCTGTTGCGGCGCCACGCTGTCGTCGCGCGAGACGTGCACGCGCTTGAAGACGATATTGTCGCCCTGTTTCTTGACCCAGGCCGCCAGCTGCGGCTCGAGCACGTTGCAATGGGGACAGTAATACGCGAAAAACTCCGTTACTTCGATCTTCTTGCCCGGCTCCGTGGCCTGCGGCGTGGCCAGGGTTTCGTATTCGACGCCGTTCTTTGGCTCGGCCGGCGAAGCCGACGCGCCCATGGCGATGCCGCACAGGGCGGCGGCAAACAAGACTTTTTTCAGAAAACGCATGCTGGTTCCTTATTTCTGGTTGCGGACGACGGCGACATCGATGCCGTTCTCGGACAGTTTGGTGCGCGCGCGGTTCATGGCGTCGAGCTGGTTGAACGGCCCGATGCGCACGCGGTGCAGCACGCCGGCATCGGTGCTGCGGTCGCTGATGGCCGCTTCAAAGCCGAGCAGCGCCAGTTTGCCGCGCGTGCTTTCGGCGTCTGCCATGTCATGGAAGGCGCCAGCCTGCAGATAATAAATCCATTTGTCGCCGGCTGCATCGGCCTTGGCGTCGGCTTTCGTGTCGGCCTTGGCTTGCGGCGCCGGTGCGGCGGCCGGCGTTTTCGGCGCCGGCTTGTCTTTCAAGGTGCCGATCAGTTCCTGCAGCGCGTCCGGTGGCGGCGCTTTCGGCTGCTGCGCCGGTGCCGGCGCAGGCGCCGCCGGCTGCGCCGGCGCGGTGATTTCACGCGGTTCCTTGGAGAAGTCGCGCGCCGCTTCCTTGGCCGCTTCCTTGTTGCCGTACATCGGCTTGTTCGGGTCGGCGATCTGGCCGGCCGTCGGTTCGGCCGATTTGCCGGCGCGGCCCGACTTGTCGGTAAATGGCGAGGAGCCCTTGGTGATCACCAGGGCGACCACCACGGCGATGCCCAGGCCGATGACCAGGCCGATGATGATGCCGACCAGGGTATTGCCCTGCTGGCGCCGGGCAGGGGAAAAACGGGAAGCGCAAGGAGAGGCGTGATTCATGTGCGGTTAGACCTTCGCGATTACATTTTGCTTGGCGCGGATACGCCAATCAGTGCCAGGCCATTGCGCAGCACCTGGCGCGCGGCAACCACCAGTGCCAGACGGGCCAGCTTGACGGCTTCATCCTCGACCAGCACTTTTTCAGCGAAGTAGAAGCTGTGCAGGTTGGCCGCCAGGTCGCGCAGGTAGAAGGCCACCTGGTGCGGTCCCAGTTCGGCTTGCGCGCGCGCCAGCGTTTCCGGATAGGCGGCCAGCGTCGCCAGCAGGGTCGCTTCGGTCGGCGCCGTCAGGGGCGACAGGTCGACGTCGGCGACCGTGCTTTCATCGCCGCCCCAGTTTTCCAGGATGCGGCAGATGCGCGCATGCGCGTACTGCACGTAATACACGGGGTTTTCATCCGTCGTTTTCAGGGCCACGTCGACGTCGAAGACGAATTCCGTGTCGGCCTTGCGCGAGATCAGGAAGAAGCGTACGGCGTCGCGGCCCTTGGCGATGTCGCCGCCGCCCGACCATTCGATCAGGTCGCGCACCGTCACGTAGGAGCCGGCGCGTTTCGAGATTTTCACTTCCTCGCCATCCTTCATGACGGTGACCATCTTGTGCAGCACGTAGTCAGGGTAGCCTTGCGGGATGCCCATGTCGACGGCTTGCAGGCCGGCGCGCACGCGGGCGATGGTGCCGTGGTGGTCGCTGCCCTGGATATTGATGGCTTGCACGAAGCCGCGCTGCCATTTCACCAGGTGATACGCCACGTCCGGCACGAAGTACGTATAGGTGCCGTCCGTCTTGCGCATGACGCGGTCCTTGTCGTCGCCGAAGTCGGTGGTGCGCAGCCACAGCGCGCCATCCTGCTCATACGTGTGGCCAGCCTTGATCAGGGTTTCCACTGCGCTGTTGACCTTGCCGTCCGCGTACAGCGACGATTCCAGGTAGTAGTTGTCGAACTTCACGCCGAACGCCTGCAAATCGATGTCCTGTTCGTTGCGCAGGTAGGTGACGGCAAACGGACGGATCGAATCGATGTCGTCGACGTTGCCGTTCGCCGTGGCGGGCAAGCCATCGCTGGCCGACACGGTTTTGCCGGCCTTGAAGTCGTTGGCGATGTCGGCGATGTAGTCGCCGTTGTAGGCCGACTCCGGCCATTCGGCGTCGCCCGGCTTGAAGCCGCGCGCGCGCGCCTGCACGGAATTGGCCAGCGTCTGGATCTGCACGCCCGCGTCGTTGTAGTAGAACTCGCGCGTCACTTGATAGCCTTGCGCGTCGAACAGCGACGACAGGGCGTCGCCCAGGGCCGCCTGGCGGCCGTGGCCCACGTGCAGGGGGCCGGTCGGGTTGGCCGAGACGAATTCCAGGATGACCTGTTTGCCGGCGCCGGCCGTGCTGCGGCCAAAGCGCTCGGCTTCGGCCAGGATGGTCTTCACGACCGCCTGTTTCGCGGCGTTCGACACGCGCACGTTGATGAAACCGGGACCGGCGATTTCCACCGCTTCGACCAGGCCCTTGCCGGCCGGATTGGCCAGCACGGCCGTGACGATGGTCTGCGCCAGTTCGCGCGGATTCTGTTTCAGCTGCTTGGCCAATTGCATGGCGATGTTGCAGGCGACGTCGCCATGCGATGCGTCGCGTGGTCGCTCGAGCACCACGGAAGGCGCAAGCGAGGTGCCGGCCAGGACGGGTGCGAGGGCGGCCTGGAACAGGGCGATGATTTCTTGTTTCTGTTGGGCGAGCATGAGCAGGATGGCGGCGGAACCGCGTTAAGAATGAATAGAATGAATCAAAAAGCAAAACGGACGGCCATGACATCGCCGCCCAGACTGCGTTAATTATACTGGTTTGCTGCCGGGAACAATACGCTTGCAGGCAGTGTCCCCGTGCCGGGGTGTTTCACGATATTATCAGGATGGCATGCTGATGTTGGTGCATGAAAACATCAGCATGGTGCTTTCTGCTTGTATATATGCAGTTTTTTGCTGCGATTTACCTGTATCGCTGCAATCGCCTGGGCCAGAGGGCGCCACAAACGCTACAATCGACCCTTTATTGATGACGCGCGGCCCCGGTTCCTTGAGTGCCACCTTGCCACCTTGCCGCCAGCCGCGCGCAGCCACACCGGATAACTATGAACAAGCGCCCCACGCTGAAATTGAAAACCAAGCCGGCGCCAGGCCCGGCCGTTGCGCCGAAATTGCGTCCCAGCTACCATCCCGACCTGAAACCGGTCTTGCAGCCAGGCTTCCAACCCGATTTGCGTGCCGATTCGCTGGCCTTTTGCCTGCTGGGCGCGGCCAATGCCGTAGCGCAAGTGCGCACCGGCACGGCCCTGCCGCAGGCGCTGGCCAAGGTATTTGCGCAATCGAACGCCAGCCCGCAGGCGCGCGGCGCCATCCAGGATATTTCCTACCGCACCATGCGCCAACTGGGCCGCAGTGAAACCCTGGTCGGCCTGATGACGTCGAAGGCGCCCGAACCGCCGATGCTGGCCGCGCTGCTGTGCTGCGCGCTGTCGCTGATGTCCGCCGAACCGGGCGAGCAGCCGTACGAAGAATTCACGGTGGTCGACCAGGCTGTCACGGTGGCCACCTCGCACCCTGACCTGGCGCACGCCAAGGGCATGGTCAACGCCGTGCTGCGTCGTTTCCTGCGCGAACGCAAGTCGCTGCTGGAAGCGGCCCTGCAGCAGCCGCTGGCGCAATGGAACTACCCGCAATGGTGGATCGATTCGCTGCGCCTGGCCTACCCCCGCGACTGGCAAGCCATTTTGACGGCCGGCAATGCGGTACCGCCGTTGACCTTGCGCGTGAACCGCCGCAAGAGCACGGTGGAAGCGTACCTGGCCGTACTGGAAGAAGCGGGCATCGGCGCGCGCCAGGTGGGGCCGTACGCCGTGCGCCTGGACAAGCCCATCGGCGTGGCGCTGATCCCCGGCTTCGAGCAGGGCGTCGTTTCCGTACAAGATGCTGGCGCGCAATTGGCCGCGCCGCTGCTGGACTTGCAGGATGGCATGCGCGTGCTCGATGCCTGCGCCGCGCCGGGCGGCAAGACTTGCCACATCCTGGAACTGGCCGACGTGCACGTCACGGCCATCGACGCCGATGCCAAGCGCCTGCCGCGCATCGCGGAAAACCTCGAGCGCCTGGGCCTGGAAGCGAGCCTGAAGGCGCAGGATGCGCAATCGGCCGCGTGGTGGGATGGCCAGCAGTATGACCGCATCCTGGCCGACGTGCCGTGCACGGCCTCGGGCATCGTGCGCCGCCATCCGGATATCCGCTGGCTGCGCCGCAAGGGCGACGCGTTCCAACTTGCAACACTTTCGTCCAAAATTCTGGACAACCTGTGGCAGATGCTGCGCCCCGATGGTAAATTGCTGTTCGTGACTTGTTCGTTGTGGCCGCAAGAGTCCGAAGCACAGGCGGCAGCATTTGCGGTGCGCAATAATGCGACCCGTTTGACAGCGCCTGGCCAGCTGTTGCCGACTGGCAGCGCGGAGCAGGACCATGACGGTTTGTTCTATGCGCTATTCCAAAAAAATGCGGCTTGAACGATTCGTTGATACTTTTCCTACGGACACTATCGGCACACTTGTGACAACACGACTCTTCCGACTCCTGGCCCTGCTGTTGCTGCTGGCGTGTAGCATGCCACGCGCGCATGCCACCGATATGGTCGAGATCACCCGCGCCTACATCGAGTCGAGCGAAGAGGGCTACAAGCTGGCCGCCACCTATTCCTTCGAGCTCAATCACGACCTCGATGATGCCGTGCAGCACGGTGTGCCGCTGTTTTTTACGACGGAAATCGAACTGACCCGGCCCCGCTGGTACTGGTTCGATGAAAAGGCCATCGTGGCGCGCCAGACCAGCCGCCTGTCGTACAACGTGCTGACGCGCCAGTATCACGTGTCGGGCGGCGGCTTGCAGCAAAGCTTCGCCACGCTCGACGACGCGCTGTTCCTGATCCGCCGGCCCAGCCGCTGGCTGGTGGCGCGGCGCGGCGAACTGAAAGTAGGGCAGACGTACAACGTAACTTTGCGTATGGGCATGGACCGCGATTACCTGCCCAAGCCGATACAGGTCAATGCCTTCAATAACAGCGACTGGCGCCTGGCTTCGAATAAAAAAACCTTCTTGTATACGGCGGAGTAGTGAGTCAAGCATTGCGCTATCTGCTGGTGGTGGGCGGCGGCATTGTCAGTATCCTGCTGTTCCTGCTGGCGTCGGCTTCCGACAATTCCGGCTTCTTCGACCGTTACTATTCCTGGCTGCTGGGGCTCAACGCCGCCGTGGCTGTCTCACTGCTGGCGCTGGTCGGCATCTCCCTGGGGCGCCTGTACGCGCGCTACAAGAGCGGCAAATTCGGCTCCAAGCTGATGACGCGCCTGGTGATGCTGTTCGCCGCCGTCGGCATCCTGCCGGGCCTGGTGATTTTCCTCGTTTCCGTGCAATTCGTTTCCCACTCGATCGAGTCGTGGTTCAACGTCAAGATTGAAGCGGCGCTGGAGTCGGGCCTGGAACTGGGCCGTGCCGGCCTCGATGCGGCCCTGGTCGAACTCGATCACCGCGGCCACAAGGCCGTCGAGGAGCTGGGCGCCGATCCCGTGGCCGGTCCCGCAGTGCTGACCAGCCTGTTGCGCGAGGAGGGCATGCAGAATGTCATGGTCGTCAGCGGCGACGGCATCCTGCTGGCCAGTGCCGGTCCGCACAGTGCGGCCGACTTGCCGACGCCGGCCATGCTGGCGCAGGCAGCCTTGCCGGCCGGCTACGCTTCCGCGGAAGGCGGGCAGGAATTGCATGACGACAGCATGGAGTCGGGCGGTGGCGGCAGCCGCGCCGGGCCGCCCGCCGTCATCGACGCGGCCGCCAGCCTGCGGCTGCGCGTGCTGGTTGCCGTGCCGGGACCGTCCGTGTCGCCCCGCTACCTGCAATTGCTGCAATCGGTGCCGCCCAAGCTGGCGACGAATGGCGAAATGCTGCGCGCCGCCTACAGCGAATACAAGGAACGTTTCGTTGCGCGTGTGGGACTGCGCAAGATGTACATGGAAATCCTCACGTTGACCTTGCTGCTGGCCATCTTTGGCGCCATCGGCAGCGCCTTCCTGATCGCCGGGAACCTGGCCCAGCCCCTGCTGCTGCTGGCCGAAGGCACGCGCGCCGTGGCCGAGGGCGACCTGTCGCCGCGCCCCATCGTCGCCACCAAGGATGAACTGGGAACCTTGACGCAATCGTTCAACATCATGACGCGCCAGCTGCTCGACGCGCGCACGGCCGTGGAAAGCAACCGCGCCGCGCTGCAAAACGCCAAGGCCCACCTGGAATCGGTGCTGGCCAACATGTCGGCCGGCGTGATGGTGCTCGATGGCGATTTCAAGCTGGTCACCTGCAACGAATCGGTCGAGCGCATCCTGCAGCATTCGGGCGCCAGCATGGTGGGCCAGCCATTGGCAAATATTGCTGGCATGGAAGAGTTTGGCGGCGCCATCATCAGCGCCTTCACGGCGCAGAGCGCGCAATCGGCATCGGGCCGCAACCAGCAGCGCCTGCACTGGCAGCGGCAGATCGAGATTCCGCGCCGCCTGGGCGGCAGTGCCGACGAACACGACATCACCCTGCTGGCGCGCGGCTCGCGTTTGCCGCTGGAGTCCGGCAGCGGCTATATCGTCGTTTTCGATGATATTTCCGACGTGATTTCCGCGCAGCGCTCGATCGCCTGGGGCGAGGTGGCGCGCCGCCTGGCGCATGAAATCAAGAATCCGCTCACGCCCATCCAGCTGTCGGCCGAACGCCTGCAGATGAAGCTCGAAGGCAAGCTGGAGCAGCCTGACGCCGACCTGCTCAGCCGCGCCACCACCACCATCGTCAAGCAGGTCGACGCCATGAAGCGCATGGTCGACGACTTCCGCGACTATGCACGCACGCCGCCGGCCGTGCTGGTGCCGCTGCGCTTGAACGAGCTGATCGAAGAAATCCTGAACCTGTATTTACGGGGCGACGATGGCGATATCATCCATCCGCTGCTGGCACCGAACCTGCCCATGGTGATGGGCGATCCGACGCAATTGCGCCAGGTGATCCATAACTTGTTGCAGAATGCACAGGACGCCATGGCGGACTTGCCACCGGACTCGCCGCATCCGCGGATTGACGTGAGGACGGAAGCAATTCATTATCGCAGTGCGGACGGCGGCGTGAACATCGCCGTGCGGCTGGCCATCACCGACAATGGCCCCGGTTTCGCGCCGAAGATCCTGGCGCGGGCCTTCGAACCCTACGTCACGTCGAAGGCGCGCGGCACGGGCCTGGGCCTGGCGATGGTGAAGAAAATCATCGATGAACACGGTGGACGCATCGATATCGAGAATCGGGTCGACGGCAATGGCGCTTCGGTGGTCATTTTGCTGTTAAAGTTAGCTCCCGACGCTCCTGCCCAGGAATTCCTGGCTTGAGGGTCTGGTTTAGTATTTAAAACACTAATAAAATCATAGTTGTCCGCGCGTGCATCTCGTGCGCGACGGCCGGCGAAATGAGGAAGGCAAGACACGAATGGCAAACATACTCGTAGTGGATGATGAAATGGGTATCCGTGAGTTGCTCTCGGAAATATTGGGCGACGAAGGACATGCTATCCAGCTGGCCGAAAATGCGCAGCAGGCGCGCGAAGCGCGTGCCGCCGGTGCGCCGGATCTGGTATTGCTGGATATCTGGATGCCCGACACCGACGGCGTTACCTTGCTCAAGGAGTGGCAGCGCGATGGCTTGCTGACCATGCCGGTGATCATGATGTCGGGCCATGCCACCATCGATACGGCCGTCGAAGCGACGCGCATCGGTGCGCTGAACTTCCTGGAAAAGCCGATTGCCCTGCAAAAACTGCTGAAAGCAGTCCAGCAAGGCTTGACGCGGGCACAGGAAACCGTGCGCGCGCCGAGCGTGCCGCCGCGTCCCGTGGCGCCTGTCGTGGCCGAGGAGAGCAGCCATCCCGTGCCCAGCTTTGGTGGCAGCGCACCGCAGCAGATGATGGTGCGTCCCGGCATCGCCGTACCGGCCGTGGCCGAAGGGCATGGCTACAACCTGTCGTTCGACTTGCCCCTGCGCGAGGCGCGCGATGCGTTCGAGCGCATGTATTTCGAACACCACCTGGGCCGTGAAGGCGGCAGCATGACGCGCGTGGCGGAAAAAACGGGCCTGGAACGCACCCATTTGTACCGCAAGCTGAAACAGCTGGGCGTCGAGCCGGGCAAGCTGGCCAAGAAAAGCCTGTGACGCCAGCCTTGCGGCACGCGACGCCACTGACCCTGGTCAGCGGCGGACGTGCCGCCGACCGCGAGGCTGCCATCGCGCAAGCCTTGCGGCCGCAGCAAGCCACCACCGTCATTCTGGAAGGATTGGCTGACGGCAACTCCATCCTGGCCGACCTGGCCGAAGCATCCCCGCCATCATTGCAATTGCTGCGCATCGCGCCCGGTTGCCTGTGCTGCAGCGGCAATCTCGTATTGCGTGTAACATTGAATCGTCTGTTGCGCCATCCGCCCGCGCACTTGTTCATCAGCCTGGCCGATGCCACGCATATCGAGCAACTGCGCACCTGGCTGACCGCCAGTCCCTACGATGTCCTGTTGACCCTGGCGCCGGATCTGCTGCTTATCTGAAGCTGCTTGCCTGACGCTGGTTTCCTGACCGTCACACCGCAGTCGCAATTTGCATCTCGTTACAACTCTGTAGCCCGCCGGGTGGCATGGCGCTTGAAATGGCGCCGTATCAGCCCCACCTCTGTTCTGATACCGCAGGAGCTTCTCCTGCTTGAGCGAAGGATGCAAAATGAACCTGATCTATAACAGCGAGCAATATAGCGTCGTGGAATTCGGCGCCGACGTCGACCTGGAAGCCCTGCGCTTTGGCGGCTATGAAATCGTCGACAAGGGCGGCAAGCGCGAAACGTTCATCGCCGGCGTCCTGGCGCAGCATTTCCGCCGCGACGTCACGGAACTGATCGCCAGCGAACCCAGCATGGAAGAGATCGATGAATTCCTGGGCAGCTACGATTCCCTCATGAGCCAGCCCGTCCTGCTGCACTGATGCTATTTGCCTGATGGCGATCGCCACCATACCAATTGGCAAGCTGGCATGGTATGGTGGCTGGGTTACCCTGCTGCAAACAGATCATGTGCCAACTTCTCGGAATGAATTGCAATGTCCCCACGGACATTGTCTTTAGTTTTACCGGCTTCGCCATGCGCGGCGGCCATACGGATACCCACCACGACGGTTGGGGCATCGCCTTTTTCGAGGGCGCCGGCGTGCGCCATTTCGTCGACCATCAGGCAGCCATCGCCTCGCCCGTGGCCGAGCTGATCAAACGCTACCCCATCAAATCGCGCAACGTCATCGCGCACATCCGCAAGGCGACCCAGGGCCAGGTGGCGCTGGAAAACTGCCACCCGTTCGTGCGCGAGCTGTGGGGCCGCTACTGGGTCTTTGCCCACAATGGCGACCTGAAGGAATTCCACCCCGTGCTGACGGGCAGTTACCGTCCCGTCGGCTGCACCGACAGCGAGCTGGCGTTCTGCTATCTGCTGCAGGAATTGCACGCGCGCTTCGGCGACGCCCCGCCGGCCTTGCCGGCCCTGCATGCGGCGCTGGCGCAGCTGTTGCCGGGCATCGCCGCCCATGGCACCTTCAACATGATGCTGTCCAGCGGCGAGGCGCTGTTTGCCCACTGCTCCACCAGCTTGCACTATCTGGTGCGACAACATCCGTTTCCAACTGCTAAACTCTCCGATGAAGACCTCAGCGTCGACTTTTCCCAGGTCACCACGCCGCAGGACCGGGTGGCCGTGATCGTCACCCAGCCGCTGACCACCAACGAGCAATGGACCGCGTTCGTGCCGGGAGAATTGAAGCTATTTGTCGACGGGATGGTGCAAGAAAGCCCCGTGGCCTAATTTGTTGACGACAATACGCCGTATTACTGCCAAAATACCCACAGCGCGGGCGGAATTCAGCTAAAGTATTGTCAATAGTGAACCTTGATGCGGGCGCGGCGCGGCCGGCGTCACTCGACGTGATTGATGAAGAGTTAATGATCGATATTTCCAGCAACGACATCACCCCGAAACCCTTGCGCGTGCGCGAGTTTTATCTGGGGCGACAGCCTATCCTCGACCGCAACCAGGCCCTGTTCGGCTACGAGTTGCTTTTCCGCAACGCACCGGTCGGGCCCGCCAACATTACCAGTGATTTGTCCGCCACGGCGTCCGTCATTGCCCATGCTTCGCAGCTGGGCATGGAAAAGGTCATCGGTGACGCGCTTGGTTTCGTCAACGTCGATGCCGATGTGATCATGAGCGACATCTTCGTCTTCCTGCCGCGCGAAAAAGTCGTGCTGGAAGTGGTCGAATCGATGAAGGTCACGCCGGAAGTGCGCACGCGCATCAGCGAGCTGGTGGGCCATGGCTTTACCTTTGCGCTGGAAAACGTGGTGGCCGATACGGCGCAAGTCCAGGAACTGTTGCCTCTGGTGCAATATGTGAAGATGGACATGAGCACGGTCGACCCGAAAGTGCTGGCGGCGCTGGCGCCCCGTTTCAAGCAGGAAAACAAGAAACTCGTGGCGGAAAAGGTTGAAACGCGCGAAGAATTCAAGTCGGGCCTGGACCTGGGCTTCGATTATTTCCAGGGCTATTATTTCGCCAAGCCCGCCATCATGACGGGCAAGAAACTGTCGCCATCGCAGCTGGCCGTCATGGAGCTGATGACCCTGGTGACGTCCGATGCGGACAACATGGATATCGAGCGCGCCATCAAGCGCGACGTGTCGCTGGCCCTGAACCTGCTGCGCCTGGTGAATACGCCGGCCGTGGGCGCGCGCCAGCGCATCGATTCGCTGAGCCAGGCCGTGACCGTGCTGGGCCGCCGCCAGCTGCAGCGCTGGCTGCAAATCATGCTGTACGCGGAACCAAGCAAGCGCGGTCATAGCATGACGCCGCTGCTGATGCTGGCCACCACGCGCGGCCGGCTGCTGGAATTGCTGGCGCATAAACTGCGTCCGAATCACGCGCATTCGGCCGATATCGCCTTTACGGTCGGCATCATGTCCCTGATGGACACCTTGTTTGCCGTGCCGATGTCGGAAATCCTCAAGCAGATCGAAGTGATCGACGAAGTGGCCGAAGCGCTGCTGTCGCGCGAAGGGTTCTATGGCGACCTGCTGCGCCTGGCCGAATGCATCGAACGCATCGAAGACATGGAAGGCGAGATCGTACCGACCTTGCGCGACCTGGCCATGTCGCCGGACGACCTGGTGGAGCTGGAAATGGCCGCCTACGAATGGAGCGACAACGTCGTCAGGTACGCCTTGTAATGGCGCCTGACCTGAGCTGCTGCGCGCCGGTATAGACGGCCTGCGATGTGCACCGGCTCGGCGCCCCCGTACTGATTACGGTTGCGCTTATTCGCCACGTCTACCTTCCGCTCGCTACGTTCATGCCGGGCGCTGTGGCGGTGCGTATCTGCTGGCCGCTACCTGCGTGTTGTTCGTCTCCCAGAGCCCTGCACGGCATCGCCGTGGCAGGGCTTTTTTACGCCGCTACGCGGCGGCGCCGGGCCAGTGCTTGTGCAGCTCGGGGTCGGTGCGCAGTTCCCACAGGGCCAGCACGACGACGGCGATGCCGACGATGAGCTCGTTCCACATGACGACGCGCTGTTCGGCCAGGCGCAGTATCCACGGCGAGGCGGCGACCCAGACGCCCACCAGCAGGTTGACGACGACGGCCCAGAAATAGGTCTTGTACAGGTCGAATGCGGCCAGGATGGCGATCACCAGGCCCGAGACGAAGGCGTTGATCATCTGCGGCGAGCCTTGCGGGTAGGAAAACACCCAAGGCGAGACGACCAGCCACAGACCCAGCAACAGGATCACCTGATCCTGCCAGCGTTTGAGTTTGAAATTGCTTGCCATATTACCTCCTTGCCAGTTGAAACGGGCCGGAGCGGGCATGCAGCATGCCGGCCGGCATACTGCGTTAGTGCGCTGCGGCGCGCGAAAGTTCCGCGCACCGCCCGCTTGTCATGGCATCAGGAGAGGTTCGGCGCCAGCCAGCGCTCCACATCCTCGATGCTGGCGCCACGGCGCCTGGCCATGTCTTCCACCTGGTCCATGCCGATCTTGCCAACGACGAAGTATTTTGACTCCGGGTGGGCAAAATAAAAGCCGGAGACGGCCGCGCCGGGGAACATGGCATACGATTCCGTCAGCTGCATGCCGATTTCCTCGGCCTGCATGACTTCGAACATCTCTTTCTTCACCGTATGCTCGGGGCAGGCCGGGTAGCCGGGCGCGGGGCGGATGCCGACGTATTTCTCCGCGATCATGTCGTCATTGCTCAGGTGCTCGTCCGGCACATAGCCCCACAGGTCCTTGCGCACGCGCTCATGCAGGTACTCGGCAAACGCCTCGGCCAGGCGGTCGGCCAGGGATTTCAACATGATGGACGAGTAATCGTCGTGCGCATCCTCGAAGCGCTTCTCGTATTTCTCGATGCCCAGGCCCGACGTGACGGCAAACATGCCGATGTAATCCTTCACGCCGGAATCCTTGGGCGCGATGAAGTCGGCCAGGCACTGGTTCGGGCGCTGCACGCCATCGACCACGGGTTTCACGCCCTGCTGGCGCATGCCGTAATACGTGAACGCCACGCGACTGCGCGTATCGTCCGTGTACACCTCGATATCGTCGTCATTGACGCTGTTGGCTGGCAGCAAGGATACGACGCCATTGGCCGTCAGCCAGCGTCCGTCGATGAGTTTTTTCAGCAGGGCCTGGCCTTCCGCGTACACCTTGCTGGCCGCGTCGCCCACCACCTCATCCGTCAGGATGGCGGGGAAGGGGCCGGCCAGGTCCCAGGTCTGGAAGAACGGGCCCCAGTCGATGTAGTTGGCCAAGGTGGCCAGGTCGACGTTCTTGAACACGCGGCGGCCGATGAATTTCGGTTTCACGGGCGTGCACGGGCCGTCGAACGGCACGAGCATCTTGTTGGCGCGCGCCTGCGCCAGCGGCAAAATCGGCAGCGCCTTCTTGTTGGCGTGCTGCTCGCGGATGCGCGCGTAGTCGAGCTCGATGTCTTCCACGTATTTGTCGCGCTGTTCCGGCGTCAGCAAGGATTGCGCCACGGATACAGAGCGCGAGGCGTCCGGCACGTAGATGACGGGGCCTTCGTAGTTGTGGGCGATTTTCACGGCCGTGTGGGCGCGGCTGGTGGTGGCGCCGCCGATCAGCAGGGGAATCTTCAGCATGCGGAAGTGCTCGTCGCGCTGCATTTCCTTGGCGACATATGCCATTTCTTCCAGCGACGGCGTGATCAGGCCCGACAGGCCGATGATGTCGGCGTTCTCCACCTTGGCGCGGGCCAGGATTTCCGAACACGGCACCATCACGCCCATGTTCACCACTTCGAAGTTATTGCATTGCAGAACGACGGTGACGATGTTCTTGCCGATGTCGTGCACGTCGCCCTTGACGGTGGCCATGATGATCTTGCCTTTCGGCTTGGCGACGATGCCCGTGCGCTGCTCTTCCAGCAGCTTTTCTTCCTCGATGAACGGAATCAGGTGGGCCACGGCCTGCTTCATGACGCGCGCCGATTTCACCACTTGCGGCAGGAACATCTTGCCTTGGCCAAACAGGTCGCCGACGACGTCCATGCCGGCCATCAGCGGCCCCTCGATCACGTGGATGGGGCGCCCGCCATTGTGCAGCAGTTCCTGGCGCGCTTCTTCCGTGTCTTCCACGATGAATTGCGTGATGCCGTGCACCAGCGCGTGCGACAGGCGCTCCTGCACCGTGCCTTCGCGCCAGGCCAGGGTTTGCGCCTCGGCCTTGCCGCCCGCCTTCAGGGTGCCGGCAAATTCGATCATGCGCTCGGTCGAGTCTTCGCGGCGGTTCAGCACCACATCTTCCACGCGCTCGCGCAGTTCCGGGTCCAGGTTGTCGTACACGCCCACCATGCCCGCATTGACGATGCCCATGGTCATGCCGGCCTTGATGGCGTGGTACAGGAAGACGGTATGGATGGCTTCGCGGGCGGGATCGTTGCCGCGGAAACTGAAGGACACGTTCGATACGCCGCCCGAGATCTTCGCGTACGGCAGGTTTTCCTTGATCCAGCGCGTGGCGTTGATGAAGTCGACGGCGTAGTTGTTGTGTTCTTCGATGCCGGTGGCGACGGCAAAGATGTTCGGATCGAAAATGATGTCTTCCGGCGGGAAGTCCAGCGCGTCGATCAGCAAGTGATAGGCGCGCGCGCAAATCTCGATCTTGCGCTCGAAGGTATCCGCTTGCCCTTTTTCATCAAAGGCCATGACGATCACGGCCGCGCCATAGCGGCGGCACAGCTTGGCCTGGCGCAGGAATTCCTCTTCGCCTTCCTTCATGGAAATCGAGTTGACGATGGCCTTGCCCTGCACGCATTTCAAGCCCGCTTCGATGACCGACCATTTCGATGAATCGACCATGATGGGCACGCGGGAAATATCGGGTTCGGAGGCAATCAGGTTCAGGAAGCGCGTCATGGCCGCCAGCGAATCGAGCATCGCCTCGTCCATATTGATGTCGATCACCTGGGCGCCATTTTCCACTTGCTGGCGGGCCACGGACAGGGCTTCGTCGTATTGTTCGTTGAGAATCATGCGCGCGAACGCCTTCGAGCCCGTGACGTTGGTGCGCTCGCCCACGTTGACGAACAGCGATTCGTCGTTGATGACGAACGGTTCCAGGCCGGCCAGGCGCAAGTCGTGCGACGGCGGCGGCACGGTGCGCGGCGTATTTTTTGACAGCAATTCGCCGATGGCGGCGATGTGTTCCGGCGTGGTGCCGCAGCAGCCGCCCGCCATGTTCAAAAAGCCCGCGTCGGCGAATTCGCGCAACAGGGCGGACGTGTCGGCTGGCAACTCGTCGAAGCCCGTGTCGCTCATGGGGTTGGGCAAGCCCGCATTCGGGTAGATGCAGACGAAGGTATCGGCGATCTTCGCCAGTTCTTCCGCGTACGGGCGCATCAGGGCGGCGCCCAGCGCGCAGTTCAGGCCGATGGTCAGCGGTTTTGCGTGGCGCACGGAATTCCAGAAGGCGGGCACGGTCTGGCCCGACAGGATGCGCCCCGACGCGTCCGTGACGGTGCCGGAAATCATCAGGGGCAGACGCACGACGCCAGGGTTTTGCTCGTAGTACAGGTCGATGGCGAACAGGGCCGCCTTGCAGTTCAAGGTATCGAAAATGGTTTCCACCAGCAGCACGTCGGCGCCGCCTTCCACCAGGCCCTGCGTCTGCTGCAGGTAGGCCGCCACCAGCTGGTCGAAGGTGACGTTGCGGGCGGCCGGATCGTTCACGTCCGGCGAGATCGATGCCGTCTTCGGCGTGGGACCCAGGGCGCCGGCGACGAAGCGCGGCTTGTCCGGTGTGGAATATTTGTCGCAGGCGGCGCGCGCCAGTTTGGCGGCCTGCACGTTCATTTCATAGGCCAGGTGGGCCATGTGGTAATCGTCCTGCGCGATCGTCGTGGCGCCGAAGGTATTCGTTTCGATCAGGTCGGCGCCGGCCGCCAGGTAGCGCTCGTGGATTTCCTGGATGATGTGCGGCTGCGTCAAGGTCAGCAGTTCGTTGTTGCCCTTGACGAACAGCTCGCGCGCACCGCTGTCGGCCGGCGCGGCGAAATCGATGAAGCGGCCAGCGGGGCCGCCCCGGTAGGCTACTTCGTCGAGCTTGTATTGCTGAATGATCGTGCCCATCGCGCCGTCGAGGATCATGATTCGCTGCGTCAGGATGGCGCGCAAGGTGGCTTCGGTCGGGGACATGGCGGGGATCACGGTATCGTTCATTTCATGCTTTCAATAGGCAAACGGGCGGCGGCGTGGCGGCAAGACTTTGCGAGGCGGTTGCGGGCCAGCAGGATCAGCTGACGGAGAGTGCCGGCCGGGTAGGGCAGGCAGAAGGTGGCAATCGCCTGATTTCACCGGGTCTAAAATTATACGGCATCAGGCTGCTTTGGTTTTGAGCAAAAGCGGCCGTTCGTCCCGTTGCTGCCGTTCCTGCAACACATCGCCTCCCACGGCGCCCGCTTGATGGCCGCTGCTAGAAATTACATTCCTGAAAATCTTACTGAAAACGTTAATTTTTCCAGCAAAGTTGGTGAGAATGCATGTCCTCTAGATTGTGGACAAATTTCCACATTATTTACGCTTCCATGCCTATTTTTTTCATGAATCGAATGGCAATAGCAACGGTTGGAAACAAACTTGATTTTGAACAATACAGAGTGAAGCGATGTAGGTTTCAAAAATGCTTTAAATAAAGATTGCAAAGCAGATACCTTAATTATTATCAAAACCAATTGAATCAAAAGCATTAATAGTTGTCTTTAGGAATCAAACTCACGGATAATATCGGTTCTTTGAAATGAAATTCTCTCCAAAAGTCACCAATATGTCACATTTCCCTCGTGTCTCCCCCGGCTTTGCGCTGTTCGAACATGGTTGCCGGCCATGAAAAACCATTTGCTTGTTGCATTGTTTCTCGTGCTGGGCCTGTCCGCCTGCGGTGGCGGCGGCGGTGGGGGCGGTGGCGATACCGTGGTGGCAACCACCTCGGGTAGTCCTGTCGTGTTGCCTGCAGTCACGGCTGTTTCGGCAACGAATATCGCCGTTGGCGGCAGCGTGGTGGTCACTGGTAGCAATCTGAGCCGTGTCACGGCATTCCAGGTGGGCGGCGTGACGCTGGCCACCAGCGCCGCCAGCGATACCGGCATCACCCTGGCGATGCCGGGCGTGCCCGTGTCGGGCGCCTTGAGCCTGGTCAGCGCCAGCGGCACGGCGGCCACCAGCTACAACCTGAATGTGTACGTGCCGCTGAGCGTCACCGGCATCGCGCCGGCAACGGGCGGCGTCGGTTCCAGCGTCACCATCGCGGGCAATGGCATGGGCGCCGTCACGGCGGTGCAGTTCGGCAGCGGCGCGGCGGCAACGCCAGAAAGCCAGAGCGCGACCAGCGTCACGGTCGTGGTGCCGGCGGGCGCCGCGACGGGGCCACTGAAGGTGCGCGGTCCATACAACGATGTGAGCAGCGCCGATACCTATACGCTGCTGGCCAGCGTGGCCGTCACGTCGATCAGCACGGCCATCAGCGGCCAGACGATGTCGATCACGGTGCAGGGCAGCAATCTCGACCAGGTCAGTGCCGCTTCGGTGGGCAATATGCCGGCGACCATCGTCAGCGCCAGCGCCAGCCAGCTGCTGCTGTCGGCGCCAGCCACGGCGACGGGCAATGTGCTGCTGTCGGCCGCGTCGCGCGTTGCCGTCAATGCGGGCACGGTGTCGGCCTTTACCCTGGGCAGCATCGATTTCGCGCAGGTGCTGAACCTGAACGCCAGCGACACGGCCTTGCGCCTGACGCGTGGCAAGTCGGCCGCCGTGCGCGTATCCGTGCTGGGCACGCAAGCGGGGCGCAGCAGCCCCGTCGTGACCTTGAGCGCCACGTCCGCCAATGGCAGCAACCTGGGCACTGTCGCCATGAGCGGACCGGCGGTCTTGCCGACAGAGAAGAGCGATTACAGTTTCAGTGGCAACTTCAGCGGCGTCTTGCCGGCTGGCTGGATCTTGCCTGGCGTGCGCGTGCGCGTCACGGCCGTGGGCAGTGACGGTACGCAGGTCAGCCAGGAAGCGGCGCCCGTCGTCGCCAGCGCGGCAAAAATCCGCCTGGTGCTGGTGCCGCTGAGCACGGATGATGGCGTGGCGCAATTGCCTGATGCCGAAGTGATCCGTGCCGCCCTGACCCGCGTGTATCCATATGCGGCGGAAAATATCAGCATCAGCACGCGCGCCGCACTGAGCGTGCCGGGCAGCAGCACGGCCGACAGCTGGTGGAATTCTACCCTGGCAACCCTGAACGACAAGCGTGCCCAGGAAGATAGCGGCGCCTATTATTATGGTTTCGTGCCGCTCATGTCTTCCACGCGCGCCGCCGGCCTGGCGTACATCAATCCGCGCACCAGCGGCGGCGATTTCACGGCGGCCATCGGCCTGGACGCCAGCTACAAGAATATCGCCTCGATCGATCCCTTCGGCAACAGCTGGCCTGAATGGCTGACCACGCTTGTGCACGAGCTGGGCCACAACCATTCGCTGCAGCACGTTGCCTGCGGCGGGCCTGCCGGCGCCGCCACCGACTACCCATATGCGAACGGCAACCTGGGACCGCAACCCCTGTATAACAGCAGCTATGCGGGCAGCATCGGCCAGCTGAGCAAGGCAGCATATGGCGCCGGTACGCCGATGAAGGATGTGATGAGCTATTGCAGCGGCGCCTGGTTTTCCGACTACAGTTATGCACGGGTGCAGCAATTCCTGGAAAAACGCAGCACGCAGCAGACGGGCAGCAATGTGCTGGCCGCCAGCATGTCCGTGGCCGAGAACGGCTACCTGACCATTTCCGGCCGCATCACGCCGGCAGGCGTGGGACTGCGTCCTGCCGTCGCCTCGTCGACGCGCATCGGCGAAGCGGCCAGCGGCAGCGGCCACGCGTATATCCTGCGCGTGCTGACGGCGTCAGGACAGACTATCGACTTGCCCTTCGATGCCGTCTCGCTGGCCGACCATGGCGGCAGCGCCATGAGCCATTTCCGCGTCAGCTTCGCCAACCCGGGCGACATCAGCGACGTGCAGGTGTTGGCAAATGGCAAGGCGTTGGCCAAGCTGGAGCGCCCGGCGCGCCGCAGCAAGGCCGCCGCCAACGATGCCACGTTTGACGCGACGCAGAGCGGCGGCAAGCTGGTGCTGGCCTGGAATGCCCAGGCGGAACCGTACGCCGCCGTGCTGCACGTGGCTGCCGATGGCCGCAAGACGGTGGTCGCCAGTGACTTGACGGGCGGCAATGCCAGCGTCGACATCAGCGCCTTGCCGGCCGGCGGGCGTTTCGAGGTCAGCCTGTCGTCGTCCGTCGGCGGACGGCTGATGAAGGTCATGCGTCGCTAAGCGGCGCAGCCGGATGCAAAAAGGGCTTGCCGCGGCAAGCCCTTTTTTATGGCACTCGATAGTGCCTTTTTTTTAGGCGAAATTAAACGAAACGCTTGCCTTCCAGCGGGAAACCCTTGATGAAGTCCAGCGCGGGCAGGCGCTTGCCGCCCGGCTTTTGCAGTTCCGTCAGGCGCAGGGAGCCGTTGCCGCAGGCGACGATGATGCCGTGCTGGGCGTCGGCGGCCAGCACCTGGCCCGGCGCTTCCTTGCTGTCCGCTTCGAGCACGTCCGCGGCCCAGATCTTGATGGTCACGCCATCGACCTGGCCGCAGGCGCCGGGAAACGGATTGAAGGCGCGGATTTTCAGGCCCAGTTCCAGCGCCGGCTGGCTGAAGTCGAGCGCCGCCTCGTCCTTGGCGATTTTGGCCGCATAGGTGACGCCCGCTTCCGGCTGCGGCACCGCTTCGAGCGGCTGCTGCTGCATCTTGCGCAGGGTCTCGACGATCATCTTGCCGCCCAGTTTTGCCAGCTTGTCGTGCAGGCTGGCCGTGGAGTCGCCCGCTTCGATGGGCAGGCGCTCGACGGCCAGCATGGGACCCGTGTCGAGGCCTTCTTCCATCTGCATGATGGTCACGCCCGTCTCATCGTCGCCGGCCTCGATGGCGCGGTGGATGGGCGCCGCGCCGCGCCAGCGCGGCAGCAGGGAAGCGTGGATATTGATGCAGGGTTTGATGTCGAGTGTGCTGCGCGGCAAGATCAAGCCGTAGGCGGCCACCACCATCACGTCGTAGTCCGTGGCCAGCAGGCGCTCGTGGGCCGCCTGCGCTTCGGCGGCGCGCTGCGGGTCCTTGCTGTCCATGCGCAGCGACAGCGGCTGCAGCACTTCGATGCCATGCTGCTGCGCGTACTGCTTGACGGCCGAAGCGTGCAGCTGCATGCCGCGGCCGGCAGGGCGGTCGGGCTGGGTCAGCACCAGGGGAATCTCGAATCCCGCTTCGTGCAAATCCTTCAGGGCCGTGGCGGCGAACTCAGGCGTGCCTGCGAAGATCACTTTCATATTGTTCCTTGACGTGAGGTGCGCAGGCCCGCGCCAAAGGCGCCAGGCTGGCGTGGTGTGACGGTCAGTCTATCAGCAGTATTGCAAAAACTCCTTCACCGTACAAAACCGTGCCGAGCGGAAGCCAATTGTGGCCGAGAGGCGGCACCGTGCCTTGCACGGGGCTGCCCAGGCAGTGGGCATCGCAGGCCGCAAGTGGCGACGCGCAGCAAGTTTGGTCAGGTGTTTTTAGAAGCGGCGATTCTGTGCGCGCAAGCTCGCTTCGCGTTCGAGGCCGCGGATTTCCTTGATCATCTTGGTCTTGATGCGGTTGCGCTTGAGCGGCGACAGGTATTCGACGAAAACCTTGCCCAGCAAATGATCCATCTCATGCTGGATGCACACGGCCAGCAAGCCGTCGGCTTCCAGTTCAAACTGTTTGCCATGGCGGTCCAGGGCGCGCACCTTGATGCGGGCCGGGCGCTCGACGCCGTCGTAGACGCCCGGCACGGACAGGCAGCCTTCGTCGTAAACCTGCTTTTCTTCGCTGGCCCAGGTGATTTCCGGGTTGATGAAGACTTGCAGCTGGTTTTTTTCTTCCGTGATGTCGATCACCATCATCTGGATGTGCTCGTCGACTTGCGACGCGGCCAGGCCGACGCCAGGGGCGTCGTACATGGTTTCGGCCATGTCGTCGATCAGCGTTTGCAGGCGCTCGTCAAAGACGGCGACGGGCTTGGCCACCGTGTGCAGGCGTGGATCGGGGTAGCGCAGGATATTTAATATGGACATACGAATTCGACTGGTTAAGGTGGGCGCCGGTGCGCCGGATTATTCATGCCTGCGCCATGCGGACGATGGCACGGCGGTGTGGGCTGTCTGTTATTGCGTTGAGTACGCGATGGTGCGTGTGGTGCAACGGCGCGGCAGATGCGTTTGCCAGGGCGTCGATTTGTCTGCTCCAAAGGGAAATTTTATCACAGACGCCCATGGCGCTGTGGATGGCGGGCCGTTTTGTCCGCCACTGCACGCTTTCTTGCGCGCGTCGGCATCGCGTGCGCGCCATGCCGCTAGCATGGGAGTGATATGGCACGCAGCGGGGTTGTCATGCATGCAATTACAACAGCGACAGACATGGCCGCGGAACTGGCGGGCTGGCTGCGCCTGCAGCATCTGCCCGGCGTGGGGCCGGCGGCGGCGCGCGCCCTGCTGGCCAGCTTCGGCTTGCCGCCGCAGATCTTTGCCGCGCCGTTCGAGGCCTTGCGCGAGGTGGTGCCGGCCGGCGTGGCGCGCGCCATCGCGCAGCCGCCCAGGGCGCTGGCCAACAGCCAGCTGGCACTGACCCTGCAGTGGCTGCAGCGCCCCGGCAATGCCGTGCTGACCCTGGCCGACCCCGCCTATCCGCCCTTGCTGCTGGAAATTGCCGATCCGCCCCTGTTGCTGTATGTGCGCGGCCGCGCCGAACTGCTGTCGCGCCCGGGCGTGGCCATCATCGGCAGCCGCAATGCCAGCGCGCAAGGCATGCAGAACGCGGCCGCCTTCGCGCAAGCGCTCAGCGCGGCGGGCCTGACCATCATTTCCGGGCTGGCGCTGGGCATCGACACGCATGCCCACGAAGGCGGCTTGCGCGGCGTGGGCGGCACGGTGGCCGTGATCGGCACGGGCGCCGATCTTGTCTACCCACGACGTAACCTTGATCTGGCGCAAAGAATCGCCGAATACGGCTGCATCGTCAGCGAGTATGCGCTGGGCCTGCCCGCCATGCCCGGTAATTTCCCCAGGCGCAACCGCCTGATCAGCGGCCTGGCGCGCGGCGTGCTGGTGATCGAGGCGGCCGCGCAGTCGGGCTCCCTGATCACGGCGCGCCTGGCCGGCGAGCAGGGGCGCGACGTGTATGCCTTGCCCGGCTCCATCCATGCCACCCTGGCGAAGGGCTGCCATGCGCTCATCAAGCAGGGCGCCAAGCTGGTCGAGTCGGCCGATGACGTGCTGCAGGAGCTGCAATGGCTGAGCGGCGTTCCCGGCGCGCCACTGGCAATGGAAGCCGACACGCCGCTGCTGGCCGCGCTGGGCCACGATCCCGTCGATGCCGATACCCTGGCCGCGCGCAGCGGCCTGGCCATGGGAGAACTGATGGGGGAATTGCTGGCGCTGGAACTGGCGGGCCGGGTGGAACGCGTGCCGGGAGGACTGTTTCAACGCTGCAAATGACAGCTTGTCACTTGTGTGGCGGCCACGCCGCACGGCCGCCCTTTGTCGGTGCACACCCTTGTGCGCCAGCGAACTTAGCTGCTAGAGTAGAGCCATGTTCGATATCCTGGTGTACCTCTACGAGACTTACTATCGCCCCGATGCCTGCCCCGAGCCGGCAGTCCTGGCGCGCAAACTGTCGGCTGTCGGTTTCGACGACGTGGAGATTTCCGAAGCGCTTGTCTGGCTGACGGACTTGAACGCCATGGCCGGCGTCGAGCAAACTCTGACGGCCAGCTCCACGGGCACGCGTTTTTACGTGCAGCAGGAAAGCGACGTGCTGGGCACGGCCGCCATCGGCTTCATCCAGTTCCTGGAAAGCGCCAAGGTGCTGTCGCCGCTGCAGCGCGAGATCGTCATCGAACGGGCGCTGGCGCTCGACGAGGCGCCCGTCTCGCTGGGCAAGCTGAAAGTCATCGTGCTGATGCTGCTGTGGAGCCAGGGCAAGGAACCCGATGCGCTGATGTTCGACGATCTGTTCGTCGACGATGAAGACTTGCCTCCACGCCTGTTGCACTAATATAGTATCGTCATAGGCTGCCGCCGCAGCCGCTTGCCCGACCCTGGCGCCGCTGCCGCGCCATCCCCTTTACCATGCAATCAATAATGCAGCCTTGGCGCGCACGCTTGACAATTGTGTTTGCGCCTGCGCATTCTTGCTTGCAGATAACTTGCTGAATTCTTCAATAGGCGCTTATCATTGGCCGCTTGACAAGACCACAAGTCACAAGCCATTGCGCAGACAAAAGCGTCGGCGCCTGGCAATGCACTGTATGATGCGCATGCTGAAACTATCCTAGAGCATTTTTCGAGACTAAAAAATATGACAAAAACCCTCATCATCGCCGAGAAGCCTTCTGTCGCGAACGATATCGCGAAGACGCTTGGCGGCTTTACCAAGCACGATGAGTACTTTGAATCGGATGAATACGTCCTGTCGTCGGCGGTTGGCCACTTGCTGGAGATCGCCGTACCGGAAGAATTCGACGTGAAGCGCGGCAAATGGAGTTTCGCGCACTTGCCGATGATTCCACCGTATTTCGCGCTCAATCCCATCCCGAAGACGGAAGCGCGCCTCAAAGTATTAAACAAGCTGATCAAACGTAAAGACGTTTCCACCCTCATCAATGCATGCGATGCGGGGCGAGAAGGCGAGCTGATTTTCCGCCTGATCGCGCAAAACGCCAAGGCCAAGCAGCCGATCAAGCGCCTGTGGCTGCAGTCGATGACGCCGGGCGCCATCCGCGACGGTTTCGCGCACCTGCGCAGCGACGAAGAAATGCTGCCGCTGGCCGACGCGGCCCGCTGCCGTTCGGAAGCCGATTGGTTGATCGGCATCAATGGCACGCGTGCCATGACGGCGTTCAACTCGAAAGAGGGCGGTTTTTACCTCACCACCGTGGGCCGCGTGCAGACGCCGACCCTGTCCATCGTGGTCGAGCGCGAAGACAAGATCAAGAAATTCGTGCCGCGCGACTTCTGGGAAGTGCGCGCCGAATTCGTCTGCGCTGCCGGCATCTATGAAGGCCGCTGGCTGGACACGAAGTTCAAGAAGGACGAGAACGATCCCGAGAAGCGCGCCGAGCGCCTGTGGAGCAAGGCCGCTGCCGACTCGATCGCCACCGCCTGCCGTGGCCGCCAAGGCACCGTCACGGAAGAATCGAAACCGACCACCTCGATGGCGCCGGGCCTGTTCGACCTGACCAGCCTGCAGCGCGAAGCGAACTCGCGTTTCGGCTTCTCCGCCAAGAACACCCTGGGCCTGGCCCAGGCCCTGTATGAAAAACACAAGGTATTGACCTACCCGCGTACCGATTCGCGCCACCTGCCGGAAGACTACATGCCGACCGTGCTGCAGGCGCTGGAAACGGTGAAGGACAACAGCAACTACCACCAGTTCGCCAAGCAGATCATCGACAAGGGCTGGGTCAAGCCGAACAAGCGCATCTTCGACAACACGAAGATCTCGGATCACTTCGCGATCATCCCGACGACGATCGCACCGAAGAACCTGTCCGAGCCGGAACAGAAGCTGTACGACCTGGTCACGCGCCGCTTCATGGCCGTGTTCTTCCCGCCTGCGGAATTCCAGGTCACCACGCGCTACACGGAAGTGTCCGGCCATCAGTTCAAGACTGAAGGCAAGGTCATGACCAATCCGGGCTGGCTGGCCATCTACGGCAAGGAAGCGTCGACGGACGCCGACAAGGAAAGCAATGGCAACGGCAACCTGGTGCCCGTCGCCAAGGGCGAAAAAGTGCAGACGGAAAGCGTCAGTGCCAACGGCCTGGTGACGAAACCGCCCGCGCGCTTCACGGAGGCGACCTTGCTGTCGGCCATGGAAGGCGCCGGCAAGCTGATCGACGACGACGAGCTGCGCGATGCGATGGCCGGCAAGGGCCTGGGCACGCCAGCGACGCGCGCGGCCACCATCGAGGGCTTGCTGACGGAACGCTACCTGATCCGCGAAGGCCGCGAACTGATTCCGACGGCAAAAGCGTCGCAGCTGATGACTTTGCTCAAAGGCCTGGGCGTCAATGAATTGACGGCGCCGGAGCTGACGGGCGAGTGGGAATACAAGCTGTCGCAGATGGAAAAAGGCAAGATTTCGCGCGAAGAATTCATGCGCGAAATCGCGCAGATGACGCAAATTATCGTCAAGCGGGCCAAGGAATACGATAACGACACGATTCCGGGCGACTACGCGACCCTGGAAACGCCATGCCCGAACTGCGGCGGCGTGGTGAAGGAAAACTATCGCCGTTTCGCCTGCACCAAGTGCGAATTCTCGATGAGCAAGACACCGGGTTCGCGCCAGTTCGAAATCGCCGAAGTGGAACAATTGCTGAAGGACCGCACCATCGGTCCGCTGCAAGGCTTCCGTTCGAAGATGGGCCGTCCGTTCGCCGCCATCCTGCGCATCGTGCGCGATGAAGAAATCAAGAACTTCAAGCTGGAATTCGATTTCGGCCAGAACGACGAGAGCGAAGATGGCGAAGGCGTCGATTTCACGGGCCAGACGCCCGTGGGACCTTGCCCCAAGTGCAACGCCGGCGTGTACGAAATGGGCCTGGCCTATGTGTGCGAGCACAGCGTGGCCAAGCCGAAGACGTGCGACTTCCGCAGCGGCCGCATCATCTTGCAGCAGGAAATCTTGCCGGAACAAATGGCAAAACTGCTCAACGATGGCAAGACGGACCTGTTGCCAGGCTTCGTATCGCAGCGTACCCGCCGCCCGTTCAAGGCTTTCCTCGTGCGCGGCAAGGATGGCAAGGTGAGCTTCGAGTTTGAAGAGCGCAAGGCCAAACCGGGCGCCAAGACGAAGGCAGCCGCCGCCGAGGCCGAAGGCGAAGAGGGCGCGGCGCCAGCGAAGAAAACGGCCGTCAAGAAAGCGGCGGCCGTGAAGAAAGCGCCGGCGAAGAAAGCGGCTGCCGTGAAAAAGCCGGCTGCCAAGAAGGCGCCGGCGAAGAAGGCAGCGGCAGCGGCGGAGTAAGCGGCCGCGGCATCTGCCAGCGTCAAAAAGCCAGGGATCGCTCCCTGGCTTTTTTTTCAGCTGAGGTCAGTCCCTTCCGGATCGGAATACGCTCGATTGGAGCGTATTCCCCCGTCGGGTCAGACCGGACCTGCTGCGGCTGGCTCCACCAGCCCCATTTCCCTGAGTACTTCATGGGCCGAGCGGAAGGCGTCGATGGCCAGCGGCATGCCGCAATACACGGCGGCGTGCAGCAGCACTTCCTGGATTTCCTGCATGGAGGCGCCATTGTTGACGGCGCCGCGCACGTGGCCGCGCAGCTCCTGGGCGCGGCCCAGGGCCGTCAGCATGGCGATGGTGGCCAGGCTGCGCGTTTTCAGGTCCAGGCCGTCGCGGCACCAGGTCGTGCCCCAGGCGTTACGCGTGACAAATTCCTGCAGCGGCGCCGTGAAGGCGTCGACCTGGGCAAAGGCGCGCTCGACAAAGGCGTCGCCCATCACTTGTTTGCGCATGCGCAAACCGTTTTCGAACTGTTCATCCATGCCGCGCTCCCTGTGGAAGATACTCTCCAGATACTAGCGAGCGGGCACAAGGCGGTCAAGTGCGGCCGGGTGTTTAGTCCAGGTAATCGGAATACTCGCGCTGCGCGTAGTTTTGCAGCTTGGCCCACGGCTGCGCCTTGCTGACGGTCGGCTGCAGCTTGACGTCGACCCGGCGGTAGAAGGTATTCGCGCGGTCGCCGCTCTCGATGAGCAGGGGAATCTGCTTTTGCTCATCCCACAGGATGCGCTGGAACACGCCATTCTTTTCCACTTCGCGCCAGCGCGCGCCTGGCACGTTTGACGCCTGTTTGCTCAGCGGCATGGCGGCCACCAGCTTCGGGTCCAGCAGATAAAAACTGTTTTCCCAGGAGCCGTCGAAATTGACGTTTTCGTATTCCGCTTTCGGGATGGAGACGACGATCTTGTCGTGCGCATCGATGTATTCCACGCGTACCGTGTTCTTTTCCAGCATCACGTGGCGGGGAATCAGCACGGGGTTGAAGTGTTTGTGTTCATGCTGCGTGGCCGCGGTCGAGGTTTTCAGCGCCACTTTCCTGTTCTCACCATGGCTGTGGCCGGCATGCGCGTCGGTGGCCGGCGCCAGTACCCGTTCGACCCACACGTGGCCGGGCCGGCGCAGCATTTTTTCCTCGTAGCGGCTTTCGCGCGTCACGCCTTCGGGCGTCAGGACGCGGCTGTAATAGGTGATGCCCAGGTCCAGGTCGGCAGGTGCGGCGGGAGCGGCCTGGGCTGTGCCAGCGAAGCCGGCGGCGAGAAGGATGGCGATCAGGGTCGGTTTCATGGTGCTGCCTTTATTGTGCAAAGGGGGCGGAGGGCCTGTGCCATCCGCCCCGGAGGGGTTACCGTGTAGATGCAGATCAGAAGCCGAAGGCTGCTTTCAGCAGGTCAAACACCTTGGTGTTGTCCAGGGTGCCCTTGAAGGCCTTGGCGCCGGCGCCCGTGGCCAGCAGCTTGACGTCGCCGCCGCCGTGGGTTTCGCTGGCCAGGCGCACGCCTGTTTCTTGCAGGTAGTTATCTTTCAGGGCCGTGGCGCTGTCGATATTGGTGCGCAGGTCAGGACGGTTCGGGCCGTTGCCAAACACCAGGGTGGTGTAGGTATTGCCATCGGCATCCTTGCTAGGCTGGTTATCCTTGTAGCCGCGGTTGATGTCGAGGATAGGATTGCCGCGCTTGCCGTAGCCGTTGAACGCCAGGGTGTGGTCATGGTCGGCCGTGACGACGATCAGGGTGTTGGCCAGCGTCGGATCGGTTTCCTTGACCTTGGCGATGGCCGCCTTGATGGCGTCGTCGAAGGCGATGGTATCCGTCAGGGCGCGTTTGGCGTTAATGCCGTGCAAGGCGTGGTCGATGCGGCCGCCTTCGACCATCAGGAAGTAGCCATTGGTGTTTTTCGACAGCAAGTCCATGGCTTTCAGCGTCATGTCCGTCAGGCTAGGCTGGGTCGCGCCTTCGCCCAGTGGCGGCGTAGCGGTGCGGTCCAGTTCATATTCCAGGTGGCTGCGGGTGCTGTACAGACCGATGAACTTCTTGCCGCTCTGCGCCGCCGCCATTTCCGCTTTCGTCGCGGCCACGGTGTAGCCCTTGGCGGCAAACTCCGTCAGCAGGTTGCGGCCATCGGCGCGGCCGTATTTGTTGCTGGCCGACCATGGCGTGAAGTGGTTGCGGCCGCCACCCATCAGCACATCGACGCCGTCGCCCAGGGCGGCGTTGTAGCCTGCGCCGCCCGGCACCGTTTGCGCGGCAATCGCGTATTGCGCATTGCGGTTGCAGATGTGCGAGAAGGTCGTTGCCGGCGTGGCGTGCGTCAGTTCCGTGGTGGTGATGGCGCCCACGGCCTTGCCCTTGGCTTTCGCCAGTTCCAGGATGGTCGGCACGGTCTTGCCGCCGGCCGGGCAGTTATCCACGCCCAGGTTGCCGTTGGCATCGCGGCTGGGTTCCTTGGCGATGGTGTCCTGCGCCATCGAGATGACTTCATTGTTCATCTTGACGCCGGTCATGTAGGCGGCCATCGAGGGCGCGCTGTCCGTCGTTTGCGCATCGTTCGAGAACGTCTTGATGCGCGCCGTGCGCTCCAGCGTGTCCATCGTCAGGCTGCCGTCTTCCTTGTACTGGTAGATGCGCGCCGCCGTCACGACGGAGGGGCCCATGCCGTCGCCGAGGAAGAAGATGACGTTCTTGGCGTCGGCGGCGTAGGCGCCGTTGGCAACGCTGGCGGCCACGAGCGTGGTCAACAAGGAGAGTTTCAATGCAAGTTTCATGTGCTTGTCCAGTTCTGATGTCTTGGTGATTACAGACCGCCGGCGGTCTTGACCAGGCCGAATACTTTGGTGTTGTCGATGGTGCCCAGGAAGGTTTCCGAACCCTTGCCGATGGCGCCCAGGAAGACGTCGGTGCCGCCGTGGGTTTCATTGCCGGCCGAGGTGCGGATCACGGCTTCCTGGTGGTAGCTGTTGGCGCTGGTGACGGTTTCGTCGAGGCTGGCCATGGCGGCGCGGCTCGATTGCGTGCGGTTCTCGCCATTGCCGAAGCCGATGATCGAATATGGTGCGCCGTCCAGGTCTTTTTCGACCGCGCCGGTGACGTAGTTTTTCACCACGCCCAGCACGCCCGCGTTGCCGGCAGCCGTCTTGCCCGTGCGCTTGGCGTAGCCGTTCAGCACCAGGGTGTGGTCATGGTCGGCCGTGACGACGATCAGGGTATTGGCCAGGGTCGGGTCGGTGAGCTTGGCCTTGTCGATGGCGGCCTTGATGGCGTTGTCGAAAGCGACCGTGTCCTGCAAGGCTTTCTTGGCCGTGGTTTCATGCAGCGCATGGTCGATGCGGCCGCCTTCGACCATCAGGAAGTAACCCTTCTTGTTTTTTGCCAGCACGTCCATGGCCTTGGTGGTCATTTCCGCCAGGCTAGGCTCCTTGGCCGCATCGCGGTCCAGGTCATAGCTCATGTGGCTGGACGTGAACACGCCGAACAGGCGGTCCGTCTTGGCAGGATCGACGGCCTTGAAGTCGGTGGCGTTGTTGGCGACGGTGTAGCTCTTGGCTTTCAGCTCGGCGATCAGGTCGCGGCCGTCGGAACGCTTGCCGCCGTCCTTGAATTGCGTGAAGAATTGCGCGCCGCCGCCCAGGACCACTTCCAGGCCGGTGGTGCCCAGGGCGCTGTTGTAGCCGGTGCCGCCCGGTACCAGGGCTGCGGCGATATCGTTTTCCAGGTCGCGGTGGCAGATGTGCGAGTAGGTGGCCGCCGGCGTGGCGTGCGTCACGCGCGCCGTGCTGACGACGCCAGCGGCGAAGCCCTTGGCCTTGGCCAGTTCCAGCAGAGTGGTGGCGGGCGTGCCGTTGCCGGTGCCGCATTTGTTGACCAGCTTGTTGTTGTTCGCGTCCGTGCCCGGATCGATGGCGACCGTGTTGGCCGACATGGAAATGACTTCATTGTTCATCTTCACGCCGGTCATGTAGGCGGCCATCGACGGTGCGCTGTCGGTCACCTGCGCATCGTTCGAGAAGGTCTTGACGAAGGCCGTTTCCGGCAGGGTGTCCATGGTCAGCGCACCCTCTTCGCCTACCGAATAGATGCGCGCGGCCGTCATGGTGGTCAGGCCCATGCCATCGCCGAGGAAGAAGATGACGTTTTTCGGTGGGGCTTCCGCCACCACGTCGTCTTTTTTGCTGTCGCTGCCGCAGGCAGCCAGCATCAGGGTGATAGCGACGCTGCAGCCAGCGACGGAAATTTTTCTGCGTGTCATGTGGTTCATCCGGCTAGGTTTGAAAGAGCTGGCAAGATAGCAATCCAATGTGACACCCTCATGACGATGTGTCATGTTATGCGACGCTGCTATGCCATCGCCGTGCCTGTGGCTTTAGCGTACGTATCCGGTGGAAAAATACACTGTTGCGTGCAAGGCAGCCTGCCTGGCCGTGTTCGACATCGGTGGATGGCACGCTGATTACGCCGAAATAAGCAACAAACTATTGCGGAATATCCGGTTTTTCTACCGGATTGAGCAACGTAAGATGCCTGCATCCCCATTCTTTGTGAAGGCGCACCATGTTCTCCCCATCCATTCCCCGCGTTCTCGTTGCCACCCTGTTTGCCGCCGCTGCCGCTTCGGCCGCCGCTGCCGCTCCCTTGACCCTGGAGGTATTCAATCCGGGCGAGGCAGCCATCTTCCCCGTCGCTTCCGTGCTGGTGGCGGGCCAGCACGATGCCGTGCTGATCGACGCGCAATTCTCGCGCGCCGAAGCGCAACAGCTGGTGGAAAAGATCCGCGCCAGCGGCAAGAAACTGACGACGGTGTACATCAGCCACAGCGACCCGGATTTTTATTTCGGCCTCGACGTGATCAAGGCGGCTTTCCCGCATGCCAAGATTGTCGCCACGCCAGAGACGGTGGCGGAAATCCGCCGCAAGGCGGACGCCAAGGTGGCGTACTGGGGCCCGATCCTGAAAGACAATGCGCCAAAAAGCATCGTCATTCCACAAGCCCTGAAGGGCAAGCGCATCACCCTGGAAGGCCAGTCGCTGACCATCTCGGGCCCGACGCCATCGCGCACCTATGTGTGGATTCCGTCGCTCAAGGCGGTGGTGGGCGGCGTGGTGCTGTTCAGTAACTTGCACGTGTGGACGGCCGACACGCAGAGCGTGCAATCGCGCCAGGACTGGCTCAAGACCCTGGACGGCATCGCCGCCCTGAAACCCGTCACCGTCGTGCCAGGCCACTTCAAGGTGGGGTCACCCCTGACGCCGGACAGCATCGGCTTTACGCGCGACTATCTGGTGACGTTCGAGGCGGAAACGGCAAAGGCGGCCAACTCCGCCGCCCTGATCGAAGCGATGAAGCAGCACTACCCGGCACTGGGCCTCGACGGCGCCCTGGAAACGAGCGCCAAAGTGGCCAAGGGTGAAATGCAATGGTAAGCGGCAAGCAGGAGCACGCCATGGCCACCTTGCGCTACATTTTCGATCCCCTGTGCGGCTGGTGCTATGGCGCCGCGCCGCTGGTCGAGGCGGCCCGCGCCGTGCCTGGCCTGCACGTGGCCTTCCACGGCGGCGGCATGATGACGGGCAGCAATCGCCGCCAGATCACGCCCGCCTGGCGCGGCTATGTGCTGCCGCATGACCAGCGCATCGAGCAATTGTCCGGCCAGCCGTTTGGCGATGCCTACCTGAACGGCTTGCTCAACGACACCACGGCCATCATGGATTCCGGGCCGCCGATCACGGCCATCCTGGCGGCAGAGACGCTGGCGGGCAGAGGCCTGGACATGCTGCACCGCTTGCAGCGCGCCCATTACGTGGAAGGCTTGCGCATCGCCGACCTGCCCGTGCTGGCGGAGCTGGCGCGGCAACTGGGCATGGATGCTGCCGCCTTCGAGGCCGCGTATGCGCAGCAGGCGGGCGCGGCCACGCAGCAGCACATCGCCGCCAGCCGCGCCCTGCTGGCGCGGGTGGGCGGGCAGGGCTTTCCCACGTTCGTGCTCGACGATGGCGCGGGCACCTTGTCCGTCATCGACATCGGCGAATTCCTGGGCCAGCCCGCCAGACTGCAAGCCAGGCTGGGCAGCCTTTGTGGCGCTGGTGGCTGTGCCTTGTAAAGCTATATTGTAAATATCTATCGAATCGATAAAATCAATTAGCTTTTCCTTTGTTGTTGCGCTCGTTACACTGTTTGCATCAGTCAACAACGAAGGAAAAGCAGCCATGAGCCAACAGCCGCCATTCAGCACCGCGTCGGGCATACCCGTCGCCGACAACCAGAATTCCATCAGCGCCGGCCCCCGTGGCCCGTTGCTGCTGCAAGACTTCCACCTGATCGAAAAGCTCCAGCATTTCAACCGCGAGCGCATCCCCGAGCGCGTCGTGCACGCCAAGGGTTCGGGCGCCTACGGCACCTTTACCGTCACGCACGATATCTCGCGCTACACCAAGGCCAGATTGTTTGCCGAAGTGGGCAAGCAGACGGCGACCTTCGCCCGCTTTTCCACCGTCGGTGGCGAACGCGGCAGTGCTGACACGGAACGCGATCCCCGCGGTTTCGCCCTGCGCTTCTATACGGAAGAGGGCAACTGGGACCTGGTTGGCAACAACACGCCCATGTTCTTCATCAAGGACCCGATCAAGTTCCCCGATTTCATCCACACGCAAAAGCGCGATCCGCAGAGCAACCTGAAATCGGCGGAAATGATGTTCGACTTCTGGAGCCATGCGCCGGAAAGCCTGCACCAGGTCACCATGCTGTTCTCGGACCGCGGCACGCCGGATGGCTACCGCCACATGGATGGCTTCGGCAGCCACACGTATAGCCTGATCAATGCCGATGGCCAGCGCGTGTACGTAAAATGGCACTTCAAGACGCGCCAGGGCATCAAGAACCTGTCTGCCGCGGAAGCGGGCCGCATGGCCGGTGCCGACCCCGATTACGCCCAGCGCGACCTGTTCGGCGCCATCGAACGGGGCGAGTTCCCCCAGTGGGACGTCAAGCTGCAGGTGGCAACGCAGGAGCAGCTGGATGCATGGGAGCAGCGCACGGGCTGGAACCCGTTCGACTTGACGAAGGTCTGGCCACATGCGGACTTCCCGCTGCTGCCGGTCGGTATTTTCGAGCTGAACCGCAACCCGGAGAATTACCACGCGGAAGTCGAGCAGGCCGCCTTTTCGCCGGGCAACGCCGTGCCGGGCATGGGCTACTCGCCGGACAAGATGCTGCAAGGCCGCTTGTTCGCCTACCACGATGCCCAGCTGTACCGGGTCGGCACGAATCACCAGCATCTGCCCGTGAATGCGGCCCGCTGTCCCTTCCATAACCAGCAGCGCGATGGCGCGATGGCGATCAACAATGGCGGCGCGGCGCGCAACTATGCCAACGTGGCGGCGGCAGGCAGCGCGCCGCAAGGGCTGGGCAACGGCGAACCGGCGCTGGCGCTGGACGGCGGCGCGGCGCGCTACGATGGCCGCGGCACGGAAGACGATTACACGCAGGCCGGCAACCTGTTCCGCTTGCTGACGGCGCAAGGCAAGCAGAACCTGTTTGACAACCTGGCGGGACCATTGAGCCAGGTGCGTCCGGAAACCCTGCAGCGTCAGCTGGGGCATTTCGACCAGGCGGACCCGGCCTACGGCGCCGGCGTGCGGGCGGCGTTGACGGCGCGTGGCGTGGCCCTGTAATTGTCTGTTGCAGGCGGAGCTAGCGTGTTCCGCCTGTTTGATGCAGCACAAATCAGAGCTTGATATAGCTTGATATCAAATATTGCCTTGTGGACATATTTACCTTCCATGCGTAGACTTGTCAGTCTGATGACCGCGCCGCCTTCCTGGCAGCGTCCTGACTAGAAAGTCTTGCAATATGAACATGGCGAAGCTGTCGGTGCATGGGGACGACCCCACGCTCAAATCCATCCTGGAAGTCTTGCCCACCGATCCGGAGCGCGAATGGCGCAAGGGCGAGCCGAAGGGAGCGGGCCGCGTGTATCTCGATTCGGGCTTTGAAGTGCTGATCGCGCAAGCGTCCAAGTCGCAAGTCCTGCCGTCGCGCGTGCGCAGCTACCTGGCCGAATGCCGTTCGCGCGGCGTGACGTTCACCATGCCGCGCATCGTGGCCGAATTGCAGCTGGAGTTGAATGGCGACGACACGGTCGACGCACCGCTGGACCTGTCCCTGGCTGACATGCAGCATCTGACGGAGATGGGCATCAGCCTGAGCTTGGTGACCCGGCCCGCGGCAGCCTGAGATCTGCATGCTGTGACATAGGAATGGCCGCCCGGCATATCCCCGGGCGGCCATTTCTTTTTATGGCTCGTCGATCTCCACGGTGACCATGTTGTCATCCGGCTTGCGGTCGATCAGTTTGTTGTCGGGATCGATGCCGGCCTTGGCCGGCCGGCCACTGACGATTACCGTATAGCTGGCTTCACGCGCCGTCATGCGCTGGCGTTCGCGCAGCAGCGGGTGGCCATTCGCGTCGTCGACGCCGATCTCGATCAGGTCGTGCAGGGGCGCGTCGCGCTCTTCTCCCTGCGCACCGGCCGTCAGCTTGCTTGCCTGCACCTTCACGGTGACGGCATATTTGCCATCGCCGCGTTTTGTCGCCGTGGCGGACAGGGCACGGTTGTCGAACAGCACGATTTTCTCGAACAGATCATCGATCAGGTAAGCCTGTTCGGGCGGCGTGACCTGGCGCAAGCCGTTGATCAGGGCCGTCACGCTGGCATATGGCGGGCCCTTCTGGCCGTAGGTCTTGAGCAAGTCGCGCAGCACGCCGTTGACCTTGTCTTCGCCGATGATGTCCTGCAGCAAGTACATGGCCAGGCTGCCCTTGTTGTAGTGGATATACCCCTGGTTTTCATTGTCGGCCAGCGGCAGTTCCTGCCGGCGCTCATCGCTGCGCCCCATCAGGTACTGGTTCAGGTCATAGCGCAGGAAGCGGCGCATCTTGGCCGGCCCCACGGTTTTCTTCATCACCATCAGCGCAGAATACTCGGCCAGGGTTTCGCTGAGCACGGTGGCCCCCCGCGTATTGCCGCCGACCAGTTGATGCGCCCACCACTGGTGCGCCACTTCATGCGCCGTGACGTAGAACGGGTAATCGAGATCCTTCGGATTCTTGTCGTCGACCCTGGCGATGAAGCCCAGCCCTTCCGAATACGGGATGGTGTTCGGGAACGCTTGCGCAAACGTGGCGTAACGGGGGAATTCGACGATGCGCAGGATCTTGTGCTGGTAGGGGCCGAAGTTTTTCGTGTAGTACTCGAGCGCTTCCTTGCTGCCGCGCACGAAACGGTCGAGGTTGAATTCGTGGCCCGGATGGTAATACACGTCGATGGACACGTCTTGCCAGCGCTCATGCTTGACGGCGTAGCGGGCCGACTGGAACGCATAGAAATTCAGGATCGGCTGCTCCATCGTGTAATGGAAATAATGCCGGCCATTGGCGATCCAGTCGTTGTCCAGCATGCCAGGCGCGATGGCCGTCTGGCCGTCGACGGTGCTGACGGTGGCGTCAAAACGGATGCGGTCGGCGTCGTTGCTGACGTAATTGTCGGCCAGCCCCCGTGCGTCGTCGCGCGCCAGGGCGCGTGCGCGTGGCGGCAAGCCGTGTTTCTTGCGGTCGCGCGGGTCCGTCAGCTCCAGCTGCGGCTGGTAGCCGATATGCGGCAGCACGGCATTCGTGAAGAAGGTGCCGTTGGCCACCACGGGCGTATCCTGGCCCAGGCCGAAGATGCCGCGCGGCGAGTAGGAAATGTCGAAATCGAGGCCCAGGGTGGCGCCCGGCGCCAGCGGCGTGGCCAGGCGATATGTATAAAAGCCCAGTTTGCCGTCATCGAGGCCAGGATGCACGCGCGCGTCAAAACGCAGGCGCATGGTGGCGGTCGGATCCTGCTGCACCAGGATCTGGCTGATGGGCAAATTCGTCTTGTTCTGCAGCTCATAGCGGCCTTTCACGGCCAGGGTGCGCTGCGCCGGGTAGATGGCGACGTCGAGTTTCACGTCCGTCACGCGCGGTTGCGGCGTGGCGGCGAACTTGCGGTACTGGCGCTCGAAGCTGGCGCGGTCCGCATCGCGGGCGAATTCGGATTGGTAGTCGTTGGCCACGTGGAAGGTGTAGAACAGCACGCCGCCGGCGCCGACGAATACCAGCAAGCCGATGCCGAAGCTGGCCAGCACGCCCTGCGTCAGGCCATGGCGCGCCAGGCGCAGGCGGATACGCCAGCTGTCCTGCGCACCGCGCGGCCAGAACAGCAGCGACAGCACCGTCAGCATGACGGCCGCGCCGCTCCAGTACAGCAAGTACCAGCGATCGCGCAATACATAGTGGCCGCCGCCATTCATGGCCGAATACACGAAGTCCGGCGTGCTGGCGTACAGCAGCAGCGGGTCGCCCAGGCCCAGGGAGGCAAAGCTGAGGCTGGCGATGTGGTACAAAATCATGGCGAAATACGCCAGGTATTTGTGGTTGATCAGCACCTGCAGGAAGATGGCCAGCACGGCGATCAGCGCGTAGTACGGCAGGTGCGACAGGAACAGCGATTCCAGGTACAGGCCCGGATCGAGGCGGTAATAGCCCTTGAAGATTTGAATCGACATGCCGCACAGCATGATGATGAAACTCAGCAAAGCTTGCAGGCCGATCAGCGCAAACAGTTTCGACAGCAGGGGCAGCCAGTTCGGCACAGGCAGGGCGTCGAGCATCAGATGCGTGCCCGTTTCGCGCTCCCGCCACACCAGCTCGCCCGCATAAAAGGTGGTAATGATCAGCATGAACAGGGCGAACGAGGCGCTGACCAGCTCCAGCACCTTTTCCGTTACCGGATAGGTATTCGTGCCGTACATGGAACCCATGTCGAGCGCGCCCGCATACATGGTCAGCACGCCGGCCAGCACGATGACGACAAAGTAAATGTTCTTGATGGTTTCGCGCAGATTCAGCCAGCTCATCTGGACGAGCAGGGCGAACAGGCTGCGCTGCGCGAAGTCCGGCGTTTCCTGCGTGTCCAGCGAGGCATTTGACAGGCGCAGCGGCACGTCGCCGTCGCTGCGGCGCTTGGCGGCGCCCGCGTCCGTTGTGGCGTGGAAGTGGAAGCGCCAGTAGCCCAGCAGCAATGCCACGAGCGCAAAGCCGGACCAGATGGCGCGGTTCAGCAGATACACGCCTTCCAGCGTCACCAGGCGGGTGTTGCGTTCGGCATTCGGCCAGTATTCCGTCAGACGTATCAGTGCCGTGGTGCCGAAGGGATCGATCAGGGCGGCCAGGGTCTTGTAGTCGAGGTCGCGCGCCAGCGACGGCGCCACCAAGTAGCCGATCAGCATTACAACCGAGCTGATGTACACGGGCAGCATGCGCCGCGTCAGGGCGGCGATGACGAAGAAGATGGCGCCGAAGATGAAAAGGTTCGGCAGCAGGGTAAACACATACGGCATCAGGTAGGCCAGCACGCGCTGCGGTCCCAGCCGTTCGGGATCGATGCCGGGCAGCCAGGCGCCCAGCCAGGCGCCCAGAACGATGCTGGAAAACACCACCGCCAGCACCAGATAGGCGCCCAGGAAGCGGCCGAAGACATACTGGTATTTCCGGATGGGCGCGCTGAAGAAGAAGTGCTGCATGCCGTATTCGAAATTCTGCTGCACCGAGCGGCCCATCATGGCGGCCACCACCACGGCGCCAAAACAGCCGAGCACGCTGCACGTGAAGGCCAGCGAACGGGGGGCGTTGATCAGGAACTTGCCGCCGAAGCTGATGCTCGCTTCCTTGAAGACGCCGCCGGCGGCGGCCATCCACAGCATGGCCAGGGCCAGGAACATGGCGAAATACACCCAGGTGGACAGCAGCTTGAGCCGCTGCCGCGCTTCAAAGCGGGCGATGGCAAACATGGCCGCCCCCTCAGTCGCACTGCGGGGCGACGTGGTGACGCCCGGCAATGGTGGCGAAGTACAGGTCTTCCAGGTCGCCGATGGCTTCCTCGAAGCCATCGCCCGGGTCGTCGTCGCTGTACACGTGGATCAGGGTGCGGCCCGACAGCAGGCGCGTGGAAATGACGGCGTGGCGCTGCTGGAAGCTGGCCAGCTCCTTTTTCTCGACGAAACGCGCCCAGATCTTGCAGCTGACTTCGTCGATGAGTTCCTGCGTTTTGCCGCACAGCAGCAAATGGCCCTTGTTGATGATGGCCATGTTGGCGCACAAGTCGGCCACGTCGGAAACGATGTGGGTCGACAGGATGACCGTCTTGTCTTCGCCGATATCGGACAGTAAATTATGGAAGCGCACGCGCTCCTGCGGATCGAGGCCGGCCGTCGGTTCGTCGACGATGATCAGTTTCGGGTCGCCCAGCAAGGCCTGGGCAATGCCGAAGCGCTGGCGCATGCCGCCGGAAAAGCCGCCCAGGCGCTGGTGGCGCACGTCGAACAGATTGGTTTGCTGCAGCAGGCCTTCCACCACCTCGCGCCGGCGCGCGCGCTGCGACAGGCCCTTCAAGGTGGCGAAGTGGTCGAGCAATTCATATGCCGTCACTTTCGGGTACAGGCCGAAGTCTTGCGGCAGGTAGCCCAGCATGCGGCGCACCTCGTCCTTGTCGTCGAGCACATCGTAGTCGCCAAAGAAAACGGAGCCGGAATCGCATTCCTGCAAGGTGGCCAGGGTGCGCATCAGGGTCGACTTGCCGGCGCCATTCGGCCCCAGCAGGCCAAACATGCCTGGCGGTATCGTCAGCGAAACGTTGTCCAGCGCCACCACGCCATTCGCGTAGGTCTTCGACAATTTGCGGATCTGCAATTCCATACAACTCCTTGCTCATGCTGTTGCCGCCCCATGTTGCGGAGCTTATCTATGCTGGCATTGTATTGAATTTAAGACGTACTGGGCAGTTGGATGCGATACACGGCATTTTCATGTGTCCAGAGTGCAGATGGGCGGGGTGGATGGCACCCCGCCGCGCGTGGCGGGGCGTGCCTAATTGCGAAACAGTACCGATTCGCGGCTGAACCACCAGCGGCACAGCATCAGCAGGGCGCCGGCGATGACGGTGGTCGAGGCCAGGATCACGCCGAACATGCGGTAATCCATGGTGCCTTTGACCAGTTCCTTCATGGCCAGCGATACGTTGGTCAGCGGTACCATGGCCCAGATCCAGTTCAGCTCGACGCCGGGCAGCATGGCCGCCACCGTGGGCAGGATGACGAACAGCATCAGCGGCGTGATCATGCCGGCCGCTTCCTTGTAGCTTTTGGCATAGATCGAGATCGACAGCAGCAGCGAGGCGAAAATGGCCGCCGTCGGCACCAGCATCAGGGTCACCATGGCCAGGTCGGGCAAGCCGATGCTGCGCACCATGACGGCCATGTTGCCTTCCAGCGAACTGCCAAAGATGGCCAGCAGGGCGCCCATGCTGCCCACCATCAGCACGGCCGAGGTCATGCCGACGGTAAACAGCACGAGGAACTTGGCCAGCACGATGGCGCTGCGCGGCACGGGCGCCAGCAACAGGGTTTCCAGGGTGCCCCGCTCCTTTTCGCCCGCGCCCAGGTCGATGGCCGGGTACATGGCGGCCGTCAGGCACACCATCAGCAGCAAATAGGGCAGCATGCCGCCGATGATGGCGCCCATCTGTTCGCGCTCGTTCGCCGTCGATTTCTTGTCGAGCACGATGGGATTGAGGGCAAAGGCCAGCTGGGCCGGAATCAGGTTCAAGGTCGACAACGCGCCTTCGCGCAGGCCGGCATTGTAGCCATCGACGATCTCGCGCACCCTTTGCTGGGTCACGTCGACCGTGCTGGCGCTGTTGTAGTGCAGGGTCACCTTGGCTTGCTGCTGCTGTTGCAGCGACTCTTCAAAATGCGGCGGAATCACCAGGGCGAACTTGATGGTGTCGTCGCCGATGGCGCGGCGGATCTCCGTTTCGCTGGCCAGCGGCACTTCGCGCAAGTTGTGCTGCTGTGCAATACGCGCGCTCAAGCCCGGCGAATGGTCCTTGCCGAACAGGGCGTAGCGCATTTCCGCCGTCTTGGCGTTCTTGAACATATTGTTTGAAACATAGGCGAAACCGCCAAAGATCAGCGGCATGGCAAAGATCGGGATCAGGATGGTAAAGATCAGCGTCTTGCGGTCGCGCGTGAGTTCCAGCAATTCTTTCAGGTAAATGGTCCACATGGCGTCAGGCTCCCTGGTTGATGACGCTGACGAAGGCGTCGTACAAGTCGGCGCTGCCGCCCAGCTGGCGCAGTTCGCCGATGCTGCCGTTGAAGGCGGTGGTGCCGCGGTTGATGATGCAGACCCGGTCGCACAGTTTCTCCACCTCGTGCAGGTGGTGCGTGGAAAAGATCAGCGGCACGCGCAGCGCCTTGTAGCTGGCGATGAAGTCGAGCAGGATCTTCGCCGACATCACGTCGAGGCCCGTCGTCGGTTCGTCGAGGATCACCACTTGCGGCTCGTGCACGACGGTGCGGGCGATGGCGCACTTCTGTTTCATGCCCGTCGACAACTGATCGGCCCGCTTTCCGCCGTATTCCTCCATGTGCAGCAGGGAAAACAGTTCGTCGCAGCGGCGTTTCAGCCTGTCGGCGGGCATGCCGTGCAGGCGGCCAAAATATTCCACGTTTTCGCGCGCCGTCAGGCGGCCATACAGGCCCGTCGAGCCGGACAGGAAGCCGATGCTCTGGCGCGCCACCAGCGGTTGCTGCAGCACATCGACGCCATTCACGAGGGCGCTGCCCGCGTCCGCCTGCAAGGCCGTCGACAGCAGGCGCAGGGTGGTCGTCTTGCCGGCGCCATTCGGCCCCAGCAGGCCCAGTACTTCGCCGGGGGCGCAGCTGAAACTGACGTCGCGCACGGCGTGGAACCAGCCGTCATGTTCGCGTGGATCGCTGACGCGCGCGCCCTTGCCCTTGTGGGGTGGCATGCGGAAACGTTTTGCAAGGTGCTTGACCTCAATCATGTGCATCATCCATTCGACAGGGTGGAGCTAGAGTAGCATGCAAAAAATGTAACTTGCAAGATGGAAATATCGTTTGGTCTATTGAAAAAAACAGCATCTTCATGCAAGCTGGCCCGGTGGGCGCCGGCGGACGGCGCGGGAGAGTGCAATGCAAACGATCGATCAGGCGATGCAGGACAAGGTACTGGCCGTGGCGCGCGCCGGCATGACCAGCGCCGAAGCCATCGGGTTCTTCCGCGTCAGCCTGGGGCTGTACTACCTGGCCGGCCTGATGACGGAAGAAACGCTTGATTTCAAGCAGATCGACGCCCGCTATAACCGTTTCATCTACCACTCGATAGGTGGCGGGCACAGCATCGCCAGCGTGCTGCAATTCATGAGCGGCGAGAAAGTCTTGCGCGTGCTGCAATCGCCGCGTTTTCTCGCCGCGTTTGCCGAACACTGCCCGGACATTCCCGTCGACAGCCTTTCCTTTTTGATTTCACTCAACCTGGGCGTGGCGAAAAGCCTGTCCGGCCTGGATGCCGTCGGCCCCGTGGTGGACTGGATCGAGCAGGAAAAAGCGCGCACAAGTCAATAAAGCCCCGTTCGCCCTGCGCGCGACGTGGGCATGGCTGTCCCTGATCGTCCTATAATCCCTGTTTTCCCCTTACATGAATAGCCACGATGACCGCCGACCGCTACTTTCACCCCCTGGACCGTTTGATTGTTGGCGCCGACAAGGCCCTGCGCGTGATGGCCGGCGTGGCTTCGGCCTCGCGCCCTTCGCCGGCCGCGCATGCGCCCGATGCGGAACTGAGCGCGGCCGAACAGCGCCACAGCGCCGGCTTGATGCGCGTCAACCATGTCGGTGAAGTGTGCGCGCAAGCCCTGTATAACTCGCAGGCGCGCTATGCGCACAGCCCGGCCATCCGCGCCCAGTTCGACGAAGCGGGACGCGAAGAGGAAGACCACCTGGCCTGGACGGCGCAGCGCCTGACGGAGCTGGGCTCGCGCCTGAGCCTGCTCAACCCCCTGTGGTATGCGGGGTCGTTTGCGCTGGGCACCATCGCCGCCCGCATGGGCGACGGCCGCAGCCTGGGTTTTGTCGTGGAAACGGAGCGCCAGGTGGAAGCGCACCTGGCCAGCCACCTGGCGGAATTGCCGCCGCAGGATGCGAAATCGCGCGCCATCGTCAAGCAGATGGCCATCGACGAAGTGCAACATGGCGCCGCCGCCCAGCGATTAGGCGCCATCGACACCCCGGCGCCCGTGAAGGCGCTGATGGGTCTCATGGGGAAAGTCATGACCAAGACGGCGTATTACTTGTAGGTCGGATTAGCGCGCCAATGCCGCGCGTAATCCGACACATTGTTGGCGTTACGGGTATCGTCGGATTACGCGCTGGCGCGCTAATCCGACCTACCCGACCTACTCTTCTGGGGGCGGACCCTCAGGGGCCGATCCCGGAATTTCACCGTCGGGGAGAGGGCTTATTCTTCAATAATTTCAAACGAGTGCGTAATCTCGGCCGTTTTCGCCAGCATGATAGACGCCGAGCAATATTTGTCATGTGACAAGGCCACGGCCCGTTCCACGGCCGTCGGTTTCAGGGACTTGCCGCGCACGGTGAAGTGGAAGTGAATCTTGGTGAACACTTTCGGGTCGGTCTCGGCGCGGTCGGCCTTCAGGGTGACTTCGCAGCCACTGACGGCTTCGCGTCCCCGTTTCAGGATCAGCACCACGTCATAGGCGGTGCAGCCGCCCGTGCCCAGCAAGACCATTTCCATGGGGCGTGGCGCCAGGTTGTGGCCGCCGCCATCGGGCGCGCCATCCATGGTCACCAGGTGGCCGGAACCCGTTTCTGCCCGAAAACTCATGCCCGACGGGCCATTCCAGCTGACTTTGCATTCCATCGTACTCTCCGAAAATTGTAAGCGTTTTGTATTGTAATAGAGGAATGCCCGTCCATGTGCCGGCAGCGGGGCCGCAGCGGGCCTGCATTGCGGCTTGACTCGGCAGGGCAAAGCCGCTTATACTTGTCGGCTTTCCGTTCGCTCAGGAAAAGTAAATAAGGCAGAGTCCGCATAGCAGCATCGGCGGAACCACCATTTGAGCGTGTAATCTATTAGGAAGTCAACATGAAAACATTTTCCGCTAAAGGACATGAAGTCCAGCGCGATTGGTTCGTGGTTGACGCGACGGACAAAGTCCTCGGACGTGTTGCCAGCGAAGTGGCACTCCGACTGCGCGGCAAACACAAACCAGAATTTACTCCTCACGTCGATACCGGCGACTTCATCGTCGTCATCAACGCAGGCAAACTGCGTGTGACCGGTACCAAAGCTACTGAGAAAATTTACTACCGTCACTCTGGCTATCCAGGCGGCATCTACGAAACCAACTTCCAGAAAATGCAACAGCGTTTTCCAGGTCGCGCGCTTGAGAAAGCGGTCAAGGGCATGCTGCCTAAAGGCCCACTCGGCTACGCAATGATCAAGAAGCTGAAAGTGTACGCGGAAGGTTCCCATCCGCACGCTGCTCAGCAACCTAAAGCACTTGTTCTCTAAGGAACTGACATGATCGGTAATTACAATTATGGAACCGGCCGTCGCAAAAGTGCAGTGGCTCGGGTTTTTATCAAAGTTGGCACAGGCTTGATCGTTGTTAACGGCAAACCAGCAAACGAATACTTTTCGCGCGAAACGGGTCTGATGGTCATCCGTCAACCACTGGAACTGACCGGCAATGTCGAGCGTTTCGACATCAAAGTCAACGTCCATGGCGGCGGTGAGTCGGGCCAGGCTGGTGCAGTTCGTCACGGCATCACCCGCGCTCTGATCGACTACGATGCAGCGTTGAAACCGGAACTGGCGAAAGCCGGCTTCGTGACCCGCGATGCACGTGAAGTTGAGCGTAAAAAAGTTGGTCTGCGCAAAGCACGTCGCGCAAAGCAATTCTCGAAGCGTTAATTATTACGCTACAGCACCTTCGGGTGCTGGTCGAAAAGCCGCTGGACTTCGGTCCCGCGGCTTTTTTGCATTTCAGCGGGATACGCCGTTGCGCTGTAAAATACGCGAAAAACCCCATGGGGCGGTTTTCCCCTTTATCTTTATGCAATCTATACACAAGGAAAGAACATGATCAAAGTTGGCATCGTCGGCGGCACTGGATACACGGGCGTGGAATTGCTGCGTTTGCTGGCAACCCATCCGGATGTCGAGTTGACGGCGATTACCTCGCGCAAGGAAGATGGCTTGCCCGTTGCTGACATGTATCCTTCCCTGCGCGGTCACGTGAACCTGGCGTTTACGTCGCCGGATAAAGCCAACCTGGAGCAGTGCGACGTGGTCTTCTTCGCCACGCCACACGGCGTTGCCATGGCGCAAGCCCCGGCCTTGCTGGCCGCCGGCGTGAAAGTCATCGACCTGGCCGCCGACTTCCGCCTGAAAGACCAGGCCAAGTTCGAGCAGTGGTACAAGATTCCCCACACGGCCCCGGAACTGATCGCCCAAGCCGTGTACGGCTTGCCGGAGCTGAACCGCGAAGACATCAAGCAGGCGACGCTGATCGCCAACCCCGGCTGCTACCCGACCACCATGCAACTGGGCTTTTACCCGCTGCTCAAGGCGGGCCTCGTCAACGCGGGTGGCCTGATCGCCGACTGCAAGTCGGGCGTGTCGGGCGCCGGACGCAAGGCGGAAATCGGCATCCTGTTCTCGGAAAGCAGCGACAGTTTCAAGGCCTACGGCGTGGCCGGCCACCGCCACCTGCCGGAAACGACGGCGCAGTTGCAGCGCTTCACGGACGACAAGGTGGCGCTGACCTTCACGCCGCACCTGGTGCCGATGATCCGCGGCATGCATTCGACCCTGTACGCGCAGCTGAACAAGGACGTCAGCAATGAAGAATTGCAATCCTTGTTTGAAACGCAATACAAGGACGAGCCTTTCGTCGACGTGATGCCATTCGGCTCGCATCCGGAAACCCGCTCCACGCGGGGCTCGAACATGCTGCGCCTGGCGTTGCACCGCCCCGAGGGCGGCAACACCGTCATCGTGCTGGTGGTGCAGGATAACCTGGTGAAGGGTGCCTCGGGCCAGGCCGTGCAGTGCATGAACCTGATGTTTGGCTTGAAAGAAACGGCCGGTTTGCAACATATCGCCGTGATGCCTTAAATATAGGCACAGCTGCTTGCGCAGGTCCGGCGCCTTTTTGCCGGACCTGTGATAAATTGGACTGCCACGTACCCTCATAGGATGACGTTCATGTTCGAGCGCAACGCGAAAAACCCCATCGATACCCTGATCGGCGCCTCGACGCGGATCGAGGGCGACTTGCTGTTTTGCGGCGGCTTGCGCATCGACGGTCATGTGCGCGGCAACGTCACGGGCGAGCCGGGCGACCCCACTTATGTGGTGCTGGGCGAGGCGGGCCGCATCGATGGCGAGGTGCGCTGCTCCAGCCTGGTCGTCAGCGGCGAGATCAACGGGCCCGTATATGTGTCCGAAATGCTTGAAATCCAGCCAAAAGCCCGCATTGTGGGTGAGGTGTATTACAAGGTGCTGGAAATGCACAGCGGCGCGCTGGTGCAGGGCAAGCTGAGCCGTCATGACAGCGCCGACCCCGTGCTTCACCTGGCCGTGTCGGAAATGTGAGCAGGAACAACACCGTTCAGCCGCATCAGCGGCGGCGGCAGCGCGAGTTGCGCCAACAGTCTATAATGACTTAATGTTTTCTAGTAGGAGTGCCTGATATGAATGCCGTCGCTGAAATGCAAGATGTGATCCCTTCGCCTATTATCTTTACCGATAGCGCCGCCGAAAAAGTCGCGCAGCTGATCGAAGAAGAGGGCAATCCCGACCTGAAATTGCGCGTGTTCGTGCAAGGCGGCGGCTGCTCGGGTTTCCAGTATGGCTTCACCTTCGACGAAATCGTCAATGAAGATGACACCACCATGGTCAAGAACGGCGTCCAGCTGTTGATCGATTCCATGAGCTACCAGTACCTGGTCGGCGCGGAAATCGACTACAAGGATGACCTGGAAGGCGCGCAGTTCGTGATCAAGAATCCGACAGCCACCTCCACCTGCGGTTGCGGTTCGTCTTTCTCGGTATAAGCACACCAGAGAAAACGTCCATGGCGGCGTTGCAGTGCTTCGCCGTACTGGTCGTACGGTATTAGGCAGTGCGCCTTGCCCTGAACGTTTTTCAGGCCAGCCGGCTTGCAGGCATGGCATACAAATAGCGGATCATCGATCCGCTATTTGTGTTTCTGGAAGGTTTGTTTGCCGTCAGCGCGGGTATAAGGCGCCCAATATTCTCAGTCCCTTCGCTCCCGTCACGGCCGGCAGGTTGCCCGGCTTGCGCTGCATAAAACGCCAGGCCAGCCAGGCGAATGCCAGTGCCTCGACCTGGCTGGGCGCCACGCCCAGCGCTGCCGTGGAGGCCACCGCCATGCCTGGCAATTCCCGGGCCAGCGCCGCCATCAGGCTGGCATTCTGCGCGCCGCCGCCGCACACATACACTGTTTCCGCTTGCGCGCCATCGCGCAGGATGGCGCGCGCCAGGCTGGCGGCCGTCAGCTGCGTCAGGGTGGCCTGCACGTCGGCAGGCCTGGCCTGCGGATGTCCGGCCAGCTTGGCGTTCAGCCAGTCGGCATGGAACAGGTCGCGCCCCGTGCTTTTCGGCGCCGGCAAGGCAAAATACGCTTCATTGAGCAAGTCCGCCAGCAGGGCAGGCAAGACTGCGCCCGTGGCGGCCCAGGCGCCGTCGGCGTCGTACGGCTGGCCCTGGTGCCGCAGGACCCAGCCATCCATCAGCGCATTGCCGGGGCCCGTGTCGTAGCCCGTCACGCCGCCATCCGCGTGCAGCACGCTGATATTGCTGATGCCGCCGATATTGGCCAGCACGCGCGTGTGGCCGGGGTGATTAAAAATGGCCTGGTGAAAGGCGGGCACCAGTGGCGCGCCCTGGCCGCCGGCCGCCACGTCGCGGCTGCGCAAGTCGGCGATGACGTCGATGCCAGTCAGTTCCGCCAGCAGGGCCGGATTGTTCAGCTGGCGCGTAAAACCCAGTTCGGGGCGATGGCGGATGGTCTGGCCGTGCGCGCCGATGGCGGCGATCGCATCCGGGCCGATGTCCGCATTGCTCAGCAGCATGGCCACGCAGTCGGCATAGTGGCGCACCAGTGCATTGGCTGCCAGCGCTTCGCGTTCGATTTCATTCTGGCCGGCACTTTGCAGCGCCATCAGGTCGGCGCGCAGGCCGGCGGGAAAGGGGATGTACGCGTCACCCAGGCTGCGCACGGCGCCATCGTCGGCAAAGTCGACCAGGGCGCCGTCGACGCCATCGAGGCTGGTGCCCGACATTAAACCGATATACAGCATGGGAATTCCTTGGAGGCGAGAAAGGTAAGGCGCTTATTGTGCCGCATTTTGCCGCTGCCGCAAATGCGCGCCGCATAAAACAAAGGCACCGGCCATCTGCATGGGCGGTGCCTTTGTTGTGTGCCCGAAGGCAGTGTTGCTTAGCGCGACGCCAGTGCCGTGTCGTTCGGACGCAGCAGGGTGAAGCGGTGCATCATGTCGTTGGAGACCAGGCGGAAGCGGGTCAGTTCGGCGGCCGTCAGCGGGGCTTGCGCCGTCACGTTCAGGGTGCGCGGATCTTTCGCCACGCCACCGACGCGGAATTCATAGTGCAGGTGGGCGCCCGTGGACCAGCCGGTGGTGCCGACGTAGCCGATCACATCGCCCTGGCTGACTTTCTGGCCCTTTTTCAGGCCGGAAGCGAAGCGGCTCATGTGCGCGTAGGCGGTGCTGTAGTTGGACCAGTGTTTCAGAACAACAACATTACCGTAGCCATTTTGCATGCCGACCGAATCGACGACGCCATCGCCCGAAGCGCGGATCGGCGTGCCCGTTGCTGCCGCGAAATCGATGCCTTTATGCGCTTTCCAGTTGCCGGAAATCGGGTGCACGCGCATGGAGAAGCCGGACGAGATGCGGGAGAATTCGAGAGGGGATTTGAGGAAGGCTTTTTTGAGGGACTTGCCGTCGAAACTGTAGTAACCGCCGCCTTGCTTGCTGGCTGGGTCTTCGAACCAAACGGACTGGTAGGTCGTGCCGCGGTTGGTGAATTCACCGGCCAGGATGCGGCCCGCTCGGACGAATTCGCCATCTTGCCAGAACGTTTCGTAGACCACATTGAAGGAGTCGCCACGTTTCAGGTCGGAACGGAAGTCGATATTGGTGGAGAACATTTCCACGATTTGCGCGGAAATCGAGTCTGGCAGGCGGGTGCCGTCCAGGCTGGAGTCGGTGGCGGCGAACAGGGTGGAGGTAATCTTGCGCGCGTGCATTTCAACGCGGCGCTCCAGCTGGGCTGCCACTTCCGTGGCCACGAACTTGTCGCCCTTACGGGTGATCAGGATGTTCTTGACCGATTTGTCGGTGCCGTCGACCAGGGTGGCGCGCATCCAGTTGAGTTCGCCGGTTTCGGAGGTCTGCGCTTGCACGCGCTTGCCCGATTTCAGCAACATCACGCCGCGCGCGATCTTGTCGGATTTAATGAAATTGGCGGCCGCCGCATCATCCACGCCGAGACGGGTCAGCAGGGTGGCGAGGGTATCGCCAGCGCGGACTTTTTCTTCGTGGGTGAAATTCTGGTCTACCTGTTCCATCGCGGAGATTTGCGAGGCGAGGTCAGGCATTTCAAGGTTCTGGGCGATCGACTTGACGGGCAGGTCGGAAGCATCCGGCGCCATGGGCGACACCGCGACGGCGCCGAAGGCGGCTACGGTGAGCAACACTGCCGACACGCTGATAATGCGTGCCTTGCGCGTCGTCGTCAGCTGTGTGTACAAGCGTGAGCCTGTGATTTTATGTATAGGGTTCATGCAATCAGTTAAAATTTGCCCTTGAACGATACCTGAACTAGCGCTCTTTATTATTGTTATTTTGATTCGTTTTCATACGGCAAGATTGATGGGATCGGGCATTATAACAAACTCCGCAAACCTACTACCATTTTGAGATCTACAGTCAAATTTTATGGAAATCAACACCACCGCATCGCCTACAAAGGCTAACGCAGCTCAGACCGCGCTTCCGCTGTCGGACAGAGTACAAGAAGCCCTCGCGATTACCAAGCGTGGCGTCGACGAACTCTTGATCGAAAGCGAGTTTGCGCAAAAATTAGCACGCTCCGAGAAAACCGGTGTTCCACTGCGCATCAAACTGGGCCTGGACCCGACCGCACCCGACTTGCATCTGGGCCATACTGTCGTCCTGAACAAGATGCGCCAGTTGCAAAACCTGGGCCATCAAGTCATTTTCCTCATTGGCGACTTCACTTCGATGATCGGCGACCCTTCGGGCCGCAATGTCACGCGCCCGCCGCTGACCAAGGAACAGATCGAGATTAACGCGATGACGTATTTCGCGCAAGCATCTTTAGTGCTGGACGCCAGCAAGACGGAAATTCGCTATAACTCCGAGTGGTGCGATCCGCTGGGCGCGCGCGGCATCATCCAGCTCGCGTCCCACTACACGGTGGCACGCATGATCGAGCGCGACGACTTCACCAAGCGCTTCCAGGGCGGCATTCCGATTTCCGTGCATGAATTCCTGTACCCGCTGATGCAGGGCTACGACTCGGTGGCCCTGAAGTCGGACCTGGAACTGGGCGGCACGGACCAGAAATTCAACCTGCTGGTGGGCCGCGAACTGCAAAAGCAGTACGGGCAGGAGCAGCAGTGTATTTTGACCATGCCGCTGCTGGAAGGTTTGGACGGCGTGGAAAAAATGTCCAAGTCGAAGAATAACTACATCGGCATCACGGAACCGGGCAACACCATGTTCGCCAAGCTGATGAGCATTTCCGACGTCATGATGTGGCGCTACTACGAGCTGTTGTCGTGGCGCTCGATCGCCGAACTGGCGCAGTTGAAGCGCGAAGTCGAGGAAGGCCGCAATCCGCGCGATGCCAAAGTGGCCCTGGCGCAAGAAATCGTCGCCCGCTTCCATTCGCAGCAGGCGGCGGAAGACGCGCTGGCCGACTTCGTCAACCGCTCGAAGGGCGGCATTCCCGACGATATCCCGGAAGTGACCTTGGCCGGCGCCCCGCTGGGCATCCCGCAACTGCTCAAGCAGGCGGGCCTGTGCCCGTCCACGTCGGAAGCCATGCGCAAGATCGACCAGGGCGGCGTGCGCATCGACGGCAGCGTCGTCAGCGACAAGGGCTTGCAAGTGGCGGCCGGCCAGTTCGTGTTGCAAGTTGGCAAGCGCAGTTTCGCGCGCGTCACCTTGACGGCATGATCGCGCTGCTGCAGCGCGTCACCCAGGCAAAAGTCGATGTTGCCGGTGCCACCATCGGCGCCATCGATGCGGGCCTGATGGTGCTGGTGTGCGCCGAGCGGGGCGATACGGAGAAGGAAGCGGATGCCCTGCTGACCAAATTGCTGGGCTACCGCGTGTTTGCCGACGAGGCGGGCAAGATGAACCGCAGCGTGGCGGACGTGGCGGGCGGCTTGCTGCTGGTGCCGCAATTTACGCTGGCGGCCGACACCAAGTCCGGCACCCGCCCGTCGTTCACGCCGGCCGCCGCGCCGCAGGATGGCTTGCGCCTGTTCACGCATTTCGTGGAACAGGCGCGCAGCCGCCATGCGACCGTGCAAACGGGACAGTTCGGCGCCGACATGCAGGTGTCGCTCACCAACGACGGGCCCGTCACGTTCTGGCTGCAGGTCAGCACCAAACAATAACGATAAAGAGGAGCAAGCGATGAAATTGTGGAGCGAGACGTTTCGTGATGGCGGCCTGATGCCGGCCGAGTATGCGTTTGCCGAGATCGATCCGGCCAGCCGCGTGCGTCTCGCGGGCAACCGCAATCCTCATCTGGCCTGGGACGAGGTGCCCAACGGCACCGCGTCGCTGGTCCTGTTCTGCATCGACCCCGACGCGCCGCAGGACGCCAGCCTGGTCAATGTTGAAGGCCAGTCCTTGCCGCTGGCGGCGCCGCGCGGCGACTTTTATCATTGGAGCCTGCTCGATATCCCCCTGGCCATGCGCGCGATCGCCGCCGGCGCATTTTCCAGCGGCATCACGCCGCGCGGCAAGATGCCCGCTGGCGGGCCACTGTCATTGCGCCAGGGCCTCAACGACTACACGGGCTGGTTTGCCGGCGATGCCGCCATGGCCGGTGATTATTATGGCTATGATGGCCCGTGCCCACCGTGGAATGACGAGCGCATCCACCATTACATTTTCCGCCTGTACGCGCTCGACGTGCCGCGCCTGGACTTGCCCGAGCGTTTTACGGGCCAGCAGGCGTATGCCGCCATCTACGGCCACATCCTCGACGAAGCACAGCTCGTCGTTGCCTACTCGCTCCATCCCGAGCTGGCACTTACCTTGAAAACATGAGCACAACCATTTTATTGATACGCCATGGCGAAACGGCCTGGAACGCGGACCGCCGCCTGCAGGGCCATATCGACATCGCCCTGAACGAGGCGGGCCTGGCGCAAGCGGCCGCGCTGGCACAGGCGCTGGCGGACGAACCGCTGGCCGCCATCATCGCCAGCGACTTGCAGCGCGCGCGCCAGACGGCGCAAGCCGTTGCTGACGTGAAACACTTGCCCGTGCAGACGGATCCCTTGCTGCGCGAGCGCTGCTATGGCGCCTTCGAAGGCTTGCTGTACGCGGATATTGCCGAGCGCTATCCGCATGAATATGCGCAATGGCAGTCGCGCCAGATCGACGCCGTGATGCCGTCCGGCGAGCGGCAGGCGGAGAGCTTCCGCCAGTTTTATGCGCGCGCGAATGGCGCCATCGCCCGCTGGGCCCGGCAATATGACGGCCAGGCCATCGCCATCGTGGCGCACGGCGGCGTGCTCGAGTGCGCCTACCGCGAGGCGGTCGGCATGACGCTCGACAGTCCACGCGACTTCCAGGTGAAAAATGCCAGCGTCAACCGTTTTGCGTACGCCGACGGCAAGCTGCATCTGGTGCATTGGGGCAATATCGAACATCTGAGCGCGCCCGCGATGGACGAACTGGGCTAGGCGCCGGCCGGCGCGTCGGGCTGGTCCGCCGGCGGGCTGTTTTGCTGTGCTGCACAAGCGCGGCGCCCGCCCAGGCGCACTGAAGTAAAAAAATAGTGCTTATTAATTAGGCAGGGAATCGGTTAAAATAGCAGGTTCCTCCGTCCATTCCAGGTTCTTCAGTGCAAATCGGCCCTCACATTCTGCGCAACAACGTTTTCGTCGCTCCCATGGCGGGCGTGACGGATCGGCCATTCCGCCAGTTGTGCAAGCAGCTTGGCGCAGGCTACGCCGTGTCGGAGATGGCGGCGTCGAATCCGCGCCTGTGGGCAACGGAAAAAAGCTCGCGCCGCACGGACCATGCAGGCGAAATGGAGCCCAAAGCCGTGCAGATCGCCGGTGCCGATCCGCAAGACCTGGCCGACTGCGCCAGGTTCAATGTGGACCGGGGCGCGCAGATCATCGACATCAACATGGGTTGCCCCGTGAAAAAGGTGTGCAACAGCTGGTGCGGTTCGGCCCTGTTGCAAAATGAAAGCCTGGTCGAGAAGATCCTGCATGCCGTCGTCAATGCCGTCGACGTGCCCGTCACCCTGAAATTTCGCACGGGCTGGAACCGCGAAAACAAGAATGCCCTGAAAATCGCCCGCATCGCCGAGCAGGCCGGCATCCAGATGCTGACCTTGCATGGGCGCACGCGCGCCGATGGCTACAAGGGCGATGCCGAATATGAAACCATTGCCGCCGTGAAAGCGTCGGTGGGCATTCCCGTGGTGGCCAACGGCGACATTACCAGCCCGGAAAAGGCCCGTTTTGTGCTCGATCAAACGGGCGCCGATGCCGTCATGATCGGCCGCGCAGCGCAGGGCCGGCCATGGATTTGCCGCGAGATCGACCATTTCCTGCGCACCGGCACCTTGCTGCCGGCGCCGTACGTGGATGAAGTACGCACCCTGATGGATGAGCATTTGCGCGCCCATTACGCGTTTTATGGCGAGTTCCTGGGCGTGCGCACGGCGCGCAAGCACATCGGCTGGTACGTGAAGGACCTGGAAGGCGGCGAAGCGTTCCGCCAGCAAATGAACTTGCTGGAGTCGACGGACGCGCAGTTGCTGGCCGTCGATCAATTTTTTGAGTCGCAATGGAAATTTGGCGAACGGTTACAATACCGCCTCTCCGAATCCAGTGAAAGTGGCCTGATCGATGTGATCAACCCTGCGGCCACGGCAGCATGAGCAGATAGCAAAGCAGTACAGCAATACGTTACCAGTCATACAAGGGCGAGCGCCTATACAGAGCGTCATGCAATATTAATTACAACACCGAGACAAGATGGCAGCAAGCGGCCCGCATGAGCGCCGCGGCAGTGGATTGTCAGGTGTTCAGCCGGTTGAAGCATACAAATGAGCAAAGAAAGCATTCAGGAAGTCGTACAGAAAAGTCTAGAAGATTACTTCAATGACCTGGGCGAACAGCAAGCATCGAATATCTATGACATGGTCGTGCTGACCGTGGAAAAGCCCATCCTGGAAGTCGTGATGACACGCGCCGATGGCAACCAGTCGCATGCCGCGCAGATGCTGGGCATTAACCGCAATACCCTGCGCAAGAAATTGCAGGAGCACGGTTTGCTGTAATGCCGGCGTGCAAGTGACGCCAAGATTTGAATCCGCCGCCGCCTCCGCCTGACGACTGGGGCGCGCCATTCGCCAAGAACACTTAACCACCTAGCCACAGCCATGATCAAACAAGCTCTCATCTCCGTTTCCGACAAGACCGGCGTTCTCGATTTCGCGCGCGCCCTGTCCGCCCTCGGTGTCAACATCCTGTCCACCGGCGGCACCGCCAAATTGCTGGCAGACAACGGTGTTCCCGTGACGGAAGTCGCCGACTACACGGGTTTCCCGGAGATGCTCGATGGCCGTGTGAAGACCCTGCACCCGAAAGTGCACGGCGGGATCCTGGCGCGCCGCGATTTCCCGGAGCACATGTCGAAACTGGTCGAACACGACATGCCGACCATCGACATGGTAGTGGTCAACCTGTACCCGTTCCAGGGCACTGTGGCCAAGGCGGACTGCACGCTGGAAGACGCGATCGAAAACATCGATATCGGCGGCCCGACCATGTTGCGCTCGGCAGCCAAGAACCACAAGGACGTAGTCGTCATCTGCGATCCGACCGACTACGACGTGGTGCTGGCGGAAATGCGCGCGGCGGACGGTTCGGCTGGCGCGGTCAGCTACGACACCAAGTTCATGCTGGCGAAAAAAGTCTTTGCGCACACGGCGCAATACGATGGCGCCATCACCAACTACCTGACCAGCCTGGGCCCGACGAAGGTGCACGCCGAGCGCGGCGCGTATCCGCAGATCCTCAACGTGGCTTTTGAAAAAGTGCAGGACATGCGCTACGGCGAGAACCCGCACCAGAGCGCCGCCTTCTACCGCGACCTGGTCGCAACGGATGGCGCACTGGCGAACTACCGCCAGCTGCAAGGCAAGGAATTGTCGTACAACAACATCGCCGATGCCGATGCGGCCTGGGAGTGCGTGAAGAGCATGGGCGGTTTCGAGCAAAGCGCCGCCTGCGTCATCGTCAAGCACGCCAATCCATGCGGCGTGGCGCTGGGCAAGAACGCGGCCGAAGCGTACGCGCGCGCCCTGCAGACGGACCCGACCTCGGCATTCGGCGGCATCATCGCCTTCAATACGGAACTCGATGGCGCCACCGCCGGCGAGATCGCCAAGCTGTTCGTGGAAGTGCTGATCGCCCCGTCGTTCTCCGCCGAAGCGAAACAGATCCTGTCGAGCAAGCAAAACGTGCGCATGCTGGAAATACCGCTGGGTGCCGGCGTGCACGCCATGGACTTCAAGCGCGTGGGTGGCGGCCTGCTGGTGCAGTCGCCGGACGCGAAAAACGTCGGCATCGCCGACTTGCGCGTGGTCAGCAAGCTGCAGCCAACGCCGCAGCAACTGGCCGACCTGATGTTCGCCTGGAAAGTGGCGAAATTCGTCAAGTCGAACGCCATCGTCTTCTGCGGCAATAACATGACCCTGGGCGTGGGCGCTGGCCAGATGAGCCGCATCGACTCGGCCCGCATCGCCTCGATCAAGGCACAGAACGCTGGCCTGTCGCTGGCCGGTTCCGTGGTGGCGTCGGACGCCTTCTTCCCCTTCCGCGACGGCCTCGACGTCGTCGTCGACGCGGGCGCCACCTGCGTCATCCACCCGGGCGGCTCCATGCGCGACCAGGAAGTGATCGACGCGGCGGACGAGCGCGGCGTGGTCATGTTGTACACGGGCACGCGTCACTTCCGTCATTAATTTAGCCCAACGGCAAATGCCGGGGTTGGACGGGGACGCCGAGTCCCGCCGGGTCTGACCCCAGATGTTGCTTGTGGGGTGAAAGATGTACAAACGGCAGGCACCGGTTATTCACCGGTGCCTGCCGTATTCATTATAGAATCTGGCGATGATTATTCTTGGCATCGATCCTGGCTTGCGCACCACCGGCTTTGGGGTCATTGAAAAACACGGCAACAAGCTGCGCTATATTGCTTCGGGCACGGTCAAGACGGGTGCCGAAGGGGAGTTGCCGCCGCGCCTGAAGGTCATCCTGCAGGGCGTGGGCGAAATCGTCGGCACCTACCGGCCCGACTGCGCGGCCATCGAAAAAGTGTTTGTCAACGTCAACCCCCAATCGACCCTGCTGCTGGGCCAGGCGCGCGGCGCGGCCATTTGCGCGCTGGTGAACGCCGACCTGTCGGTGGCCGAATACACGGCGCTGCAAGTGAAGCAGGCCGTCACGGGCCACGGCAAGGCGGCCAAGGAGCAGGTGCAGGACATGGTCTCGCGGCTGCTGTCCTTGCCCGGCCTGCCCGGCACGGATGCCGCCGATGCGCTGGGCGTAGCCATTTGCCATGCCAACAGCATCGACGCGCTGGCCATGCTCGGCGCCCTGGCGCCCCAGTTGCAGGGCTTGCGCATGAAGCGCGGCCGTTTGGTGGGATAGTTGCGACTGCCATGCCACGTCCATGGCGTCGTTGCACTGCCTTGCCGTACTATTCGTACTGTCTTCGGCAGTGCGCCTTGCCCTGAACATGACCTGACAGCCGCAACATGCCAGAAGCTTTTGTTTACAATTTAATTTCATTAGGAACACGCGATGATAGGCCGTCTCTCCGGTATTTTGCTTGAAAAGAATCCGCCACAATTGCTGGTCGATTGCCAGGGCGTCGGCTATGAAGTCGATGTGCCGATGAGCACGTTTTACAACCTGCCCCACGTGGGCGAAAAAGTCGTGCTGTTCACGCACCAGGCCATCCGCGAAGACGCGCACCTGCTGTTTGGCTTCGGCAATGCGGCCGAGCGGGCCGTGTTCCGCCAGCTGATCAAGATCACGGGCGTGGGCGCGCGCATGGCGCTGTCCATCCTGTCCGGCATGACGGTCGCCGACCTGGCGCAAGCCATCACCCTGCAGGATTCCGGGCGCCTGGTGAAAGTGCCCGGCATCGGCAAGAAGACGGCCGAGCGCCTGCTGCTGGAATTGAAGGGCAAGCTGGGTGCGGACATCGGCGCCGGCGGCGCGCACGCGGCGCCGGACGCGCAGTCGGACATCCTCAATGCGCTGGTGGCGCTCGGCTATTCGGACAAGGAAGCGCTGGCCGCCGTGAAAAACGTGCCGGCTGGCAGCGGCGTGTCGGACGGCATCAAACTGGCGCTGAAAGCGCTGTCGAAAGGCTGATAAGGCATGAGCATCCAGACCGACAGCTTCACGGAACAGCGCATCATCGACGCGGCGCCCATCTCGCACAACGAAGAGGCCATCGAACGGGCCTTGCGTCCCAAGCAGCTCGACGAGTATGTGGGCCAGGAAAAAATCCGCGACCAGCTGGAAATCTTCATCATGGCCGCGCGCCAGCGCAAGGAAGCGCTCGACCACACCTTGCTGTTCGGTCCGCCGGGCCTGGGCAAGACGACCCTGGCGCACATCATCGCGCGCGAAATGGGCGTCAATTTGCGCCAGACTTCCGGCCCCGTGCTGGAACGTCCGGGCGACCTGGCGGCGATTTTGACGAACCTGGAAGCGAACGACGTCCTGTTCATCGATGAAATCCACCGCCTGTCGCCCGTCGTCGAGGAAATCCTGTACCCGGCGCTGGAAGACTATCAGATCGACATCATGATCGGCGAAGGCCCGGCCGCCCGTTCCGTGAAACTCGACCTGCAGCCGTTTACCCTGGTGGGCGCCACCACGCGCGCCGGCATGCTGACCAACCCGCTGCGCGACCGCTTCGGCATCGTTGCCCGCCTGGAGTTTTATAACACGGGCGAATTGACGAAGATCGTCACGCGCAGCGCCGCCTTGCTGAAGGCGCCGATCGACCCGGAAGGCGCGATTGAAATCGCCCAGCGCGCCCGTGGCACGCCGCGCATCGCCAACCGGTTGCTGCGCCGCGTGCGCGATTTTGCGGAAGTCAAAAGCAATGGCGAAATCACCAAGGTGGTGGCCGACCGCGCGCTGGCCATGCTCGATGTCGACTCCGTCGGCTTCGACGTGATGGACCGCAAGCTGCTTGAAGCCGTGCTGTTCAAGTTCGGCGGCGGTCCCGTCGGCATAGGGAATCTGGCGGCAGCCATCGGCGAAGCGGCCGACACCATCGAAGACGTGCTGGAACCGTACCTGATCCAGCAAGGCTTCTTGCAGCGCACGCCCCGCGGCCGGGTCGCCACGCCGGCCGCCTACCTGCATTTCGGCGTCAGCGCGCCGCGCATGGGCCCCGGCGGCGAAGCGTGGGAATTGTGATGGCGGAAGATAGCCAGGGCGGACAGCCGCCCGGCATGCAGATCTGGATCGACGCCGATGCCTGTCCCGTGGTTATCAAGGAAATCCTGTATCGCGTGGCCGACCGCCTGGAGTTGCCGCTCACCCTGGTGGCCAACCAGGGCTTGCGCGTGCCGCCGTCGCGTTTCATCCGCACCGTGCAAGTGCCGTCCGGCGCGGACGTGGCCGACCAGGAAATCGTGCGCCTGCTCAATCCCGGCGACCTCGTCATCACGGGCGATATCCCGCTGGCCGCCGACGTATTGAGCAAGGGTGGCTATGCGCTGAATCCGCGCGGCGAGTTTTATACGCAGGATAATATCGCCCAGCAACTGACGATGCGCGCCTTCATGGAAGAATTGCGCAGCGGCGGCGTCGATACGGGCGGCCCGGCCGCCTTCAGCCAGTCGGACCGGCAGCAGTTTGCCAACAGCCTGGACCGGCATCTGAGCAAGCACCACCGCAAGCCGGCCCCGGCGCAATAATCGCAGACGAAAAAAAACCGGCGCAAGCCGGTTTTTTTTATTTGCGCCTGAAACCTAGCGCGAGACTTTACGCGTGCCTACCACTTCCACTGTCACGCGGCGGTTCTTGGCGCGGCCGGCGGCGCTCGTGTTGTCGGCCACGGGTTGCGTTTCTCCCTTGCCTTCCGTGTAGACGCGATGCGTGTCCACGCCTTGCGCCACCAGGTAGGCCTTGACGGCTTCGGCGCGGCGCAAAGAGAGTTTCTGGTTGTAGGCGTCCGGACCGACGGCATCCGTATGGCCCACCGTGACGATCACTTCCAGGTCCATGCCGTTCAACTGGCCCAGCAACTGGTCCAGCGCCGCCTTGCCTTGCGGCTTGAGCGTCGACTGATCGAAATCAAACAGCGCCTCTGAAGCAAACGACACTTTTTCCGAGACGGGCGCCGGCGCCGGCTTGGCCTCGGCCACGGGGGCAGGCATGGTTTCGCTGATCGGCGGCAATGCTACCGGCGGCGCCGGTTGGTACGCAGGCGTGGCGCTGGCCGGGCGGCCCAGCTTGTACACGAGGCTGACGGAATACAGGTCGGCGTCGCCGCGGTTGCCGATGGCATCGTTGACACGGTAGCGTTCCACTTCGCCACGCAAGGCCAGCGCTTCGCTGAACTTGTATTCCAGGCCCAGGCCCAGCTTGGCGTTGAGCTTGCGGTCGCTGGCATGCGTATTGGACGATCCCAGCAAGCGGTTGCCGCTAAATTCCGTATTTGTCTTGGTGTAGTGCATGCCGACACGGCCCAGTAACGATACGCGCTGTGACAGCGGCAACTGGCCCAGCAAGTCCAGATTCACGCCGCGAAAGCCCGCTTCGCCGTTGAGCACGCCGTTGCCGCTGGTGGTCGACTGGAAGTCGAACTTGCCCAGGTCAAAGTAGCCCGCTTCCACGGCGACATACTGGTTCAATTGACGGCCGACAAACAATTTATAGCCGGTGGCGCGCTGGTCCTTGGCAAAACCGGTGACGGTTTCGCCGTTGGCTGCCAGGCTGGCACGCAGGCGCGGCTCGTCGATGGTGGCGCGCGACTGGCCCACGCCCGCGCCGATGTACCAGGCGCTGTTGGCCCAGTCCGGATTGATGAAGGTGTTGTCCTGCGCCTGCGCCGTTTGCGCTGCCAGCAAGGCGCCAGCCATCACGCCCAGGGCGCCCAGTGTATTTGCGATAGTCATGGTCATGTCCGTTTATTTGGTGATCTGGTTGTTGCGCAGGGTAACGGCAGCCGCCGTCAGCACGCGGCCATTGAGCAGGGTCGTGTTGTCGCCTACCGTGATGGCTGCCGATTCGCCCAGGATATTGCCCTTGAAGACGCTGTTCGCGGCCAGAGTGGTTGGGCCGACGGGCAGCCAGGTGACGTTGTCGGCCGTGGCGCCGTTATTCAGGGCAACCACCGAATTGACGGTCGAGTTCAGGGTCAGCGCCGTGCGGAAGATATACACGCCCGGGCCGTTCAGGGTCAGGGTGCCCGTGATGCTGATGGTGCCGGCATAGCAATACACGCCCGGACCGAAGGTCTGGCCGCCCAGGTCGATGCTGCCCGCAAAGCTGACGTCGCAGGTGCGGCTGTTGCCGTCCGTGATCGCCGCTTGCAGGTCCGTCATGGCGCCGGCCAGGATCGCGCCCGACTTGTAGTTGTTGAAACCGGCCGCCTGGGTCGGATCGACCGTTTGCGATGGCGCGCCGACGTCGCCCGTGATCAGGGTCGTGCCGCCCGAATTATTCGTGATGGACGTGCCTGCCAGCACGCCGAACGTTGCCGCGCGGCCCAGGTTGATCGGGTTGAGCACGGGCGGGATGGCCACGGCCGTGACGGTCAGCAGCGCGCTGCCCGATTGGCCGCCGGCCGTGGCCGTGATGTTGCTGGTGCCGGCGGTGATGCCGGTGGCGATGCCCGTGTTCAGTACCGTGGCCGTGGTCGCGGTGCCCGAGGTCCAGGTGGCGCTGTTGGTGATGATGGCATTCGAGTTGTCCGAATACGTGGCGGTGGCGACGAATTGCTGCGTGGCGCCGACAGCGATGCTGGCGGTGGCTGGCGTGACGGCGATGCTGACCAGGGTGGCGGCCGGCACGGTGACGGTGGTGCTGGCATTCATGCCATTGAAGCTGGCGCTCATCACGCTGCTGCCGGCGCTGACACCGGTGACCAGGCCACCGCTGGCGACGCTGGCCGACACTGGCGTGGCGGAAACGAAGGTGCTGCCAGCCGTGACGTCAGCGGTGCTGCCGTCCGAATAGGTGGCGATGACGGCCAGCTGGCGCGTCGCGGCGATCAGCACGGTCGGGGCTTGCGGCGCGACGGCGATCGCTACCAGCACGACCGGCGGCGGCACCACGACGGCGGTGACGCTGAGGACGGCGCTGCCCGACAGGACACCGGCGCTGGCGCTGATGCTGGCGGTGCCGGCGGTCATGCCCGTGGCGATGCCCGTGTTGAGTACCGTGGCCGTGGCTGGCGCGGCGGTGGTCCACAGGGCGCTGGCCGTGATGTTGGCTGTCGAGTTATCCGAATACGTGGCCGTGGCGATGAATTGCTGCGTGGCGCCCACGGCGATACTGGCCGTGGCAGGCGTGACGGCAATGCCGGTCATGGCGGCTGCCGGCACGTTGACGGTCGTGCCGGCGCTCTTGCCGCCGAAGCTGGCCGTCATGACGCTGGTGCCGCTGGCGACACCCGTGACCAGACCCGTGCTGCCGATCTTTGCTGCTGCCGGCGTGGCGGCGCTGTAGCTGCTGCTGGCGCTGACGTCCGGCGTGGTGCCATCCGAATACGTGGCGATGACCGTCAGCTGGCGCGTTGCGGCGACCGGCACGATGGGGTTTTGCGGCGTGACGGCAATCGACAGCAGCACGGCTGGCGTGACGGTCAGCAGCGTGCTGGCCGTTAAGGTGCCCGTGGTAGCGGTGATCTGCGTGGTGCCGGCAATCTTGCCGAGCGCCAGGCCACCAGCGGCAATGCTCGCCGTGGCGGGGCTGGCCGCTGCAAAGGTCGAGACGGCAGTCACGTCGTGCGTGCTGCTGTCGCTGAAGCTGCCCGTCACGGCAAATTGCTGTGTGCCGCCGATGGCGATGGAGGGCGTGAGCGGCGTGATGGCGATGGCCGTCAAGGTGGCGGGGGTAACGGTCAGTTGCGCCGTTGCGCTCTTGCCGCCGAACGTGGCGCTGATGCTGCTGTTGCCGGCGGCAAGGCCGGCGGCGACGCCGCTACTGGCGTTGACTGTCGCGGCGGCTGGCGTGGCGGAGGTCCAGGCGGCCTTGGCGCTGACGTCTTGCGACGAGCCATCGCTATATGTGGCGATGGCCGTGAATTGCTGGCCCGCGCCGATGGCGACCGTGGCCGCGGCTGGCGTCACGGCCAGGCTGGACAGGGTGGCCGCCGGCAAGCCGAGGATGGGTTCGCGTCCCTGGTCGCCGCCGCCGCAACCGGCCAGGCTGGCCATGGCCAGCAAGCCTGCCGAGACGAGCAGCGGGGTCATATATCGCTTGAAGATGTTCATGTGTTTCCTTTGTGCATGGGCAAAAGCTTGCCGGGCATCCGCGGATGGGGTCATCCGCAGCGCCATGCCGCCCTTCGCTACAGGGCGATGGCGTCACAGGCATGCACTATTTCATTTTGGAAACTTCAAGTATGTTCGGTGGCGCGCATTGCTAGTTGGTAAATGGAAATATTGACGCATGGGGCCGATTCGGCCTGAAAAACAACGGCTGTGCGCGGAGCGCAGATGCAAAAAAGCCGGCGCAGGGGCCGGCTTTGATCGGCAAGCGATGCAGCTTATTCTTCGCGCACCCACGTCTGCGAGCGGCCGAACATCGGCACGCCGACATAGCCGCGCACTTGCAGCTTGGTGCCGCCTTCCTGCAGTTCGGCCTTGCTCTTGTAGACCTTGCCGCTGGCCGGGTCCGTGATTTCGCCGCCCGTCCATTCCTTGCCGTCATATTTCAGGCCCGTCAAGATGACCAGGCCGATGATGGGCTGGTCCTTGTTGGCGCCCGTGCACTTGTCGCACTTGGGATTCTGATCTTCATTCGGGCCGCGGAACAGTTTTTCGATCTTGCCTTGCAAGACGCCGTTGCTTTCCGTGATGACGACGAGGGATTTCGGTTTGCCGCTGGCGTCATCGATGGTTTTCCACGTGCCGACAGGGGTGTAGTTGCCGTCGCGCGCGGTGGCGCTGCCGGCGATGGCCAGGGCGGCCACCAGTACGCTTGCTTTGACGCTTGCTGTAAATAATTTATGCATCGCTAGTCTCCTGTGGTTTTTTTGATCTGTCACGAAACAGTGTATATACCAAGGCAAGACCAAGAGTGCTGCGCGGCGTCACGGGGACGCCGCGCCATCCTTGCAAACTTGCCTTATGCGCTGGCTAGTTTAGCAAACTGTTCGCGCAATTTTTCAATTGTCGCCGAAAAACTGAGCAAACGCTCGTTTTCTTGCGCAACAATGGCGGCCGGGGCGCGCGCGACGAAGCTTTCATTGCCCAACTTGCTGTTGACCTTGGCAATTTCCGCCTCGATGCGGGCGATTTCCTTGCCCAGGCGCTCGCGTTCCGCAGCCACATCGATTTCCACTTTCAGCATCAGCTTGGTGGTGCCGACGATGGCGACGGCCGCTGGCGAATCCGGCAGCGCATCGACGATCTGCACGTCGGCCAGCTTGCCCAGCGACTGGATGTACGGCGCGTACGAGGACAGCGCTTCTTTCTCGCCGGCATTGCCTGCCTCGACGATCAGCGGCACGCGCACGGATGGCGAGATCTGCATTTCGCCGCGCAGGTTGCGCGTGGCGTCCGTCAAGGCTTTCAGCTGTTGCATCCATGCTTCGGCCGACTCGTCGATCTTGTCGGTGTTGGCGATCGGATACGGCTGCATCATGATGGAATCACCCTCTGGCTTCAGGGTCTTGCCGGCCAGTGGCGCCACCGTCTGCCACAGGGCTTCCGTGACGAAGGGGATGATCGGATGGGCCAGGCGCAGCACCACTTCCAGCACGCGCAGCAGGGTGTGGCGGGTAGCGCGCTGCTGGCCTTCCGTGCCCTGCTGTACTTGCACCTTGGCGACTTCCAGGTACCAGTCGCAATACTCGTCCCAGACGAACTTGTAGATGGTGGCGGCGATATTGTCGAAGCGGAAGTCTTCGAAGCCCTTGGCCACGTCCAGTTCCGCTTTTTGCAGCAAGGAAATGATCCACTTGTCGGCCTGCGACAGGTCGGCGTCATTTGCGGTGCAATCCTTGCCTTCCGTGTTCATCATGACGAAACGGGTGGCGTTCCACATCTTGTTGCAGAAGTTGCGGTAGCCTTCGCAGCGGCCGAGGTCGAAATTGATGTTGCGGCCCAGCGAAGCATAGCTGGCCATGGTGAAGCGCACGGCGTCCGTGCCGTAGGCGGAAATGCCTTCCGGGAACTCCTTGCGCGTGGCCTTGGTGATCTTTTCCGCATCGCGGGGGTTCATCAGGCCCGTGGTGCGCTTGACGATCAAGCCTTCCAGGTCGATGCCGTCGATCAGGTCGATCGGGTCCAGCGTGTTGCCCTTCGACTTGGACATCTTCTGCCCTGTCGAATCGCGCACCAGGCCGTGCACGTAGACGGTTTCAAACGGCACCTTGCCCGTGAAGTGCGCCGTCATCATGACCATGCGCGCGACCCAGAAGAAGATGATGTCGAAGCCCGTCACCAGCACGGACGAGGGCAGGAAGGCCTTCATGTCCGGCGTGTCTTCCGGCCAACCCATGGTCGAGAACGGCACCAGGGCGGACGAGAACCACGTGTCGAGCACGTCGTCGTCACGCTTCAAGGGACCCGTGCTGCCGGCGGCCAGGGCTTTCGCTTCCGCTTCGGCTTGCGTCTTGGCAACGAAAATATTGCCCTTGTCGTCGTACCAGGCCGGGATCTGATGGCCCCACCACAGCTGGCGCGAGATGCACCAGTCCTGGATGTTGTTGAGCCACTGGTTGTAGGTGGTGCTCCAGTTTTCCGGCACGAACTTGATTTCGCCATTGGCCACTTTATCCAGCGCCGTTTCGGCGATCGACTTGCCCGGGAAGAAAGTGCCTTCCGGGGCCGGCTTGCTCATGGCGACAAACCACTGGTCCGTCAGCATCGGCTCGATGACGACGCCCGTGCGGTCGCCGCGCGGCACCATCAGTTTGTGGGGCTTGACTTGCTCGAGCAAGCCTTGCGCGTCCAGGTCGGCGACGATCTGCTTGCGCGCGGCGAAGCGGTCCATGCCGCGGTAGGCTTCTGGCGCGTCGTCCGTGATCTTCGCGTCCAGGGTCAGGATGACGATCTGCGCCAGTTTATGGCGCTGGCCCACGGCGTAATCGTTCATGTCGTGCGCCGGGGTGATTTTCACGCAGCCGGTGCCGAATTCCTTGTCGACGTATTCGTCGGCGATGATGGGGATTTCGCGGTCCGTCAGGGGGAGCTTGAGCATCTTGCCCACCAGCGGCAGGTAGCGCTCGTCCGTCGGATCGACGGCCACGGCGACGTCGCCCAGCATGGTTTCAGGACGGGTGGTGGCCACCGTCAGGAAACCGCTGCCGTCGGCCAGCGGGTACTTGATGTACCACATGGAGCCGTCTTCTTCCTCGGACACCACTTCCAGGTCCGAGACAGCCGTGCCCAGCACGGGGTCCCAGTTGACCAGGCGCTTGCCGCGGTAAATCAGGCCCTGCTCGAACAGGCGCACGAAGACGTCGGTGACGACTTTCGAGCGTGGCTCGTCCATCGTGAAGTATTCGCGCTGCCAGTCAGCCGAGGCGCCCAGGCGGCGCATCTGGCCGGTGATGATGGAACCGGATTTTTCTTTCCATTCCCACACTTTTTCCACGAATTTCTCGCGGCCCAGGTCATGGCGCGAAATCTTTTGCGCATCCAGCTGGCGCTGCACGACGATTTGCGTGGCGATGCCCGCGTGGTCGGTGCCGGGAATCCAGGCCGTGTTGTGGCCCAGCATGCGGTGGTAGCGGGTCAGGCCATCCATGATGGTCTGGTTGAACGCATGGCCCATGTGCAGGGTGCCGGTGACGTTCGGCGGCGGCAACTGGATGCTGAAGGAAGGTTTTCCCGCATCGAGGGTGGCGGTAAAGTAACCGCGCTGTTCCCACTCGGTGCGCCAGAATTGTTCAATGTCGGCGGGCTCGAAAGACTTGGCTAATTCCATGATTTGGCGTGTGATTGGCAAAAGGAACCATTATAGATGACGCGGCCTCGCCTGCACTGCGGCAACAGGCATTTTTCAGTGTTTTGGCGGCTTTGCGGCCCGTTTGGCGGCAAGGGAACGGGGGTAAAACAGCTGACGATGTTATAATGTCGGCCTCGGCGCCTCCTGCTGCAACTTTGCGGACGGCGCCAGCGGACGCAGTTGTATCCAACTCCCGTCCGCGCCACCCGGCCAGCGCATCTGCGATGCCAGCCAATTCAGTGCGTCCCCTGCGGGCCGGGCGCCTGAGCCACGCGCACCGCCAGCGGTGCACCATTCACGGCGGACCACCGCGCGCCATCGTTCACCGGCCGCGCCGCCACAGCTTAGCCAGGAATGTTGTTATCTGGCCAGTCGTTTTTCGATACGGCATGTCACTACAGCGCGCCTTGCCGCCTGTGGGCTTGCCATGGCCGCGCGCTTTCCCGGTTTTGCCTGCATAAGGAAAACCACCATGAAAAAGATCTGTCTCGCACTCGCCACCCTGGGCGCCTTGCCCGCCGTCCACGCCCAGTCGTCCAACGACCCGTCGTCCGTCACCGTGTATGGCTTGATGGACGCGGCCCTGGTGCAGGAACGCGGCATCAGCAAGCTTACCAGCGGCGTCTCCGCCGGTTCGCGCCTGGGCTTGCGCGGCACGGAAGCGCTGGGCGGTGGCTGGCAAGCCGTGTTTACCCTGGAAGCGGGCCTATTGAGCGACACGGGCCGTTCGGACCAGGCGGGACAACTGTTCGGCCGCCAGGCGTTTGTCGGCCTCAACAGCCCCATGGGCATGCTGACCGTGGGCCGTCAGTACAACCTGCAAAGCCAGGCGCTGACGGACGTGGCCGACCCGTTCGAGGGCGGCATGGCCGGTGCCTCCACCAACGTCGCCGGCTATTCGGCCACGCGCATCGACAATACCGTGCGCTACACGTCGCCTGAATGGCGCGGCCTCACGGGCACGGTGATGTATGGCTTTGGCGAACACACGGGGCTTGCGGCAGATCAACGCTCGCTGGGCCTGGCTTTGGGCTACGTGAACGGTCCGCTGACCCTGCGCCTGGCGCGCCAGAGCCGTGGCGGCGACTTCGGCAAGGCTGACGTCAACAACACGATACTGGCCGGTAACTACAACTTTGGCGTGGCCACGGCCTTTGCCGGCTATGGCAGCAACACGGGCGACGGCAGCTCCATGTTCTTTGCGGACAGTCCGTACGGTGCGGCGCAGGCGCCGGCCCAGTCCACCGACAGCCGCGACGCCATCGTCGGCGTTTCCGTGCCGCTGGGCGCGACGACCTTGCTGGCCTCCTTCATCCACAAGAATGACCGCGATGCCGCCAACCGCGACGCGCAGCAGCTGGCCGTCGGCGCCACGTATGCCTTGTCCAAGCGCAGCAAGGTCTATGTTGCCTACGCACACATCCGCAACCGCAACGGCGCCGCCTACATGGTGGGCAACGCGACCGAAGTGGGCAGCGGCGACCGCGCGCTGAACATCGGCCTGCGCCACGCGTTTTAAGCCAGGGCCAGGGCCGGCAGCGTGCTGCCCTGGCGTAACAATTGTTCAAAGGCAGGTGCGGCCAGCGGGCGGCTGAACAGATAGCCCTGCATCTGGTCGCAGCCGTGCTGGCGCAGGAAGTCCAGCTGCTGCGCCGTTTCCACGCCTTCGGCTATGACTTTCAGGCGCAGGCTGTGCGCCAGGGCGATGATGGCTTGCACGATGGCCGCGTCGTCCGCGCTGTATAAAATGTCGCTGACGAAGGATTTGTCGATCTTCAGCACGTCGATGGGGAAGTGGCGCAAATGTGCCAGGCTGGAATAGCCGGTGCCGAAGTCGTCAATCGACAGTTGCAGTCCCAGCCCCTTGAGCTTGCCCATCGTGGCGATCGCCTGTTCCACATCCTGCATCATCATGCTTTCCGTCAGCTCCAGCTCCAGGAAACGCGCTTCCAGGCCCGTCACGGCCAGTATTTCCCCAACCGACTGCAGCAAGCCGCTTTGGCGGAATTGTCGGGCAGACAAATTGACGGCCAGGCGCAAGCCGCCCAGTCCCGCCCGCTGCCACGCCTTTGCCTGTGCGCAGGCCGTCTGCATCACCCACGCGCCGATGGGCACGATCAAGCCCATTTCCTCGGCCAGGTGGATGAAGTCGCCCGGCGCGATGGCGCCCAGGGCCGGGTGCTGCCAGCGCAGCAGGGCTTCCATGCCCACCACCATGCCACTGTCGAGCTCCACCTGCGGCTGGTACACGAGGTGGAACTGGCCGCGCTCGAGTGCGTGGCGCAGTTCGCTTTCAAGGCTCAGCCGCGCCAGCATGCTGGCATTCATGGCCGGCGCATAGCTTTGCCAGTGGTTGCGGCCTTGCTCCTTGGCCCGGTACATGGCGATATCGGCATGCTTGATCAAAGTTTCCGCGCTGTCGCCATCGAGCGGATAGCTGGCCACGCCCATGCTGCACGTAAGAAAGAATTCATGGCCGTTCACCTGCAGCGGCTGCGCCACGGCGTCCAGCACGCGCTGCAGGATGAGCTGGCCCGGGTCGCTGTTGACGTGTTGCGGCAGCAGCAGCACGAACTCGTCGCCGCCCAGGCGCGCCACCGTATCGACTTCGCGCGTGGCGGCGCGCAGGCGGTCGGCGATCAGTTTCAGCAAGGTGTCGCCCGCATCGTGGCCCAGGGTGTCGTTGACGAATTTGAAGCGGTCGAGGTCGATGAACACCACCCACAGGGGCAGGGTGCTGCGGCGCGCCACGGCCATGGCCTGCTCCAGCCGCTCGCGCAGCAGCAAGCGGTTGGCCAGCCCCGTCAGGACGTCGTGGCGCGACTGGAATTCCAGTTCCTGCTCGAAGCGCATGACGGTGCTGATATCGTATTGCGCCACCACGAAGTGGCTGACGGGGCCATCGCCATCGTCGCGCACGGGTGCCACGAACAGCTCGCTCCAGTAAGTGCTGCCATCCTTGCGGAAATTGCGCACGATAGCCTTGCCTTCGCGCTGCTCGTGCAGGGCCGCGCTGATGGCGTGCATGTCCTGGCGCGCATGTTCCGGCCCCTGCAAGTCTTCCAGGCGCTGCCCGATGACTTCGCTGGCCGCATAGCCGGTGATGCGCTCGAAGGCGGGGTTGACGTATTCGATCAGGTAGCCGGGCGCGTCGGCGCTGCACAGGATGATGGCATTCGATGACACTTCGATGATGCGTTCGCGCAAGCGCAGCGATTTTTCATTGCGCATGCGCGCGGCGATATCCTCGGACAGGCGCAGGTTGGCGAATTGCAGTGCCGCCGTGCGCTCGCCCGTGATGCGGGCAATCACGCTGTTGCGCGACACCAGCTGGTAGACATACGCCGTCGCCAGCAGACTCGACAGTACTCCGCCCAGCAGCACGTACAGCGAGCCGCGGCGGTTCGCGTCCAGGGTCAGCCCGTGCGCGGGCAGCAGGGCGGCGCTCAGCACGTGGCCGCTGGCGTGCTGCTGCAGCAGCAGCCGGGCGCTTTCCGCTTCGATTTGGCGGGCCGACATATAGCACAGGACCGTCAGGCACAGCCCGACCGCCAGGGTCAGCAGGGCGGAGGTGGAGACGGAAATGGAGATGCGCTTGAAGAATGATTGCATGATTGGCGTCCGGTGGAAGCGCCGGGCCGTCCCATGTTCAGGCAGCCCTGGCAGTGATCCACTGTGGGGCGCGCTGCACATGAGCGTCCGTTCGGTAGCGAACGGACGCTCATGCCAGCAAGAAATATAGTCAGGCCACTGTGCCAGCGCTGTGTTACGCTGCACGCCATGGCGGCCCTCGTTCGGACGCCTTTCAAACATCCCCTAGCTGACGACTGGAAACCAGGAATCCTGACCATGTCCAGCTCGTATGCTGTTCTGCCCGCCTTGCCGCACAACCCGAATCAAAACCACTTGCTCGCCGCCATGCTCGACGCCGATTTCGCGCGCCTGGCGCCGCATCTGGAGCAAGTGCCGATGCTGCTGGGCGACGTGATCTACGACTCGGGCGATAAATTGCACCATGTGTATTTCCCCACCACCGCCATCGTTTCGCTGCACTACCTGCTGGAAAACGGCGGCTCGTCGGAAATCGCCGGCGTCGGCAATGAGGGCATGGTGGGCGTGTCGTTGTTCATGGGCGGCAATTCCACGCCCAGCCGCGCCGTCGTGCAGACGGGCGGCATCGGCTTTCGCCTGAAGGCGCATTTGCTGATGGAAGAATTCGACCGCGCCGGCCCCGTCATGCGTTTGCTGCTGCGCTACACGCAGGCGCTGATCACGCAAATGTCGCAAACGGCCGTGTGCAACCGCCACCATACGGTGGAGCAGCAACTGTGCCGCTGGCTGCTGCTGACCATGGACCGCCTGCCGAACCGCGAGCTGACCATGACGCAGGAATTGATCGCCAACATGCTGGGCGTGCGCCGCGAAGGTGTGACGGAAGCGGCCGGGCGCTTGCAGGCGCGTGGCTACATCAGCTACCGCCGCGGGCATATTTCCGTGCAGGACCGCGCCGGCCTGGAATGCACCGTGTGCGAATGCTATGGCGTGGTGAAGAAGGAATTCGCCCGCCTGCTGTCGGACGTGCGCCAGCGCCAAGGCGCTTGAACATCGCATTGATTCCTTATCCCGTCGTTATAGCCCAGGCTTATCATGCAATCTGTTGAAAACCTTCCCGCCCGCGCACCGTCGCGCTGGCCCATGGCGCTGGCCTTTTCGTTCAGCGCCATCGTGCTGCTGGCCATTGGCGCCCTGGCCTGGCGGCCGCCATTCGACACGGCCATGCTGATCGAGGCGCTGCTCTTCCTGCTGCTGTTGCTGCTGGTGGCGCTGTACCGCCGTACCCTGGCGGCCAGCCTGCCGCGCCAGGTGCTCAAGGCGGGCGCCTTGCAGGATGCCATTTTCAACAGCGCCAATTTTTCGTGCATCGCCACCGATGCGCAGGGCGTGATCCAGATTTTCAACGTGGGCGCCGAGCGCATGCTGGGCTACGAGGCCAGCGACGTCGTCGACAAGCTGACGCCGGCCGGCATTTCGGACGCGCAGGAAATCATCGCCCGCGCCGCCGCCCTCAGTGCCGAACTCGCCACTCCGATCACGCCCGGCGTGGAAGCGCTGGTGTTCAAGGCCACGCGCGGCATCGAAGACATTTATGAACTGACGTACATCCGCAAGGATGGTAGCCGCTTTCCCGCCATCGTCTCCGTGACGGCCCTGCGCGACGCGCAGAACAAGGTCATCGGCTATCTGCTGATCGGCACGGACAACACGGCGCGCAAGCAGGTCGAGGCGGAGCAAGCCTTGCTGGACCAGCGATTGCGCGAGCAGCAGGCGTATACGCGTTCTCTGGTGGAAACGAATAACATCGAGTTGAAGAAGGCGCGCCAGGTGGCGGAAAAGGCCAACCGTGCCAAGTCCGAATTCCTCTCGAGCATGAGCCATGAATTGCGCACGCCATTGAACGCCGTGCTGGGCTTTGCCCAGCTGATGGCGTCCGACGTGCCGCCGCCGAGTCCGCCACAGCAGCGCTCGATCGAACAGATTCTCAAGGGCGGCTGGTACCTCCTGCGCTTGATCAATGAAATCCTCGACCTGGCCATGATCGAATCGGGCAAGGTGACCTTGTCGCAGGAGGCCATGTCCCTGCTTGACGTACTGCAGGATTGCCAGGCGATGATCGCGCCGCAGGCGGAAAAGCGCGGCATCCGCATGCATTTCCCCCGCTGCGGCCAGGCTTTTTATGTGCATGCGGACCGCACGCGGGTCAAGCAGGTGATGATCAACCTGCTGTCGAACGCCATCAAGTACAACCAGGGCGGCGGTGCCGTCACCGTCGACTGCGGCCTGCATGGCGAGCGCGTGCGCGTCAGCGTGCGCGACAGCGGCGCCGGCCTCGACGCGCAGCAACTGGCGCAGCTGTTCCAGCCGTTCAACCGCCTGGGCCAGGAAAACAGCACGGAAGAGGGCACGGGCATCGGCCTCGTCGTCACCAAGCAGCTGGTCGAACTGATGGGCGGTAGCATCGGTGTCGACAGCACCGTGGGCGTGGGCACCACGTTCTGGTTCGAGCTGGCGGCCAGCAGCGCGCCGAAACTGGTGCTGGGCCATGGCGACGCGCTGCCGCAGGTGCAGGAACCGCAGGAGAGCCTGCGCACCCTGCTGTACGTGGAAGACAATCCCGCCAACCTGGCGTTGGTGGAGCAATTGATCGCCCGCCGCAGCGATCTGAAATTGCTGACGGCCATCGATGCGCACCTGGGCATCGACCTGGCGCGCACCTACCAGCCGGACGTCATCTTGATGGACATCAACCTGCCCGGCATCAGCGGCTTTGGCGCCCTGCACATCCTGCACGGCGATCCGCTCACCAGCCACATTCCCGTGATGGCGCTGTCGGCCAATGCCGTGCCGCGCGACATCGAAAAAGGCTTGCAAGCGGGTTTCTTCCGTTATCTGACCAAGCCGATCAAGGTCGTCGAATTCATGGACGCGCTCGACGTGGCCCTGCACCATGCGGCCGCGCATGGCCTGGCCGACGACACTCATGCAGTACGCTGATTCAGCATTTATTTTTAGGAATACCGCCATGCTTCAAGCCACCGAGATCCTGAACGCCAGCATCCTCATCGTCGATGACCAGGAGGCCAATGTCCTGTTGCTGGAGCAGGTGCTGCGCAGCGCCGGCTACACGCGCGTCACCTCCACCATGGACCCGCAAGCCGTGCGCGCGCTGCACCAGCAGCACCGCTACGACCTGATCCTGCTCGATTTGCAGATGCCGGAAATGGATGGCTTCGAGGTGATGGAAGGCTTGCGCGACATCGAAGCGGGCAGCTATTTGCCCGTGCTGGTCATCACGGCCCAGCCAGGCCACAAGCTGCGCGCGCTGCAGGCGGGCGCCAAGGACTTCGTCAGCAAGCCCTTCGACCTGGTGGAAGTCAAGACGCGCATCCACAACATGCTGGAAGTGCGGCTGCTGTACCAGAAGCTGGGCCAGTACAGCAAGTCGCTGGAACAGATGGTGGAAGAGCGCACGGCGGAATTGCGCGAAAGCGAAGCGCGCTTCCAGCGCTTCACGGAACTGTCCTCCGACTGGTACTGGGAACAGGATGCGCAGGGCAACCTGACGCGCTTTTCCGGTCCCGTCGCCGAGATGCTGGGCATCGGCAGAGAGGAAGAACCGCAGCGCTGGAACGCCAGCGAACGGGCCTTGCTCGACGCCAAGATCGCCGCGCGCGAACCGTTCCTCGATTTCATCTACAGCCGCACGAATCCGGACGGCAGCATGCAATACCTGCAGGTCAGCGGCGAGCCGATGTTCGACAATGGCAGCCGCTTCATCGGCTACCGGGGCATTGGCCTCGATGTCAGCGAACGCCTGCGCCTGGCCTGATTTATACTTGTCGCCATCCATATCGACAAGGAAAGCATCATGGCTGACAAAACACCAACCCAATACTGGTTCCCCGCCAAGACCTACGGCTGGGGCTGGGGCATGCCCATCACCTGGCAGGGCTGGCTGGTCTTCTTGAGCGCGCTGGGCTTGTTCGCTTGCGGCGCCTTTCTGTTCCCGCCACAGGATGCGCTGGCGCTGTACATCGCCTACGAAGTGCTCATCGCGGGTGCGCTCGTCGGCGTGTGCTGGCTGAAGGGCGAACCGACGCGCTGGCGCTGGGGCAAGAAAAAACAGGGCTGAGGCGCAAAGACGACAGCTGCAAGAAATCATCTGGCCACGCGGCGCGAACCGCGTATAATTGGCTCGCTGCCGCAAGGCGGCAAACGCTAGGGGTCCTGCCTTTCGCTGTGGAAACACGGTGCAAGCGCGGGTGAGAAATACCCTCCGAACCTGATCTGGATAATGCCAGCGAAGGGAAGCTTTAGGATGACCGCACCCCGCCTTTCCGCGTGCGCAATTCCGAACCTCCTTAGCTGGCTCCAGGCTTAAAAATAGTCTAGCCAAGGAGCCAAAATGAACGCCAATCCGAAATTCCTCTCCGCCACCGCCACGGTCGACGAAGCCGCCATCGCGCCGCTGCCCAATTCCCGCAAGATCTACGTGCAGGGCAGTCGCCCCGACATCCGCGTGCCCATGCGCGAAATCAGCCAGTCCGACACGGAAGCGTCGTTCGGCGGCGAAAAGAATCCGCCCATCTACGTCTACGACACCTCCGGCCCGTACACGGACCCGGACGTGCAGATCGACATCCGCTCGGGCCTCGACACGCCGCGCCTGCCATGGATCATGGAACGGGCCGACACGGAAGAATTGCCGGGCCCGACCTCCGACTACGGCATCGCCCGCCTGGCCGACCCGAAGCTGGCCGAGCTGCGCTTCAACCTGCACCGCAAGCCGCGCCGCGCCGTGGCCGGCAGGAACGTGACGCAGATGCATTACGCCCGGCAAGGCATCATCACGCCGGAAATGGAATTCGTCGCCATCCGTGAAAACATGCGCCGCCAGGAGTATTTGCGCGAACTGCGGGCATCCGGCCCCATGGGCGAGCGCCTGGCCGAGCTGATGGGCCGCCAGCACCCGGGCCAGGCTTACGGCGCCAGCATTCCGCAGGAAATCACGGCCGAATTCGTGCGCGAGGAAATCGCCCGCGGCCGCGCCATCATCCCTGCCAACATCAACCACCCGGAAGTGGAACCGATGATCATCGGCCGTAATTTCCTCGTGAAAATCAACGCGAATATCGGCAATTCGGCCGTGACGTCTTCCATCGGCGAGGAAGTGGAAAAGATGACCTGGGCCATCCGCTGGGGCGGCGACAACGTCATGGATCTGTCGACTGGCAAGCATATCCATGAAACGCGCGAATGGATCATCCGCAACAGCCCCGTGCCCATCGGCACCGTGCCCATCTACCAGGCTCTGGAAAAGGTCAACGGCAAGGCTGAAGATTTAACTTGGGAAATCTTCCGTGACACCCTCATCGAGCAGGCAGAGCAGGGCGTCGACTACTTCACCATCCACGCGGGCGTGTTGCTGCGCTACGTGCCGATGACGGCCAAGCGCCTGACGGGCATCGTCTCGCGCGGCGGCTCCATCATGGCCAAATGGTGCCTGGCGCACCACCAGGAATCCTTCCTCTACACGCATTTCGAGGAAATCTGCGAAATCATGAAGGCGTATGACGTCTCGTTCTCGCTGGGCGACGGCTTGCGTCCCGGTTCCATCTACGACGCCAACGACGAGGCGCAGCTGGGCGAGCTGAAGACCCTGGGCGAGCTGACCCAAATTGCCTGGAAGCACGACGTGCAAGTGATGATCGAAGGCCCGGGCCACGTGCCCATGCAATTGATCAAGGAAAACATGGACTTGCAGCTGGACCAGTGCGGCGAGGCGCCGTTCTATACCCTGGGACCGCTGACCACCGATATCGCGCCCGGCTACGACCACATCACGTCCGGCATCGGCGCGGCCCTGATCGGCTGGTACGGCACGGCCATGCTGTGCTACGTGACGCCGAAGGAACACCTGGGTTTGCCCAACAAGAATGACGTCAAGGATGGCATCATCACTTACAAGATCGCGGCGCATGCGGCCGACCTGGCGAAGGGCCATCCGGGCGCGCAGATCCGCGACAACGCCCTGTCGAAAGCCCGTTTCGAATTCCGCTGGGACGACCAGTTCAATATCGGCCTGGACCCGGACAAGGCGCGTGAATTCCACGATGAAACCTTGCCCAAGGATTCGGCCAAGGTGGCGCATTTCTGCTCCATGTGCGGCCCGCACTTCTGTTCCATGAAGATCACGCAGGAAGTGCGCGAGTACGCGGCCGGCATGGGCATTGCGGAAGACAAGGCGCTCAAGCAGGGCATGGAAGTGAAGGCCATCGAATTCATCAAGAACGGCGCCGAGCTGTATCGCAAGGTCTGAAGGGGAGCGTGATGACTGCATTCATCGATATCACGCTCAACGGCGCGCCGCACCAGGTGCCGCCCGGGCAGACCCTGGACCAATTGATCGCCGCCCTGTCGCTGGAAAACCAGGCGCTGGCGCTGGCCGTCAACCGCAACGTCGTGCCGCGCAAGGCGTGGCCGGGACAGGTCTTGCAGACGCAGGATCAGGTGGAGATCGTCCGCGCCATCGGCGGCGGCTGAAAACGTCCAAGCAAACCTACTGCGCGGCGCGCTTTGCGGCCTGCGATGCTCACCGTGCTCTAGCACGGTTGCGCGTCTCGGCCACAAATCATCGCCGCTCGCTACGGTTTTCTTTGGAAGTTTAAAAATTTAAGGAAGAATACATGCATACCGCAACAAACAACGACCTGCTGACCATCGCGGGAAAACAGTACTCCTCGCGCCTGCTGGTGGGCAGCGGAAAATACAAGGACTTGCCGCAGACGCGCGAAGCGACGGATGCGGCCGAGGCGCAGATCATCACGGTGGCGATCCGCAGGGTCAACATCGGCCAGGACCCGCACGCGCCCAGCCTGCTGGACTTCGTGCCGCCGGACCAGTACACGATCTTGCCGAACACGGCCGGCTGCTACAACGCCAAGGATGCCGTCTACACCTTGCAGCTGGCGCGCGAACTGCTGGGCGGGCGCAATCTGGTCAAGCTGGAAGTGCTGGGCGATGAAAAGACCCTGTTTCCGCACATGCCGGAAACCCTGATCGCCGCCGAGGCGCTGGTCAAGGATGGCTTCGACGTGATGGTCTACTGCAGCGACGATCCCATCCAGGCAAAAATTCTGGAAGACATCGGCTGCGTGGCCGTCATGCCGCTGGCGTCCCTGATCGGCTCGGGCATGGGCATCTTGAACCCGTGGAACTTGTCCCTGATTATCGAGCAGGCGAAGGTGCCCGTGCTGGTCGACGCGGGCGTGGGCACGGCGTCGGACGCGGCCATCGCCATGGAACTGGGCTGCGATGGCGTGCTGATGAACACGGCCATCGCCGGCGCGCGCGATCCCGTGCGCATGGCGCGCGCCATGAAGCTGGCCGTGCGGGCCGGGCGCGAAGCGTTCCTGGCGGGGCGCATGCCGCGCAAATTCGCCGCCTCGCCGTCGTCGCCGATGGCGGGCCGGCTGGCGTGACGGGCTTGACCTTGCCGACGGTGCTGGTGTTTGCCGGCGTCGATCCGTCCGGCGGCGCCGGCATCGCCGCCGATATCCTGGCGATATCGGCGCAGGGCGCGCATGCGCTGCCCGTCGTCACGGCGCTGACGGTGCAGGACAACGACCGCGTGTTTGCCGTCGAAGCGGTAGCGCCGGCGCTGCTGCGCCGGCAGGCACAAGCCTTGATCGACAAGCTGGCCATTCATGCCGTGAAGATCGGCATTCCCGGCAGCGCCGCGAATGCGGCCGTCATCGCGCAGCTGATCGTACAGTTGCGGCGGGCCAATCCGGACCTGCCCGTGGTGCTCGATCCCGTGCTGGCCAGCGGCCACGGCGACGTGCTGAGCCGGGACGATGCCGTGCTGGCGCTGGCGCCTTTGCTGCCAGTCACTACCATCATCGTACCGAACGGGCCGGAGGCGGCGGCCCTGGGCGGCGCGGAAAACTTGCTTGCGCAAGGCTGCGCGCACGTGCTGGTGACGGGCGGCCATGGCGAAGGCGAGAAGGTCGTCAACCGCTGGCTGGACGCCGATGGCGGGCAGCGCGCGTGGCGCTGGCCGCGCCTGCCTGGCGAGTTTCACGGCAGCGGCTGCACCCTGGCGTCCGCCATCGCGGCGCGGCTGGCGCTGGGCGGGCCGATGTCCGCCGCGCTCGCTGGCGCGCAAGCGTATTGCCATGCGGCCCTGGCGCGCGCCTATGCGGTGGCGCCGGGCCAGCTGATGCCGCAGCGACTGGTCAATTAACTGGAGAGAAAAATGCGTGGACTGTATCTCGTCACTCCCAACTGGGATGACACCGACCGCTTGCTCGATGTAAGCGAGCAAGCCTTGCAGGAAGGCGTGGCCCTGCTGCAATACCGCCACAAGAGCGCCGACGCGCAGCAGCGGCGCGAGCAGGCGGGCGCCCTGCTGGGGCTGGCGCGCAAGTATGGCGTGCCGTTCATCATCAATGATTTTATCGAACTGTGCGAGGAACTGGACGCGGACGGCGTGCACGTGGGCGGCACGGATGCGTCCGTGGCGCAGGTACGCGCGCGCCTCGGCGCAGACAAGATCGTCGGTGCCTCGTGCTATGGCGACATGGCGCTGGCGCAGGCGGCACAGGCGGGCGGCGCCAGCTATGTGGCCTTTGGCGGCTTCTATCCTTCGCTGGTGAAAAAGTACCCGGTCACGACGCCGCTCGATATCGTGCAGCTAGCCAAGCGCGACATCGCCTTGCCCTGCGTGGTGATTGGCGGCATGACGCCGGAGAACGCGGCGCCGCTGGTCGCGCGGGGCGCCGACTTGGTGGCGGCGATCAGCAGCGTATTTGGCAACGCAGGCCAGGCGCACGCTGTGGATATTGCGGTGCAGCAATTCAATCTGCTGTTTGCGCGCGCAGAGGGAGCGTGAGGGGGCGGATTTGGCGAATAATCGGCATATAATAAGAGTATTGCCATTTACAAGGTGTCCCTACCCATGAGTCAACCAGCCGCCGCGAAACGCCTTATCCTGATCGTTGACGATGACCAGCTCCTGTTGGAATTTCTCGGTGAAATCCTGCGCCATGCCGGCTACGAAACGGCCCTGGCCAATTCGGCCGAAGTGGCGCTGCAGCTGATTGCCCAGCGTGAACCGGACCTGGCCTTGCTCGATATTCACATGCCGGGCATGTCCGGCCTGGAACTGGCCAAGCGCCTGCATGGCGAAACGGCCGTGCCGTTCATGTTCCTGTCCGGCAGCGGCGACAGCGAGTCGGGCAAGCAGGCGGCCGCCTACGGCGCCGTCGGCTATGTGGTAAAACCCGTCGATGAAGGCCGTTTGATGCCCGCGTTTGAAGCGGGCCTGGCGCGTGCCGATGAAATCCGCCAGCTGCGCCGTACCGAACTGAACCTGAACGCGGCCTTGGCCGCCGGCCGGGAAACCAGCCTGGCCGTGGGCCTGTTGATGGGCAAGTTCCAGACGGATCGCAACACGGCCTTCGAAGTGCTGCGCGACCACGCCCGTTCCAGCCGCCGCAAGATCAATGAAATCGCCAGCCAGCTGCTGCTGGCCGAGGAAACCCTGAATGGCTTGCACGGCGCCTTTTTGAATCGCGCGAAAAGCAAGTAAGCCAGGCAAGCATCTTCCTGGCGCCTGTTTTTCGCCCTGGCTTGTTATGATGTGCAAATACGGCGCGCTGGCGCGCCGGGTTCAACTACTGACAGGACACACATGAAAACCAAAGCCGCGATTGCGTGGAAGGCGGGCGCCCCGCTGACGATCGAAGAAGTCGACCTGGCCGGCCCGCGCGCCGGCGAAGTGCTGGTCGAGCTGAAAGCCACGGGCATTTGCCACACGGATTACTACACCTTGTCGGGCGCCG